>DASXOJ010000169.1:0-29001 GCA_036494465.1 Pseudonocardiaceae bacterium
GCCACGCCGGTCTGCTGGAGGCGTACCACGGTCGCGCGTCCAGCCGGGTGCGCCAGTTCGCGCTGTACGGCGAAACCACGGGGGAGACCGACGAGTTCGGCCTGCCGGTGCGCTATCCGTGGGCGAACGACTACCGGGGCACGGCGATGGTCCTCTATGGACATACGCCGGTACCGGAGCCGGAGTGGGTGAACAACACGCTGTGCCTGGACACCGGCTGCGTGTTCGGCGGCAGGCTCACCGCGCTGCGCTACCCGGAACGCGCGCTCGTCTCGGTGCCCGCGACCGCGGTGCACTACGAGCCGACCAAGCCGTTTCCGGTCAACCCGGCCGCGGGACTCGGCGAGCCGAACAGGCGCGATCCGGACGTGCTGGACATCGCGGACGTCACCGGTCAGCGGGTCATCCAGACCCGCAACCACGGCCGGTTGACCATCCGCGCCGACAACGCGGCTGCCGCGCTGGAGGTGATGAGCCGGTTCGCGATCGACCCGCGCTGGCTGCTCTACCTGCCGCCGACGATGAGCCCGGTCGCCACTTCCAAGCACGGTGACCTGCTGGAACACCCGGATCAGGCGTTCGATCAGTACCGGTCGGACGGGGTCGGCACGGTGCTGTGCGAGGAGAAGCACATGGGCTCGCGCGCGGTCGCGCTGATCTGCCGCGACGAGGCCGCCGCGCGCGCCCGGTTCGGCGCGCCCGGCGACGCCATCGGCGCCATCTGGACCAGGACCGGTCGCCCGTTCTTCGGCCCGAAGCTGACCAGCGAGCTGCTGGACCGGCTGCGCGCGGCGATCGGCAAGGCCGGTCTGTTCGACGAACTGGACGCGGACTGGCTGCTGTTCGACGCGGAACTGTTGCCGTGGAGCGTGAAGGCCGAAGATCTGCTGCGCGGCCAGTACGCCTCGGTCGGCGCCGCTGCCAATGCCGCGCTGCCCGCTGCTGTTTCGATGCTGCGGCAGGCAGCGGGCACCGGTCTCGACGTGACCGATCTGTTGGCCCGCACCACAGCGCGGGAGGCGAACGCGGCGGCGTTCACGGCGGCCTATCGGCGTTACTGCTGGCCGACGGACGGTCTGGACGGCGTGCGGATCGCGCCGTTCCAACTGCTCGCGGCCGGTACGGCCACGTTCGACGACCGGCCGCACGACTGGCACCTTGCCGTCGCGGACCGCCTCGTCGATGCCGACCCGGACACGTTCACGCCGACCCGGCGCTGCCTGGTCGACACCACCGATCCGGAGTCGACGCAGGCAGGCGTGCGCTGGTGGACCGAGCTGACCGAGGCGGGCGGCGAGGGCATGGTGGTCAAGCCGCTGACCAACCTGACCAGGGGCAAGCGGGGGCTGGTGCAGCCGGGACTGAAGGTGCGCGGGCGCGAGTACCTGCGCATCATCTACGGCCCCGACTACACCGAACCGGCCAACCTGAACCGGTTGCGCGAGCGCGGCCTCGGCCTCAAGCGCTCCCTGGCCAGTCGCGAGTACGCGTTGGGCCTGGAAGCGCTGGACCGGGCCGCGCGCGGCGAACCACTGTGGCGGGTGCACGAGTGCGTGTTCGCCGTGCTCGCACTGGAATCCGAACCGGTCGACCCGCGGCTATGACGATTTGATGCAGACGCAGAACGGCTGACCGGACGGGTCGGTCAGCACGCGCCAGCGGTCGGGCTGCGGTTGGAACTCGGGTTTGGCCGCCCCGAGCTCCACGCAGCGCGCCTCGGCCTTGTCCAGGTCGTCGACGTAGAGGTCGAGGTGGTAGCGCTTGGGGCTGTCTTCGTCCGGCCAGCGTGGCGGCTGGAAGTTGTCGACCTTGCCGAAGCCGATGGACGTCCCGTCGCCGCTGACCATCCCGTAGTTCTCGTCCTGGTAGGTGATGTCCCAGCCGAGGACCTTGCTGTAGAAGCCGGTCAGCGCGGTGGGGTCGGCGCAGTCGAGATTGACCATGGCGAGTGAGGCGAATCCTGTCATGAACCGATCATCGCGCCCTTACCTGACATCTTCTGTCAGGTACTCCGCAGCTACCATCACCCGGATGACGGCCGCTTCACCACGACGCGCGGAACTGCTGCGGGAGATCATGACCGACCACCCGCGCGCCACGGCCACGGCGATGAGACTCACGGCGGCCATCGCCGATCAGCTCGGTATGCCCGCCAATGACCTGCACTGCCTGAACCTGTTGGTGTCGGCAGGCTCGGCGACGCCCAGTTGGCTGGCCGAGCGGCTCGGCATGACCACCAGTGCGGCGACCAAGATGCTGGACCGGCTGGAGCGCGTGGGCTACCTGGCCAGGTCCAACGATCCGGACGACCGCCGCAGGATCATCGTGCGGCCGGACGTGCAGCGCATCGAGGCGCTGGGCAGCTACTTCGCGCCGATGTGGAACCGGATGAACGAGGTGCTCGCGCGCTACACCGACGAGCAGTTGGAGTTCGTGATCGAGTTCAACCGGCTGACCACCGAGATCACCGAGGAACACATCGACAGGGTCCGCGCCGAGGGGCACGCGCACCCGATCCGCATGCCGCACGTTCAGTAGACCCCGGCCTTCGCCGCGGCCACCGCCGCCGCTGCCGCGCGGGTCACGTCCGCGTCGCCGACCGGCTCCCTGCTGATGAACAGCCGGTGGAACAGGGGAGCGACGCTGGCCCGGACCACTTCGGTCCCGTCCGTGCCCGCCGGCACGTCACCGCGTTCGATCGCTCTGGTCACAGCCACCGCGCACCGCTCGTAGCGGTCCAGGTAGAAGGCGCGCAACGCGTCGGACGCCGCGTCGGACTGGAACGCGGCGGAGATCACCGCGGTCGGCACCGCGCCGGCGACCGGATCGGTGAACCCGGCGAGCAGTTCCGCGTTGATCGCGGTCAGGTCGCCGAGCAGGGTGCCGGTGTCCGGCGCGGTCCACTCGCCCGCGCTCGCGTCGCCGAGCGCGTCGACCAGCAGTCCGTCCACGCCGCCCCAGCGCCGGTAGACGGTGGTCTTGTGCACGCCGGAGCGCTGCGCGATCTGTTCGACGGTGAGTTCGGCGTAGCCGTGTTCGGCCAGTTCGGCGAGGGTGGCGGCGAGGACGGCGGTACGGGTGCGCGCGGTGCGCCCTCCTGGCCTTGTCATTCCGTTCAAATGCAACTCCTGTTGCAATAGCGTCGACGTCTGTGTCATAGTAACGCTATTGCTACTGAAGTTGCATTAGTTCGCTCGGAGGTCCCCATGTCAGCAACCCGTCTCGACGAGTTCGTCCGCGACCAGCAGACCGAGCTCGCCACCCTGGACCCGTACGCCGACCTGGCCGACCTCGAACCGCTGCGGCAGATCGTCGGCGACGCACGAGTGGTCGCGATCGGCGAGAACAACCACCTCATCCGCGAGTTCTCCCTGCTCCGCCACCGCATTCTGCGGTTCCTGTCCGAACGCTGCGGGTTCACCGTCTACTGTGCCGAGTCCGGTTTCGCCGAAGGCTGGACCGTGCAGCGCTGGCTGGACGGTGGCGACGGCGAGGTCGCGGACATCGCCCGCGACGGCATCACCTTCGGGCTCGGCAACAGTCCGGAAGTGCACGACACGCTCACCTGGCTGCGCGAGCGGCAGATCCCGTTCTACGGCGCCGATGTGCCCAGTTCCGGTGGTTCGCCGATCCCGTCGCTCGACGCCATCGCCGAATCGCTGCCCAGGGTGCGCAAGCTGGTGGATGCCGCGATCACGGCCGCCAAGCCGTACGCGTCCACCAGCAGCGCGACCGCCCCGGCCAGGCATGCCGCGCTCAGCCAGGAGCAACGCGATCACGCGACCGCTACCGTCACCCGGCTGTTCTGCTACCTGCAAACGCAGGATGACGCACTCGCGCTGCACCACGCGGAAGGCGCATTGCGGCTGGACCAGTACCTCAACGAAATGCCGAGCTGGGGCGGCGAGCAGCTCTACGGCGAGAACTCCTCGCGCGACTACTACATGGCGCGCACCGTGCGGTGGCTGCTCGACCGGCACGGTCCGGACGCGCGCATCGTGCTCGCCATCCACAATGGACACTTGCAGCGCGCGCCGTTCACCATGGGCCCGGCCACGCCGTTCCTGCCTACCGGCCACCACCTGGCGCGCGAACTCGGCGACGACTACCGGGCCATCGCGTTGACGTGCGGCACTGGCGAAACCACGGTGCCGCACGTCAACGCCGACGAACCGCTGGGCTTCACGGTTGGCATCGAAGCGTTGCCCGAAGCCGAGCCCGACTCGATCGAGGCCGCGTTCCAGCGCGTCGGCAGCGGACCCGCGCTGCTCGACCTGCGCCCGGCACGCGGCCGGGGCGCGCCGTGGCAACGCATCCGGCATGCCAGCAACCAGCTGGCCGCCCCGGTCGCGGACGCCTTCGACGCAGTCATCTACGTGCCGGCGGGGACACCGAGCACCATGCCTTCCTGAGCAACGGAATCGCCAGCCGCAACCGTTCGGGCGGCTCGCTGAACGCGATGCGGATCCGGTCTCGCCGCCGGTGCGTCGCGCTCAGCAGCCGTCCGGGCACCACGACAACGCCTTCACGCAGCGCCGCCTGACCGAACACGCCGCCGTCGCAGTCGCCGGGGAGCCGCACCCACAGGCTCAGCCCGCCGCGCGGCTCCGGCCACGTCCAGTCCGGAAGTTCCGCGCGCAGACTGGATTCCAGCACGGCAAGGCTTTCCCGCAACCGCGCGCTGCGCCACGCCACGATTTCCGCGTGCCGGGTGGTCAGCAACGCGGCGGCAATCGCCTGCGGCAGGCCGGGTCCGCCGAGATCGGCGGCCGCTTTCGCGGCGGCGAGCTTGCGGATCACGTCCGGCCGCGCCCGTATCCAGCCGACCCGCATGCCACCCCAGTACGTCTTGTCGACCGAGCCGACAGTGACCACATTGGACAGTCGGAGATCGATGGCGGCCAACGGTGGCGGGTTCGGCTCGCCGGTGACGTGCAGTTCGGCCAATGTCAGGTCGTCCACGAACAACGTCTCCGGCGCGGACGCCGCGAACTCCACGATCCGGCGCCGTTCGGCCGACTCCACCACCCGCCCGGTCGGATTGTGGTTGGTCAGCACGAGATAGACCACTGCCGCCCGGTGCGCACGGCACGCGGCGGCCAGTTCCGCCGGATCCAGGCCGTCGTCGGCGGCCAACCCGACCAGCCTGCCGCCCGCGCGCTGCACCGCGTCCAACGCGCCGGCGAACGTCGGATCCTCCACGAGCACCGCCTGGCCGCTCGCCACGTGCGTGCGCAACAGCAGGTCGATCGCCTGCTGCGCGCCGGTGGTCAGGAAGATCTGCTCGGGCGTGGTCGGCAACCGGTGATCCACGGTCAACCGCTCGGCGATGGCCGCCCGCGCGATGTCCAGGCCGTACAGGTGATAACCGGAACCCTCGTGCAGCGCGCGCCGGGTCGCCGCGTCCAGCACCGAACGCGGATCGTCCAGCGCGGCCACCACCTGCGGTGGGCAACTCGGCGTCGTCACACCCAGATCGACGGTGACCTCGACCGAATCCAGCATGCTCGCGAAGAACCCGTTCGCCCGGTGCATGGCGGCGGGCGTGGTGCGGTGCGGGGTGATCACCGTGCCCGCGCCCTGCCGCGTCTGCGCAAGGCCCTCGTCGCGCAGCAGTTGGTAGGCGGCGGTGGTGGTGTTGCGGCTGACCGAGATGGCCGCCGCCAACTGGCGCTCCGGCGGCAGCCGCACCCCGGGCGGCAGTTCGCCGCTGTCCGCGAGGTCGGCGATCCGCGAAGCCAGCAGCTTGTACAGCGGTCCGTCCAACGCGGACCAGCGGCCGAGCAGGTCGGCGAGTTGGGCCGCGGTCAACGCGGAACCAGCCACGGCACCGGCGATTGGCACTGTCATAATGGTGCCAATCCTGGCAGGTTGGTTCCCATGAGCGCTACCCATATCGAGGCCGACCTGGCGAATCGCGACCGGATCGTGGCGACCGCAGCCGAAGCGGCCCGCCGCTACCTCGCCGGACTGCCCGACCGGCGCGTCGCCCCTGACGAGACCGCACTGGCCAGGCTCACCGAGCTGACCAGCGAACTCCCGGAACAGGGACTCGGCGCCGACGAGGTGCTGCGCCAACTCGACGAGCTCGGCTCACCGGCGACCGTGGCGTCGGCGGGGCCGCGCTACTTCGGTTTCGTGGTCGGCGGCGCGTTGCCGGTCGCCTCGGCGGCATCGGTGCTCGGCAGCGCGTGGGATCAGAACGCCGGCTACCGCGCGCTCAGCCCGACCGCCGCGCTGCTCGACGAACTCGCGATCCGCTGGGTCACCGAGGCGCTCGGCCTGCCAACCGGGACCGGCGGCGGATTCGTATCCGGCGCGAGCACCGCCAACAGCACCTGTCTCGCGGTCGCCCGCGACCAGGTGCTGATCCGGGCAGGCTGGAACGCGCTGGCCGACGGCCTGATCGGCGCCCCGCCGGTGCGCGTGGTCGTCGGCGAGGAAGTGCATCCGACCGTGCTCAAGGGACTCGGCCTGATCGGGCTCGGCCGCGACCGGGTGCTGCGCCTGCCCGTCGACGAGCAGGGCCGGATCATCCCGCGCGATCTGCCCACAGTGGACGGTCCGACCATCGTGGCGCTCCAGGCGGGCAACGTGAACAGCGGCGCCAGCGACCCGTTCGACCCGCTGATCGACTGGGCGCACGATCACGGCGCCTGGGTGCACGTCGACGGCGCCTTCGGCCTGTGGGCCGCTGCCGCGCCGGACCGCGCGGCACAGGTTCGCGGCGTCGAACGCGCCGACTCGTGGGCGACCGACGCGCACAAATGGCTCAACACCACCTACGACAGCGGCATCGCGCTGGTCCGCGACGAGGCGGCGCTGCGCGCGTCCATGGCGATGACCGCCGCCTACCTGGTGCCCAGCGACCACCGCGAACCCGGCGACTACACGCCCGCGATGTCCCAACGCGCGCGCAGCATCGAAGTCTGGGCCGTGCTCGCCGCCCTCGGCCGCACCGGTCTCGCCGATCTCGTCGAACACTCGTGCCGGATGGCGACCCGCTTCGCGGACGGTCTGCGCGCGGCCGGTTTCGTGATCCTCAACGACGTCGTGCTCAACCAGGTCGTGGTCACCGTCGACGACGGTTCGATCGGTGAGATCATCGACCGCGTCCAGCGCGACGGCACCTGCTGGGCCGGACCGACGCACTGGCGCGGTCGCGACGCCATGCGCCTAAGCCTCAGCAACTGGTCCACCACCGAAACCGACGTGGACAAATCGATCGCGGCCATCGTGTCAGTCCGCCTATAATCTGCCTCTGTGCGGGGGGATGCGCTGTCGCCGTTGCGGCACAAGAGTTTCCGGTTGCTGGCCAGCGCGCGCACGATCGACTACCTCGGCAACGGCATGGCGCCGATCGCATTGTCGTTCGCGGTCCTGGACCGAACGGGATCAGTCACCGATCTCGGTCTCGTGGTGGGCGCGCGGTCGGTCGCCAACGTGCTGCTGCTGTTGGTCGGCGGTGTGCTCGCGGACCGGTTTCCGCGCGCGGTGGTGTTGCAGGGATCGGCAACGCTCGCGGCGGTGAGCCAGGCGGTCGTCGCGGCGAGCGTGTTCGGGCACTTCGATTCGGTCGCGTTGCTGGCGGGGCTGGGTGTGTTGAACGGTGCGGCCTCGGCGGCGTCACTGCCAGCGGCGGCGGCGCTGACCAACCAGACCGTGCCGGGGAATCTCGTTCGGCAGGCGAACGCGTTGGCGCGCATGGGCGTTGCGGCGTCCGGCATCGTCGGGTCGTCGGTCGGCGGTGTCCTGGTCGGCACCCTCGGGCCGGGCTGGGCCCTGGCAACCGATGCGGCGAGCTTCATGACCGTCGCGGCGCTGTTCTCCCGGCTGCGCATCCCGGACCCGAACGCCCGGCAGCGGACCTCGATGTTGCACGAGCTGCACGTCGGCTGGCGGACCTTCGTCGGCAACACCTGGGTCTGGGCAATCGTGCTCCAGTTCATGGTGCTCAACGCGGTATTCAACGGCGGTGTCCTGGTGCTCGGACCGAACATCGCCGAGCACACCATCGGCCGCACCGCCTGGGGGCTGGTGCTGGCTGCGCAGACGCTCGGTTCGCTGCTCGGCGGTCTGCTTGCCGCGCACTGGCAGGCACGCCGCGCGCTGTTCGTCGGGGTCGCCGCGTGCGCGGTCGAGGCGTTGCCGATGCTCGCGCTCGGCTACGTGCCCACCGTGGCCGCGCTGTTGATCACGTTCCTGCTCTGCGGATTCCTGATCGCGCAGTTCGGCGTTGCCTGGGCGGTCGCGTTGCAGCGCAACATTCCCGAGGACAAGCTCGCCCGTGTCTACTCCTATGACGCGCTGGGCTCGTTCGTCGCGGTCCCGCTCGGCCAGGTGGCTGCTGGGCCGGTCGCGCAAGCCATCGGCGACCGCGCAACGCTGGCCATCGGCGCCGCGCTGATCGTGCTGGTCACGCTTTCCGCGCTCGCCGTGCCAAGCGTGCGGAACCTGGAGTTCATCGACCGCCGCTGACGTCGAGCAGCGCGCCGGTGGTGTAGGACGCCTTGTCGGAGAGCAGCCACACCACCGCTTCGGCGATCTCGTCCGGGTCGCCGCCCCGGCCCATCGGCACCGAGTCGGCCAGGCGTGCGATGCGGTCCGGTTGACCGCCGCTCGCGTGCATGTCGGTGTGGATCAGGCCGGGGCGCACCGCGTTGACCCGGATGCCATCGCGCGCGACCTCGCGGGCCAGGCCGACGGTCATGGTGTCGATGGCGGCTTTGCTGGCGGCGTAGTCGACGTATTCGCCCGCCGAGCCGAGTTCGGCGGCGCGCGAGGACACGTTGACGATGACGCCACCCAGACTGCCGAAGCGGCGCACGGCTTCCCGCGCGCAGCTGAACGCGCCGATCACGTTGGTGGCGAAGATCCGTTCGGTGCGGCCGCTCTGGTAATCGCGCAGCAGCGACTTTTCCCCGACGATGCCCGCGTTGTTCACCAGGCCGCGCAACGGACCCAGTTCGTCCTCGGCCTGGTCGAACAGGGCGACCACGTCGTTGGGCACGGACACGTCCGCGCGCACGGCGACCGCTCGGGTGCCGTGCTTGCGGCAGTCCTGCACGACTTCTTCCGCCGCTGTCTCGTTGCTCAGGTAGCTGACGCAGACGTCCCAGCCGTCCGCCGCGGCCAGCCGGGCGATCGACGCGCCAATGCCCCGGCTGCCGCCGGTTACGATGAGAGTCATGGTTTTGTCAGCACAGTCCGATTCGGTACGTGGGGTTTTCCCGCTGCCACAACGAATTCCGTGTTGTGCAGCGCTGCGATGTCGTCGAGCGGATCGCCGTCGACGACAAGAATGTCGGCCTTGCGGCCGGGAGTGAGGTGCCCGGTCAGCGAAGCGATGCCCAGCGCGTCCGCGGCCTCCGTTGTCGCGGTCTCGATGACCCGCGCGGGCGAGAGCCCGATGTGCCCGTAGAACTCCAGGCTCGACGGGAACCTGTCGAACGTTGCGCGTGGCACGCCCGCGTCGGTGCCCGCGATCAGCCGGATGCCGTGTTCGGCCATCCAGCGCGCCTGGCCGAACAGCTTCGCCGCGCGTTCCTCGCCGAACGCCTTGGGCAGCATCCGCCAGTTCGGGCTTGCGCCGATGCAGACGAAAATGCCCTTCTCGACGATCTCGTCGGCCAGTTCCGGCCGCAGGTCGAACCCGTCCTTCGTGGCCCACGAGCAGTGCTCGATGGTGTGCACGCCGGCCGCCACCGCGTTCGCGATGCCCTCGACGCCGTGCGCGTGCACCGCCACCCGAAGCCCGGCCTCGGCCGCCTCGTCCACCACGATCTTCAGCTCGGCGGCGGAGAACTGCGCCTCCCAGATCAGCGGCCCGCCCTTGGTCATGCCGCCGCCGGTGGCCATCACCTTGATCAGGTCCGCGCCGTTGCGCGCGTTGCGCCGGACCATGGTGCGGATCTCTTCCTCGTCGTCGACCTCGCCGCCCATGAACCAGCAGTGCCCACCGCGCACGGTGAGCGGTGCGGTCGCGGACAGGATGCGCGGACCGGCCAGCGCGCCGGATGCGATCGCGTCGCGCAGGTGCACCGCGAGCCCGTCGCGGTCGCCGAGGTCGCGGGTGGTGGTCACGCCGCAGTCCAGGAGTTGCTGGGCGCGACCGGTCATGCCGAGCAGCAGGCTGAACTCGTCGCTTTCCTGCAACGCCTCGACCGGCTTCGGGCTCGCGTCGAACGCCAGGTGCACGTGGCAGTCGATCAGGCCGGGCAGCACGGTGCCGCCGGGAAAAGCCTGCTCACGGGTATCCGGAGCGGCCTTGGCTCTGATCTCGGCGGCCGGGCCGACCGCGACGATCTCGTCGTCGCGCACCAGCACCGCGCCGTCGGCGAAGCGTGCGCCCGCCGGGCCGGTCAGCACCTGGCCTGCGGAAAGCAGTAGTTCCACTACGTGTCCATCCGTTCGCTACGTGTCACCAGCAACACTACTGGGTGACGGCGACAGGTGCCCGCAGCGCCTTGGACAGGGCGACGAGTTGGCGGACGTCCGCGTCCAGGCCATCGCCGTCCGGCACCGCGATCGGCATGGCCTGACCGGCGACCGGTGCACCGGCGGCGCGGGCGTGCAGAGCTTCGCGCAGCGCGCTGGCCAGGTACACCGGCTTGTCCAGGTCGCCCGCGCTGGCCAGGTACGGGCTGACCCGGACCAGGCCGTCGCGGCATTCGATGACCCGCCGGTAGTAGCGCCGGTGCACGCCGCGCAGCCGCAGCAGGTCCCGCCAGCGACCGGACGGCACCCGGCTCAGCTCGTCCTCCGGGTACGCCTCGTGCAGCATCGTCCACAACGGACTCAGCTGGCGGACCACCCGCCGGTGCTGCCACCACACGCCCAGCGCGGCGATCCGGGTGGACAGCGTCGGGTAGATCACGCCGATGACGAAGGTCGGGATCGCCGCCGCGGTCAGCAGATCCGCGGCGAGCATGATCGGCGACGTCTTCAACGGCCCGAACGCCCTGATGACCACGAAGACCGAGCGCACCCCGGAGCCGAGCACCATGCCCGCCATGCCCGCCGCCGCGATCCACAACCCGGTGACCAGTGGCCGGTGCGAAACGCGCGCATAGCGCACGGTCCAGCGCAACGCGACCGCGAGCGCGTAGGCGAGGTAGAGGCCGCCGAAGAAGTAGAACAGCGCGATGCCCGGCACGTGCATGTCGCCGGTGTCGTACTCGGCGCCGCGCTGCGCTGCCGGCGTGACGAACGTGGCCACGGTGATCATCGCGACCGACAACACCAGCGGGATGATCTCCCACCGCGCCCGTCGCCTGCCGCGTTCGGCGTCGGCGGCCGAGTACAGGTAGAAGCACATCAGCCAGTAGACGGTGGCGAACAGCAGCACGTTCTGGATCAGCTTGGACACGCCGGTGCCGATCACCGCGTCCACCGGCGTCGCCACGTCCTGCACCCCGAACGGGTAGGCGATCGCGGCGCTGGCGAGGCACAACGTGACCGCGCGCAGCGGCTTGTCGCGCGGCGCCTTGGCCAGCTGGTAGAGCTTCCACGCGGTCGCGCAGGGCAGGATCGCCCCCAGCGAGTCGTCCAACGCGTTCACGTAAGGCTCCCTGAACCCCCAGAAGATCCCCGGCGGTCCAGCCTAGAGCGCGGTACCGCTACCGCCAACCCGGTCGCTCGCCGAGCGCGAACTGCACCCGCCGCGCGCCAGGGTCCGATTCGGCGAGTGGGGTGATCGCGGCCAGCACGGCGGCTCTGGTCAGGATGATCGTGGCCACCAGTTCGGCTTCGCGTTCCCGTTGGGTGTCGTAGCAGGTGCGGCCGAGCGCGGTGCCGATTGCCGCGCGCAGCGTGTCCGGGTCGAGCAGCGCCAGCGTGGCGTCGTCGAGTTCGACGCCCGCGTGCCCGGCGATCAGATGGCCGATCTCGTGCAACACGATGTGGTCCTGGTGCGCGGTGCTGGTGTGCTGCTGGTAGAGGACATAGTCCGCGGTGGGGCTGGCCAGCAACAGGCCGGACGGGCCGGGCACCGGCAACGGGTAGGGCACCAGCCGAATCGGGCGACCGCGCCGCGCGCCGAGCCGCGCGCACAGCTCGGGAACCCGTAGCGGCGGTTGGATGTCCAGCGCGCGCAGTGTCCGTTCGCAGTGCCTGCGCAGCGCCCGCTCGCTCATGACGCGCTACTTGCCGGGTGTTTCGCCGCGTTCGACCTGCTCCAGCTTGTAGACCACGTCGAGCAACTCCATCACCTGGCGCCGCCGGTCCGGCGAGAGCTCGCCGGCACGCATGGCCATCATCCGCACCTCGGGAGCGCCGCTGTTCTCGCGTTCCGTGCGCAGCGCCTCGATCTGGGTGTCGATCTGGCCTGCGACCGCGTCGTCGAAGAAGTAGGCGGGCGGCACGCCGAAGAAGTCCGCGAGCGCCTGGAGGTGCTTGAGGGTCGGGTTGTCCTTCTTCTGCTTGCGTAGCTGCCAGATGTAGCTCTGCGAGATGGTCACGCCCTTGGCGGACACCGCGCCGGCCACGTGTTCGTTGGTGTACTCCTGGCCATCCGGCCTGCGCACCGTGTCGAACAGGTGATCCAGCCGCTGCGCCAGAGTCCGTCGACCCTGCTCGGCCATCTGTCGCCTCCCGCTGGATCCACTCAAGTGAAGGAAAGATCTGTGGTTGCTTTTTCAACAGTTGAAACGGTCGTATCAACAGCATAGACTCCCCGTCGGGGAGCGTTCAACTGTCGTGAAAATGACGAAGACGTCGACCTTCACCTCAGTGGTTCGGCGAGTAAGGACATGCGGCGTGACCAGGTCGGTCGCGACGAGGAGGAGTGTGTTCGCAAGTGGCACCGTGGAGTTTCCTTGGGGGTCCCCATGGCGCGACGGAGGCCCCTCCCTCCTACTCCTCGCTGTGGCGACGTCGCCCGGTGTCCTACTCATTGCCGAACTGACCGGGTATGACCGGCGCGGTGTGTGACGGCGCTGTGTGCTGGTGACCCGATGCGGAAGGCCCCGGTTCCCACCCTGCGGGGGAACCGGGGCCTCTCCGATGTTTCAGCTGGTCAGCTTGTGTACGCCTGCACCTCGGAGAGCTGCGCGGCAGGCCAGCCGGTGTTCGCGGTGAAGCTCAGCTGGACGTAGCGGGTCGACGTCCCGCTGGGCAGGTTGATCGTCACCGTATTGCCGGTCGACGGGTTGAACGTGTACCCGGCCGAACCGACGACGGTCGAGTAGCTCGACCCGTTGCCGCTGTCGAGCACGGACAGCGTTTCGGTGCGGGTAGCCCAGGCCGACGACGGTGGCAGGTCGAGCACCAGCCTGCCGATCGACTTGGCAGCGCCCAGGTCGACGGTGAACGTCTGCGGGAAGCTGCCGTTCTGGCTCTCCCAGTAGCTCGACGCGTTGCCGTCCACCGCATTGGACACCGGGAAACCGCCGTTGGTGCTGGACGCCGCGACCGCCGCGTTCAACGCCAGGTTGGTGTTGGGCGGCGGAGGCGGCGGGTTGCTGCCACCACTTCCCTTGGCGAGGACCTGCAACGCCGAGAGTTGCGCGGCGGGCCAGCCGGTGTTCGCGGTGAACGTCAACTCGATGAACCGGGTCGTCGTGCCGCTGGGCAGGTTGATCGTCGCGGTGTTGCCGGTCGACGGGTTGAGCGTGTACCCGCTGGAAGCGACCAACGGGCTGAAGGTCGACCCATCCGCGGAGTCTGAAACGGACAGTGTCTCGGTGCGGGTAGCCCATGCCGACGACGGCGGCAGATCCAGCACGACCGAACCGACCGCCTGACTGGACTGAAGGTCCACGCTGATCGACTGCGGGAAGGCGCCGTCCTGGCTCTCCCAGTAGGTGCTGGTGTCACCGTCGACCGCGTTCGAGGCAGGGAAGCCCGAAGTGCTGCTGGACGCGGTCACCGGGCGGCCCTGCGCCAGGTCACCGTTGGCCGGTGGCGGCGGAGGCGGCGGCGCGGAAGTCCCGCTCTGCGGCGGGAACGTGGTCCACACCGGCGTGGTCGCCCAGCCGGAGTTGCCGCTACCCAGGTTGAAGGCGAACGTGCCGCTGCCTGCCGGGTAGGCGGAGTTGTAGACGCCCGCGTCACCGAGGTTGGACGCGGTCACCCCGCTCACGCTGGCCGAACCCTGCGTCTCCACCTGGAAGATGACCGTGCCGGTGCCGTTCACGGTGTCGTTGCTGAAGTTGACGCCGTTCACGGCGAGGCCGGTGCCGCCGCCGGAGACGATCTCGAACGCGCTCCACGGCGAGTCGTCGATCGTGTTGCCGGTGATGTTGATGGTCACGCCGGAGATCGCGTAGTCGTAGGAGTCGATCCGCATGGCGCCCATCGGGTGGCCCCAGTTCGGGTTCATCGCGCCGGTGCGGATCAGGGTGTTGTTGGACACCGTCACCGTGCCGCCCAACGGGGCCAGCGGCTGGATGAACGCCTCGTTGGAGATCGCCATGCCGCTGCCGAGGGCGTTGGTGTCGGCGATGGTGTTGCCGGTGATGGTGTTGCTCGACCCGCCGTAGTCGGCGATGCCGTTGGCCAGGTTCGGCTGCACGATCGTGTTGTCGCTGATCGTGTTGTTGGAGTCGGCCGACGGGTAGGACCACAGCGCGATGCCGTCGTCACCCTGGTTGCGGAAGAAGTTGCCGGTGACGGTGTTGCCGTTCCCGTTGCCGTTGAAGTTCAGGCCGTCCGCGTCGGTGGAGAACACGATGTTGTTCGACACCTTGATGTTCGTGTTGCCGAACTCCAGCCAGAAACCCACGTTGGTGTCCTGGATCCACAGGCCGGAGACCTGCGCTCCGGTACCCAGCGAACCCTGGATGGCGTTGGCCGAACTGTCGTCGTGCCTGCCGACCGTGTTGCCAAGAATGGCGAAGTCGTGCAGGTTCACCGGTCCTGGCACGGTGCCGTTGTTCTGGATGAACATGTTGGTCTTCAACTGGGTGTACCAGTTGCCAGCGCCCTGGAACGTGCCGGACTGCGCCTGGATCGCCGAGCTGACCTGGAAGGTGCCCTGCGGGATCCAGACCTGCTGACCCGCCGAGTTCGCCGCGGACAGCGCCTGCCGGAACGCGTTGCTGGAATCCTGCGCGCCGGTCGGGTCGGCGCCATAGCTGGTCACCGAGATCGAGCCCGATGGTTGCGTGATCGGCGCACCCACGTTGAAGAAGTCCGCGACGTCGATGGTGTACGGCGCGGCGCTGTTGCCCGAGTCGACCTGCACGCGCACCTTGGCGCCCGCGTTGAGGGTCTGGCCGAACATCAGCCTGGCGTCGTCGAAGAAGTGGTGCACCTTGGCACCCGGCACCTGGCTGGTGGTGATGTAGTCGTACTGGGCGGACAGGTTGAGCTGCTGGCTGAGCTTCGTGCCGTTGACGTAGACCGACAGCGAGCCGGACGCGCCCTGGTTCAGGGCGTAGTGCAGGTCGAACGCATTGGCTGCCGAGGTCAACGTGAACTCGACGTACTGGCCCTGCGCGGTCAGCTGGATCGCCTGTCGGCCGGACGCCTCCGAGGCCAGCGAACCCTGGGTGTAGTCGGGGCCGATCTTGGTGCCGTTGGTGGTGGCGCTACTGCCCTCGGCCTCTTCCTCGGACATGCCCGCGATGGCCGCGCCGGAGTTGCTGACCGCGAACGGGGAGAGGTTGGGATTCGCCTTGGCGGCAACGGTGTGCACGCCTACCGGGTCAGCGGGTTGCGCCTGGGCAGTCGTGCCGATGGCGAGCGCGGCGCCGAAGACCAGCGCGGCGGCGCCGATCGTGGCGATGACCCGTCGAGCCGGTGGGGGAGAGGATAAGTTCGGTTCGGAAGCCCTTGTTGACATCGTTGTCCAGCACCCTTCCTCGTGCATCGGGCAAGCTCTAAACAGGACAGTCGATCGGGTTGGTTCTCCTTCCTCAGACAGACGGCTTCATCCGCAGCCACACGGCCGTGTCCGTGGGCAGGTCGCCGTCGACGAGCGCACCGCTCGCCAGCAGCACCTCGGCTCCGCCCGGCAACGCGAGCGGCTCGGGACCGAGGTTGATCACGCAGGCGAAGTCCTCGCCGCGCCGGAATGCCAGCGCGCCATCACCGGCCGGGAACCAGGCGAACTCCGCGCCCAGCAGAGCCGATTCGCCGCGCCGCAGGTGCAACGCCCTTCGGTAGAGGGCCAGCATCGAGTTCTCGTCACCGTCCAGCGCGGCGGCCGTACGAGCGGCCCAGTGCGCCGGCTGCGGCAGCCACGGCGGCGCGGTCGCCGTGGCCGGACTGAAACCGAACGGCGATTCCGTGCCGGACCACGGAATCGGCACCCGGCAACCGTCCCGGCCCTTGTCGGTGCGCCCGGACCGGAAGAAGATCGGGTCCTGCCGCACCCCATCCGGCAGGTCCTCGACCTCCTCCAGCCCCAGCTCGTCGCCCTGGTAGACGTACACGCCACCAGGCAGCGCCAACGACAACAGCGCGGCCGCGCGCGCCCGTCTCTCGCCGAGCACCAGATCGGAGGGCTCGCCGATGCGCCGGTCGGCCATGTCGAACGCGGTGTCCGCGCGGCCGTACCGGGTCACGTGACGTACGACGTCGTGATTGGACAGCACCCAGGTCGCGGGCGCGCCGACCGGCGCGTGCGAGGCCAGCGTCGCATCGATCACCGCGTGCAACTTGGGTAGTTCCCAGGCGCAGCACAGGAAATCGAAGTTGAACGCCACATGCAGCTCGTCACTGCGCAGATAGCGGGTGAACCGCTCGACGTCGGGCATCCACACCTCGCCGATCAGCGCGCGGTCGCCGTACTCGTCGGCGATGCGCCGCCAGGCCCGGTAGATGTCGTGCACGTCGTCCCGGTCGGTGAACGCGCTGGGCTCCGGCTCGGCCAGGTGCGGGTCCTTGGTGAGCAACGCCGCCGAGTCGATCCGCACCCCGTCCACGCCCCGCTCGAACCAGAACCGCAGCACGTCCTCGAACTCGTGGCGCACCTCGGGGTGGTCCCAGTTCCAGTCCGGCTGTTCCGGCGCGAACAGGTGCAGGTACCACTCACCGGGCGTGCCGTCCGCCTTCGTGGTACGCGTCCAGGCGGGGCCACCGAAGATCGACGTCCAGTCGTTGGGCGGCTCGTCGCCGTCCGGTCCGCGACCGGGCCGGAACCAGAACCGCGCCCGCTCAGGAGATCCCGGCTCGGCCGACAGTGCCTGCTTGAACCAGCGGTGCTCGTTGGAGCAGTGGTTCGGCACGATGTCGATGATGATCCGCAGACCGTGGCCGTGCGCGTCGGTGATCAGCTTCTCCGCCTCGGCCAACGTGCCGAACGCCGCGTCGATGTCCCGGTAGTCGGCAACGTCGTAGCCGCCATCCGCCATCGGGGACGGAAACCACGGCGTGAACCAGATCGCGCTGACACCCAGTTCGGAGAGGTAGGGCAGTTGTTGTCGAACGCCGTCCAGATCTCCTATACCATCGCCGTTCCCGTCGGCGAAACTGCGGATGTAGACCTGATAAATCGCGGCATTTCGCCACCATTGGTCAGCGTTCTTCTCGGCCACGGCTTTTCCTTCCCGGGGCTGGGCTCGGTGAAACGTTGAATTATTTGGAAGAAAGGAAAATCAACCTTTGACACTACCGGCGGAAATACCCGCGACGATGTGTCGTTGGAAAACAAGGAACACCGCGACCATCGGGATGCTGGCCAGTACCAGTGCGGCCAGCGTCAGGTTCATCGGCAGGTTCTCCTGCAACTGCACGACGGCCACGCTGATCGGCTGCTTACTGGTGTCGCTGAACACCAGTAGCGGCCAGAGGAAGTCCTGCCACACCGCGACGATCGCGAAGATGGACACCACGCCGAGCACCGGTCGCGCCATCGGCAGCACGATGCTCCACAACGTGCGCAGCGCGCCAGCGCCATCCAGCGACGCGGCTTCCATCATCTCGGTCGGGATCTGGTCGAAGAAGCGTTTCAACAAATACAGATTGAACGCATTCGCGACCGCGGGCAACCAGATAGCCAGCGGAGAATTCAACAGGTTCGTGCCGGTGAACGGAATGCTCACAATGGTCAGGTACTTCGGCACCAGCAATGCCGAGGCGGGCACCATCAACGTGGCCAGAATGCCACCGAGGATGACCTGGCCGAAGACCGGCTTCAACTTCGACAGCGCGTACGCGGCCATCGTGAGGAAGACGATCTGCAACAGCCACGCGCCACCGGCCTGCAACACCGTGTTGCCCAGGTACTGGGCCAGGTTCATCTGGTTCCACGCGGACCCGAAGTTGCCCGGGTGCCAGACCTTCGGCACCACCGTGGGCGGCACCGTCACCAGTTCCGGCGTCGACTTCATCGCGCCGGTGACCATCCAGTACAACGGGAACAGGAAGCCGATCACGAACGCGACCAGCACGACCGTGAACACCGTCCAGTAGATGATCTTGCCCTTGCGGCTGCGCAAGGCCATCGGCGACGCGAGCGTGCGCACGCCACGCTCGGCCAGGCGGGCCTTCGGGGCGACCGCGATGGTCGGAGTTGCCACGTGGGTCACCCTCTCAGTCGTTGGTCCGGGTCAGCCGCAGGTAGAACGCGGAGAAGATGCCGAGGAAGACGAACAGCATGATGCTCAGCGCGCAGGCCCCGCCGTAGTTGAAGTACACGAACGCGTACTTGTAGATCAGGTACAGGACCGAGATCGTGGCGTCCTGCGGGCCGCCACCGGTGATGATGAACGGCTCGGTGAACACCTGCATGGTGGCCACGATCTGCAACAGCATCAACATCAGCAGCACGTACCTGGTCTGCGGCACGGTCACGTGCCGGACCCGCTGGAAGATGTTGGCGCCGTCCAGTTCCGCCGCCTCGTACAGATCAGCCGGAATCCCCTGCAGGGCAGCGAGATAGACCAGCACCGTGCTGCCCATGTTCGACCAGGTCGACACCAGCACCAGCGAGATGACCGCGGTCCCGGTCGAGTAGACCCAGGACGAGGTCGGCAGGTGCAACGCGCGCAGCACCTCGTTGAACAGGCCCTGACCCGGGTCGTAGAACCACTTCCACAAGATCGCGGTCACCACGGGTGGCACCATCACCGGCAAGTAGACCAGCAGCCGGAACAGCGACTTCGCGTGCCGCATCTCGTTGAGGACCACCGCGAGCACGAACGGGATCGCGAAACCGACCAGCAACGCGAAACCGGTGAACTCGAAAGTGTTGCGCCAGGCCGCGGCGAACTCCGGATCACCGAACAACTGCCTGAAGTTGTTCCAGCCGACCCAGTGGGACACGCCGACGAAGTTGGTCTTCTGGAAGGCCAGCAGGAACGCGCGGACAATCGGATACCAGGAGAACAACGCGAAGCAGATCAGGCCGCCCGCCATCATCAGGTACGCGGTCAGGTTGTCGCTGATCTTCCTGCGCAACCGGCCACCCCGGTTGTTCGTCCTGGCTGCCGTGCCGCTCGCAGGCGGCGCCGCGACGCTGGTCGCAACACTCATTGTTCTTTACCGCCTACTGGTTCGCGAGCAGGTTGTCGACCTTGGCCGATGCGTCGGAGAGCAACGAGTCGATGTTGGCGTTCTGGTTGGTCAGCACGCCCGACATCACGTTGTCCAGCACCGAGTAGATCTGCTGCGCGTCCGGCGGTTCGATCTTCCCGGGCATGGTCTTCATCGCCGACTCGAACGCGGAGTAGTTCTCCTGCGGCACGTTCGCGTACTTGGTCTTGGCCTGCGCGTCGGCGTCAGCCGTCGAGCCGTTCCACAGGTCCGGTTCCGGCAGGCCGACCGGGGACTTCTCGGAGGCGGCGCGCTGGTAGTTGAACTGGCCCTGACCCGGCGTCAGCTCCTCGTACTGCAACCACTGGATGCCCGCCTGGATCTGCGCGGGGGTGTCCTTCACGTTGAACATGTAGCCATCGCCGCCGAGCAGCGTGGACTTGTCGCCCGGCATCGGGCCGATGCCCAGGTTCTCGTACGAACCGCCGTACTGCTTGACCAGGATCGGCAGGTTGTCCGGCGCCGCGATGTACATGCCGAGCTTGCCCGAACCCATCATCGGCAGCACGTCGGTCTGGGTGAGCAGTTGCTTGGAGCCCATGCTGTTGTCGGTCCAGCGCATCTGCTGCAAGTTCTGCAGCACCGCCTTGCCCTGCGCGTTGTCGAAGTTCGCGTGCTTGCCGTCCGCGGTCACCATCGACCCGCCCTGCGAGTAGATCTCCGCGGTGTAGTGCCAACCGCCCTGGTTGCCCGAGCTGTAGTCGGCGTAACCGACGACCCCGTTGCCCAGCGCGGAGATCTTCTTGGCGTCCGCCTGCACGTCGGCCCAGGTGGTCGGCGGCTTGTTCGGGTCCAGTCCGGCCTGGGTGAACAGCGCGCGGTTGTAGATGAGCCCCATCGAGTAGTTGGTCCTGGGCAGGCCGTAGTACTTGCCGTCCGGTCCCTTGAACACGCTCAGCGTGGAGGGCTGAATGTCGCTCAGCCCCTTGACATCCTTGACGTAGTCGCTGATGTCGGCGGCCTGGCCGTTGGCGACCACGCTCGCGATGTCGGTGTAGTAGACGTAGAAGACGTTCTCCATCTGGCCACCTGCGAGCTTGGCCTGGAACGTCTTCGGGTCGTCGCAGGGATATTCGTCCTTGGGCGTGATGTGGATGTTCGGGTGAATCTTCTCGAAGGAGGCGATGTCGTCGGAGAAGTTCTTGCGGTCGATCGGGTCGCTGGTCGGCGGCCAGCAGTTGACCGTGATGCTCACGTCACCGTTGGAACCGCTGCTGTCATTGCTCGAACTGCATGCCACGAGACCTAACGTGCTGCCGGCGGCGAGCGCCAGCGCGGCGAGCCGGCGGGTGGTGGGGGTTCTCATCCTTGGGGACCCTTCGGGCTGAGCCCACGCGTGCCGGACGTGCCGCGCGCAGGCAGTGCTGTGATACAGGGCACTTAACCACGCTCGACATCGACGCGCAATATCTGGATGAGATTTTGGAATTTTTCGACAGATGACGCTCAGGACTTGGCGGACCGCTCCAGCGATCGCCGCCCGGAGGTCACACTCGGTGCCGGACCGGTCGACCCGCGCACCACCAGTTCCGGCTCGAACAACAGCTCGCCGTGCGTCACCCGGACCCCGGCGATCTCCTTGACCAGCAACTCCACCGCGGCGTTGCCCATCGACTCGATCGGCTGGCGGACCGTGGTCAACGGGGGAGCGGTGCAGCTCATCAGCGCCGAATCGTCGTACCCGACCACCGAGACGTCCTCCGGCACCGAAGCGCCCGCCCGCCGCACCGCGCGCACCGCGCCCAGCGCCAGCGGGTCGCTCGCGCACACGATGCCGGTCACGCCCTTGGCCAGCAGCCGCGCGGTCGCGGCCTGCCCGCCCTCGATGGAGAACAGGGTGTGCTCGACATAGGGCTCGTCGATGTCGTCCCGCCCCGCCGCCAACTCCTGCGCGGCGGCCAGTTTGCGCTGCGACGGCACGTGGTCCGGCGGGCCGAGCACCAGCCCGATCCGCTCGTGGCCCAGCGAGATCAGGTGGTTGGTCGCCTGCTGGACCGCGACCGCGTCATCGCAGCTGACCAGCGGAAAACCCAGGTCGTCGATGGCCGCGTTGAGCAGCACGGTCGGGATCTTGCGCGCGGTCAGCAGCGCATAATGATCGTGCGGCGACTCCGCCTCCGCGTAGCGGCCACCGAAGAACACCACCCCGGAAACCTGCTGCTGCAACAACAGCTCGACATAGTCGGCCTCGGTCGCGCCACCGGTGGTCTGCGTGCACAGCACCGGCGTGAACCCCTGCTGTGCGAGCGCCCCGCCGACCACCACGGCGAACGACGGGAAGATCGGGTTGGTCAGGTCCGGCAGCACCAGACCGACCAGCCGCGCCCGCTCGCCGCGCAGCTGCGTCGGCCGCTCGTAGCCCAGAACGTCCAGTGCCGTGAGGACGGCCTGTCGGGTAGCCTCGGACACGCCCGGCTTGCCATTGAGGACCCGGCTCACCGTGGCCTCGCTGACGCCAACTTTCTTGGCTACTTCTGCAAGTCTCCTGGACATGTGCGCAAGTATAGATCAGGGCGTGCAAGATTTTGCGCATTGCTTGGCTCGTCGCTGCCTGATTCTGTCCGGCACCCTCTGCTCAACACGGTCCGCCGGTGCGATCCGGCCCCACCCCGCTCAACCCAGCTGCCCGACCTCGGTGACGACCACCTTCGCCTCGCCGATCTCGTCCGACCCGGCCAGATCGATCTCCGCGCTGATGCCCCAGTCGTGATCGCCCGCCGGGTCGTCGAAGATCTGCCGCACCTTCCAGCGATCCGACTCGGTCTCGATGATCAGCAGCTGCGGTCCGCGCGCGTCCGGGCCGTCGTTGAGGTCCTGGTGCATCTCGTAGTACGGCTCCAGCGCGTCCTGCCAGGCGTCCGCGTCCCAACCGGACTCCGCGTCCAACTGGCCCAGCGCCTCCCAGTCCCGTCGCGCGGCCAACTCGACCCGGCGGAACAGTGCGTTGCGCACCAGCACCCGGAACGCGCGCGCGTTGCGGGTGACCGCGGGCGGTATGCCGTCCTCGCCCTTGGTGAGGGCCTCGGCGTTGGTCGGATCGGTCAGCTGCTCCCACTCGTCGATCAGGCTGGAGTCGACCTGGCGGACCAGTTCGCCCAGCCACTCGATCAGGTCGGTCAACTCCTCGGTCTTGGCCTCCGCCGGAACGGTCTGCCGCAGGGCGCGGAACGCGTCCGCGAGATACCGCAGCACCAACCCCTCCGAGCGCGCCAACCCGTAGAAGGCCACGTACTCGGCGAAGGTCATCGCGCGCTCGTACATATCGCGCACCACCGACTTGGGGGAGAGCGGATGCTCGGTCACCCACGGATTGCCGCGCGCGTAGAGGTGGTAGGCGCCGTCGAGCATTTCCGCCAGCGGCTTGGGATAGGTGACGTTCTCCAGCTCGGCCATGCGCTCGTCGTACTCGACGCCCTGCATCTTGAGCCTGCTGACCGCCTCGCCCTTGGCCTTGAACAGCTGCGCGGAGAGCACCTGGCGTGGATCGTCCAAAGTAGACTCGATGATCGAGACGCAGTCCAGCGGATAGCTCGGCGACTCGCGGTCCAACAGCTCGATCGCGGCCAGCGCGAAGGGCGAAAGCGGCTGGTTGAGCGCGAAGTCGAGCTGCAACTCGTCCACGATCCGCACCCGGCGCCCGTGCTCGTCCGGCTCCGGCAACCGCTCGATCACACCGGCCGCGAGCAGCGCGCGATAGTTGGCGATCGCGCGCCGGATGTGCCGCCGCTGCGCGGGCCGGTCCTCGTGGTTGTCCTCAAGCAGGTGCCGCATGGCCGCGAACGCGTCACCCGGCCGCCCGATCACGTTGAGCAGCATCGCGTGACTGACCTGGAAGCTCGACGTGAGCGGCTCCGGCTCGGAGTTGACCAGCCGCTCGAAGGTCGGCTCGCCCCAGGAGACCATGCCCTCCGGCGGCTTCTTGCGCACCACCTTGCGCCGCTTCTTCGGGTCGTCGCCCGCCTTGGCCAGCATCTTCTCGTTGTCGATCACGTGATCCGGTGCCTGCACGACCACCGTGCCCACCGTGTCGTACCCGGCCCGGCCGGCCCGTCCGGCGATCTGGTGGAACTCCCGCGCGTTCAGCAACCGCGTCCGCGTCCCGTCATACTTGGACAACGCGGTGAACACGACTGTCCGAATAGGAACGTTGATACCGACGCCCAGCGTGTCCGTGCCGCAGATGATCTTCAACAGTCCGGCCTGGCTCAACCGCTCGACCAGTCGCCGGTACTTCGGCAGCATGCCAGCGTGGTGCACGCCGATCCCGTGCCGCACCAACCGTGACAACGTCTTTCCGAAACCGGCAGTGAACCGGAACCCCCCGATCAACTCGGCAATGGCATCCTTCTCGGCCCGAGTGCTGACATTGATGCTCATCAGCGCCTGCGCCCGTTCCAGTGCGGCGGCCTGCGTGAAGTGCACGATGTAGACCGGCGCGCCATGCGTGACCAGCAGTTCCTCGATGGTCTCCGTCATCGGCGTGAGCGAGAAACTGAAGTTCAACGGCACCGGCCGCTCGGCCGAGCGCACCGTGCTGGTCGGCTTGCCGGTGCGCCGGGTCAGATCGGCCTCGAACCGGGCGACGTCGCCCAGCGTTGCCGACATCAGCAGGAACTGCGCGTTGGTCAGCTCCAGCAGCGGCACCTGCCAGGCCCAGCCGCGATCAGGGTCGGCGTAGAAGTGGAACTCGTCCATGATCACCTGGCCGATATCGGCGGCCGAGCCGTCGCGCAGCGCGATGTTCGCCAGGATCTCCGCCGTGCAGCAGATGATCGGCGCGCCGCCGTTCACGCTCGAATCGCCGGTCATCATGCCGACGTTGCCCGCGCCGAACACGTCGATCAGCGCGAAGAACTTCTCCGACACCAACGCCTTGATCGGCGCGGTATAGAAGGTGCGCTGCCTGCGTGCCATCGCCACGAAGTGCGCGCCGGTCGCCACCAGCGACTTCCCCGAGCCGGTCGGCGTGCTGAGGATGACGTTGGACCCGGAGACGATCTCGATCAGCGCCTCGGCCTGGTGCGGGTAGAGCTCAAGGCCCTGCCCGCCGACCCAGTCGGCGAACGCGTCGAAGAGGCTGTCCGGGTCGGGCTCGGCCGGGATCAGGTCGATGAGGTTCTTGGTGCGCGTCATGGTCCTCTGATCGTGCCTGGTGTGGCGCACGCCGCTTACTCAGGGGCTGGCCAAAGTCGTTAGTTGTAGTAAATTAACTGTTGTCATCGTACAACAAAGTTGGGACATTCCGTGGGTGAGATGAGCCGCCGCAGGCGCCTGCTCGTGCTGGCCATCTGCTGCATGAGCCTGCTGATCGTGGGCCTGGACAACACGATCGTGAACGTCGCGCTGCCGTCCATCAAACGCGAGCTCGGCGCCTCGGTCTCCAACCTGCAATGGACCATCGACGCGTACACGCTGGTCCTGGCCAGCTTCCTGATGCTCTCCGGCTCCACCGCCGACCGGCTCGGCCGTCGCCGCATCTTCCAGATCGGCCTCGTCCTGTTCAGCGCGGGTTCCCTGCTGTGCAGCATCTCGCCCAGCGTGCAATGGCTGATCGCGTTCCGCGGCATGCAGGCCATCGGCGGCTCCATGCTCAACCCGGTCGCCATGTCGATCATCACCAACACCTTCACCGTGCCCAAGGAACGAGCCCAGGCCATCGGCGTCTGGGGCGGCGTCGTCGGCATCAGCCAGGCCCTCGGCCCGATCGTCGGCGGCCTGCTCGTCGACACGATCGGCTGGCGCTCCATCTTCTGGATCAACGTGCCCATCGGCATCGCCGCGATCGTCCTCACCGCGGCCTTCGTGCCCGAATCCAAGGCGCTCCGCGCACGCCGCATCGACCCGATCGGCCAACTCCTGGTCATCGTCAGCCTGGCCACGTTGACCTATGCCATCATCGAGGGCCCCAACCTCGGCTGGACGTCCGCCCGCATCATCGCCCTGTTCGTGGTCGCCGTGCTCGCCGTCACCGGCCTCATCAGCTACGAGCGCCGCCGCCCCGAACCCCTCATCGATGTCCGGTTCTTCCGCAGCATCCCGTTCAGCGGCGCCACCATCATCGCCATCTGCGCGTTCGCGTCGCTGGCCGGCTTCCTGTTCGTCAACACGCTCTACCTCCAGGACGTGCGCGGCTACTCCGCCCTGGCAGCGGGCCTCTACACGTTGCCGCTCGCCCTGATGACCATGATCTTCGGCCCGCTCTCCGGCCGCATCGTCGGCAGCCGAGGCCCACGCATCTCCCTGCTCGTCGCCGGTGTCGGCGTGCTCGCCTGTGCGCTGATCATGACCAACCTGACCAGCACCACCCCGATGCTCCTGCTGATCGCCGCCTACCTGCTGTTCGGCATCGGCTTCGGCATGGTCAACGCCCCCATCACCAACACCGCGGTCTCCGGCATGCCGATGCAACAAGCAGGCGTAGCCGCCGCCGTCGCCTCCACCAGTCGCCAGATCGGCCAGTCCCTCGGCGTCGCCCTGATCGGCAGCGTCGTCACCGGCAGCATCCACGGTTCGCTGCAAGCCGGACTGGCCTCGGCCAGCCACACCGGTTGGTGGATCATCGTCGGCTGCGCGATCGTCATATTCTGTCTTGGCCTGCTGACCACCGGCCGCTGGGCCAAGAACACCGCCGTCATCACCATGACCCAGTTGGCACCGGAAGAACCCCTAGCCGCCGGGAGCGCCGTGCGATGACCACCACACCTCCGGCCGACACTGACGTCGACCGGACCGAACTCGCCACCCGCACCTGGACCCGGCTGCGGACCCTCGTCCTCGACCGCCACGACCGCCGCAAAGAAGTCAGCGTCGCGCTCGAAATGGGCTTCATCCGCGCCAAGGCCCTGAGCCGGATCGCGACTGGGCCGTGCAAACTCCGCGACCTGGCCATCCGCCTGGGCACCGACGCTCCCTACACCACCCTGATCGTCGACGACCTGGAAAAGCGCGGCCTCGTCATCCGCACCCCCCACCCCGACGACCGCCGCTCCAAACTCGTCACCGCCACCGAAGCCGGCTTGGCCGCCAGCGCGATCGCCCAATCCATCCTCGGCGAACCCCCTGCCCCGGTCTTGGATCTCCCCACCGAAGACCTCATCGCGCTCGACCGCATCGTCGCCACCCTCGTCGAGCCCGAAGAACATGGGTGACCACGACCACCCTGAGCTGCACCAGCGACCCAAGGACCACGCCGACAAGTACATTGAGAGCGATCGACGCGGTGCGGTGCGGGCAACCCACGGCGGCCGGCCGATGTGTGAGTTACGCGCGGCACTCGAGGCAGCAGGCGCAGCCGAAGGCGTCCAGATCCGGACCGATCGGCGCCGTTATGAAGCTGAACAGGAAGAATAGTGGCTGCTGATGGAATCGGCTGAGTTTGGAAGGCTCCTGAACGACCTGGTCGAAGTCACTGACATCGTCGACGTGGACCTGACGACGGACCATGGCCGATGGCACTTGTACGAAAAGGCAATGGTGACAAGTGCTGGACGTGACCTGGTGTATCTGGCGGTGGGCCTCGAACCTGACGAGCCGCTTGCGTCGGCTGCTGTGGTAAGGGCAGTCGAGACCGTTGCCGATGATCAGCGTCCAAAATGGATTTCGCTGTTGTCGGAAGGAAACCGGGGCTATGCCACACGTCGTGCGCACGAGTTGTCTCTGTTCGAAAGGCTCGCCGCTGGCGAGACAAACGACGTGGAAGTCGCAGGCGAAGCCGACAGCTGGACTGACTGGCTCCAGTCTCGGATTACCCAAACCTCGGACAGCTGCGGCATTCTGGCGATCATGGAGCGGCGTGGGAGGACTGAGCGTATCAGGAACCAGGCGAAACAACGGAGCATCCAACTACGCTGTCCTTGATCAAAGCGAGCGTCAGCCTTTGACGGCTGTCATTCGACATGTACCTCGCTTTGACTTTCGGCGGCACCGATGATCAGGGGGTCGGTGATTGGGTCGGCTGACGAGGCGACGAGGTCGGCGATGATGCAGGTGATGTTGTCGGGGCCACCGCCTTGTTTGGCTAGGTCTATGAAGGTGGTGGCGGCGTCGTCGGGGTCGGGGACGCTGGCCAGGACCTGGCCGATGAGGTCGTCGGGGATGACGTCGGTGAGGCCGTCGGAGCAGAGCAGGTAGCGGTCGCCGGGTTCGGCTTGCCAGTAGTAGAGGTCTGGGTCGGAGGTGCCACCGCTTTGCAGGGCGCGCATCAGGACCGATCGGCGGGGGTGGACGGCGGCTTGTTCTGGGGTGAGTTTGCCTTCGTCTACGAGCGACTGGACGAGGGTGTGGTCGCGGGTCAGCTGGCCGTATTGGTCGCCGCGGAGCAGGTAGGCGCGTGAGTCGCCGATGTGGGCGATGGCGAACTGGCTCTCGCCGTCCCAGAGGAACGCGGTGACCGTGGTGCCCATCGTCGCCAGCTCGGGGTCTTCCTGGGCGAGGTTGGTCAGGCGGTCGGCTATCTCGTTGATGGCGCCGCCCATGGCTACCAGGAGGTCGTGGCCGCCTTCGGCGGGGTCGGGGTCCTCGTCCGAGTCGGTGGGTTCGGGGGCCTTGGGAGTCGGGTGGGGGAGGTCTTTGTCCATTTCGGCGAGGATGCTGATCGCGGTCGAGCTGGCGACTTCGCCGTAGGCGTGGCCGCCCATGCCGTCGGCGACGACCAGGAGGCGCGCGCTCACGTAACCCGAGTCTTCGTTGTTGGTCCGGTGCAGACCTGGGTCGGTGTGGGCGACGGAGCGCAGCTGGAGCACCTCGCTGTCTGTCATACCGTCAGTGAACCATTGGTTGACAGAGTTCACAAGCAGAACTTCGGTGGACTGCTGCTGTCGTGTGAACTAGTGTTTGCCCAATGAGCCAGGACACGACGGTCAACGCGGGCGAGATCGCGCGACTGGTGGACGTGGGCCGGGCCGCGGTGAGCAACTGGCGTCGCCGGTACGAGGACTTCCCGCAGCCGGTGGGCGGCACCGCGTCGAGCCCGTTGTTCTCCCTTGCTGAGGTTGAGGACTGGCTGCGGCGCAACGGGAAGTCGTTCGAGGTCTCGCTGGCAGACCGGGTTTGGCAGCAGTTGCGCGCGAGCGACGATGATCTGCGGTTGGGCAATGTCGTGGCTTCGGCGGGGGAGGTGCTGCTCGCGCTGCGGGAGGGCGGGTCGGTTGCGGGGGAGCTTGCGGAGGCGGTTGGGGAGCTTGGGGACGAACTGGGACATCGGGGGGCTTTTGAGGCGTTGTGTGACCGTTATCTTGCCGCGCATTCGCGGCAGATGGCGGTGACGGCTCCCTCGATCGCGGACTTGATGGCGGGGGTTGTCGGTGAGCGCGGGGTTGTGCTTGATCCGGCTTGTGGGCTGGGGGGTTTGCTGCTTGCTGTTGGTGGGGCTCGGGTTTTGGGGGAGGATGTCAATGAGGTCAGTGCGCGGATTGCGTCTGTCCGGATGCGACTGGCTGACCTCTCCGACAGTGTGATTGTTGCTGGGGATTCGTTGCGGGAGGATGAGTTCGAGGGGGAGCTCGCTGACGCGGTCGTGTGTGA
>DASXOJ010000170.1:0-4786 GCA_036494465.1 Pseudonocardiaceae bacterium
TGCGGTGGCTGCCGAGGCTGTTGCCGGATGGGCACGCCTATCTCGTGGTGAAGCAGAGCATGGGCTCGGAATCGCTGACTCGCTGGCTGGGTGAGCGCGGCTGGCAGGTCGAACGGCTGCGTTCGAAGACCGGCTATCGAATTCTGGACGTGACGAGTGGCCGAGCCCGCTGAGGCTCGGCCACCCATGGTTTCCCGGACAGGTCAGCCGACCGGTCCATTGGTCGGGGTCACCGTGACGGTGTGCTGCTGGCCGGACGTGTCGGTGTAGACGACGCTCAGCGAATCGCCAGGGTGGAAGGTGTCCATCAGGTTGGTCAGCGTGGTCGGCGAGTCGATCGTGGTGCCGTTGACCGAGGTGATCACGTCACCAGCGACCAGCCCGGCCGCTTGCGCGGGGCCGCCGGAGAGCAGCCCGACGATCTGGGCGCCACCCTGCCCGCTCACCGAAACACCGAGAAACGCGCTCTGTCCGATGTGGACGGTGCTGGAACTCTGGTTGCCGATGATCTGGTGCGCAAGGGAGATTGCCTCGTTGATCGGGATCGCGTAACCCTGGCTGGCCTGGCCGCCCTGACCGAACTGGTTGGCTGCCTGACCGGCCTGGCCGGAGGAGCCACCCGATGCCGCGGTGTCCACCCCGATCACCTGGCCCGCGCTGTTCACCAGCGAACCACCGGAGTCGCCCGCCTGGATGTTCGCGTTGGTCTCGATCAGGCCGGTGAGCTGCTCGGAGGCGCTGGCCGACTCGTCCGAGGCGGTGATCGACTGGTTCAGCGCGGTCACCGTGCCGCCCGCGGCGCTCGGCGTGCCACCCGCGCCGCCCGCGTTGCCGATGCCGACCACGGCGTCGCCGGTCTTGACCTTCGACGAGTCGCCCAGCGTCGCGGTGGCCAGCCCGGAGGCGTTCTGCAACTGGATGACCGCGAGGTCCTTGGTGCGATCGTAGCCGACCACGGTCGCGGTGTAGGTCTTGCCGTTGCCGATGTCGGTCACCTCGATGCTGGTGGCGCCCTCGACCACGTGGTTGTTGGTGAGGATCTCGCCGTTCGAGGTGAGCACGATGCCGGTGCCCGCCGCCTCCGCGTTCTGGTAGCCGAGCGTGGTGTTGATGTCCACCAGGCCGGGGTCGACCTTCTGCGCGATCGCGTCCGGGTTGATCGAGGCGCTCGTGCCGCCGGTCGGGCCGGACACCGAGCCGAACGCCTGGTTCGCGACATTGCCGCTGTTCCAGGCGAACCGGCCGATCGCGAGCCCGGCGACCGCGGACAACACCACGACCCCGGCCGAGACGCCGACCAGCAGGCCCTTGCGCTTGCGCCGGGGCGGAACCTGGCCAGCGTAGGGCGGGTAGGGCTGCTGCCACGGTCCGGTGGGCGCGCTCCAGCCCGCGCTGCTCGCGGGCGGGACGAAGCCCACCGGCGGGATCTGCTGGGTGGGCCACTGGTCATGGCTCGGCGCAGCGTGACCAGGGAACTGGCCAGGGTATTGCTGCTCGGAATTTTCGTTCCGCTGACCGGGGTTCCGGCTCGGATCGAATTCGTCGCTCATGTCTGCTCCGATGTCCACGGTTCTCGTCGTTGGCGTTGACATCAGCTAAGCGAGCGACCCTGAGATTTCCCTTGGGAAGCGGCAAGGGGTTGCTGAGGATACCCTGCGGATTTCCGGCACCGGTCTCAGCGAGCGAGGATGGTGTCCAGCCAGCCGAAGGCGTGCCGGTGGAATCCGAGCGGCGCACTCTCCGTGTCGGCCAAGAGAACACGCCGGCGCTCGCAGGTCATCGCACGCGCGACGCGGGCCGACTCGCCCCGGTGGATGGGGTCGTTCTCGTGCTCGACGGCGCGTCGCACGTGACCGTCGACAGCGTCACCGTGCACGACATCGGCTACGAGGGCGTGCACTTCCGCAAGAGCAGCGCGTACGGCGTGATCAAGAACTCGAACGCCTACAACACCGGTCTCGAGCAGCCGGGTTACGGCGAGGGCAGCTACCTCGGTTCGTCGAACAGCAACTGGGATTGCTACGGCACCAACAAGGGCAAGAGCCCGGACGCGGGCAACTACATCCAGGTGCTGAGCAACAAGATCGGGCCGAACGTGGCCGCCGAGGGCATCGACATCAAGGAGGGCACCCACGACGGGTTGATCTCCGGCAACACCCTGGACGGCACCGGCGAGCAGAACCAGAACTCCGCCGACTCGGTCATCGACGTCAAGGGCGACAAGTACACGATCACCGGGAACACCGCCAAGAACGCCTACCTGGACACGTTCCAGGTGCACAACGTGTACCAGAAGACGGGCTGTGGCAACACGTTCAGCAAGAACACGTTGACCGTGACGGACAAGAACGGTTACGGCATCAACGTGACCGACCAGAGCGAGTGCGTGTCCGCGAAGACGCCGAACGTCGTCGGCGCGTCGAACACCAGCACCGGCGGCAAGGGCCTGTCCAAAGTGGTGCCGACCCCAGGCATCTGATCACCCCGGCCGAGGGGCCGGCCCGCGCGGGCCGGCCCCTCCGGTCTTGACCTGGAGCGCACTCCAGCAACTAGCTTGATGAACGTCTGTTCACTGCTGAGGAGCGCACTCACCATGGAACTCGGTTTCCACCTTCCCATCTTCGACATCGACGGCGGCACCACCGCCATCGCGGGCGAACTGGCCAGGGTCGGCACCGCTGCCGAGGCAGCGGGCGCGACCTGGTTGTCGTTCATGGATCACTACTTCCAGATCGAGCCGACCGGCCTGCCCGCCGAATCGCACATGCTGGAGGGCTACACCACCCTCGGCTACCTGGCCGCGCACACGTCGACGGTGGACCTCGGGCTGCTCGTCACCGGCGTGACCTACCGGCACCCCGGCCTGCTTGCCAAGATCGTGACCACGCTGGACGTGCTGTCCGGCGGCCGTGCCGTGCTCGGCCTCGGCGCCGCCTGGTTCGAGCGCGAGCACCGCGCACTCGGCGTGACCTACCCGCCGGTCGCCGAACGGTTCGAACGCCTTGAGGAGGCGCTGCGGATCTGCGCGCAGATGTGGGATCCGGACAACAACGGCCCGTTCGGGGGCAAGCACTACCAACTCGCCGAGACGATCTGCTCGCCGCAGCCGATCAACCAGCCGAAGGTGCTCATCGGCGGTGGCGGCGAGCGCAAGACGTTGCGCCTGGTCGCGCAATACGCCGACGCCTGCAACCTGTTCGGCACCACGCCCGGGGACGTCGCGCACAAGCTGGACGTGCTGCGCCAGCACTGCGACGAACTGGGCCGCGACTACGACCAGATCCGCAAGACGATCATCGCGTCGAATCCCCGCCCCAGGCCGGACACCCGGGACGAGTTCGTCCGGTCCATGGCGGACTACGCGAAGCTGGGCATCCAGGCGGTCATGATCACGCCGACGACCGGCTCCCCCGCCGCGTTCATCGACGGCATGGCACCGGTGGTGCCGCAGCTCACCGACCTGGGCTGACCAGATGTGAGAGCATGGCAGGGAGGTCCGCGGCCAGTGCGGGCCTCCCGGACGAGATCTGCGCCGTACCCGGTCCGCCAAGACGACGCTCCACAAAGGAGTGTCGTGATGAGTCAGGTGGTCCAGGTCGCGGGTTCGCTGCTCGTGCTGTTCGGCTTCCTCGGTGCGCAACGCGGCTGGTTCGGCCAGCGCTCCCGCACCTACCTCATGCTCAACGTCATCGGTTCCACCACGCTGGCGATCGCCGCGATCGTCGACCGCCAGTGGGGATTCCTGCTGCTCGAAGGCGTCTGGGCGATCGTGTCCGCGACCAGCCTGGTCGCCGCCGCCCGATCGGGTCGACAAACCGACTGAGATTGGAAGGCTTGGCCCGTTCTTCCGAATATCTCAGTGTCCTCTCAGCCAGATAGGTCATTGTCTGGACATATGCGCGCCGAATCCGACGACGCCGCGGTCGATCCTGCCGACGAGCCGGAGCGGCCGCGCCGTTTCTCGCTCAGCACCAGGGTGACGCTGCTCGCCGCGATCTGCGTGGCGGGCGCCGTCGCCCTGGTGTCGTTGGGCGCCTACCTGACTGTCCGGTCGAACCTCTACGGCCAGGCCCAGCAGAACCTGCTCAACGAGGCGTACGGCGCGGTCGCGTCCGCCACGGTCAACCCGCATTGCGGTATTTCGGTCTCGCTACCCAGCAACAACAACTTCAACGACGTGCGGATCAGCATCATCGACGGCAGCGGCGAGCCGATGGGCCTGTGTGGCTCCGCCTTCACCTACACGGTGCCGCAGTCGCTGATCGGCCAGGCCCAGAAGCAGATCGCCACCCAGGCAAGTCAAGCGTCGGACGCGCCCGGCGATGCCTGGATCGAGAACGACAACGTCGTCGCCGCCGTCGGTTTTCCCGGAGCTGACTACGCGCTGGTCGCCGCCCAGCCGCTCACCAACGAAACCGCAATCCTCAACCGGCTGAGCCTGGTCCTGTTCCTGATCAGTGGCGCGGGCGTCGTCGTCGCGGCGTTGGCGGGTACCGCCGTGGCCACCGGCGGCCTGCGCCCCGTCGCCCGCCTCACCGCCGCCACCGAACGCGTCGCCACCGGCGACCTCCGCCCCATCCCCGTCACCGGCGACGACGAACTCGCCCGCCTCGGCCGCAGCTTCAACACCATGCTCGGCGCCCTGGCCGAATCACAAGAACAACAACGCCGCCTCGTCGCCGACGCCGGCCACGAACTCCGCACCCCCCTCACCTCACTACGCACCAACCTCGAACTCCTCGTCGCCGCCAGCCAACCCCACGCCCCCACCCTCTCCCCCCAAGAC
>DASXOJ010000171.1:0-12282 GCA_036494465.1 Pseudonocardiaceae bacterium
GTTGCCGGTCGGACTCCGGTGTGGATGGCCAGCGCCGTCTTGATCAGACCGGCCAGGCCCGCCGCGCATTTGGTGTGGCCGATCTGCGATTTCACCGAGCCGAGCACGCAACTGCCCGGTTCGGCGCCCGCTTCGGTGAACACGTCGGTGAGGGTGGCGAGTTCGGTGCGGTCGCCGACGACCGTGCCGGTGCCGTGCGCCTCGACCAGGCCGACGGCGCTCGGCGACACTCCCGCGTTGCGGTAAGCGCGTTCCAAGGCCGAGCGCTGGCCTTCCGGCCTTGGCGCGGTGAGGCCGAGCGAACGGCCGTCGCTCGCCCCGCCGACGCCCTTGACCACCGCGTAGATCCGGTCGCCGTCACGTTCGGCGTCGGCAAGGCGTTTCAGTACGACGCAGGCGACGCCCTCGCCCAGCGCGATGCCGTCGGCCGCAGTGTCGAAGGTGCGGGATCGGCCGGTCGGCGAGAGCGCGTGCACCGAGGAGAACAGGAGGTAGTCGTTGATGCCGTTGTGCAGATCGGCTCCACCGCAGAGCACGGCGTCGCTGTTGCCCGAGACCAGTTCCTTGCACGCGATGTCGACGGCGGCCAGCGAGGACGCGCAGGCAGCGTCGACCGTGTAGTTGGCGCCGCCGAGGTCGAGCCGATTGGCGATCCGGCCCGCGATCACGTTGGCGAGCATGCCGGGGACCGAGTCCTCGGTCAGTTGCGGTAACTGCTCCGCCAACGCTTGCGGCACCGTGCCGAGGTAGGCGGGCAGCGTGGTGCGCAGCACCGAGGCGCTGGACAGGTCGCTGCCTGCCTCGGCGCCGAAGAACACCGAAACGCGAGAGCGATCGGTGCTCGGACCGGCGAGGCCCGCATCCAGCAAAGCGCGGTTGGCGACCTCCAATGCCAGCAGTTGCACTGGTTCGATGCTGCCCAGGGCTGCCGGCGGGATGCCGTAGCGCAGCGGGTCGAACGGGATCTGCGGCAGGAAGCCGCCCCATTTGGACGGTGTGCGTCCCTTCTCGCCGGTCTCGGAGTAGTAGGTGGCCGCGTCCCAGCGTTCGGCGGGCACCTCGGTGACCGAGTCGACGCCGCGCACCACGTTGGACCAGAACGTGTCCACATCGGGGGCGCCCGGCATCATCGCGGACATTCCGATGATCGCGATATCGACTGGGGTGGGTTCGGGTCGCTGGGTCTCCGGTTCGGTTTCACGGAGGAAGGCAACTGCTTCGCTGGTGACCGAGGTGTGCAGGGCGTCGATGGTGGTCGTGGCCGAGCGCAGGACGGTGACGTCGCCCGCCATGAACAGGCCGTCGGCCAACTGGGTCGGCTCGTCGACCGGGACAAGGTTGGCGCCGTTGGCGCCGTTGCGGGTGATGCCCTTGCTGGCCACGCGCAACCTGCCGACGTTGAGCTGTTCGAGTCGTTCCCAGCGCTCGCGATCGCCGACTCCCTCGGCACGCAGGGTGCGTTCGCGGTCGGCAAAGCTGGTGGTGAACGGGCTGATCGCGGCGCGGGTCGCGTGGCCGGGCGCGGTCTGCAGCAACGCAGTGCCTGCTGAATCGCAGACCTGGCGCTGGAACAGATCCGTGATCGCGCCTGCGCGCACGGCCTCTTCGGTGAACAGGTAGGCGGTGCCCATCAACAGACCGACCGCGACGCCCTGCTCGATCAACGGTGCGGCCAGCGCGTACACCATGGCCGCCGAGCGCGCGTCGTGGATGCCACCCGCGAACAACACGGCGAGTCCGTCGGTATCGGCGAACTCCGTGAGTACGCCGACTTGGGCTTCCCACAAGGGAAAGCTGTTCCTCGGTCCGACGTGGCCACCGCATTCGGCGCCTTCGAAGACGAACTTGCGGGCGCCGCCGCGCAGGAACTGGCCGAGCAGGCCGGGCGACGGTACGTGCAGGAAGGTAGCGATGCCCGCTTCTTCGAGTGCCGCTGCCTGCGCGGGCCTGCCGCCTGCGATGATCGCGTGGGTTGGCCGGATCTCCTTGATCACGTCGAGTTGCGCGGCGCGGGTCTGCTCTGGCGCGAAGCCCAGAATACCTACGCCCCAGGGTTTTCCTGCGACGGCGTCGCGGGTGTGCAGCAGGACTTCGCGCGTTTGGTCTGCCGTGGACAGTGCCAGTGCGATCATCGGCAGCGCGCCGTGTTCGGCGACTGCTGCTGCGAATGCGGGCTCGTCACTGACTCTGGTCATCGGGCCCTGCACGATCGGCAACCCTGAGCCGAGCACCGTGCGCATGGGTGCGTCCGGACCGAGCGCGGCGATCGCGTTGCGAGCGCCATCGCGCATGGCTGCCCGGAGCGCGCGTACCGCGCCACCGACGTCTCGCCAACGTCGGGCGAACACTTCGGCGAGGAATCCATCCTGGCCGATCGGGAGCAGCGCGTCGGTCGTTCGGCTGCGTATCACCCGGGCGCCGTCGACGACGATCGACTCCGAGCCGTCCATACCGTGCAGCACGCTGGTTGCCGAGGCGGGCAGTTCGGATTCGGCGAGCAGGGCAAGCTGGATGTCGAGCACCACGCCTGCCGCGCCCGCGGTCACGGCGGCGACCGCGGTTCGTTCGCCGATACCGCCCGCTGCCCAGACCGGCACGGTGATCCGCGCGTCGGCCAGGACCTGTTGCAGCAGGACGAACGTGCCCAACTCGCCGATTCGACCGCCGCTTTCGCTGCCGCGCACGATCAACCCGTCCGCGCCCGCCTCGACCGCGCGCACGGCCTCGGCCAGGCTCACCACCTCGGTGAGCACCAGTTGGGCGGCGAAATCCGCTGGACTCCATCGGGTTTCACTGGCGAGCACAATCGTATGCACGTCGCGCAATGCGTCCGGGTTGAGTGCGCATTCGTCCGACAGGCGGATGCCGATCGGCCCAGTGGCCCAGCGCAGCGCGTCCGCCAGTGCCTGCCGGGCGCGCCGATCACCGGTGCCCAGGTCGAGCACGCCAAGACCGCCCGCCGCCGACACGGCGGCGACCAGGCGCGGATTCTGTTCACCCAACGGACAGAATCCGATAACGAGTTCATTTTCCCGAGCAGCTGTGGACATGCGAAACTCCCGGGCCGTCGATGGTGATTGGCAGGCGCGCCGGTCGCAGCGAAAGACGCACTCCCCGTCGATTGACCCGCGTTCGTCACAGCGAAGCTAGCGACGTTTACAACGCGTTGTCAACGGGCGAACGGAGGAGTGATCTGGACCGGTTGGACTTGTTGTGCGGCAAGTGAAACGCTATCGAACTCCGCGATTACCACGAGCGGACACGCACGTAAATACGCCGTCAACGTTTAACATTCACACGACGATGAGCACGCCGGGATCGGCCGGAGAGCAGGGCTCACTGTGGTGTCGCGACGGTACGTACCACAGCAAACCCGACACCGACCACAAAACCAAGGACCCGTGGGAGGGATCACAACACCAGCCTTGCCGGTGATGAAAAGCGCGTTAGATCGACGTTAACTAAACACTATTTAGCCGGTTGTTATCAACAGATGACAAAACCGAACATCGACAACGCTCACCCAGAGTGGAAAAATATGTCTGCAAACGACCGCATCGGAGACGGTCAGGAAACCTGGGAATGAATTAGTGACCCGGACACCACGACCACGTCCACGTTGCCCAGCGCGCGGAACGGCGCAAGCTGCTCGTCGTCGGCGGCACTGTCGGTGACCAGGGTCCACCGGCCTTGCAGCGGAGCCCAGGCGTTGAACGGGGCGCGGCCGATCTTGCTGCTGTCGGCGAGCACGTAGATCGCCGAGCCCTGCGCGGCCATCAGCTCCTTGGTGCGGGTCTGCACCGGACTCGCCTCGCAGATGCCGCGATCGGCGGTGAGGCCGTCGGCACCGAGGAAGACGCGGTCAGCGGAGAAGCGCACCAGGTTCATGTCGGTCACCGGGCCGACCAGGCCATGGCTGATGTGTCGCAGCGTGCCGCCGAGCACCATCACGTTGATCTCCTCGGCATCCGCCAGTTCGATCAGCGACGTCAGGCCGTTGGTGATCACGGTCAGCCCGGCGTGCCCGCGCAGGTGGTGCGCGACGCGGCCGACGGTGGTGCCCGCGTCGAGCATCACGGTTTCCCCGTCGCGGACCTGGGCTGCCGCCCAGTGGCCGATGGCGTCCTTCTCGGCCTTGGCCTCGTGCGCGCGTTGGTGCAGCGGCGGCTCGGGCGAGCGGTTCGCGGAGACGACGGCGCCGCCGTAGGTACGGGTCACCGTGCCGTCCTCGGTCAGCCGGGCCAGGTCGCGCCGGATGGTGGATGCGGTCACGCCGAGCCGCGTGGCCAGGCTGTCCACGCTGATGCTTCCTTCGATGGAAAGCAGACCCGCGATGTGGTCACGCCGCTCGCCGCTGCGCATCCTTGTCCTCCTACCCCCGGGTCCGAGCCGACAGCGCGGCAGCGCGGCGCAACGCCTCGATCATGCTCGCCTCGTCGACGGTACCGGTGCCCGCGATGTCGAAAGCCGTCCCATGGTCCACCGACGTGCGGATGACCGGAAGCCCGACGGTGATGTTGACGCCCGCGTCGAGCCCGAGCACCTTCACCGGGCCGTGCCCCTGGTCGTGGTACATGGCGACGACGAGGTCGAAATCACCGCGCCCGGCGCGGAAGAAGACCGTGTCGGCCGGAAGCGGGCCGTGCGCGTCGATTCCTTTTGCGCGAGCCGCTTCGACGCCGGGACGCACGTTGTTGTCGTCCTCGCCGTAGCCGAACAGGCCGTTCTCGCCCGCGTGCGGGTTGATGCCACAGACCGCGATCGACGGGTTGGGCACGCCCGCGTCGACCATGGTGCGGTGCCCGCGTTCGATGGTGCGCTCGACGATGCCCGGCTCGATGCGGTCGATCGCGTCGCGCAGGCCGATGTGCGTGGTCACGTGGATGACCTTGAGCTTCTCGCTTGCCAGTAACATCGACACCTCTTCGACGCCGGTCAGCTCGGCGAGCAGTTCGGTGTGACCGGGATAGGTGTGCCCGGCGGCGTGCAGCGCCTCCTTGTTCAGCGGCGCGGTGCAGATCGCCTGGATCTCCCCGGCGACGGCAAGTTCGCAGGCGCGCACGACGTACTGGTAGGCGCCTTCGCCCGCGGCGGCGGACAGTGTGCCGAAGGGCAGGTCGCCGGGCAGCAGCGCGAGATCGATCACGTCGAGCACGCCGGGTTCGAACCGCGCCTCGGCGGGCTTGGCGACGGCGCGGAAATCCAGGTCGACCGAGCAGATCTGCGCGGCGCGGCGCAGCCGGGCCAGGTCGCCGATCACGACGAGGTCGCACATCGACCGGATGTCGGGATCCGTCACGGCCTTGACGATGATCTCGGGGCCGACGCCTGCGCCGTCCCCCATGGTGATGCCGACGACGGGCCTGCTGGTCATGCTGCTCCTTCCGCGCCGGTGATCGTGTCGACCAGCCGGACGAGGGTGAATCGGTCGCCGAAGCTGCCCGACTTGGTGATGACGTGCGATCCCGGCCTGGTCGGCGGGTCGATGCTGGTGAGGACGACGCCCGGTTCGAGTTCGCCGAGCAGCCGCAACGAGGTGGTGCGCGCGGCGGTGAGCACGGCCCTGGCCGTCGCGCCGCCACTGAGCACCAGGCATTCGCTGGCGCGCGCCGCCGGTGCGCAGACCTGGCCGAGCGCGGCAGCGGCCAGCGCGCGCAGGTCGTGGTCGACGGCGCCGGTCAACGAGACCAGCAGGCTGTCCGCGCGGGCGAGGGCCGCCAGTTCACTGCCCAGTTCCGCCGTGCGGGCCGGGCTCATGGCGACGAGTTCGGTCGCGGCAAGGCCGATCCAGCGGACGCCCGCGCCTGCGGCCGCGTCGATCTGGTCGATGCCGGGTTCGGAGTGGCTGCCCGCGATCACCAGCACGCTTGCGCTGCGCGGCGCGGTCACCTGGTCTGGGTGGGCGAAGGTGCGGCCGAGCGCGCCTGCCAGTCCTGCGGCGCCGACCCAGATCGGTGGTGGGTCGAGTTGGCTTCCGGCGGCGACGATCGCGTCCAGTTCGGCGTCGGTTCGTGCTTCGCAAACGTGGATCTGGTCGTCGGTGGGCAGCATGGTGGCGATGCGCGCGGCCATGCCGGTTCGGCCGAGCGCGGGTACCGCGGGCGCGATGATGAGCGGCCGGGCGGGGAACATCTTGCGCACAACGCGCAGTTCGGCCGCGATCTGACCGCGCAGCAGCGAGTCGATCTTCTTGAACACCGCGTCGCCGGGCCGGATGCGGGCCAGTGCCGCGGCGATCGCGCTTGCTGCCGTGTCCGCGCCGGCTTCCCTGGTGTTGGTATCCAGCACGCGTACGTGGGCCGTGCACGTGGAGTTGCCCAGGTCGAGCCGAACGGGACCGGCGCCGGCGAAGGCGACTCCCGAGTCGGCGGCGCCGGTCAGGTCGTCGGCAACGATCCACAGCGGCGTGGGCATGCGCGACCTCCGTTCCTGGACTGGTACTGGATGCCACCATAAAGCGATCTGCGCGTTTCGCGCAATGTTGGACCGTGAGTCTTGCGCGAAGCGCGCAATAGATGCCGACTCTCAGCACTTACCCCCGGATGACCTGCGCAGAACGAGCAGCCGGGATGAGTCGGAAGGCAGCGCCGCCAGTTCGAACGCGCGCACGGCCTGCTGGAATCGGTCGGCCTCGCCGATTTCACCCAGCACTACCCGTCCGAACTCTCCGGTGGCATGCAGCAGCGGGTGGCGATCACCCGCGCGCTGTTGCACGACCCGAAGCTGCTGCTGATGGACGAGCCGTTCGCCGCGCTCGACGCGCTCACCCTCGACCGGCTCTCCGTTGAACTGCAATCGATCCTCATGCAGCACCGCAAACCCGTGCTGTTCGTGACGCACAGCATCCCGGAGGCGCTGTTCCTGGCCGACCGCGTGCTGGTCATGTCCGCGCGGCCGGGGCGGCTGCTGGCCAGCTTCGAGATCACCGAGCCGCGCCCGCGCGGCATCGACGCCGCCTACGAGCACCGCCGAGATCGGCGCTGCGCTTCGACCAGGACCACACCGGCAGCGCCCACCGGGGCGTCGACCTGGTCCGTCCCGATTTCCTGGCGCTGGCCGCCGCGTTCGGCATCCCCGCTGTCGAGTCCACACTGGACGGACTGGCCGACGCGCTCGGCACCGCGCTCGGCGCGAACGCGCCACGGCTCGTGCTGTTGAAGGAAAGCCTGTACCCGCCGAGGACGATCTCGGCCCGCTGGTCGGAACGAGGAACCCGATGATCCAACCCCTGCCCCGCCTCGTGCTCGGCACGATGACCTTCGGCGCCCAGGTCGATATCGAGGCAGCACGCCGGATGCTGGACATCGCCGCCGACGCGGGCATCACCATGCTGGACACCGCGAACGTGTACGCGGGTGGCGCGTCCGAGAGCATGATCGGCGCGCTGATCGCGGGCAACCCTGGCCGCTTCGCGGTCGCGTCCAAGGTCGGCATGCCCAGCGACGAGGCCGGTGGCGCCGCGCCGCTGTCCGGCGCGGCCATCGCGCGGTGTGCGGAGGCGAGCCTGCGGCGACTGGGCGTCGACACGCTCGACGTCTACTACCTGCATCAGCCCGACCGGGCAACGCCGATCGCGGAAACCCTCGAAAGCGGTGGACGTACTGGTGCGTGCGGGCAAGGGGCGCGCGGTCGGGGTGTCGAACTACGCGGCCTGCCAGATCGCCGAGCTCCTGCACACCGCGCGCGACGGCGGCTGGACGGCGCCGACGGTCTCCCAGCCGCTGTACAACCTGCTGGCTCGCCGGATCGAGCAGGAGTACGTCGAGTACAGCGCGTCCGCCGGGCTGGCCAACGTCGTTTACAACCCGCTCGCGGGCGGCCTGCTGACCGGAAAGTATCGCTACGCCGAGCCGGTGGACGAGGGCCGGTTCGGCAGTAGCGGCCTCGGCACGATGTACCGGCAGCGATACTGGAGCCATGCCCTGTTCGACGCGGTGGACGCGGTCGCGGCAGCCGGTCGCGAGCACGGCCTCACCTCGATCGAGGTCGCGCTGCGCTGGCTGCGTTCGCGACCGGCGGTGACGTCGATCCTGCTCGGTGCGTCCAATGTGGACCATCTGGTGGCCAACCTCGACGCGGCCACCGACGACCCACTCGACCAGGCACTGACCGAACGGCTGGACGAGATCTGGCAACTGCTCGACGGGCCTGCACCGGCCTACAACCGATAGCCGAGGGAAGGGACGGATTCCAGGTGGCGCAGCACTTCGCGGCCCGGTTGCGGGCACGGGAGACGATCATCGGCTATTGGGTGACCACCGACAACCCACCGGCCACCGAGCGGATCGCCCGCGCCGGCTACGACTACGTCTGTCTGGACCTGCAACACGGCCTGCTCGATCAGCGCGGCGCACTGGCCGGCGTGATGGCGACCGAACTCGGCGGCTCGACCGGGGTGATCCGGGTCCCGGCGAACGACCCCGCGCTGATCGGGAAGGCACTGGACACCGGTGCGCGCGCCGTGATCGTGCCGCTGGTCAACACCGCCGCCGACGCGGCGCATGCCGCCCGCGCCTGCCGCTACCCGCCGGGCGGTGTGCGCAGCTTCGGCCCGATGCGCTCCGGCCTGACCATCGGCTTCGCGCCGAGGGAGGCCGACGAGCAGGTAGCGTGCATCGTGATGATCGAGACCCCGGAGGGCCTGCGCAACGTCGCCGAGATCTGCGCGGAGCCCGGCATCGACGCGATCTACGTCGGCCCGTCCGATCTGGCGCTGGCCGTCGGCGGCCAGACCCCGCAGGAAGGCTGGCAGCGCCCCGAGTACCAGCAGGCCCTCACCGCGATCAGGGCCGCCGCGGTTGGCGCGGGCAAGTCCTGTGGCCTGCACGTCAACGACGGCAACGCGGCGGCGAAGGCACTGGATGACGGTTTCGACTTCGTGTCGATCTCCAACGACCTCAACCACATCACCGCGTTCACCCGCACCGAACTCGACCGAGCCCGCAAAGGCAGGAACGCATGACCTCCCCGACCAATGCCGCAGTCGACGCGCTGCATGCCATCGCGACCAACGGCGCCGCCGACACCGAGGCACTCCGCCCGTTCGCGGACGCAGGCGTCGACGCCGGTTTCCGCCTCCAGTTGGCCGTGCTCGACCGCTGGCTCGCCGACGGCGAAGAAGTGGGCGGCTGGAAGGTCGGCCTGACCTCGCGCACCGCCCGCGACTCGATGGGCAAGGACGTCCGCCCGCCCGGCTACGTGCTCGCCTCCCGGGTGCTGTCCTCCGGCGCTTCGCTACCGGCCGTGGCAAACGTTCGGCTGGAACCGGAGATCGGCATCGTGCTCGGCCGAGACATCACCGGCGAGATCACCGTCGGCCAGGCCAAAGCGGCCGTGGCCTCGGTCGCGCCCGCGTTCGAGATCAACGCGCTTCGCCTGCCCTCGACCGAATCCGCGGCCGCCCGGGTCGGCAACGCCCTGAACAACTGGGGCGTCGTGTTCGGCTCGCCGGTCGACCCCGGCGCCATCGACCTCGCTGCCCTGTCGGTCACCCTCACCGGCCCCGACGGCCCGCTGGCCACCGGCCGCTCCGGCGCGGACATGATCGACGACCCGTACCTGTCCCTCACTCGCCTCGCCGCCACCCTGGCCCGCAACGGTCGCGGCCTGACGGCCGGTCAGCACATCATCACCGGGTCACTCACCGATGCCGTGCCAGTCAGCAAGTCCGGCCACTACGAAGCCGACTTCGGCGCGCTCGGCACGGTCACGCTCGACATCTGATCAGTACTTCAGGACTTCCGTCGGGGATTCGAGCAGCTCGTAGCCGCCGCTCCGGAAGTTCATCCGGACGTACACGTAGTAGGTGTCGCCGTCCACGATGCCAGGGGTGTTGGCGCTGGTGAGCGGCCACGGGCCGTGGATACCCAGTGCGCACCCGTTGTTGACGGTCTGGTCGCTCCAGACCGTCAGCTGGTTCTCGTTGGCGTTGTTGACCCAGATGCTCACCGACGTGCAAGGAGGGCTGTTGTCCAGAACGTAGAGGTTCGGTTCGAGCTTGGCGCCACTGGCGCTGATGCACGCCACGACGTAGCTGTAGCCGCTCCCGCCCCCGTCGTTGCAACCACCGCCGGATGAGGCGTGCGCGGTCGCGGTGCCGAGCGCGCTGGCGGTCCCGACGGCCTCGGCGATCCTGGTGTAGTCGCCGTTCTGCGTCTGCGCCGCGGTGACCACCACTTGGACCTGGGTCCGCTCGTTTTAATCAACCTGCTGTCAAGACCGGTGAACCCGAGGGCATCGTCGATCCGTGGATCCGTCGTGAATCCACTGACGCTCGTACTCGGCTTCGTGCCGCTTGTCCTGTTCACGTTCCTGGACGGCCGCATCCCGGTCGCCGAGGCCGCGCTCATCGGCGCGATCGCCGCCATCATCGTGGTCGCGATCACCGCGCGCCGCACCGTGCCCGTCCTGCCGATCGTGCAGACGATCACCCTCGCGGTGATCACCGTCATCGCGTTCACCGGTGATCACGCCACCCAGGTCTTCCTCGGCAGCTACGGCCGCGGCATCGCCTCGCTGGTGCTCGCCGCGTACATGCTGATCACCGCACCGTTCGCGCCGTTCACCGCGACCATCGCCCGCGTCAACGTGCCGCGCGAATACTGGAAAAGCCCCCGTTTCATCGCGCTGAACCGCAAGATCAGCGCGGTGTGGGGCGTGGCGATCCTGGTCCTGGGCATCACCCACCTGATCACCGGCGCGATGGGGCCGCTGCCCCGCTTCCAGGAACTGCTGATCCAGTGGGGTCCCGCGGTCGTGGTGGTCATCATCGCGCTGCGCTACACCCAGCGCGTGACCGCCGAGACACACACGCGCTCGGCGGCCCCGCGCTGATCAACCGGTTACTGCACGACCGACCAGATGAACGTGGCCGTGCCCGAAACTCCCTTCGGGTCGGTCGCGGTCACGGTCACCGTGTACGTGCCGAAGGTGTTGCCTGCACCCGAAATCGTGCCGTTCGACGCGATCGCGATGCCGGGTGGCAACCCCGACGCGGTGAAGGTGAGGGCCTGCGACGCGTTGGAATCCGCTGCCTGGATGGCAAAGGAGACCCCCGCACCCTTCGGGCTGCTGTAGCCGAAGGGATTGACAACGCCCACCGTTTCCGCGCCCGGCACACCCGAGTTCGGCGTGACGTTCGCACTCACCGCCGTATTGGCCAGCGACACACCCGCGAACGACGCACCAGCCGCGATCTGGCCGGTCAGCGTCTGGGCCAGGCTGGTCGAACCGGACAGCGGCACGTTGCTGGACGCGTCGCCGACCTTGATCGAGTAGCTGCCCGCCTTGGCCTCCCACTGGTTGTCCGGCGCCGACCAGGACGCGAGGTCGTGGACGGTCAACGGGAAGGACACCGTGCTGCTCTGGCCCGGGTTCAGCATGACCCGCTGGAACCCGCGCAACTGCTCCGGCGGATCCTGGCTGGCCGCCGGATTACCGACGTAGAGCTGGGCGACGTCCGCACCGGCCACCGAGCCGGTGTTGGTGATCGTCGCGGTCGCCGTTGCCGTCCCGTTGGCGTTGAACCCGCCCACGTTCAGGTTGGCGAACGAGAACTTCGTGTAGGACAGGCCGAAACCGAACGGGAACGCGGGCGTGATGTTCTGCGACTGGTACCAGCGGTATCCGATGTTCACGCCCTCGCTGTAGACCGGTCCGGTGGCGGTGCCGGGCCACTGCGCGGTGGTCTGCGCCGGAACCTGGCTGAGGCTGGCCGGGAAGGTGACCGGCAGCTTGCCCGACGGGTTGACGGTGCCGAAGATCAGCGCGGCGATGGCCGCCCCGGTCTCCCCGCCGCCGTACCAGTTATCGAACACCCCGGCCACCGAGTTGAGCCACGGCATGACCACCGGCGAGCCGCTGTTGATCACCACGATGGTATGCGGGTTGGCCGCGGCCACGTCGGCGATCATCGTCTCGTCCGCGCTGGACAGGTCGAGCGTGGTCAGGTCGCTCTCCTCACCCTCGGGGGCGTTTGCGAAGACGATCGCGTAGGTCGCGGCCTGGGCTGCGGCAACCGCCTGGGGGATGTCGGCCGTGCCGTTGTCGTCGCCCGCGGTGTAAGTGACCGAGACGTTGGGCCCGACCGCGTTCTGGATGCCGGTCAGCGGCCAGACCGTGTTCGAGCTGTCCACTCCGCCGCTGCCGCCGCCGGCGAGCTCAACCGCGGCACCGCCGTCGGTGCCGATCACCGCGATGGACTGCTTGGCGGTGGGGTTCGGGTTGAGCGGCAAGATGCCGTTGTTCTTCAGCAGGACCGTGCCCTCTTCACCAAGCTGCAGC
>DASXOJ010000172.1:0-14506 GCA_036494465.1 Pseudonocardiaceae bacterium
CGGTTGTCGCGCTGCTCGCGCTGAGCACCGGGCTGCAGATGGCGTTCATCGCGTTCGGCAACATCACCGACTTCGGCACGAACCAGGCCTTCGTCGTGCACGTGCTCGCCATGGACACCACGTTCGAATCGCCGCACACCATGTGGCGCGCGATCACCAGCGACGGCGTCGCCGACGCCGCCTACATCGCGATCATCGCCTGGGAAGCCATCTCGGCCATCGTGCTCATCGCCGCCTTCGTCGCGTGGGTGCGCGGCCGGACGACCGGCGCCCGCCAGCTCTCGATCATCGGCTGGCTGATGTGGGTGCTGCTGTTCGGGCTCGGCTTCATCGCCATCGGCGGCGAATGGTTCGAGATGTGGCAGTCGTCCAAATGGAACGGCCTGCAACCCGCGTTGCAGAACCTGATCATCGCCTCCGTCGGCCTGATCCTCACCGCCCTCGTCGAACGCTCGGCTGACAGTCAGGCGCATGATCCGGTTGCTTGACGCGCCGTTCACTCAGAGGGGATAACTGTCGCGTGAGCGAGATCAAGAACAGGTACCTCGATGTCAACGGCATCAGGATGCACATCACCGAAGCTGGCGAAGGGCCGCTGGTGCTGCTTCTGCACGGCTACCCGGAAACCTCCTACTCGTGGCGCCACCAGTTGGGCGCACTCGCCGAGGCGGGCTACCACGCGGTGGCGCCCGACCAACGCGGCTACGGCACGACCGAGCACCCGCCATCGGTCGAGGACTACACGATCCACCATCTCGTCGGCGACGCTGTCGGGCTGATCACCGCGCTCGGCGCGCCGAACGCGGTGGTGGGCGGCCACGACTGGGGTTCGCCGGTGGCGTGGGGCGTCGCCCAGTGCCGACCGGATCTGGTGCGCGGCGTCGTGTCGCTGAGCGTCCCGTTCGCGCCGCGCGCCGAGTCCGAGCCGCTGGCGACCGTGCGGGCCGCGTTCGGCGACAACTTCTACCAGCTCTATTTCCAGGAACCCGGAGTCGCCGAGCGCGAGTTCGAGGGCGATACCGCGAACGTGTTCCGCAGGATGCTCTACTGGTACTCCGGTGACACCCCGGCCGTGCAGAACCTGATCTGCGACGAGAACGGCATGACCGGTTCGCTTGCGCTGCCTGAAGAACTGCCCGCGTGGCTGTCCGAAGAGGACATCGCGGCCTATGTCGACGCGTTCGCGGCGGAGGGCTTCACCGGCGCGCTGAACTGGTACCGCAACATCACCCGCAACTGGGAGCTGACCACACCGTGGGCCGGCGCTCGGATCACGGTGCCTGCCATGTTCCTTGGCGGCGACCGCGACCCTGTCGTGAACTGGTTCCCGCTGGACGCGTTGAAGCCCGCGATGGCTCCCGCCGTGACGAACCTGGCGTCGTTCGGCCTGATTGAGGGCGCCGGTCACTGGATTCAGCAGGAACGCCCCGATGAGACCAACGCGGCGCTGATCGCGTTCGCCAAGTCCGTCGACTGAGCAGGTTGCGCCCTCCCGGGGACCAAACGACCAACTAGTTGGTCGTTTGGTCTCCGGGGGACGGCTGGGTCAGGGCTTGCGGGCGGCGAACAGGCAGGTGACGAAGGCGCGCCAGGGGATGTCGGCGTCGGTCAGACCAGCCGCTTTGAGGCCCGTGAAGTGGTCGTCGATGCTGGTCAGCGGGTAGGTGTGGTGGTGCGGGGGAGTGTTGCTTGGCGGCTGGAACCGTTTGCGGACCGAGCGCAGCCGCTGGTCCCAGACTTCCTCGACCGGGCCGACGTGGTCGAGGTTGAGCAGCCAGCCGCGGGGGGCGAGCAGTTGCGCGGCCTGGCTGTAGAAGTCGGCGAGTCCGGCGGCGTCGAGGTGGTGGGCGGCGCGGGAGGTGACGATCGCGTCGATGTCGGTGGGCAGCTCGCGGCCGATCAGGTCGGTCATGTCGAGCAGGCGGTATTCGACGCGATCGCGGTAGGGCGCGAGGCGTTTCTTGGCCAGGTGCAGCATGGCTTCGGAGGCGTCCAGCCAGATGCCGCGCGCATCCGGGAACTCCTCCAGGAAGACCGTGAGGAAATCGCCGGGGCCGCTGCCGATGTCGAGCACGGTCCGGGTCTGCGGGCGGTCCTGCGCGACCAGCGCGGCGCCGATCGCGCGCGGGAGTTCGAGCAGTTGCGCGTGGTTGTCGCCGCGCGTCCACACGTTGGCGAACGTGCTGTCCCGCCATGGCGCGGCGGCCACTCGGCCTTGCTCGGTCATCATGCCTCCAATTTTGTAGTCGCGACAACAAACGGCGTGTCAACGCCGACCGGGCTCACCGCGTTCGCGCCGCCCGGCGAACCGAGGGGCGCGTCGCGGCCCGGGAGGACCTGGTCGAAGAACGCCGCGTTGTCGTCGCGCCACGCGCTCTCGTCGGCGGCGAGGCGCAGGTCGGAATTGATCGCGGACACCGGGCACACCGGTTCGCACGCGCCGCAGTCGATGCATTCGCGCGGGTTGATGTACATCTTGCGGTCGCCCTCGTAGATACAGTCGACCGGGCATTCCTCGATGCACGACTTGTCGAGCACGTCGAGGCAGTCGCCTGCGATGAAGTACGGCATGGCGGATGGTCCCTTCAGGCGGCGGTTTCGCTGGAGTGGCCCGGGAACAGGCTCTGCTCCGGACTGGCGGCGACGGCCGCGTTGTTGACGGCGAGCGCGGCTTCGCCGAAACCGACCGAGATGAGCCGGACCTTGCCGGGGTAGTCGGTGATGTCACCGGCCGCGTAGATGCCTTCGACGCCGGTGAACATCCGCGAGTCGACGCCGATGTGCCGGTCGACGATGCGCAGCCCCCAGCCGGTGAGCGGCCCGAGGTTGGCGGTGAAGCCGAGCGCGGCGACGATCCGGGTGCAGTCGAGTTCGACGAGTTCGCCGCTGCCGGTGTCGCGCAGGACGACTCGTTCGACCGCCGCGTCGCCCGCGATGTCGTGCAGGACGTAGGGGGTGCGCACGGTGGCGGAGGACGCGTGCAGCTGGCTCACCGAGCTCTCGTGCGCGGTGAATTTGGGCCTGCGGTGGATGAGCGTGACCGATGTGGCGATCGGTTCCAGGGCGAGCGCCCAGTCCAGCGCGCTGTCGCCGCCGCCGACTACCAGCACGTGGTGCCCGGTGTAACCGTCGGGATCGGTGACGAAGTAGTCGACGCCGCGACCGAGATAGTCGGCGCCGACCGGCAGCGGGCGCGGGGTGAACGTGCCGATGCCGCCCGCGATCACGATCGAGCGGGTGAGCAGGACGGTGCCTTTCGTGGTCACGATGCGCAGGCGACCGTCCGGCAGCCGGGTCAGTTCCTGGGCGGACTGGTCGAGCAGCCAGGTCGGCGCGAAGCGTTCCGCCTGGTCGACGAGGGCGGCGACGAGATCGCGGCCGCGTACGGCGGGGAAGCCTGCGATGTCGTAGATCTGCTTCTCCGGGTAGAGCGCGGCGACCTGGCCGCCCGGTTCGGGCAGCGCGTCGATGACCGCCGTGCGCAGTTCGCGAAAGCCCGCGTAGTAGGCCGCGTACAGGCCGGCCGGGCCGGCACCCACGACCAGCAGGTCGACCTCGATCATGACCTACCTCCTTAATGGTTAGACCATTATTCCAAACTTGGTTGCCATTGGGCAAGTACCTCCTCAGACGATGACCTTCGTCATCACGCCCGCCGGGAAGACCTCGTCCGCGGTGGCCAGTCGGTGCGTGATGCCCTGCTGGTGCGCGTAGCGCAGGAGCAGGTCGACAGTGGCGCGGTTCGGCTCGATGCCGTACGGGAACGGGTCGCCGCCGAACTCGTCGGACATCCGCCTGCCGTAACCGGGCAGCCAGGGCAGCGGGTAGCGCGACACGGCCGGGTCGAGCAGGCGGGTCACGCTGCGCTGCTTGGATTCCAGGAAGGCGTTGTACAGGTTGCGCGCGACCCACGGGTTCTCCGCCAGGATCGCGCGGCGCATCGCGATGATGTGCATGATCGGCCAGATCCCGGAGTGCTGGTAGTGCTCGCGCTCGCGCTGCTCGTGGTCGGGAAACAGGCGCACCACGTCCGGGTGGCCCTCCAGGAACGAGGTCGGCGGGCGGGCGATGATGGCGCAGTCGATGTCACCCGCGGCCAGCAGATCGGACAGCGAGCGGTCCGCGATCCGGGTCAGGTGCACGCCTTCGGGCAGATCCAGTTCGACTTTTTCCTCCCGGCCCGGGGCGTTCGCGCCCGCCTGGTACCACTCGACGTCGGTCAGCGGCACGCCCGCCTCGTTGTGCAGCCAGCCGCGCATGTAGACGGCGGCCGAGTGGGCCCATTCCGGGGAGCCGATCCGCTTGCCGCGCAGGTCCTCGACGGTGTGGATGCCGCTGTTGCGGTTGACGTAGAACGAACCGAACCGGAACAGTCGCGAGCAGATCACCGGCAGGCCGATGATGTCCGGATCCTCCCTGGTGACCTGCGCGGCGAACTTGGCGATGGACAGTTCGGCGACGTCCCACTCGCGGTTCGCGGTGAACCGGGCGAACACCTCGTGATGGCTGAGCACCGACCAGACGTGCTCGATGCCTTCGGCGCGCACGGTGCCGAGGCGGAAGTCGCGGAAGTGGTCGTAGTCGGTGGTGGCGATGCTCAGTTTCAGGGTGCCCATAAAACCTCCATTGGTAGGACAGTTAGACCTTAAGGTAACCGCAGGCATCTTGACATGGCGCGGTCCGAGGACCAATAGTCTTATGGACGATTGGTATGACCAAACTAGGAGCTCGGATGCGCGACGAATATCTCAAGGGCGTCCTGTCCAGTGACAAGAAGAACCTCAGCACGTCGGAGATCGCGGCCCGGGACGAGTTCAACCGGCAACACCCGCCGAACAAGGGCCTCGTGGTCGAGGACGACCTGCGCAAGATGGAGCTGCCGGCCCGTCCGTGGCGCAACAACCGGGGCCACTACTTCGACCTGGCCGACTACGAGGTGCTCTCCGCACACATCTCCGAGCTCAAGCCCGGCAACAACTCCGTCCGTCACCGCCACACCACCGAGGCATACCTCTACGTGGTCAAGGGACACGGTTACTCGCTGATCAACTACGAGGACGAGCCGATCGACGTGGTCGAGTGGCAGGAAGGCACGCTGTTCGCGCCGCCGCGCTGGGCCTGGCACCAGCACTTCAACCTGGATCAGAACGACACCTCGCGCTATCTGGCCATTCAGGACACCGGCCTGTTGCGCACCATGCGGCTGCACAACATCGAGCGGCACGCGGTGCAGCTCTCGCCGGAGGAAGGCAAGCAGCTGCTGGAAGCGGCGGTCGCGGCAGGCACGACGCACGGCGCGAAGAACCGCTGAGAAGAACCCGAGGGGTCGCACACATGCTCAAGCAGGAGATCAACGAGCTGCTCACCCGTACCGGACCCGATACGGAAATGGGCGATCTGTTCCGGCAGTACTGGATTCCCGCGATGCTCGCCGAGGAACTGCCGGAGGACGGCTGCCCGCCGGTGCGGGTGAAGCTGCTGTCCGAGCGGATGATCGCCATCCGGGACAGTTCCGGCCGGTACGGGCTGATGGACGAGTTCTGCGCGCACCGCGGCGTGTCGCTCTGGTTCGGCAACAACGAGACCAACGGCCTGCGCTGCGCCTACCACGGCTGGAAGTACGACGTGACCGGCCAGTGCGTCGAGGTGCCCTCCGAACCGGCGAACAGCGGCTTCTGCGCCAAGGTCAAGCTGACCGCGTATCCGTTGGTCAAGATCGGTGACGTGCTCTGGACCTACATGGGCGACCCCGCGAAGCAGCCGCCGCTGCCCGAGTACGAGTGGGTGCACGTCCCCTCGGAACAGACCTACACGTCCAAGCGCTGGCAGGAGTGCAACTGGTTGCAGGCGCTGGAGGGCGGCATCGACTCCAGCCACGTGTCCTGGCTGCACTCGGCGGGCCTGAAGAACGATCCGCTGTTCAAGGGATCAAAGGGCAACCAGTACAACCTCAACGACATGAAGCCGTACTTCGAGGTGGTCGACTCGGAGGGCGGTCTCTACGTCGGGGTGCGGCGCAACGCCGAGGAGGGCCACTACTACTGGCGGATCACGCCGTGGGTGATGCCCGCGTTCACCATGGTGCCGCCGCGCGGCGACCATCCGGTGCACGGCCACTTCTGGGTGCCGATCGACGACGAGAACTGCTGGGTGTTCACCTTCGACTACCAGCCGGTGCGTGCGTTGACCGAGTCCGAGGTGCAGGCCATGAAGGACGGGCACGGCGTGCACAACGAGTTCGTGCCCGGCACCTACCGCCCGCTGGCCAACAAGGACAACGACTACCTGATGGACCGCGCGGCGCAGAAGCGCGGCGAGACGTTCTCCGGCATCAAGGGCATCGCCATGCAGGACGCGTCCTTGCAGGAGAGCATGGGGCCGATCGTCGACCGAGGCAAGGAACGCCTCGTGTCGGCCGACAGCGGCATCATCAAGGCGCGGCGCAAGCTCATCCAGGCCGCGCTCGACCTGCGCGAGCAGGGCCTGACGCCGCCCGGGGTCGATCCGGAGCACCACAAGGTCCGGTCGGCGGCGATCGTGCTGCCCAAGGACCAGGCGTTCCTGGACGCCGCGCAGGACGCGTTGACCGTCCAGCCCGGTGTCCGGCAGGCGACGGTCTGACCACATGCGACCCACGCTGCTGAACAGTTGTGCCAGCGCGGCAACGGCTGAGGAGGCCCGGTTTCGGATCGACGCCAAACCGGGCCTGCGGGTGGAACGCGCGACCAGGGTGGTCGCGCTGGACGCGGGCGCTGCCGAGATCGTCCGGCCGCTCGCCGAGGCGCCCTGGCTCGGCTCCCGGTTCCTGTTCGACGCTGGTACCGATGAACTTGAGGACGCTGACTTCGTGTTGATGATCGCCACCAACGGCGACGGCGCGGCCGCGGCCGCGGCCATCGGTGACGTGTGCGTGTTGCGCGGCATCATGACCGCCGGTCTCGTGCTCGCGTCCGACCAGGACCAGGGTGCTGCCGTCACCGCGTTGCGGCCCCATTCGCGGGTGTTGCTGGTGTCCCGTGATCGTCGTGATGCCGCCGGTCTACTCACCGCGCTCGGCGCCTAGAAGGGTTGTCATGGACAAGGTGACGGTGCCCGGGCTCGCGGACATGAAGCGGGCCGGGCGCAAGATCGTCGGCGTGGTCGCCTGGGACTACCAGGTCGCCACCATCGCCGACCGGACCGGCGTCGACCTGCTCGTGGTCGGCGACTCGGTCGGGGTCAACCTCTGGGGTCACGCGACCCCGTTCGAGGTGACCATGGAAGAGATGATCACGGTTTGCCGAGCGGTCCGGCGCGGCGCCCAGCGGGCGCTGGTCTGCTGCGACTTCCCGTTCGGCCCGTTGCAGGAGGGCGTGGACAGCGCGGTGCGCGCGGCGGTCCGGTTGGTCAAGGAGGCTGGCGCGGACCTGGTCAAGCTGGACGGCGCGGTCGACTACCCGGAGGCCGTAGCCGCGATCGAGCGCGCCGGGATTCCGGTGTTCGCGCAGTTCGGGCTGACGCCGCAGCTCGCGCTGCGGCATGGCATCGACTACAGCTCCCTGGCCGCCGGCCCTGTGCAAGAGCAAACAACCAACCAGTTGGTTGTTTGGGCGAAGCGGCTGGAAGAGGCCGGGGCGTCCATGCTCGACTTCACGAACTCGGGTCCGGTCGCGGGCGCTGAAGTCGCCAAGGCGGTGTCCATTCCGGTGCTCGGCGGGTTCGGCGGCGGACCGTGGCTGGACGGGCGGGTGCGGATGGCGCACGCGGCGATCGGATATGCCGCGACCGGCATCGACAACCCGCCGGACACCTACGCGAATGTTGCCGCGACGACATTCAGCGCGCTTAGCGAGTACGCGGAGGATGTGCGTGCCGAGCGTCAGATCAAGGGCGGTGTGCCATGGCCACGACCGTGATCGACGGGATCGAGACGCACTACGAGGTCGAGGGCTCGGGCCCACCGCTGTTGATGTACTCGCCGGGCGGATTCGACTCGAAGCTGGAGAACTGGCACCAGCTCGGCATCTACCAGCGCACCAAGATCATGGCCTACCTGCTGAACAGCTACACCTGCATCAGCTTCGACCGCCGCGAATCCGGCCGCAGCGGTGGCCGGGTCGAGCGGATCGGCTGGGCGGACTACGTGCGGCAGGGGATCGGCCTGCTCGACCATCTGGACGTCGATCGCGCATACGCGATGGGCGGGTGCGTCGGCTGTTCGAGCGTGGTCGCGCTGGCGGTGGCGCATCCGGATCGGGTGCGCGGCATGGTGTTGTTCTCACCGGCGGGCGGTCCGAAGTACCGGATGACGCAGCACGACCGGTTCGCCACGCATGCCGCGTTCGTCGCCGAACACGGCCTCGATCGCGTCGTCGACCTGGTGAACTCGCACGCGTTGGGGTTCACCAAGGACCCGCGCGTCGGGCCGTGGGTGACCGTGCTGCGCACCGATCCGGAGTTCGCGCGCGAGTACGTGAAGCACGATCGCGACGACTACCTGCTGGTCGTCCGCGCGATCGCGCGCACTCAGTTCGACCGCGACACGGTGCCCGGCGCGGAGCCGGAAGACCTGATGCGCCTTGACGTTCCCGCACTCATCGTGCCCGGCCAGGATTCCTCACACGCCACCTCGGCAGCGCGTTACCTTCAGGAATGCCTGCCCCGCGCGGAATACTGGAACGTGCCGGTCGCGCAACAGACCGAGCAGACCGCGCCGACTCGGGTGCTGGCCTTCTTGAAGGAGACACTGTTTGGCTAGCTACTGAGCGACTCACCGCGTTCGAGGGCGGCGATCTGGTCGAGGCGTTGTTGGTGTCGACCGCCCTTGAACTCGGTGACCAGCCATTCTTCGAGGATCTCCTGTGCCGGCGCGGTTTCCATGACTTTGGCGCCGATGATCAGCACGTTGGCGTCGTTGTGCGCGCGGGAGATGCGCGCGGTGAACGGCTCGTGCCCGAGACCGGCGCGGATGCCGCGAATCTTGTTGCACGCCATGTGTTCCCCCGATCCGCTACCGCCGACCACGATGCCGCGATCGGCGGAGCCGTCGAGGACTCGCGCGCAGAGATCCGCGCACAGGATCGGATAGTCGACTACCTGTTCGGCGTCGAACGCACCGCGATCCTCGACCTGGTGACCGAGCTCGGTGAGGCGGGCGACGAGCTTGGCTTTGAGGGCGATGCCGTTGTGGTCGGCGGCGATGGCGATGCGCATGGTTTTCCTCCGCTCAGCCGGTGATGTCGCGGGTGCCGTCGGCGAACAGGTCGTCGATGTTCGGGCGGCTGCGGAGGATGCGCTGGTTCGTCGCGTGATCGAGGAGTTCTTCCAGGACCTTGCGATTGGGCTCGATGCCGTAGGGGAGCGGGTCGTCATTGGTGATGCGCAGGACTTCGCGGTGCATGCGGTCGGCCGAGGTGGGTTCGGTGATCGCGTCGGCGCGGAGTTCTTCCACGTAGCGGCGTTTCGACTCGGCGAACGTGTCGAACAGGTCGCGCGCGAGGTCGGGGTGCTCGTGCAGGAGTTCGTCACGGACCACGACCAGGTGGTTGATCGGGTAGTGGCCCCGTTCGCGCAGCGCGGCATAACCGGCCTGCTCGGCGTCGGGGATGAGGGTGTGGGTATCGGGTGCGGTGACGCCGATCGTCGCCGCGAGTTCTCCTGAGGCGAGGAGATCCGCAAGCTCTCCGTTGGCGGAGCGGACGTTGGCGGGCGGTTCGTATTCGGCAACGTGTTCGTCGCCGGACAGGACCCAGTCGATCTCGTCGAGGTCGAGGCCGTATTCGCTGTGCAGAACACCGCGCGCCCACACCCCGGTGGTCACCGTGTACCCGCGGTTCACACCGACCGCACGACCCGGCAACTCCTTGGGCGCGATGTCGGCGTTGGTGGTGATCGCGCCGTGGTGGAAACCGCGCACCAGGAAGATCGGCAGCGCGGTGAACGGTTTGCCGTGCTCCTTGGCCACCAGGTAGGTGGTGATCGCCATTTCGCAGACGTCGAACTCGGTCTCGCGCACCATCCGCCGGAACGCCTTGACCAACACCGGGATCTCGGTGAAGTTCAGGTTCGCGAGTCCCGGCGCGATCCGGCCGTCCTTGACCGCGCGGTTGTTGCCCTGCGTCCTGGACACGGCGCTGAGTTCGAGCTTGCGCATCGGCTCACACTTTCTTCCGTTCGACGACGTGGTTAGAGTAGCAAACTGTCAGACCATTAGGCCGTTCGATCGGAAGGATTCGTTCATGGCCGAGCGAGTACTGGCCGCGGTACGAACCGCGCCCGGGATCACCGAGTTGCGCGAGTTTCCGATGCCGGACATTCCGGCCGACGGCGCGTTGATGCAGGTCGAGGTGGCCGGTATTTGCGGCACCGACGTGAAGATGTACGGCAAGCCGCCGTTCGCGTCGCCGGTCATCATGGGGCACGAGAACATCGGCGTGATAGCCAAGGCGGGCCGGGAGTTCACCGAGCGCAAGGGTTTCCGCGAGGGTGACCGGGTGTTCGTCGAGCACTACGTCGGTTGCTTCACGTGCGACTGGTGCCACATGGGCGAGTACCGGCACTGCGAGAACACCGACTGGCGCACCAATCCGGACGCGCGCCGCTACGGATACACCACTTCGGACAATCCCTACCACCTGTGGGGCGGATTCTCCCAGTACATGTACCTGCCGTGGAACTCGGTGCTGCACAAGGTGCCGGACAACGTGAGTGCCGAACTGGCGGGCGTGGCGACGCCGATGTCGAACGGGATCGAGTGGGCGCTGATCGACGGCGGCGTCGGCTACGACTCGACGGTGCTGATCCAGGGGCCGGGGCAGCAGGGGCTGTCGCAGGCGGTCGCGTGCAAGCAGGCGGGTGCGTCGCTGATCATCGTCACCGGCACGACGCGCGACGCGGCCCGGCTGGACCTGGCCAAGACGCTCGGCGCCGATCACACGATCGACGTGCAGACCGAGGACCCGCGCGAGCGGATCAACGAGATCACCGGTGGTAAGGGTGTCGACGTGGTGCTGGACTGCACCTCGGGCGCGGGCACGGCGCCGGTACTGCTCGGGATCGACGCGCTGAAGCGGCGCGCGGGCACGCTGGTCGTGCAGGGCGAGCTGGCGGCGTTCCCGGACTTCCCGATCAAGAAGCTGACCGAGAAGGCGATCACGGTCAAGAGCGCGCGCGGGCACAGCTATCGTGCCTGCGAACTGGCGATGGCCCAGCTCGCCTCGGACCGGTTCCCGCTGGACCGGCTGACCACGCATCGGTACGGCCTTGGTGAGGTCGATACCGCGATTCGCGCGGTCGGTGGCCAGGTCGGCGACGGTGTCGTGCACGTGTCGCTGTTCCCGCAGGTGGAGGCGATGAGCTGATGCCAGTCGTGGTACGGAATCCACCGCGCGCGCCGCAGGCGAAGGACTTCGCCGAACTGGGCGTGGCGACGGTGCACGAGGCGCAGAGCCGGAGCGGATTGCTGGCGCCGGGGATCAACCCGATCTTTCCCGGCGCGCACGTCGCGGGCACTGCGGTCACGGTCAGCGTGCCGCCGTGCGACAACTGGATGATCCACGTCGCCGTCGAACAGTGCCAGGCCGGTGATGTGCTGGTCGTCGCGCCGACATCGTTCTCGGATGCGGGGTATTTCGGAGAGTTGCTCGCGACCGCGCTCGCGGCGCGCGGTGTGCTGGGCCTGGTGATCGACGCGGGGTGTCGCGACGTCGCCGAGCTGACCGCGATGAACTTCCCGGTGTGGTCGGCATGCGTTTCCGCGACGGGCACCGTGAAGGAGACGCTCGGCGACGTCAACGTGCCGGTGGTGTGCGGGGGACAGCTGGTGCACCCGGGCGACGTGATCGTCGCGGACGACGACGGGGTGGTTGTGGTCCCCCGGTTGTCAGCCGACGCGGTACTGACAACCTCGCGTGCCCGCGAGGCGAAGGAGGCGGCCTCACGGGCGCGGTACGCGGCGGGGGAGCTGAGCCTGGACGTGTCGGCGATGCGCGAGCGGCTGCAAGCCAAGGGGCTGGTTTACGTGGATGCGGAGGACGCGTGATCATCGACTGCCACGGGCACTACACCACGACGCCGCCGCAACACCAGGAGTTCCGCGACGACCAGCTGGTCTGGCTGTCCAACCCGATCGGGCCGCCGCCGAACCCGGGCGCGATCAGCGACGACGAGGTGCGGGACAGTATCGAGAACAACCAGTTGAAGGCGTTGCGCGAGCGTGGCGAGGACCTGATGTTGTTCTCGCCCAAGGCGTCCGGGATGGCGCACCATGTGCCAGACCGGAACGTCGCGGTCGACTGGGCGCGGGCCAGCAACGACCTGGTGCACCGGGTCGTCGAGCTGTTCCCGGCGAGCTTCGCAGGCGTCTGCCAGCTGCCGCAGACGCCGGAAGGGTCGCTGGACGCGTCGATCGCCGAGTTGCGGCGCTGCGTCGATGAGCTGGGCTTCGTCGGGTGCAACCTGAACCCGGATCCGTCCGGCGGGCACTGGACCGGCAAGCCGATGACCGACCCGTACTGGTACCCGATGTACGAGGCCATGGTCGAGCTCGACGTGCCAGCGATGATCCACGTGTCCACATCGGACAACCCGAACTTCCACGCGCTCGGCGCGCACTACCTCAACGCGGACACCTCGGTGTTCATGCAGCTGGTGCAGGGCGACCTGTTCGCCGAGTTCCCCACGTTGCGGTTCGTGATCCCGCACGGCGGCGGCGCGGTGCCCTACCACTGGGGCCGCTACCGGGGACTCGCCGACCGGTTGGGGCGCCCGCCGCTGCGCGAGCACCTGATGCGCAACGTCTTCTTCGACACCTGCGTCTACCACCAGGCCGGCGTCGAGCTGCTGCTGCGGGTCATCGACGTGGACAACGTGCTGTTCGCGTCGGAGATGATCGGCGCGGTGCGCGGCATCGACCCGGAGACCGGCCACTACTTCGACGACACCAAGCGCTTCGTCGAGGCCGCCGGTCTGTCGGACGAGGGCCGCGCCAAGGTGTTCGAGGGCAACGTGCGACGGGTCTACCCGAGGCTGGGCGCGGGTTGAGCTTGTCCCTGCAGGGCGGACACTGCCTTGAGGAACACATCTTCACCGACGACCGGGACTCCCAGTGCACGGGCATCTTTGGCTTTGCCCGACAACGAGTCCGGGTCGGCTGCGACCAGCACCGCGGTCTTCCTGCTGACGCCGGTGGTGACTCGCAGGCCGGAAGCGACGGCCAGCGTGGTGATCTCGGCACGATCTCGCTGCATGGTTCCAGTCAACGCGATCTTGTCGCCGGGACGGAGCGCCAAGCCACCGACGGCGACGGAACCTCCGGTCGAGCCGCGTTCCTCGGCAAGCACCTGATCCACAATCTGGCCGCTGAGGCCGAGCAATGCGGCGACGGCATGCATGTCGGTGCGCTCGTCGTCGGTGATGACGCCGTCCGCCCACGCGGCGCGAGCCAACTCCCGCAGATATGTGTGGTGGACGCTGACGGCCTCTGCCTTGCCCAGCCCCAGGCGGTCAGCCACATCGATCAGAGCATCCGACTCCGACACCGAGATCTGCCGGTCCAGAAGGGCATTGTCGAGCATAGCGAAGTAGGCGTCCACAACGGGCTCTTCGTCGCGCGGCAGTCGTTCGACCAGGCGGGCGAGGAAATGCGGGTCGACGTGGTCCGCAGGCAATCGGTGCACCGGTTCGACGAGGTCGACCGGCAGTGTCGGCCAAACCCAAGCAGCAGCGAGGGCCTGCGCGGCACTGAACCGTGCCGTACCGGGATCATGCCGCAGGATGTACCCGAGGAGCACCGCTGCGGCCATCGCGTCGTCGCGAGCGGTGTGCCAGCGCATTCCGGTCAGCCCGGCCGCCGCGCAACAATCGATGAGCGATCGGCGGCTGTGCGGCAGTACTCGACCAGCCGCCCGCATCGTGCACAGTCCGGCATCTGCGGTCAGCGGCGTTTCGGCCATGCCCATCCGCTCGAACTCCGCGCGCAGGTGCATTGCGTCGAACGGCCAGTTGTGCGCGACGACAACCCGGTCACGCAACTTCGCGATCAGGTCACCGGCAATCTGGTCGAACCGGGGGGCCTTGCGTACTTCGGCCGCGCGGATGCCATGGATCGCCTGTGGACCCAGGTCGCGATTGGGATTCAGCAGAGTCGACCACTCGTCGGTCACCTGTCCGCCGAGGTCGCAGTGGATCACCGCGATCTCGGCGATGCGATGTCGATAGCCGGTGCGCAGACCTGTCGTTTCCGTATCGATCACCGCAAAACCGACCGGTTCACCCACCGCTGCCGCCTTCCGCTGCTCTCCGTCTCCGTGCTAGTCGCCAGAACGGAGGGTTCGTTACAAAACCCAGGTCCTAGCAGGAAAACGGGATCGGCGGTCAGTCCCAGTGGCTCAGTCCTTCGTCTTGCTGAGCACCTTCGCGGTCCGCTCGATGTGGCGGCGCATGATCGCGGTCGCCTCCTCGACGTTGCGTTCGGCGATGGCTTCGACGAAGTCGCGGTGCTCGTAGGTGCCGCGCTGGCCCATCACGG
>DASXOJ010000173.1:0-22695 GCA_036494465.1 Pseudonocardiaceae bacterium
GCCGAGCACGCCCGGATCGACCGGGTGAACCTGGGACTGCGCAGCCTCCCCGCAGACGGGCACACCGTCGCCGGGCCCGACACCAGCGGATACATCTACGTCCTCGCCACGCACAGCGGCGTGACGCTCGGCCCACTGCTGGGCAGGCTCGCCGCGCGGGAGATCCTGGGCGGCGAGCCCGCACCGGAGTTGGCCGCCTTCCGCCCCGCCCGGTTCACCGACCTGACCGCCCTGGCACCGCTGACCCCCGCGCAGCCGTCCTCCTGGCACCAAATCGTCCACTATGGACGCAGCTGGCCAAGCCGGAGTTAACGACAACGGCGAAGCTGGTCAGTCCTTGTTGCTGATCTTGTCGCCCAGTGAGATGCGATGCTCCGTGGGTGTTGCCGGTCCCCGGCGTCGGTCGATCTGATCTGGTGAGGACCGTCACGGCGGTTCCCCGGGCCAGCGCACGCGGATCAGGCCGGTCGGGGTGTCCGCGTTGCCGGCCGAGCTGGCTGGACGGACCCGGCGCATCGATGGTTGGAACGCCGTTGACGGGGCTAGTCCTGAAGGCAGCCGGAAATCTGTCGCCTTGGGAACGGAGCGAAACGTCATGGACACGTCGTTCGAGATCAACCTGACGCGGATTCGCGATCAGGCCAGGAAGTACATGGCCGCCGGGCCGGTCGTCTCGAATGACGAAGCGTCCCGCCAGCGGTTGATCGAGGTGCTCAACGAGGTCGTGGCCAGCGAGATCGTCTGTTTCCTGCGCTATTCGCAGCATGCCATCACCGCGACCGGAATGGACCGCGCACAGGTGGCCGCCGAATTCCGCGAACACGCCTCGCAGGAGATGAATCACGGGATGATGGCGGCCGAGCGGATCAGCCAGCTCGGTGGCGAGCCGGATTTCGATCCGAGCACCCTGACCAAGCGCTCGCACACCGAGTACGTCGCAGTGCCCGCCGCCGACCTCCGCCAGATGTTGATGGAGAACCTCGTGGCCGAGCGGATCGCGATCGCCAGCTACGGCGAGATCATCCACTGGATCGGTGCCAGCGACCCGACCACGCGCCGGATGATGGAGAAGATCCTGGAAGAGGAAGAAGAACACGCCGACGACCTGAACGACCTGCTCGGCAACTGAACTCGGCTCTCGGCTGGCTGCCGCGGTGCCAAGCGGCAGCCAGCGACATTCACGCTGACCGGCGCCGCCGTCGCAACACCTCGCCTGCCACGCGGACCTCCGCGGCACCGGACTCGACGTTGTCCGCGATCGCCAACCCGGCGTGGGGTATATCCGGTCGCGAATGGGGGTAGTCGAGGCGCCGTGACTCCCGTGCCAGAGCCGACCGCAGGACGTCCGGACCCCAGGACCCGGTTTCCCGGGCCGGACCAACCCGGCCAACAGGTAGCGCATCCCGGACGGACCGGGGAACTGGAGCCGAAGCCGGATCACGGCGAGCACAGCTATCGCGGCAGCGGCAAACTCGACGGCGCGGTCGCGCTGATCACCGGTGGTGACTCGGGGATCGGCCGCGCGGTCGCCATCGCGTTCGCCAGGGAAGGCGCGGATGTCGCGCTGACCTGCCTGGCCGACGAGGAAGAAGACGCGACGGTCACCGCGGACCACGTGCGCGCCGCAGGACGCAAGGCCGTCGTGCTGATCGCCGATCTGAGCGAGCGCGCCGGCTGCGAGGGCGTGGTCGATGCGACCGTGGGGGTCTTCGGGCGGGTCGACATCCTGGTCAGCAACGCCGCTTACCAGATGTCCAAGGACAGCGGTCTGGCCGACATCGGTCCTGACCAGTTCGACCACACGCTGCGGACCAACGTCTACGCGCTGTACTGGCTCTGCCGGGCCGCCCTGCCGCACCTGCCGCCCGGCGCGTCGATCATCACCACCTCGTCGATCCAGGGTTTCCAGCCGTCACCGCACCTGCTGGACTACGCCACCTCCAAGGGCGCGATCGTCAACCTGACCAAGGCATTGGCCGCGGACCTGATCGAACGCGGCATCCGGGTCAACTCGGTGGCGCCCGGTCCAGTGTGGACACCGCTGATCCCGGCGACGATGCCCGAACACAAGGTGGAGTCCTTCGGCGCGCAGGCACCGATCGGGCGAGCGGCGCAACCGGCCGAACTGGCGCCCGCGTTCGTGTACCTCGCTTCGCCGGAATCGAGCTACGTGACCGGCGAGGTCATCGCGGTGACCGGTGGCTCGCCGATCGTCTGACCGGCCGTGCGGCCGGTCACCGTACGATCAGGGCGTGTTCGCCACGCGGCAGGAGTTCGCCGACGACCGGCGCGCCCGGGATCTCGCCCGCGACCAGCAGACCGCCCGAGGTCTGCGCGTCGGCCAGCAGCAGTGCCTCGTCCTCGTCGATGGTGCTCAGGTCGGCATGCGGGCGGACCCAGTCCAGGTTGCGGCGGGTGCCACCGCTGACGTAACCGTCGCGCAGCGCGGCACGCGCGCCGTCGAGGTAGGGCACGGCTTTCGCGTCGATGACGATCGTGACATCACTGGCGCGGGCCAGCTTGTAGGCGTGCCCGAGCAAACCGAAGCCGGTGACGTCGGTGGCGCAGCGCGCTCCGGCGGCGAGCGCGGCCGACGCGGCGCGGTCGTTCAACGTGACCATGGTGTCCACCGCCTGCGGGAAGACTTCACCGGTCGCCTTGTGCCTGCTGTTCAACACCCCGATGCCCAGCGGCTTGGTCAGCGAGATCGGCAGGCCGGGTGTGCCGGAGTCGTTGCGCAGCAGGCGCGCCGGATCGGCGATGCCGGTGACCGCGAGGCCGTACTTGGGTTCCGGGTCGTCGACGCTGTGCCCGCCGGCCAGGTGCGTGCCCGCCGAGGCCGCGATGTCCAGTCCGCCGCGCAGCACCTCGGCCGCCAACTCGAACGGCAGCACCTCACGCGGCCAGCACAGCAGGTTCACCGCGACGACCGGCGTACCGCCCATCGCGTACACATCGGACAGTGCGTTCGCCGCCGCGATCCGGCCCCAGTCATAGGGATCGTCCACGACCGGTGTGAAGAAGTCGGTGGTGAGGATGAGCGCACGGTCACCGTCGATGCGCACGACGGCCGCGTCGTCGCCGTCATCGAGGCCGACGATCAGCTCACCGACCGGATCGACCGGCCGCGCACCGAGCAGGTTGCCGACGACGTCTTCCAGTTCGCCGGGCGGGATCTTGCAGGCGCAGCCACCGCCGTGCGCGTACTGGGTCAGGCGGGTCGTCGTGTGCATGGGACTATCCTGCGCCAGAATGGAGGGGTTCGCACGCACTCGGGTCAGGGAGGCGTATCCGGCCTGGTGGCCGGCGCGGTCTTCAAAACCGTTGAACGGCAGGAGCTGTCGTTGGCGGGTTCGATTCCCGTCCGCCTCCGCCACCGGGCCCCGGGGCAGACATGACTGATTCCACACCGGATGTCCGGCGGCGAATCCCGCCAACCGGTCGGCTGCTGGCCGATCCGCGTTCGGCCGCGCCGATCGCGTCGCTGGGACGCGACCGGGTCAAGGCAGCGATCGTCGCAGCGCAGGACCGGGCCAGGTGCGGGGAAATCGAGCCGGAGGACGTGCTGGACGCCGCACTCGCCGAAGCCGCCACTCCGCTGACCGGATTGCGAACGGTGATCAACGCGACCGGGGTGCTCGTGCACACGAACCTGGGCCGTGCGCCGCTTTCCGCCGCAGCACGGGACGCGCTGCTGGTCGCGGCCGGGTGTACCGACGTCGAGTTCGACCTGCGCACCGGCCAGCGAGCGCGGCGCGGAACGGGCGCGCTCACCGCGCTGGCCGACGCTGTTCCGGATGCGGAGGCCGTGCACGTCGTCAACAACAACGCCGCCGCTCTGCTGCTGTGCGCGCTGACCTTGGCCGTGGGCAAGGAGATCGTGGTCAGCAGGGGCGAGCTTGTCGAGATCGGCGACGGTTTCCGCATCCCCGATCTGCTGGCCGGTACCGGTGCGCGGCTGCGCGAGGTGGGCACCACGAACCGCACACACCTCGCCGACTACACCGGCGCGATCGGCCAGGACACCGCGTTCGTGCTCAAGGTGCATCCGTCGAACTTCCAGGTCATCGGGTTCACCGCCGAGGTCGGCATCACCGAGCTGGCCGGGTTGGGTGTGCCGGTGATCGCGGACATCGGATCGGGGCTGCTCGCACCCGATCCGATGCTGCCCGGCGAACCGGACGCGGCGAGCGCCCTGCGGGCCGGTGCCGCGGTGGTGACCGCCAGCGGCGACAAACTGCTCGGCGGACCCCAGGCCGGGCTGATCCTCGGCCACGCCGAACTCGTGCACCGCCTGCGCCGCCATCCCTGTGCTCGCGCGCTGCGCGTCGACAAGCTGACCCTGGCCGCGCTGGAGGCGACCCTGCGTGGCCCGGTGCCGCCCGTGCGGCAGGCGCTGCACCGGTCCGGCGCGGAGTTGCTGGCGGTGGCGCGCGCGATCGCGGAACGCCTTGTCGCACAGGGGATCGATGCCGTCGCGGTGGAGTCGACGGCGGTGGTCGGCGGCGGAGGGGCACCGGGCGTGCGGCTGCCGAGCGCGGCGATCAGCTTGCCGCCGGACTATGGCGCGGCGTTGCGCACCGGCGCGGTGCCGGTCGTCGGCCGGGTCGATGGCGGGCGCTGCCTGCTCGACCTGCGTACGGTCGCCGAGCACGAACTGGCTGTGCTGGAGGCTGCGGTGCGAGGCGTCCGCTGATGTGGGTGGTCGCCACCGCCGGGCACGTCGACCACGGCAAGTCGACGTTGATCCGCGCGCTGACCGGCATGGAACCGGACCGCTGGGCCGAGGAACGGCGCAGGGGACTGACCATCGGGCTGGGCTTTGCCTGGACGAACCTGCCCGGCCTCGGCGACATCGCGTTCGTGGACGTGCCGGGCCACGAACGGTTCGTCGCCACCATGCTGGCCGGTGCCGGCCCGGCGCCCGCCGTGCTGTTCGTGGTCGCGGCCGATGGCGGCTGGATGCCGCAGTCGAGCGAACACCTGGCCGCCCTCGACACCCTCGGCGTCCGGCACGCGGTCCTCGCGGTCACCCGTGCCGATCTCGCCGATCCGGCGCCCACGCTGGCCGATGCCCGCGCGCGCTTGGCCCGGACCAGCCTCGGTGCGGTCGACGCGGTCGCGGTGAGCGGCCGGACCGGAGCCGGGCTGGCGGAACTGCGCGACGCGCTGCGCCGGATGGCGCACACGATCCAACCGGCCGACCCGGGTGCCGATGTCCGCTGGTGGATCGACCGGTCCTTCAGCATCACCGGCGCGGGCACCGTGGTGACCGGCACCCTCACCGAGGGCACGCTGCGCGTCGGCGACGAACTCCTGCTCGCCTCGACCGGTGCCCGCGTGGTGATCCGCGGGTTGCAGTCGCTGGAACGCGAGGCCGACGCGGTCTCCGGAGTCGCCAGGGTCGCCGCCAATCTGCGTGGCGTCGACCGGTCGTCGATCGCGCACGGCGACGCGCTGCTGAGCCTGGACGCCTGGCAGTCGGCGAACGAGGTCGATGTCGCGCTCTGCGCGGACGACCCGCCACGGGAAGCGGTGCTGCACATCGGCTCGGCCGCCGTCGCAGTCCGGGTCCGGCCGCTCGGTCCGCGCACCGCCCGGTTGCGGCTGGCCCGGCCGTTGCCGTTGCGGGTGGGGGATCGGGCGCTGCTGCGCGATCCCGGCGCGCACCGCATCGTCGCGCGGGTCGACGTGCTCGATCCCCGCCCGCCTGACCTGCGCAGGCGCGGCGCCGCCCGCGAACGCGGCGCCGAACTCACCGCACTGGCCGCAGGGCCGCCGGAGCGGATCGCCGACGCTTTCCTGCGCCGAGCCCGGTTTTTGCCGCCCGAGGTGTTCCGGCAGCTCGGTCTGCCAGTGGTCGGTGAGGACATCGGCGGTGCGCTATGGGCAGATCCGCGGGCGTGGGCCGACGCCCGCAAACGGCTGCCCGAGCTGGTCGACGGGTGGCTGGCAGACCATCCCCTGGCCGACGGGATGCCGGTCGCCGCGTTGCGCGAGGAACTCGACCTGCCCGGTGCCGACGTCGCCGAACTGCTCGTTCGCACGGCGGAGGTGCGCATCACGCGCGGCCGGGTCGGTGGGCAGGCGTTGCCCTCGATCGTCGAGGACGCGGTTGCCCGGCTGGCGGCCGAGCTCGCCGCCGATCCGTTGGTGGCGCCCGATGTGCCGGGCCTGCGGGAATTGGGACTCGGCAATCCGGAACTGGCCGCCGCGGTGCGGGCCGGTCGGTTGCTGAAGGTCGCGGACGGGATCTTCCTGCTGCCCGACGCCTGCGAACGCGCGCAGGCGCTGCTGGCAACGATCGAGCAGCCGTTCACGGTGAGTCAGGCCCGCCAGGCGTGGCACACCACGCGCCGGGTCGCCGTACCGCTGCTGGAACTGCTGGATCACCAGGGCATCACGCGGCGATTCCCGGACGGGACCCGGGAGCTGCGGATCGTATGAGCGGGACCCGAGCGGGCAATGCGTTGGGCATGGACGCGATCGAGTTACTGCGCAACGACCACCAGCGCGTGCTGCGCATGTTGACCCAGCTGGAGGCGGGGCCGGTCGCCTTCCCCAGCCAGGACCAGGTGCGGGAGCGCAAGGACCAGGTCACCGAACTGGTGATGGCCGAAGCGCGGCACGAGGCGGTCGAGGAGGAGTACTTCTGGCCGATGGTGCGCCAGGCTCTGCCGGACGGTGACGAACTCGCCAACCAGGCGATCGAGCAGGAGAACGCGGCCAAGCACCTGCTGGATGCGCTGGACAAGGCGCACGCCGACCAACCGGATTTCGAATCGATGGTGCGCAGCGTCATCACCGACGCCCGGGCGCACATCGATTTCGAGGAGACGCAGGTGTGGCCCAAGGTGCTGGCCACAGTGGACAAAGACCAGCTCGCCGCGCTGGGCGAGAAGATGGCCAAAGCCATGGAGAAGGCGCCCACCCGGCCGCATCCGCACGCACCGTCCGCTCCCGGCATGCTCAAGACGGCGGATAAGGCGGCTGCGGCCGCCGACAAACTCCGGGACACCCTCACCGGCCGGGGACAGTGAGCGACCGAACAGCGAATTCAGGCGCGCGCTGGGCGGCGACTCGGCCAGGTGCCTGGCGGTGGTCGCCAGCGAGCTGGGTGGCTAGTCCGCGGCACCGGGGGTATCCCAACGGACATGCCACGTTTCGGATATTTCCTGTCCTGTGAAGAGTTCGGTCCGGCCGAACTGGTCCGCCAGGCGAAGCTCGCTGAGCAGGCCGGCTTCGACCGGCTGTGGATTTCCGATCACTACCACCCGTGGAATTCGGAGCAGGGGCAGAGTCCCTTCGTGTGGTCGGTCATCGGCGCGCTGTCCGAAGCCACCAGTCTGCCGATCACCACGGCCGTGACCTGCCCGACGGTCCGGATCCATCCCGCGGTGATCGCGCAGGCCGCCGCGACCGCGGCCGTGCAGTGCACCGGCGGGTTCACGCTCGGCGTCGGCACCGGCGAAGCGCTCAACGAGCACATCTTCGGCGACGCGTGGCCACCCGCACAGGCCCGGCTGGCGATGCTGGCCGAGGCGATCGAGGTGATCCGCCTGTTGCACACCGGACAGCAAACCAGCTACGACGGCGAGTTCTACCAGGTCGAGAACGCCCGCATCTACACGCTGCCAGACGGTGCACAGCCGGTGCCGATCTACGTGTCCGGCTTCGGCCCCAAGTCGGCCGAACTGGCAGGCGGGATCGGCGATGGTTTCATCTCGGTGCAGCCCGACCGCGACCTCGTCGACGCGTTCCGGTCCGGCGGTGGCGATGGCAAACCGGCCCAGGCCGGGATGAAACTCTGCTACGCGGAGTCCGAAGCGGACGGTGTGCGGACCGCGCACCGGTTGTGGGCCAACGAACAGCTACCGGGCGAACTCGCTCAGGTGCTGCCGACGCCGCGACACTTCGAGCAGGCGTCCGAACTGGTCAGCCCGGAGATGGTGGCCGCAGCGGTCCCGTGCGGCAACGATGCCGAACGGTTCGTCAAGGCGATCGACGAGTACACCGCCGCAGGCTACGACGAGATCTACCTGCAACAGATCGGCCCTGAGCAGGACAGGTTCTTCGATTTCTGGGCTGAGACGCTCGCCGCCGAGGTCGGCGCGAACTAGACGATCAGCAAACCGGCCAGCGCCGCCGAACCGAGGACGAGCCAGGCGGCGTAGTCGCCGACATGACCCGAGTGCAGTTCGTGCAGCCCGCTCAACGGGCGCTTGATCGGTGCGCGCAGCCACCCAGGGACCCGGCCGTAGAGCCCGGCGACGGCCACCCCGATGGCCAGCGCGGTGGCCAGCAAACCCAGCAGCACGCCCGAGGTCGTCCACGCCACGGGTGGTGGTACCTGGCTCGGCAACCGCTCGGCCGAGAGTGCCCGCGCGACGTAACCGTGCTGGTCGACGAACGTGGCGGCGGCCCGGCCGATCGCCGTGGCGAACCCCGGCGCGAGCCCGGTGGCCAGCCCGCCCGCGAGCAGGATCGCGATTGCGGCGATCATGCTGATCGGAGTGCGGTCGTGTGGCGGGCGCAGGTCCGGCTGTTCGTCCTGGCCGGTGATCTCCTCCGCCGCCGTCGTGTCCGGGTGCGGGCGGCGTCCAAGTCCGAAGTAGACCCTGAGCGCGACGCGCAGCGCGGCGCCGCCGGTCAGCGCGGACACCGCGACGCTCAGCGCGGTCAGCAGGGGCGAGCCGCCTGCGTCGTCGATCAGGCCCTTGCCGAGGCCGGTGCCGAACGGCGGCAGTCCGGCCAGCGCGAGCGCGGCCAGCACGAAAGCGCACCCGGCCACGCGGTGCTGCCGCGCACGGCCGTAGAGGCCGAGTTCGTCGACGCTCCCGTAGCGGCTGAGCAGCAGGCCGGTCAACAGGAACAGCGCGCCTTTCACCGCGGCGTGCCCGGCCAGGTAGACGCTGGTGCCCGCGACGCCCAGCGCGTTCAACGCGGCGATGCCGAGCAGGAACAGGCCGATGTGCGCGATGGTCGAGTAGGCGAGCAGGCGTTTGATGTGGCGCTGGGTCAGGCACATCACCGCACCGAGCGCGGCCGTGACGACGCCGAGCACGAGCATGGCCCTGTGCATCGCGGCGTCCGGCACGACCCCGTGGAACACCACCCAGTACACCCGCGCGACGCCGTAGACCCCCAGCGGTGCCATCACCCCGGAGAACAGCACGCACACCGGGCTCGGCGCGACGGCGTGCGCGTCGGCCAGCCAGAAATGGAACGGCACGGCAGCGGCTTTGACCAGCCAGCCGGTGCAGATCAGCACGAAAGCGGCCAGTACCAGCGGATCCATGCCGTGCCCGGACAGCGCCGTTGACAACTGCGGCAGGCCGAGGGCGCCGGTCCGCGCGTAGAGCAGGCCGATGCCGGACAGGCACAGGTAGGCCCCGAGCGAGTTGAGCACGCCGAAGGTCAGTCCACCTTGGACAGACTCGGCCTCTTCGATCTTGAACCCGGCCAGCGCGTAGCCTGCCGCGCCCATCAACTCGAAGAACACGAACATGTCGAACAGGTCGCCAGTGAGCACGAACCCGGTCATGCCGGCCGAAAACAGCAGCACCAGCGCCTGGTAGTGGGCGTGCACGCTGTTGAAGTAGCGCCAGGAGAACAGCAGCGCGCAGCCCGCCAGCACCGCGATCAGCAGGGCGAGACCGGTGCCGGTGCGATCGGCGACCAGCACGATGCCGACCACCAGGTGTGGTCTGGGCTGCCAGCCACCGGCCCACGTCACCACCTGGCCGTTCCCGGTGGCCTGCCACAGCAGCACGGCGAGCACGATGTTGACCGCGGTAGTGGCGACCGCGAGCCCGTCGACCAGTCGGTGCGGCAGAAACCGCCCCACTGCCAGCAGCACGCTCGCGCCCGCGACCGGAACCGCGATCAGCAACGTGGGCAGCGCCTGCACGGCGATGATTCCGGCCATCAGCCGCGCAACGTCCGCAGTTCGTCCGGCTCGATCGTGCCGTGCCGCTTCGCGACCTGGATGACCAGCGCGAGCAGCAGCGCGGTGACCGTCGCGGAGACCACGATGTCGGTGAGGGTCATCGCCTGCACGACGGGGTCCACCACCGGTGTGCCTTTCGGCGTGCTCGACCCGAAGATCGGCGCGACCGCGCCACGCTGGTAGCCGATCGTCAGCAACAGCACGTAGGTGCCGGACTGGGCGATCGACACGCAGATCACGGTGTGGATGAGGTTGTGGCTGCGGACCACGCCGAAGATGCCGATCAGCACCAGCCAGGCCGCGACGCCGTAGGCGAAGACCGTCATGGGGCGGTCCTCGTGGCCAGGTCCTGTTCGAGGAAACCGGCGAGCAGGACGACGACGCCGCAGGCGACCTCGACCCCGATCGCGACGCTGAACACCGGCACCGTGCCCGCCGAGAACAGCGAACCGAACACGCCCGTGGGGATGACGTTGGCCAGGAAGCCCGAACTGGTGCACAGCCCCGCGACGCCGAGCGCGACCACCGCGCCCATACCGGCCGCCTCGCCGTACTCGTACCAGCGCAACGGCCGCAGCACGCGCAGCGCCGGGTAGCTGCCCGCGACGTAGAGCAGGTGCAGACCGGTGGCCAGCACCACGCCGCCCTGGAAGCCGCCACCGGGAGTGAGATGCCCGTGCGCGACGACGTCGGCGCCGATGACCAGCGTGATCGGCAGGAAAACGTAACCCGCGAGCCGGGTCGCGCTGAGCATCCGCCCGCCCGAGGGTGGTCGTGCGCGCGTCTCGTCCTCGCCCGGCCGCAGCAGGGTCACCGCGCCGAGCACCGAGGCGAGCAGGATGGTCTCCTCCCCGAAGGTGTCCAGGCCGCGCTGGTCGAAGTTGATCGAGGACACCACGTTCGGCGAACGCCGCGCCAGTGACACGGCGACCGTGGCGTCCCGGTACGGGTGGACGCCGCCGCCGAAAACCGGCATATGAACCAGCGCGAACCCGAACAGCGCCACCAGTCCGGCCGCGCCCAGCCCGAACACGATCCAGCGAGCGGTGCGGTTCATGACCGGTCAGCGTCCTTCGCGCGGGTCCGCTTGCGCACGGTCCGCACCGCGAGCAGCACCATCAGCGGCACGACCGCGCTGCCCACCGCGACCTGGGACAGCGCCACGTCCGGCGCGGCGAGCACCAGGAACAGCACGCTCAGCAGCACCCCGTACACCGACAACACGACGGCTTGCCGCGCCGGTGCCGAGGTGAACACGACCAGCGTGCCGCCTGCCGCGACCAGGGCGAGCATGATCATGGCGAGCGCGGTCATTCCGGGCTCTCCGTCTCGACGAGGCCCTCGCGCTGGGCGTTCAGGCGTCCGGTCGCCGCGCTCAGGATCGGCCCGGTGACGGCCAGCAGTACGACGATCAGCAGCACGCTCGCGCCGGTGAGGCCGGGTCCGTCTGCGACGATGATCGCCGCCCCGACCAGCGGAGCGGCGACCGAGGTCAGCACGGTCAGGTAGTGCAGCCTGCGGAACACCGATCGTGAACGCAGCGCGGCCAGCGACGCCAGCACCGCGAGGACCGTGCCGAGACCGAGCAGCACGTCGGCGACCAGGTCAACCACGATGCCCTCGCAGCAGCCGGGTGAACACGAGCGTGCCCGCGAAGGACAGCAGCACCAGCACCAACGGCACGATCAGATAGCTGGACTGGTTCATCGCCTGGCACAGCACCATCAGCGCGATCGTTCCGGTCGCTCCGGCCAGTTCCAGGCCGAGCAGCCGGTGCGCGGCCGGTCCGCGCCCCGCGAGGATTAGCGCGGGCACCAGACCGCCGACCATCAGCGCACCGGCCGCGACCAGCCACACCGTCATCGGTGCACCGCCCCGGTCAGCCCGGTGTCGCCGATGGGCAGCCGGTGCACCAGCAACCGGCGGTGATCCGCGTCCACCACGACCGAGCCGGGCGCCGCCGACACCAGCGCGGTGGCGAACGCCTCGTGCCCGTCCTCGGCACGGGTCAGCTCGACCTCGTCGAACGAGTCGTCATCCGGACGGTCGGGCCCGGCGGCCAGCCGCAACACCGAGACGGTGTCGTGCAGGATCGCCCACGGCGCGAAGCGGAGCCAGCGAGCCCACCGGACCCGGACGTGCCATCGCCCACCGACCGCCCGGCGCGCAGCGCACGCGACCAGCGCGCCCGGCAGCGCCACGCAGGTCGCCGTGGTCAACTCGGCGAACGAGAACGCGTTCAGCGACATCAACCAGGCGCCCAGCAGCACCGCCCACCAGGCCAGCACCTCAGCGACTCTCGCCAGCATCGCCACTCCTCTCGCCGCTGGCGAATACCCTCGCCGCCCACGGCTGATACCTGGGGTTTGCCGAACATCAACGGTGGTATGCGCTGGACATGGCCATGGCGCGTCCGATCTGGTCCGGATCGATCACCTTCGGCTTGGTGACGATCCCGGTCGCGCTGTTCAGCGCGACCGAGAGCCACACCATCCACTTCAACCAGTTCCAGCGCGGTACCTCGGACCGGATCCGCTACCAGCGGGTCAACGAGCGCACCGGCAAGGAGGTCGACTACGCCGACATCGTGCGCGGCCACCAGGTCGACGACGGCGAGTACGTCGTCGTCGAGACTGAGGAACTGGCCGACATCGCGCCCGGCCGGTCCCGCTCGATCGAGGTCGACACCTTCGTCGACCTGGCCGACATCGACCCGATCTTCTTCCAGAAGACCTACTGGCTCGCACCGGCGAAACCGGACTACGCCGACTCCTACGCACTGCTGGTAGCGGCCATGGCCAAGACCAACCGGGCCGGTATCGCGACCTTCGTCATGCGCGGCAAGCAATACCTGACCGCGGTTCGCGCCGACGACGACGTGCTCGCGCTGGACACGCTGTTCTTCGCCGACGAGATCCGCGACCCGCACCAGCTCGACGCGTTGCCGGGCAAGAAGAAGACGCGCGGCAAGCAACTCGACATGGCGGTGTCGCTGATCGAGGCGATGAGCGGACCGTGGAAACCCAGCGAATACGAGGACACCTACGCCGCCAAGGTGCACCGGCTCATCGAGGACAAGCGCGCGGGCAAGGACGTCATCAGCGAAGCCGAGCCGCCCGACGCGACCGGCGTCGTCGACCTGATGGACGCCCTGCGGCGCAGCGTCGAGGGCGCGCGCAAGTCGCGCGGTGGCGGCAAATCCGAGATCGACGACGCCAGCAAGTCCGAATTGGACGAACTCGCTCGCGAACTGGAGATCAAGGGCAGATCGAAGATGAACCGGGCGCAACTGCTGCGCGCGGTCAAACAACAGCAACGCAAGGCTTCCTAGTCAGCGAACGGACGTGAATCAGTGTCGGTCGATCAGGACGCGCACGACCAGACGGTGGACACCGACGTACCGGCCAGGCTCGACCGCCTGCCGTGGGCGAGGTGGCACTGGATGGTGCTCGTCGGCCTCGGCACCGTCTGGATCCTGGACGGGTTGGAAGTCACCATCGTCGGCGCGCTCGGCCAGATCCTGACGAATCCGGCCGCCGGGCTCAACCTCTCCGATGCGCAGGTCGGCTTGGCAGCGTCGGTCTACATCATGGGCGCCGTCGTCGGGTCGATCGCGCTCGGCTACGCCACCGACCGGCTCGGCCGCAAGAAACTGTTCCTGGTCACCCTCGGCATCTATCTCATCGCGACCGTGCTGACCGCGTTCTCGTTCGCGCCCTGGTGGTTCTTCCTGATGCGGTTCTTCGCCGGGTTCGGCGTCGGTGGCGAGTACGCGGCCATCAACTCGGCGGTCGACGAGCTGATCCCGGCCCGCATGCGGGGCACGGTCGACCTGGCCGTCAACGGGTCGTACTGGCTGGGCGCGGGAGTTGGCGCCGCGCTGACCATCGTGCTGCTCAACCCGGCGCTGTTCGCGACCTGGCTGGGCTGGCGGCTCGCCTTCGGCATCGGCGCCCTGCTGGGCATCGGCATCCTGCTGGTGCGGCGCAAGGTTCCGGAGAGCCCGCGCTGGCTGTTCACGCACGGCCGCGTCGAGGAGGCCGACAACCTGGTCGGCGACATCGAGAAGACCGTCGCCGAGCAGACCGGCACCGAACTGGAGCCGGTCGACGACTCGATCTCCGTGCGCCAGCGCGGCAGCATCGGATTCGGCGTGATCGCCAAGGTGCTGCTGCGCAGCTACCCGAAACGCACCGTGCTCGGGCTGGGCCTTTTCATCGGCCAGGCGTTCCTCTACAACGCGGTCTACTTCACCGAATCGCTGGTGCTCGGCACGTTCTTCAACGTCAACGGGGCCGGCGCGGGCGCCTACCTGATCCCGCTCGCCGCGGGCAGCCTGCTCGGCCCGGTCCTGCTCGGGCGGCTGTTCGACACGATCGGCAGGCGCACCATGATCGTGATCTGCTACCTGGGCTCCGGGATGCTGCTCGCCGTCACCGGCGTGCTGTTCGGCACCGGAGCGTTGTCCGCGACCACGTTGACCATCGCCTGGTCGGTGGTGTTCTTCCTGGCCTCCGCCGGTTCGAGTGCCGCCTACCTGACCGTGTCCGAGATCTTCCCGCTGGAGATCAGGGCCATGTCGATCGCGCTGTTCTACGCGGTCGGCACCGGGCTCGGCGGCATCGTCGGACCGCTGCTGTTCGGCAACCTGGTCGCCACCAAGGCACTGTGGCCGGTCGCCGTCGGCTACTTCATCGGAGCGGTCGTGATGGCCGGTGGTGGCATCGTCGAGTGGATCTTCGGTGTCGAGGCGGCCGGACGGTCACTGGAAGACATCGCCGCGCCACTGTCGAGCGAGGAACACACCAGCAGCCGCGCAGCCACCCGCTCCGGGTACGCGCCACAGCCCGTCGCTTCCGGTTATCCGCGCCAGCACCCGTTGATCGAACCGGATCGCCAGCGTGAGGTCGACGCCATCGCGGCCGCCGTCGCCGATGGCCCGATCGATCGGCGGACTCTGCGCGAGCGGGCCGGTGCGGTCGGCTGGGGACCGGGTCGCTTCGGTGCCGCGCTGCGCCTGGCCCAGTTGCGCGGCGTCGTCCGCAGAACGGGATCGCGGTTCGGCCCAGGGGTGGAATCATGATCGATGTGACCGTGGTCGGCCAGATCGCCCGCGACCTGGTGCTCACCATCGACGAGATCCCGGACGCGCTGGCCTCCACCCGGGTGCACGGCCGACGGGAAACGCTTGGCGGCAAAGGCGCCAACCAGGCCGTGTCGCTGGCCCAGCTGGGCGCTTCCGTGGCGTTGGTGGGCGTGGTCGCCGACGATCACGACGGTGAGCGGCTGCTCGACCGCGCTCGCGCGGACGGCATCGACACCGGCGCGGTGGTGCGCCGAGCCGGCGGCCGGTCCGCGCTCATCGTCGACATCGTCGACCGGCACGCGCACTGGCGCTACCTGGAGGACATCCCGGACGCGATGCTGCTGACCGAACAGGACGTCAACGCCGGTGCGTCGGCGCTGACCAGTGCCCGCGCCGTCATCGTGCAGCTCCAACAGCCACCGGCCGCCGCCCGCACCGCGGCGGGGCTCGCGGGCGATGCCCTGGTCGTGCTCGACGGAGCCACCGACGACCGGGACGTGCTCGCGCTGGCCGATGTGCTCCGCGCCGACGACATGGAGACCCAGCTGCTGACCGGTCAGGAGATCCACGGCGCGGGCGATGCACTGCGCGCCGCCCAGGACGTGCTCGGTCGATATCCCAGGCTTCGCCTGGTGGCGTTCGGCGCGGGCGCGGAGGGCAACGTGTTCGCCTGGGCCGACGGGAACCTGGTGCTGCCGCTGGAGGACGTGCCGGTCGCCGACACGACCGGCGGCGGCGACGCCTTCGTCGCCGCGCTCACCCTCGCGCTGATCCGGGGCGAACAACCGGAATCCGCAGCGGCCGCCGCAGTGGCCGCCGCCGCGCAGACCGTCGGGCATGCGGGCGGGCGACCGTCGCTCGGACCGGAAGTGATCAACTCAACGGCGTGAGATCAACTCGCTGGCACACCAGGGATCTCGCGCACCTTCGCCGCCAGCCGCCCGTTCCGCACCCGGGTGTCCAGGACCGGTTGTGGCGCGGTCGCCGGACCGCTGACGACCGTGCCATCGTCGATCCGGAACACGCTGCCGTGCCACGGGCATGCCAGGCACGCCACACCATCGCGTTCGACCAGTTCGCCCTCGTGCAGCTGGGCGGCCAGATGGCTGCACCGGTCGTGCAGAACCACGAAACCCTCCCCGGACCGCAACACCAGCACCGGGATGAGCCCGGCCTGGCGGCGGGCAGGCTCGGTCGCCGAGAAATCCGCGACCGGCCCCAGATCGGTCCAGTCGGGCTGGTCCGGTGTGCGGCACCTCCGCCGCGTGGTTCGGGCCGACCGCGCGGCGGAAGGCCAGGTCGCCGCCGAGCGCCGCACCGCTCGCCACCAAACCGAAGCCCAGCAACCCCAACGCGATCGCCGTCGTCCGTGAGCCCCGCACGCGCAGGATGAGCGAACCGAGGTAGCACGACAGCCCCGCCGAGTTCGCGGCCGCGTGCAGCACGCCGACGCGCTGCTGCTCCTCGTGCGCGTCCGCGTAGTCGGCCAGACCCGCGAGTGCGGCGGGCAGGCCGCAGCCGATCAACCGGCTCGCACCGGGGCCGCGGTCACCGGTCGTGTCCAGCACGGTGGCGCCGAGAAAACAACCGACCGGTAGCTGGGCGAGCGCGGGGTGCAGCGGATGCCCGAGCCACACCCCGTGCAGCGCGTCCTTGACCGCGCCCGGTCGCAGTACCTTCTGCGTGGCGTCGCGCAGCACACCGGCGACGCCGTCGAGCCCCCGGGTGGCCGCGATCCGGTCGATCAGCCTCAGTTGCCTCATGTCCCAAGGACTTAGCCCGGCCAAGCCACCTGAAACCTGCCGTATGCCGGTATGCGTGCTCGGGTATGCGGGTCGCATGCGGACACTGCTCGATCCGACCCCACCGAAACCGTTGCCACTGCCGCGTACGGCGGGCACGGTGGCGACCGAGTTGCGCAGGCGCGTCGCGTCGGGCGAGCTGACGTTGCCCGAACCCGGCCGAGGCCAGACGCCACAGCGCTGGTCGGCTCTGGCCGCGCTGGGGCGCACCGACCTGACCCTGGCCCGGCTCGCCGAAGGTCACGCCGACGCGGTGGCCATCCTCGCCGAGGCAGGCCGCGCCCCGGCAGGGGAAGCGGCCTACGGAGTGTGGGCCGCGCGCACCGGCGGCACCGGCGCGGTGCTGACCAGCGGCGAGGGCGGCGTCCGGCTGAACGGAACGGTCCGGTTCTGCTCGGGCGCCAGCGTGCTGGACCGCGCCCTGGTCGCCGCCGAGGCGCCAGACGGCACCGGCTCCCTGGTCGAGGTCGATCTCGCGGCGCCCGGAGTGCGCCCGGACACGGACAGTTGGCCCGCACTGGGGATGGACGATTCGGCCAGCCTGGACGTGCGCTTCCACGACGTCGCGGTCACCGGCCACATGATCGTCGGCACCGACGACTGGTACCTGCGCAGGCGCGGATTCCGGCTGGGCAGCGGGGGAGTGGCCGCGGTCTGGCTCGGTGGGGCCATGGGTGGCTACGACAAGTGCCTCGCGCTGCTGCGCGAGCGCGGCAACCCGGACGAACACCAGCTCGCGCACGTCGGCACGCTCGCCTCGATGGTGAGCGCAACCGACGCGCTGCTGGCGAACACCGCGCACGCGGTCGACGCGGTCCCGGACCTGGACCTGACCGCGGCGATCGGCGTGGCGAAATCGGCTGCCGAGCAGGTCGGGCGCGCGATCGTCGATGCCGCGCCGAGGATCACCGGCCCCGGCCCGCTGTGCTGGGACCGCTCCTACGCCCAGCACCTTGCCGACCTCGCGGTCTACATCCGCCAGCACCACGCCGAACGCGACCTCGCGAAGCTCGGCAGACACCTGTTCGAACACGGGGAGCACTGATGAGTGAGCGGGCAATCACCGACGAGTCCGACTGGCAGAGCTGGCTGACCGCCGCGGCGGACGAGCCGTTCCCGGAACAGTCCTTTCGCAGAGCCGTCGTGGTCGCCGCGCATCCCGACGACGAAACGCTGGGCGCGAGCGGACTGCTGCAACGCCTGCACGAACGCGGGATTCCGGTGTCGCTGGTGATCGCGACCGACGGGGAGGCCGCGTTCCCCGATTCCGACGACGACGAGAAGATCGCGCTGGGCAGGCAGCGCCGCTGGGAACTCTACGAATCCCTGCACGCGCAAGGACTCGGCGCGGTCGCCGTGCACTGGCTCGGTCTGCCCGACTCCGGGCTCACCGCCCAGGAGGACCGGCTCGCCGCCGGGCTCGCCGAGCACCTCGACGGCGCCGACCTGGTCCTGTTGCCGTGGCCCGGCGACCCGCACCCGGATCACCGGCTCGTCGGCGAGACCGCGCTGCGGGTGGCGCCAGTGACCGCGCACCGCTTCGCCTACCCGGTCTGGATGTGGCACTGGCAGCATCCGACCGAACCGGCCATCCCCCGCCAGCGCGCGGTCGCGCACCGGCTCAACGCCGCGCAGCAGCGCCGCAAGGCGGCCGGGATCGCGGCCTTCACCTCGCAACTGAAACCGGGACCGCACGGCGAGGACCCGATCCTCAGCACCGAGATGCTGGGCCACTTCGAACGCGACGTGGAGGTCCTGTTCCGGCAGCCGCCCGAGCGCGGCGCGCCGATCAGCCGGTTCGTCCAGCTCTACGAACGCGAAGACGATCCGTGGCAGGTGTCGGATCGCTGGTACGAACGCCGCAAGCGCGCGGCCGTGCTCGCCAGCCTGCCGAGCGAACGCTATCGACTCGCCGTCGAACCGGCCTGCGGCATCGGCGTGCTCACCGCGGCGCTCGCCCGGCGCTGCGATCAGGTGGTCGCGTTCGACGCGGCACCGAAGGCGGTGCGGCTGGCCCGCGCGCGCACCAGCGGGCTGCCGAACGTGTCCGTCCAAACCGGAACCCTCCCCGACGGTCTGCCGCCCGGTCCGGCCGATCTGGTGGTGTTCAGCGAAGTCCTCTACTACCTCGGCGACCAGCAACTGCGGGCCACCGTCGACCGCGCGCTGGCCACGCTGCGATCCGGCGGCCACCTGCTGGCCGTGCACTGGTTGCCGTGGGCACCGGAGGCGCCGCGCAACGGCGAGGACGTGCACCGGATGCTGACCGGCCATCCCGAGCTCGACACCCTCGTCGAGCACCGCGACCAGCGGTTCGTCCTGCACGTCCTGGAGCGCCGGTGATCACAGCCGTCGGCGTGATCGTGCCTGCTCGCGACGAAGCCGAGTTGATCGGGGACTGCGTCGCGCACCTGCGTCGCGCGCTCGCCGCGCTGCCTGCCAGAGTCGAGCGAGCGGTGTGCGTGGTCGCGGACCGGTGCGCGGACGACACCGCCGCGATCGCCCGCGCCGAGTTCAGCGGGCAGGCGGCGGTGCTGACCAACCGGCGAGCCATGACCATCGGCGACGTTCGCAGGCTCGGCTGCCGGCAGGTGCTGGCGATGCTGAGCGAACACGAGCCGGACGACACGCTGTTGCTGTCCACCGACGCGGACACCACGGTCGCGGCCGACTGGGCACTGGCACACCTGCGACTGGCCGAACAAGGCTGGCAGGCCGTGGCAGGCGTCGCCGAACTCGACGAGCCCCTGCCACCGGCCGTCGCGCTGCGCTACGCGGCGGAACACGGACGCGCGCACGGCCCGCACGGGCACGGCAACGTGTACGCCGCCAACCTGGGCGTGCGCGGCGACGCCTACGCGGCGGTCGGCGGGTTCGCCGCGCTGGCCACCGGCGAGGAACACGACCTGTGGCGCAGGCTCGGCGCCGCCGGTTTCCGGCGCGTGCACGCGACCGAGCCGGTGGTCACCACGAGCGCACGCCTGGCCGGTCGCGCCCAGGACGGGTTGGCCGCACTGCTGCGCGGACTGCACGAAGGCGAACTGCCCGAGGCAAGCTGAGCCGGGGCCCGACGCGGTCGCGGCTACTTCAGCGGACCATCCGCGTGCTCGACGGCTTCCTTGACTTCTCGCGCGACTTCCGGCCACGGCTGGTCATGTGGGTCCGACGATTTGTGCTGCTCGTCAGCCTCGTGTGGCTGGCCATGTTCGTCCAGGACGGTCCGTTCCGGGTTGGCCACCGGGTGCTCGGGCTGTTCGCTGCTGGTCATCGTCGTCTCCTCCGTCGAAAGACTACGACCTGCGGATACCCCGCGAACACCCGGGTAATCCCTGCCGAGCGGTGCGACCTAACCGTCCAAGGCGGACATCGCGTCCTTGTCGCGCTCTCCCTCCCTAGGCGTGCGTGCCCGACGACGCCGAGCACGCAACTCCAGGATCGCGATGAGCAGCGCGGCCACCATGAAACCGACCGCGACGGTGAGCGTGAGCGCGGCACTGAGCGGATAGTTCTTGGTAGTACCGGACATCATCCGGTACACCGCGGTCAGCACCGCCGTGCCGATCGCGGTACCCACTCGCTGGCCGGTCTGCAACGCGCCGCCCGCCGCACCTGCCATGCCGGTCGGCACGCATTCCAGGGTCAGCGTGGTGTTCGGCGAAATCACCGCGCCACCACCGATTCCGGCCACGAGCAGCGGAGCGGCGATCACAAAACCGGTGTGCCTGGCGCCGACGAGGTAGATCAACAGGGCGGCCGTCCCCAGCCCGGCCGCGACCATGCTGAGCCCGGCCACGGTCAACCTGCGCTGCCAGCGGTGGACCAGCCGGCCGGCGAGCACCGCGGCGCCTGCCGACCCGATCGCGAACGGTGTCACGGCCAACCCCGACTGCAGGGGCGAGTAACCGAGTCCGTCCTGCAGGAACAGGGACAGCACCAGCCAGATCCCGCTGAAGCCGCAGAAGTACGTGGTGCCGATGGCGAGCCCCGGCGGGTAACCAGGTGTCCTGGTGAACAGCCGCAGATCCAGCAGGGGCGGGTGCTTCCCACGCGCCCTGCGACGTTCCCAACGGACGAACAACCAGCCGAACAGGCCGGTGAAGGGCACCAGCAGCCACAGCAATGCCGCGCCGCCGCCCTCGGACTGCACCAGTGGCAGCAGGAGGCACAGCACGGCGAGCCCGAGCAGCACGATGCCGCGATCGTCGATCTCGTCGCGCAGCCTGCGGTTCGTACGTTCCCGCCCTGGTACGAGTCGAGCGGCGAAGACGAGTGCGGCGAGCCCGATCGGCACGTTGACGTAGAACACCCATCGCCAGCCGGTCTGATCGCCGAACACGGCCAGGATCACGCCGCCGATGACCGGTCCCGCCGCTGTCGACAAGCCCACCGTCGACCCGAACATGCCGAACGCCTTGCCACGCTCCGTGCCACGGAACATGTCCTGGATCAGGCCGGTGTTCTGCGGCGTGAGCAGGCCGGCCGCGACCCCCTGGAGGAGTCTGGCCGCGATCAGCAGGATCTCGTTCGGCGCGGCGCCTGCGGCAGCACTGGTCAGGATGAACGCGCTCAACGCGATCAGGAACATCCGCCGTCTGCCCAGCACGTCGCCGAGCCGTCCACCGGCGACCAGGGTGAGGCCGAAGGTCAGGGCGTACCCGGACACCACCCACTGCACGCCCTCCGGCGACGCGTGCAGCCCGCGCTGGATCGAGGGCAGCGCGACGTTCACGATGCTCACGTCGAGCAGGGTCATGAAACCCGCCGCGAGCGTGACGACGAGCGCGCGCCACCGCCTCGGGTCGTCTTCCACCATATGCCTGCGAATACCCGGCTCGGTGATATCGCATACACGTACGGGGCCCGGCCGAGGTTCGAACTACCCGGTCAGTCCTTTTCGGATTCGGAGGGCGGATCCGGGTTGAACGACCAGTCGTCCTCGCCGTAGTTGTCGTCGATCTCGACGCCGGGCGGGATGCTCCGCCCCGAATTGCCGCCACGCGGACCGCGCGGCGCGTCATCATGCGGTTCGGCCCGTTCGTTCCGTTCGCTGGCGTCATGCATCTGCGACGCATACCCGTCGCCACGGCGCCGAAACCGCCAACCGTGCCGGTGACGTTCTGCCTGCTGCGCGTGCCTCCATGGTTTGACCGGGGCCGACGCGGGTATCCGCAGGTCGCAAGCACGACGTGCGGATCCGGAAGGGACTCGGGATGGGCGTCCGGCAGTGGTTCGAGGGCTGGCCGGTCTACCGGCAGTTCAGCCAGGGCGACGCACTCGGCCGTGGCGCGGCCGTCAAGAGCGACCAGACCGGACAGCTCGTTCCGCGCACCACCACCGCGGACGCCGTAGTGAAGTCGGTCTGCCCGTATTGCGCGGTCGGCTGCGGTCAGAACGTCTATGTGCGCGACGGCAAGGTCGCCCAGGTGGAAGGCGACCCGGACTCGCCGGTGAGCAGGGGCAGGCTGTGCCCGAAGGGATCGGCGACCAAGCAGCTGGTCACCGGGCCCGGTCGCGTCAACCAGGTGCTCTACCGGCGCCCGCACGGCACCGAGTGGGAGCCGCTGGACCTCGACGAGGCCATGGACATGATCGCCGACCGGGTGATCGAGTCGCGACGGCGTGGCTGGCAGTGGGACGTGGACGGCAAACGGACCCGGCGCACCATGGGTTTGGCCAGTCTCGGCGGGGCGACGCTGGACAACGAAGAGAACTACCTCATCAAGAAGCTGTTCACCGCGTTGGGCGCGATCCAGATCGAGAACCAGGCTCGTATTTGACACTCCGCCACGGTGCCCAGTTTGGGTACCTCCTTCGGTCGCGGCGGCGCCACGACGTTCCAGCAGGACCTGCAGAACTCC
>DASXOJ010000174.1:0-4312 GCA_036494465.1 Pseudonocardiaceae bacterium
TCCGCGCGCACCGGCCGGACCAGGTGCGCGAGCTGATCGGCCAGGCCGCCGGGGCGTTCGAGCAGTGGCGGTCGGTGCCGCCGCCGGTGCGCGGCAACCTGATCCGCGAGTTCGGCAATCTGCTGCGCGAGCACAAGGAACCGCTCGGCACGCTGGTGTCGATCGAGGCAGGCAAGATCCGCTCGGAGGGCCTCGGCGAGGTCCAGGAGATGATCGACATCTGCGACCTGGCCGTTGGCCAGTCCCGGCAACTGTTCGGCGCCACCATCGCCTCCGAGCGGCCGAGCCACCGGTTGATGGAGCAGTGGCATCCGCTCGGTGTGGTCGGGGTGATCAGCGCGTTCAACTTCCCGGTCGCCGTCTGGTCGTGGAACACCGCGCTGGCCCTGGTCTGCGGGGACACGGTGGTGTGGAAGCCGTCGGAGAAGACGCTGCTGACCGCGCTGGCCTGCCAGGCGTTGCTGAGCGAGGCCGCGCGCCGCGCAGGCGCACCGGACGCGGTGTCCGTGCTGGTGCTGGGCGGTGCCGGGGTCGGCGAAGCGCTGGTCGACGACAGGCGGGTCGCGTTGGTGTCGGCGACCGGGTCGACCGCGATGGGTCGCACGGTCGCACCGAGGGTCGCCGCCCGGCTTGGCCGGTACCTGCTGGAGCTGGGCGGGAACAATGCGGCGATCGTGGCGCCCTCCGCCGACCTCGACCTGGCCGTGCGCGGCATCGTGTTCTCGGCGGCAGGCACCGCCGGCCAGCGGTGCACGACGCTGCGCAGGGTGATCGCGCACGCGTCGATCGCCGACGAGCTCACCGACCGGCTCGCCGCCGCCTACGCGAGCCTGCCGATCGGTTCCCCGCTCGACCCGTCGACGCTGGTCGGCCCGTTGATCGACGGTGGCGCGCAGGCGCGGTACGCGGCGGCGATCGAGCGCGCGACCGGGGACGGCGGCAAGGTCGTCTTCGGCGGCGACCGGGTGCTGGCCGACGAGGCGCCGAACGCCTGGTATGTCACGCCCGCGCTGGTCCGGATGCCCGGTCAGACCGAGATCGTGCGCGAGGAGACCTTCGCGCCGCTGCTCTACGTCATGACCTACACCGACCTGGCCGACGCGATCGCGTTGCACAACGGGGTGCCGCAGGGTCTGTCCTCGTCGATGTTCACGCTTGACCTGCGCGAGGCGGAGCTGTTCCTGTCCGCGCACGGTTCGGACTGCGGCATCGCGAACGTGAACATCGGTCCGTCCGGGGCCGAGATCGGCGGCGCGTTCGGCGGCGAGAAGGACACCGGCGGCGGGCGCGAGTCGGGGTCCGACGCGTGGAAGGCGTACATGCGCAGGGCGACCAACACGGTCAACTACGGCACCGACCTCCCGCTGGCGCAGGGCGTCACGTTCATCTGAGCGCTGCCCCTACCCATTGCCGGAACGCACAAACAATTCACCACCCGATCGAGCCGATAAACAAACATGAATTGTGAGAGGAAATCGCGACAGGTATATCGATCAGGCGATTGCGTGCCCGCCTGACTGCCAAACAAAAGCGGCAGGCGCATAGTCGATCCCGTGGCGCTGTTGATCCCACGGCGCATGCGTCTGCCAGCCGTTGTCGTGGCGACCAGTGCCTGGGGTATCGCCGTCGTGGTCGGAGTGCTGGTCGCGGGACAGCGACACGCCGACCCGATCGACCGTACCCTCATCGACCAGGTGCACGCGGTCGTCGGCAACGGCGCGGGCCTTGCCGTGTTCCTGCTCGTACCAACGGATACCGACGTCATCGGGGCGGCTATCGCCCTGCTGGCCGGGGTCGCGCTGTGCAGGCGACGCTGGGACGTCGCCCTGCTCGCGGTCGCCACGCCGGTCGCCTGCGTCGCGATCACCGAGTTGGCGCTGAAGCCGTTGTTCGGTCGTCGGCTGTACGGCCTGTTCAGTTACCCGAGCGGGCACGCGGTCGCGTCCATCGCGGTTTACACGGTCGCGATATTGGCATTCGCGTCAGCGGCCTCCCGATTGCGACGTTGTTTCGCGATAGTCGGCTGGATTGTGTTGGTCACCGTGGTCATGACCGGGTTGGTCGGCATGAATTGCCACTATCCGACCGACACGGTCGGCGGGGTGTGCGTCGCGGTCGGCGTGGTCCTGCCCTGCGCGATCGCCACCGACGCGTTGCGTCGCAGACGCCTGCCCGCGCCGCGAATTCCCCAGCCACGATCGGGCTCTGACGATTACAATCCTCATCCAGTCGATTACTCGCTGTCAGAGTAAGGAGTGCTCGTCGTGACCAGACGGATCCTGTTACCGACCTTCGCGGCCACCGCCGCCGTCGCCCTCTTATTCAGCGCCGCGCTCGCGGCACACCAACCCGCGGTCGGCACCACCGCGTCGGCCGCGCCAGCGCGGCTCACCGAAACCTGGGCGTCGGCCGCCACCGACCTCGGCGGACCGTACACGGACAAGACCGTCCGCAACATCGTGCACACCACGATCGGCGGCAGCGGTGTGCGCGTCCGGCTGTCCAACGCGTTCGGCACCGTGCCGGTCACCTTCGACGCCGTCTACCTGGGCACCCAGTCCGCCGGCGCGGCGCTCGTGCCCGGCTCCAACCACCAGCTCACCTTCGGCGGCGCCGACTCGATCACCGTCCCCAAGGGCGCCGAAGTGCTCAGCGACCCGCTCCCGGTGACCGTTCCCGCGCACGCCAACCTCGCGGTCAGCGTGCACGTCGCGGGCGCGACCGGCGAGGTCACCGGTCATCCCGACGCCCAGCAGGACAACTACTACTCCGACGGGAACACCGCGGCCGACCCAGCCGCCACCAGCTACGTCTACCCGATCGCAAGCTGGTTCTTCGTCGACGGACTGCTGGTCAACTCCCCCAACGCCTGCGGTGAGGTGGTCGCGCTCGGCGACTCGATCACCGACGGATACCAGTCCACTCCGGACGCCAACCACCGCTGGCCGGACTATCTCGCCAACCGGCTCGGCGGCGCGGTCGTCAACGAAGGCATCTCCGGCAACGAGATCACCGCGGACGGCGCGGGCGTCAGCGCGCAGGCGCGGCTGGACCGCGACGTGCTCGCCCAACCCGCGGCTCGCACGGTGATCTTCGTGGAAGGCATCAACGACATCGGCAACGCCGTCGCCACCTCGGCGAGTCAGCTCATCGCCGCCGACGAGCAGATCATCGCCCGCGCACACGCCGACGGCCTGCGCATCCTCGGCGGCACACTGGTTCCCTTCGGTGGCGCGGGCTACTACAGCCCGCAGAAGGACACCGTCCGCGCCGCGCTCAATGCCTGGATCCGCACCAGCGGCGCGTTCGACGGCGTTGTCGACTTCGACGCCGCCCTGCGCAACCCGGCCGATCCGACGACCCTGTTGCCCGCCTACGACTCCGGCGACCACCTGCACCCGAACGACGCCGGATACCAGGCGATGGCGAACGCGGTGCACCTGAACCTGGTGCGCTGCTGAGCATTCGTCAGTAACTGCCGCAGGACGAGTTGGCGGTGAAGGCCGCGCCGAGTTCCGGATCGGCCTTCACCGTCGCCTCGGCGGTGCGCATGACCGCGACGACATCGTTGCCCACGGCCGCGAAAGCCGCGCTGAAGGCAGTGGCGTCACCGACCGGCAGCGCGCTGGTCTGCTGCTCGTCGGTGCCGAGTTGGTCCTGCACCTGCGCGTAGACGCCGAGCAGCACGGTCTTCGCCCGCACGTCGCCGGGATCGGTCGCGGTCGCGGCCTGCACGGTGGCCGTGTTCGCTCCCGCCTCGCCGACCAACCCGCTCACCAGGCTCAGCATGGTCGCCTGGTCGTTGCCGCGGTCGCTGGCGGTCTCCTGGCCCGCGAACTCCGGCTGCGCGGCCACCATGGCGGCCGCGTACGACACCGCGTGCCCGACGACCGGTGCGCAGAACCCGCTGATCCACTGCTGGGCAAGGGCACCGTTGCGCTGCACCGGTTTCGCGGTGGTCGTGGTTGTGGTCGGCGCGGCAACGGGTTTCGGGGCCGGAACAACCGAACCGCACCCGGCCACCAGCAGAATCAAACCGGCAGCAACGACCAGACCACGACGATTCGCCACGGCCCCAAGGTATCGACGGCGCGCGGGACCGGTCCCCAACGGGAATAACCGCATCGGCCGTGCCAAGCTCGCGCGGTGGAGCGCGCCCAACTCTCCCGGGCCGCGCGCAGGCCCTGACGACCGCGACCGCGCACCGCGACGGATGGCTGCGCGGCTACCGGGAGTGCTTCGGGTTCGTCTGCCTGGTGTTGCGCCCGACATCCGGCTGACCAGGACCGGCCGGGTCCGAATCGAGCAAGTT
>DASXOJ010000175.1:0-2274 GCA_036494465.1 Pseudonocardiaceae bacterium
TTGACCCCCTGCGTGGTTGTTGATGTTCAGTCTTCGGTGGTGTTGGCCGCGGGGACGCGGCCGAGGTCGCGGTCTTTGAGCCGGTAGCTGTCTCCTTTCAGGGCGATGACTTCGGCGTGGTGGACGAGGCGGTCGATCATGGCTGCGGCGACGACGTCGTCGCCGAAGACCTCGCCCCAGCGGCCGAAGACCTTGTTGCTGGTGACGATCAGCGACGCGCGCTCGTATCGGGAGGACACGAGCTGGAAGAACAGGTTCGCGGCTTCGGGCTCGAACGGGATGTAGCCGACTTCGTCGATCACGATCAGGGGGTAGCGGCCGAGCCGGACGAGCTCGGCTTGCAGCCGGCCGGCGTGGTGGGCGTCGGCGAGGTGGGCGACCCAGTCGGCGGCGGTGGCGAACAGGACGCGGTGTCCGGCTTGGCAGGCGCGGATCGCCAGGCCGATGGCGAGGTGGGTTTTGCCGGTGCCGGGTGGGCCGAGGAAGACGACGTTCTCTCGTGCGGTGACGAAGTCGAGCGTGCCAAGGTGCGCGATCAGATCGCGTTTGAGGCCGCGGGCGTGGTCGAAGTCGAACTCCTCCAGACTCTTGCGGGCCGGGAAACGGGCAGCCCTGATCCGGCCCTCTCCGCCGTGGGACTCGCGGGCCGAGACCTCGCGTTGCAGGCAGGCGACCAGGAACTCCAGGTGCGACCAGGACTCGGCCACGGCCCGCTCGGCCAGGCGCTCGACCGAGTCGCGCAGGGTCGGCGCTTTGAGCGCTCGGGTCAGGTAGCCGATCTCGCTGGTCAGGTCGCGTGCGGTCTTCCTCGTCGTTCGGGTGGCCATCACGCCACCCCGCCATCGTGGTCAAGACCGTGGTCAAGAGCGTGGTCGAGGCCGAGGGCGGTGTCGTAGTCGGCCAGGCAGCGCTGCTCGACCTCGAGGTCAGCGACAGGCCGCAGCACGCCGACTCTTTCCTTGCGCAGCGCCTTCGCCGCGGCGACATGCTCAGCGTCGCTGATGGTCTGGTGCCAAGCCCAAGCACGCTCGTGATCAGCAACGACCCGCCCATCGCAGAGCGCGCGGACGCGGTGCAGGTCGACGATCAGCTCAATGCGGCGCCCGATCACCGCAGGGTGGATCGAATAGTCGTTGGAGTCGATGCGCACGTAGTGATCACGCGCCAGACGCGTGCTGGCTCGCCAGCCGGTCGCCGGAGCAACCGGCGGCAACGCCAGCATCGCAGCCTTGTCCGCGGCGATCCGCTCGGTCGGCGCGCAACCCAACACCCGGCGCCGGCGCGTGTTCACCAGCGCGAACCAGTGCTGCAGTTGAGTGTTGAAGTCGGCCGGGCCGCTGAAGCTGCGGCCGGGCAGGAACGAGGTCTCCAGGTAGTCGTGGGCGCGTTCGATGATGCCCTTGTGTTCGGGCTCGCGTGGCTTGAGCACGATCACCTTCGCGCCGAGGGTGCCGCGGAAGGCCTGACACTCCTGCGTGAGTTCGGTCTTGCCGCCGCGCCATCGCCCGATCGCGCCCTCGCCGTCCCAGACCAGCGTGCGTGGCACCGCGCCGAGCCGCTCGATGACCTGCCACCAGCCGGCGAACAGATCCGGCGCCGCCCGGGTCGGGATCAGCTGCCCGGACAGCCAGCGCGAGTAGCCGGTCACCATCGTCAACACCGGCAGCCTCGTCGCCGGCCGCGTCTGCCCGAACCCGACCGGCAACGTGATCGGCGGGAACCACAGATCGCACTGCGCGATGTCGCCGGCCTCATAGCTCGTGCGGCTCGCCGGGTCCGGCGGTAGATAGACCGGCCGCAACTCCGCCACCCGGGCCGACAACACCCGGATCGATCGGGTCCAGCCGATCCGCTCCGCGATCACCGTCGCCGGCATCGTCGGCGTCGCCTGCAGCAGTTCACGGATCCGCGGCTCGACCCCATCCACGACCGAACCCACCGCCTTGCGTTCGTACTTCGGCGCACCATCGCTGGCAATCGCGGCCCGCACCGTGTTCCTCGCGATCCCCAGCACTCTGGCGATCGCCTTGATCGACATCTGCTCCGACCGGTGCAACCGGCGGATCTCAGCCCAGTCCTCCACGGATAACACTCCTGTCCCCTCTAGCTCGGTTGGAGCCAGAGTCAGCGGGCAGGGGGTCAAACTTCAGATGCCGCGCGGGGGTCAGGATTCACGTGCCGTCGACAGTCAGTTCTTCGAGCGGGAAGGGGCTGCCTGCCCACTCGCGGGCGTAGCCTTGTGATCCCCACTGCTGTAGGACGGCATCGGCGCCT
>DASXOJ010000176.1:0-84661 GCA_036494465.1 Pseudonocardiaceae bacterium
CCGGCAGGTACTTCGCGGCGCGCGCGTGGTGCGGATGATCGGGCAGGCCCGCGTAGTTCACCCAGGAGACGCGCGGATCATCGGCCAGCCACCGCGCGACCGTGTGCGAGTTGCGGACGTGTTCGCTCATCCGCTGCGGCACCGTTTCCACGCCTTGCAGCAACAGGAACGCCGAGTGCGGTGCGAGCACCGGGCCGATGTCGCGCAACTGTTCCGCGCGCAACCGGGTACAGAACGCGTACTCGCCGAAGTTCTCCCAGTACTTCAAACCGCCGTAGCTGGGCACGGTCTCGGTCATCCGGGGGAACTTGCCGTTGCCCCAGTTGAACCGGCCCGATTCGACGACCACCCCGCCGAGTGTGGTGCCGTGCCCGCCGAGGAACTTGGTCGCCGAGTGCAGCACGATGTCCGCGCCGTGCTCCAGCGGGCGGCACAGGTACGGGGTGGCGATCGTGGCGTCGACGACCAGCGGAATGTCGTTGGCGTGCGCAAGAGTAGCCAACCCGGCCAGGTCCGCGATGGTGCCGGACGGGTTGCCGATCAGCTCGGTGTAGATCAGCTTCGTGTTCGGCCGCACCGCCGCCGCGTAGGCGTCGATCGAGTCCTCGGCGACGAACGTGGTGTCCACGCCGAACCGGCGCAGTGTCCCGTTGAGCTGGGTGAGCGTGCCGCCGTATAGGTTGGCGGCCGACACGATGTGCTCACCGGCCTCCGCCAGCGCCGCGAAGGTCAGGAACTCCGCCGCCTGACCGCTGCCGGTCGCGACCGCGCCGATGCCGCCCTCCAGGCTGGCCATCCGCTCCTCGAACGCGGCCACCGTCGGGTTGCCGATCCGGCTGTAGATGTTGCCGTACTTCTGTAGTGCGAACAGGTTCGCCGCGTCCGCCGTGTCGGTGAACACGAAGCTCGTGGTCTGGTAGATCGGCACCGCGCGGGCACCGGTCTCCGGGTCCGGGGTTCCGCCCGCGTGCAGCGCACGGGTGCGGAACCCCCAGCTCCGATCAGTCATGAAGCCAATTGTGTCGTAACCGGTACCGGATTGGCGAACACGTCCAGTACCGGGCAGTGCTCGTCGACCTGCTCCTTGAGCTGCGCGTACCGCTGCGCACTCTCCGGTCCGTTCAGCGTGACGTGCACCCGGACCGCGGTGAACCCGGGCCGGGTCGACTCGTCGAAGCCGAAGAAACCGTGCAGGTCCAGGTCGCCCTCGACGCGCACGGACACCGACTCCAGGTTGATGCCCAGCTTCGCTGCCCAGAACTGGTAGGTGATCACCTGGCACGAGCCGAGCGCGGCCAGCGCAAGTTCGACCGGGTTCGACGCGGTGTCGCCGCCACCGAGCGCGGTCGGCTCGTCGACCAGGAATTCCTTGTCACGCACGACGACCTCGACCTGGGTCGCGGTGCCGGGCACGAGGGTGTTGACCGTGGTGAAGGAGACAGCGGCGTTGCGGGGATCGGCCGCGACGGCGCCTGCGGTGCCGTCGATGACGTCGGTCAGGGACATGCTCGCTCCATCGGTTGGCGGCGGGAATGCCCCCGAGCGTGCTCGGCAGTTCTGACGCCGGTCAAACGCTCCCAACCTGCGGAAATACCTCGGTCACCGAGCCAGCGGCGGCACGTTCTCGGCGGCTTTCGGCGGTGGGGGAGGGGTGCCGTCGCCGAACGGGCGACCGCCGAGGTCCTCTCGGTGGTGCGGGGTCAGCCAGTTCGCCAGATCGGGGCCCTTCGGCACGATGCCGCTCGGGTTGAGGAAGCGGTGCACCTTGTAGTAGTGGTCCTTGATCTGGACGAAGTCGATGGTGTCGCCGAAACCGGGTGTCTGGAACAGATCCCGCGCATACGCCCACAGCACCGGCATCTCGGACAGCTTGTTCCGGTTGCACTTGAAGTGGTTGTGGTAGACCGCGTCGAACCGGACCAGGGTCGGCCACAGCCGCACGTCCGCCTCGGTGATGGTGTCGCCGACCAGGTACCGCCGGGTGGAGAGCCGTTCGGAGAGCTCGTCGAGCCGCGCGAACAACCGGTCGTAGGCGCGTTCGTGCGCCTCCTGGCTGCTCGCGAATCCGGCCTTGTAGACGCCGTTGTTGACGTCGGCGAACACGCCCGCGTTGACCTCGTCGATCTCCTCGCGCAGCCGGTCCGGGTAGAGTTCGGGCGCGCCGTCGCGGTGGAACTTGGTCCATTCCAGCGACAGGTCGATGGTCATCTGCACGAAGTCGTTGGTGACCAACTCTTTTGTCGGCACCTCCACGATCGCGGGCACGGTGATGCCGCGCTCGTAGCCGGGGAACCGGGCGAAGTACGCCTCCTGCAACCGCTCGTAGCCGAGCACCGGATCGCGCCCGCCCGGGTCGAGGTCGAACGTCCAGCTGCGCTCGTCGTGCGTCGGTCCGCACATGCCCAGCGAGATCGCGTCCTCAAGACCGAGCAGCCTGCGCACGATCACCGCGCGGTTCGCCCATGGACACGCTCGCGCGGCCACCAGCCGATAGCGGGCGGACTCGACCGGGTAGCCGTCGCGACCGTCCTCGGTGATGCGGGTGGTCACGTAGTTGCTGTCCCTGCGGAACTCGCCGGACTCGGCCATCACGACCTCCAATTGGTCACTGATCAGGACTATATAGGAGTGTCATGGAATCGCGGTCGCGATGTGATCCAGCTGGGCGGCAAGGATCTCCTCGAACGCCGTGTCGCGGTCTGCCACGAGTGGGCGGACATCGCGGGCGAAGTGCGCCAGCCCGGGAAAACGGGCGGGATCGGCGCCGAGCACCGCGACCCGGAACAGCTCCATGCCCTGCTCGTGCTCGGCGCGGGTGAGGGTGCCGACGCCGGCATCGGCGGCGATCAACGCGGCGAACAGGATGGCGAGCCGGTGGTAGTGCGAACAGACTCGACGCCACGGGCAAACCGCAGCCCCACCCCATCGACGCCGCGCTCGCCGCGCTCTACCAGGTGGCGATGTACGAGTGACGATCGCGGGGCACCTCCGCTCGGCGTGCCGGCCGAACGGATGTGCCCACCGGCCGGTCAGGCTTGCGCGGCGGCCTTCGCCTTGAGACCGGGGGACAGGTCGAAGACGCTGATCGCCTCGGTGATCTTGCCATCCTTGACGGTCAGGTACTCCATGCCGCGGTAGTCCTTGGCGAAGGGCGTCTCCACCACGTAGACGGTGGCCGCGTGCTCGTCGTCGCCCAGCACGTCGATCAGCTCACCGCTGATCAGCGCGGTCGCGAACGGCGTGAGGAACTGGGCGTAGCCGTCCCGGCCGGTGATCCGGCCGACCGGGGCCTCGCACACGATGTCGTCGGCGACGTAGCTCAGCGCCTTCTCGGCGTCGCCGGCGAGCCAGGCGCGGACATACTCTTCAGCGATCTTCTTGGCTGTCATGAGAGCTACTCTGTCCGGGTTATATGACATCTTGTGTCATATAACCGACGGAAGTTCTGGAGCCATGAGATCCGACCGCCTGCTCTCGATCCTGCTGCTGTTGCAGACCCACAACCAGGTGCCCGCCGCCGAGTTGGCGCAGCGGCTGGAAGTCTCGGTGCGCACGATCATGCGCGACGTGGAGGCCCTGTCCTCGGCGGGCGTGCCGGTCTACACGGTGCGCGGCCCGCAGGGCGGCATCGCGCTGCTGCCCGGTTACCGGACCGACGTCACCGGGCTGACCGCCGACGAGTCGCGCGCCCTGTTCGTGCTGCTCTCCGGCTCCGCGCACGACGATCTCGGCCTCGGGCAGGCCCTCGGTTCCGCGCTGCGCAAGGTGATGGTGGCGCTGCCCGCCGCGCACCGCCCGGAGGCCGACCTGACCAGCCGCCGCATCCTCATCGACCCGGTCCGCTGGCGCGGCACCCCTGGCCCGGAGCAGGCCGACCTCGCCGCCTTCCAGGAGGCGGTGTTCGGGGATCTGCGCCTGGAACTGCGCTACCGGCGCGGTCGCGACAACACCGTGCGCACCTACACGCTCGACCCGTACGGCCTGGTCAACAAGGCAGGGGTCTGGTACCTGGTGGCCGACCGCGATGGTGAGCCGCGGCTGTTCCGCACCGACCGGACGCAGTCGGCGACCGTCCTCGACGAACCGGTGCAGCGTCGCGACGGCGTGGAACTGGCGGACGTGTGGGACATCCTGCGCCGCGCCATCGACGACGTCCCCGCCGAAGTCCCGGTGACCGCGCGCGTCCGCGACGAGATCGTCGCCATGTTCGGCCGCATCCACGCGCCCGATCTGGTGACCGGACCGGAGCCGGACCAACCTGGCTGGCAACGGGTCGAGTTGCGGTTTCGCTCCGTCTTCGCCGCGCAGGCCCTGCTCGCGTTCGGCCCGGACGTGGAAGTCCTGAGCCCGGACAGCGTTCGCCAGAATCTGGCCGAGAAGGCGCGGGCGACCGTCGCGCGCTACGCGGGCGCCAGCACCAGCTTGGGGTCGTAGGTCAACTGGATGCTGGTGCCGCGGCTGGTGATGTCCGCGCCGTAGACGTGGATCGAGATGGTCTTGTCGCCACTGGCGCAGGTGACCTGGTGGATGTCCGGGCCTTCGGCCAGCACGGACACCTCGCCGATCTCGTTGAGCACGGTGCCGCCCGAGCGCAGACCGGCGCCCAGCCGCTCGTAGCGGTGCTCGCGCTCGCATCCGGCCAGCACACCCGCGACGCACCAGGCGACGTGGTCGTGGATCGGGGTTTCGTGACCGGGCAACCAGACCAGCGCGACCACCGAGAACCGGCCGTGCGGGTCGATGTGCAGCAGGTGCTGGCGGTAGCGGTCAGCTGCGGGCTCGCGCTCGCTCGCGTCCAGCACGTTGTCCATGCCGAGCAGGCCTTCGAGATTCGTGCCCGCGGCAACCGCCAACTGGTCCGGCGTGGTGATGTGATCGGCGAGCACGGTCAGCCGGTCGACGAACCGGCGCATGACGGGACTGGGCATTACAGGCTCCAAGGCGTGATCGACGCATTGTCCACTGTGGCATGTGGGATGGATGTTCCCGGTCGGGGCTGCGGAGCGGTCGCGGTGCGGACCACCCCGCCGTGCGTGGCGACCACCAGTGTCCTACCTGGACGAACCAAAGGAGTCAGGCAGAGCGACAAGCGGGTCAGGGTGGCCTGCACGCGGTAGTACATGTCGCTGACGCTCTCCCCGCCCGGCGGTGTACGGAACGGATCGCGCCACAGCTCGTCGATGGTGCCCTGCACGGTGAGCTCACCGAACTGTTCGGTGTAGAGCTTGCCTTCGAGCTCACCAAGGGATTGCTCGCGCAGCCCAGCGTCCAACTGGATCGGCAGGCCGAGCACGTCCGCGATGATCTGCGCGGTTTGCCGCGCCCTGAGCAGATCACTGGCCAGGATCGTGTCGGCCCGGGGTTGTGGGTCGGCCGCGAATTTCTTAGCCAGTTCTTCGGCTGTGGCCAGAGCTTGCGCCTCGCCATCGGCGCTCAACCCGCCCGCGTCGAGCGACTGCCCCTGGCAGCGGCCCTCCGCGTTCCAGGTGCTCTGCCCATGCCGAACCAGTAGCAACATCGTCCCTGTCCTAGTACTGCAATCGGGGATCGTCGTAGTTCTTGAACTCAAGGACGTTGTTCGACGGATCCTTGAGGAAGATCGTCCGGTGTTGCTCAGCCGTGCCCTCGAACCGCAGCGACGGTCCGGACAGTACTGCCAGCTTGCGATGTTCGACCAGCCGCAAAAGACGGTCGAAATCCTCGGCTTTGGCGAAGCTCACGCCGAAATGACGCGGGTAGGCGATCGCCTCGGCGGGCACCTCCTCGCACAGGTGGCAGACGAGCTGGTCGCCGAAGAAGTCGAAGGTGACCCGGTCCGCGTACCGCCGGGCCAGTTTCACGCCCAGCTTGAACACGTAGAACTCCACCGCCTCGTCCAGGTCCCTGGCCGGAATCGCGATGTGGCAGGCATCGTGCATGTCACGCATTGTTCGGATTCCTTTCAGGCCGCGGACGGCGTGCGGTAGCCGGCGGTTTGGCCGGTGGTCGACGGCAACCCGGTGGTCAACTGCAACAGGGTGTCCCCGCGCAAACCCCGGCGCAGCGTCTCGACGCCGATGATGTCGGCTGCGGCCACGTTGCCCAGATTCACTTGTGGGCCAACCGTTCGGACCAGCGCGACCTGGAGGTCCTTCGTCGGTGCCTCGAACATCACCTTCCTGGGGTCGATCGCGTCGAGCACGGCGAGCAGCACGTCGTCGCGCATCTGACCGTCCGCATTGGCTATCCCGCTCCGTCCGCTCTCCCGTGCCTCCGTGATGACCGTCGTCGCGCCAGCGTCCAGATCCTCCTGCAGCGCGCTCACCCAGTCGGCGGGCGTGAGCAGTGCGGAACGGTCCGCGTCTTTATATCCCACCTCGGAAAGTACGGTCATTTCCCCGGACAATTGCCGTACATATTGGGCTTTCCCGTGCTGGTCCAACGGGATGGTGCCGTTGGACACCTCCACGTGCGTCGCGCCGTAGTGGCGCATCATCGCCAGGTACTCGTCGAGCCGCCCGGTCCACAGGTAGTACTCGAACAGCGTGCCGCCGAAGTAGAAGTCGACGCCGTGTTCGCGCAGCACCGCGATCTTGCGATCGATGTCCTTGGTCACCAGTGCGGTGCCCCAGCCGAACTTGACGATGTCGACGAACTCGCCGTGGCTGGCGATCACGTCGGTGAAGGCACCGGTGGGCAGTCCTGGATCGATCATCATGGTGGTCATGACGTGCCTCCTTGAGTCGGAAGTGGACGATTGCTGAACGGGAGCGGAACCCGTGCGGGGACCGGAATCGGTCTGGGCCGCCGCAACCGGGCGCGTCCGGCGAGCGCGAGGCTGACCGGGGTGCGCCGGAAGCCGGCGGCGAGCAGGCCGGAGCCGACGTAGAGCAGCGGCACGAACACCACCATCTCCACCAGCACGGCCACGGTCGGTGCGTGCTGCGCCAACGCGGTCAGGCCGATGGCCGACGTGCCCATGAACAGCCCCTGGATCAGCAGCGGATGCGCGAGGTAGATGCCGAACGAGGCGTCCCCGCCTGCCTTGATCAACCGGCCTGCTGGCCGGCCCCGGTCCTCCCAGCGCAACCCGAACGCCAGGAACGCCCAGGCGACGCCGACGCTTTCGATCACCATGACCGGCTGGAACACATCGCTGGCGATCAACGGGTTCTGGCCGCCGATGAAGACCTCGCCGAAGTACACGGCCAGCCCGATGCCGATGGTGGCGACGGCGCCGGTGAACACCCACCGCATCCGGGCCCGCGTCCACTCGACGAGTTCCTCCGCGTGCCAGGCCGCGATGCCACCGGCGATGACGAAACCGAGGTAGCTGGTCAGCCACGCGTCGGGCTGGCGCAGCAGCCAGGTGAGTGGGCCGATGCTCCAGTTTCGTTGTACAGCAAGGTAGAACACGATCTGGTAGAAACCGGCGAGTCCCAGCAGGGTCGGGTGGTGCCTGCGCGTTGCCTTGAGTAGCAGGCGGATCAGCGGGAACACCAGGTAGACCTGCATGGACACCAGCAGGAAGTACAGGTGGTAGCGCGCGGTGGCGTGCAGAACGGTCTGCACGAACACTTCCAGCGCCGGACCGATCGGGTTCAGCTGCGGTGTGTCGGCCAGGAAGTAGATCAGGCTCCACACCAGGTACGGCACGCCGACGAACAGGAACCGCTTGCGCCAGAACGACACCGGCTTTGGCGCCTTGCCCCGATAGGTGTAGGTCAGCACGAACGCGGTGAGCAGGAAGAACACCTCGCGGCTGACGTGCCCGACCGCGAGCAGCGCGCCCGCGGTCACCGTGCCGGGCAACGCCTCCTGGCCGAGCACGTGCACCGCGATGACGAGGGCGACCGTGAGCACCCGCACCAGGTCGATGTAGTGCAGATGCCGCTTTTCGGCCACCGCGGTCATGTGGCCGCACCGGCGAGTTCGGCGCGCAGCGCGCGGCGCAGGATCTTGCCGGTCGGTCCGCGCGGCAGGTCGCTGGTGATCTCGATCTGGGTCGGCCGCTTGTACCGGGTGAGTCGCAGCTCGCACAACAGGTTCAGCGCCTGCCGCAGGTCCGTCTCGTCGCTGCCGTCCTTCGCGGTGACGAACGCGACCGCGACCTGGCCGAGCCGCGCGTGCGGCGCGCCGACCACGGCTGCCGACCGCACCCGCGCGTCCGCGAGCAGCACGTCCTCGATCTCCTTGGGGTGGATCTTCTCGCCGCCCCGGTTGATCACGTCGTCCGACCGCCCGGCCAGCCGGACGAACCCGTCCGCGTCGAGCGAGCCGAGATCGCCGGTGCGCAGCCAGCCGTCCGCGTCCCGCGCGGTCCGGATCCGCTCCGGGCCGTCGGCGGAGAGGTCGAGGTAGCTGTGCACGATCTGCCTGCCGCGCAACGCCACCATGCCCTCCACGCCCGGCGCCACCGGGAGGCCCTTGCCGTCCAGCACGGTCAGCCCGACCCCGACCGGCAACCCGACCGAACCCGCCCGGCGCTCCCGCGCCTCGACCGGATTCGCGGTGATCTGGCCAGCGGCCTCGGTCATCCCGTACGTCTCCAGTACGGAAACCCCGGTGTGTTCGGCAAATCCGCGCAGCACGCTCGCGGGCAGCGGCGCCGAAGCCGACCGCGCGAACCGGATGCCGCGCACATCCTCCGGCGCGGGCTGTTCCATCAGCGCGGCCAGGATCGCGGGCACCGCGTTCAACCAGGTCGGCTGCCATTCGGCGACCCGCGCCCAGTACTCGGTCGCCTCGAACCGGCGGTCCAGTACCAGCGACGCGCCACTGACCACGTTCGCCAGCAACCCCATCACCTGCGCGTTCACGTGGAACAGCGGCAGCGGCGTGTAACCGCGCTGATCCGGCCCGAACCCGTGGTGCCTGGCAACCCGCCGCGCGGCAGTCAGCAACTGCCATTCCGACAACGGAATCCCCTTGGGCGCACCGGTGGTTCCCGAGCTCGCCAACAGCACCGCAGGACGCAACGCGGCCGACTCACTCGGCCTGCGACCATGCCTCGGCACCGCGACCTTGGGCCCGGCGGGCGTGGCCGCCCAGTGCTCGACCGGTGAATCCGTGTCCGGTTCGTCGTCGGTGAGCAGCACGTCCACCTTGAGCCGCGCGACGCTGGCGGCGAGTTCGGCCGGGGTGAGTCGCGGATCGAGCGGGACAACGGTGAGACCGGCAGCCAGCGCGCCCAGGTAGGAAGCGGTGAACGCCAACGGATCCGCGACCGCGATGCCCAACCGGCTGCGCTGCGGCAGGGCGCGGGTCAGGCTCAACGCGACCAGCGCGTCCGCGTGTTCGGCGAGCCCGCGCCAGGACAAGCTGGTGCCGTCCGCGCCGATGATGAACGCGGCCGTTTCGGGTCGCTCGTTCGCGCGCACCGCGAGCAGCCGGGACAACGCGGCCATGATTCCCTCCAACACCGAGGTGGTTACCTGATGTCGAGTCTGTGCCGCGTCGATGTGTGCGCGATGAGATACCTTTAAGAGAGAGTTAAATTCGATCTCTTGCAGGGCAACAAAAGCGCACGTCCCAAGTGGATTTTAACCAATCCTAAGCGGGCTCATGAGTGTTTCACAGACCTGAGTGTTCATGAAGTTCGCGCGCCCACGCGTCGGCCGTGCCCTCCGACACCATGCCCGCCTTCTCGTAGACCCGCACCGCGTCCGTCGCGTTGTGCGTGTCGGTGTCCACGCCGACGGTGCGCCGCCCGCGCGCCCGGAAGGTGTCGAACGCGGTCAGCAACAGGTGCTTGGCCACTCCGTTGCCCCGCGACCGCTCGGAAACGCCCAGCCAGGCCACCCACGCACCCGACTCGGGATCGCGCGCGATCAGCACACCGGCGGGTTCGTCGTCCAGGTCGGCGATGAACCACAGCTGCTCGTCGTAGCCGGGCCGTGCCTGCTGGGCCGCGATGAACTCGCCGAACTCGCGCCGCTGGTGGTTCCAGTCCCGCGCGATCGCGTCCTCCAGGAGCGCGTGCGCGACCCGGCGCCCCGCATCCTCGACGGCGACCCGGACCCGGATGCGCGGGTTTGCCGTAAACGAGACACCGGGCAACGGGACACCGGGCGCGGCGAGGTCGATCACCAGGCGGGTGTTGCTGTGCACGATCCGCCAGCCGTGCGCGGTGAGCGCGGGTCCGGCCAGCGCGTTCGCGTACTGGTAAGCGTTCACCTCGGGTGTGCTCGGGTCGTGGTCCGCGTCGGCCCAGCTGTCGATCAGGTCGAGCAGTGGGTCCGCCACCTCGGTGGGCCGTTCCGGGCCGACGACGAGCCACGCGCGCAGCGCGCTCTGGTTGGGCGCCGGATACAGCGCCGCGAACCCGTTGAGCTGCCCGTTCTCCTCGATCGCCATCGTCCTGGTCGGCAGGTCGAGCCCTGGCGCGGTGAGCAGATTGCGCAGGTCGGCCGCGCTGCTGTACGGCTCGCCGAGTTCCGCTTGCTCCGAGCGGTGGAACAGATCGAGCAGAACGGGCAGGTCGTCGATGGTGACCGGGCGCTGAAGCATGCGAACATACTACGTCAAGTCCACAATGGACTGTATTGCTTTGTCGCTATCATCGCGCGGTGACTTCTACCGTGATCATCGGCGGCAGCAGCGGCATCGGTTTCGAGCTCGCTCGCCGTGCCGCAGCAACCGGCGCCGACGTCGTCATCACCAGCAGGGACAAGGACCGGGCCGACGCGGCCGCCGCCGAGATCGGTGGGCCGACGCGTGGGCTGGCCATCAACCTCGCCGAACCGACCACCATCGCCGACTCGCTCGCGGACATCACCGAGGTCGACAACCTGGTGATCACCGCCATCGAGCAGACCGCCAACACCCTGCACGGCCTGGACATCGAGGCGGCGGTGCGCGCGGTGACCATCAAGCTGGTCGGCTACGCCGAGGTCGTGCGCGCCCTGTCGAACCGCCTCAACGAGGGCGCGTCGGTGGTGCTGTTCGGTGGGCTCGCCAAGGAGCGGCCGTACCCGGGATCGACCATGGTCACCGCGTTCAACGGCGGCGTCAGCGGCCTGATGCGCACGCTTGCCGTGGAGATCAAGCCGCACCGGGTCAACGCGATCCACCCCGGCGTCGTCGGCGACACCGTGAAGTGGCGCGACGTGACCGACCACCCGGCCATCGCGCGCACGCCCATCGGCCGCTTCGTGACCATGGCCGAGGTCGCGGATGCCACCGAGTTCCTGTTGCGCAACAACGGCATGAACGCGCACGACCTGGTCATCGACGGTGGCTGGCTGGTCAGCTAGACCGGGACACCGTACAAATCACCTGTTCGTCACGGTATTCGACGGGCTAGCTCGCGGCTCCGTCGACGATGGAGTCCGCTATTCCTGGGGCACCTCGTCCCGGCCGCTGCCGACCTGGAGGCCGAAGTGCATCCGGTTTGGCGTTCTTGCCCTCGGGCACCTTGAGGAACGTCAGGCGCGGCAGCACGCCGTCCGGATCGGACAGACCGGCGCCGTCGTCCCATTCCGCTTCCGGGATCTCGTGGGCCCGGAACCAGTCCTCCCAGCTGGTGAGGTCCCCTGGCGGCTCGCGCTCGACGTAGCCGAGCGCGAGCGCCCAGAACCGGGCCAGCTCAACGGGTGCGCGCAGTCGATGGTCAACGTCCACTGGGTCGTCATGCCAGCAAACCAGCTCGAAACCCGGACAAAAATCAGCCTTCGAGCTCGATGGCCAGCGCCGGGCAGATCCGCGCGGCCTGCCGGGTGTCGTCCTCCGCGTCCGGGGTCGGTGTGTCGGTGAGCAGCACCGCGATGCCGTCCTCGTCGCGCTGGTCGAACACGGTCGGCGCGGCCAGCACGCACTGGCCAGACCCGACGCACTTGTCCTGGTCGATCGACACCTTCATTGTCCTGCCCCCTCTTTCACCAGGTCAGCGGCAGCGAATGCACGCCGTAGATGACCATGTCGTGCTTGAACTGGACCTCGTCGAAGGGCACCGCCAGCGCCAGCTTGGGCAGTCGGCGGTAGAGCGTGCCGTAGACGACCTGGAGCTCGACCCGCGCCAGCGGCTGGCCGAGGCACTGGTGGATGCCGTAGCCGAAGGCGACGTGGTGCCGGGCGTCGCGCAGCACGTCGAGCTGGTCCGGGTCGCCGGGGAACGCGCCCGGGTCGCGGTTGCCCGCGTCGTTGGCCAGGACCACGCCCTCGCCCGCGCGGATCAACTGCCCGTGCACCTCGACGTCTTCCAGCGCCACGCGCCGCCTGCCGTTGTGCACGATGGTCAGGTAGCGCAACATCTCTTCGACCGCGTTCGCGATCACCTTCGGATCGTCGGTCCCGCGCACCAGCGCCAACTGCTCCGGGTTGCGCAGCAGGGCCAACGTGCCCAGCGCGATCATGTTGGCGGTTGTCTCGTGCCCGGCGACCAGCAACAGCAGCGCGGTGTCCGCGGCCTGCTTGAGCGTGAGGTTGCCCGGCCGCACCTGGTCCACGACGAGCCGGGAGAGCAGGTCGTCGCCGGGTTCGCGGTCCTTGGCGCTGAGCAGTTCGGCCAGGTAGGCGACGAGTTCCTCGCTCGCCAGGACCGACGGTTCCGGGTCGTCCGAGCGGGTCACCATGAGCTTGCTGCGCTGCTGGAAGTAATCGTGGTCGGCGTAGGGGACGCCGAGCAGTTCGCAGATCACCAGCGACGGCACGGGCAACGCGAGCGCCTGCACCAGATCGGCGGGCGGCCCCTGCGCGACCATGTCGTCGATGAATCCATCCACAATGGACTGGATGCGCGGCCGCAGCGCCTCCACCCGCTTGATCATGAAGTCGCGGGTGAACATCCTGCGGTACCGGTCGTGTTCCGGGTTGTCCATCGTGATGAACGCCGGGTTCCGGTCGCGTCGCGCCTTCACCGACGGCGTCGTGGCGGGGTAGCCGGGCAGCCTCGAATCGGCGCTGAACCGGGGGTCCGCGAGCACCGCGCGCTGTTCGTCGTAGCCGGTGATCAGCCAGGGCGTGCTGTCATCCCAGATGCGCACCTTGGTGAGCGGTTCGCCGGCGCCCCGTTGCCGCAGTTCGGCGGGTGGGTCGAACGGGCAGGTCTGCTGCCGCGGCATGGGGTAGGTCGCGAGCCCTTCGAGGTTGTTGAGCGTGTCAGTCATCGAACCTCCTGGCAGCCGTTTGGTGAACGTCTGTTTGGTAAGTTAGCAAACAGACGTTCGGTATCTCTAGGTGCCGTAGAGCACACTTACCGTGTTTGACAGTTGACCGGCTCAGACCTGGTCGGCGAACACCAGCGAGATCAGGTCGTCGACGAAGGAATAGATGCCTGCCGCGCCGTCGCCCGCCTCCGGCGCGGCGTGATAGAGCGCGACCCGGCCGTGCGCGCCGACGAACACCGTGATCGCCGCGCGCTGAGCCGGTTGCCGCAGCTCATGACCTGCTGCCTCGCACCGTTGCAGCGCATTGACGATCTGCCCGACGATCCGCCCCAACGGGCTCTTGCCCGGTTCGCCGCCGCGCTCCCGGTTGTTGTAGATCAACCGGTAGTGGCCCGGATTGTCGATCGCGAACTGGCAGTACGCGCCCATCTGCGCGCGCAGCCGCGCGACCGGTACATCTTTAATGGGCAGAGCGGCGGGAACCGACTCGTCGGCGGCCTGCATCTGCGTGCCGAGCAGCTCGTAGTCGTAGTTGACCAGGCCGCGCACCAGCTCCGCCTTGTCCTCGAAGTGCTGGTAGATGCTGGCAGGCGCGATTCCCACCGCCCGCGCCACGCCGCGGATGCTCAGCCCTTCCTCGCTGCCGAGCTCGGACAGCAACCGAGCCGCGGCGGCCAGGATCTCGGTGCGCAGCTTCTCGCCCTGCCCCCACGGGTTGCGAGTGCGCGGCGCGGTCAGATCCGCCTGCTCGGTCATGGGCACATATCCTCACCTAGGTGAACCCAGTCAACTCACCAGGTCAAGCCGACCGGCCGAGGCTGACCGTCACCACCGTGAACATCGACGCCCCCGACGCGAACGAACTCGCTCTGTTCTACGTGCGGCTGCTCGGCTGGGAGGTCGCCGTCGCCGAACCCGACTGGGTGATGCTGCGCGGCGAAGGCGCGGGCGTGGGGCTCTCGTTCCAAACGGAACCGCACTACATCCGACCGGTATGGCCAGGGCGCGCCGATACCCAACAGATGATGCTGCACCTGGAAATCATGGTGGACGACCTGGCCACCGGCGTCGAACACGCGATCGCGTGCGGCGCGACGTTGGCCCAGTACCAGCCGCAGGACGACGTCCGGGTATGTCTCGACCCGGCAGGTCACCCGTTCTGCCTTTGGATCCTCACCTGAGCGGGACCTCAACCCAGACGGTCTTGCGGTCATCCCCCAGCTCGAATCCCCACTGCGCGCTGATGCCGTCGACCATCTGCAACCCCCGCCCCCGGAACCCACCCCGCGTCGACGCCCCCGGTCTCGGCGGCCGATCCGGCGCGTCGTCGTCGACCTCGACGCGCAGCACCGGTCTGTCCACCGGTCTGGTCACGCGTACGGCCAGCAACTGGCCGGTGTGTTCGTAGGCGTTGGTGACCAGCTCGGTCGCGACCAGCTCGACGTCGATCAGCACCTCGTCCGGCTCGTCCGCGAGCAGCCCGCGCAGCCAGCCGCGTAGCGCGGACAGCGGCGGGTTCGAGAGTAGGCCGATGGCGAACTCGTACTGCCGCTGCTCGGCTCCTGCGGTGCCCACGGATCTCCTCGATTGATCTCCCCGCCGGTGCCAAGCAGCGGGACCGCTCGGGAGTACCCGCTGAACCCTGTCTTACACACCTTCTCGATTTCAGTGTTTCAGCGGGCGCGGACCACGCGTGTTTCGTCCCAGACCGGGTCATCCGATTCCGCGACCACACCGTCCGAACGGAACACCAGGAACCGGTCGAACGAGCGCGCGAACCACCGGTCGTGGGTGACCGCGACGACCGTCCCTGTGAACTCCTCCAGTGCGGACTGGAGCGCTTCCGCCGAGGTCAGATCCAGGTTGTCGGTCGGCTCGTCGAGCAGCAGCAGGGTCGCGCCGGACAGTTCGAGCAACAGGATCTGGAACCGCGCCTGCTGCCCACCGGAAAGCGTTTCGAATCGTTGATCCGCCGACGCGCCCAGACCGTAGCGGCTCAACACCGCGATCGCCGGTCCCCGCGAAAGGCCCCTGCGATCGCCATCCCCGTGCCAGAGCACGTCGACGAGCGCCTTGCCGACCCACTCCGGATGCTCATGCGTCTGCGCGAACAACCCGGGCACGACCCGCGCGCCCAGCCTGAACCCGCCGGTGTGCGAGACCTCGCCACCGGCCAGCAGCCGCAGGAAGTGGCTCTTGCCCGACCCGTTCGACCCGAGCACGGCGAGCCGGTCGCCGAAGAACAGCTCGAAGTCGAACGGCCGCATCAGACCGGTCAGCTCCAGCTGCGCGCAGGTCACTACCCGCACCCCGGTCCGGCCACCGGTCAGCCTCGGCTTCACGTGCTCCTGCTTGGGCATTTCCGGCGGTCGCGGGCCTTCCTCGTACCTGCGCAGCCGGGTCTGCATCGCCCGATACTTGCTGGCCATGGCCTCGCTGATCTTCGCCTGCTCGCGCAACGTGATGACCAGCTGGCGCAGTCGCTCGTGTTCCTCGTCCCAGCGTTTGTGTAGTTCGGCGACGCGTTCCCAGCGTGCGTCCCGGGCCGCGTGCCAGCTGCCGAAGCTGCCGCCGTGCGTCCAGGTGGTGCCCGCCTCCAGCGTGATCACCGCGGTCGCCGCCGTGGCCAGCAGTTCCCGATCGTGGCTGACCAGCAGCACGGCCTTGCCGGTGTCGGCCAGCCGCTGCTCAAGCCAGCGCTTGCCGGGTACGTCCAGATAGTTGTCCGGTTCGTCCAGCAACAGCACCTGTTCGGTGCCGCGCAACAAGGTCTCCAGCACCAGCCGCTTCTGCTCGCCACCCGACAGCGTGCGCACGCCCCGGTACTTGGCCCGGTCGAACGGCACGCCGAGCGCGGCGACCGTGACCGTGTCCCACAGCACCTCGATGTCGTACCCGCCCGCTTCGCCCCAGTTCGCCAGCGCGGTCGCGTAGCGCAGCTGGGTCGGCTCGTCGTCGGTGTCCATCAACGCGAGCTCGACCTCGTCCAGTTCGGTCGCTGCCGCACGCAACGGCGCTGGCGCGACAGCGAGCAGGAGGTCGCGGATGGTCTTGTCGTCCCGGATCGAGCCGATGAACTGCGGCATCACGCCCAGCCCACCCTGCACGACTACGCTGCCGTCGTTCGGGGTCAGCTCACCACTCAGGATGCGCAACAACGTCGTCTTGCCTGCACCGTTCGACCCGACCAATGCCGCGACCTGGCCCGTGCTTACCCGGAAGTTGACGTCGCTGAACAGCTCGCGGCCATCCGCGAGCCGATACGCCAACCCACCTGCCTCCAAAAAGCCCACGAAGAGTCATGGTGCCCCACCGCGCACACATGTGTAAGACATTTGTAACGGGTATACCCGGGAAAGCCGTTACATCGCAGCAATAGTGTGTTCGCGGGGGAGTCGAACAACGAAGTAGGAGCGTGCATGATCACGTTGATCGTGGTCGGATTTCTGGCCGGCGTGATCACCAGCATTTCCCCGTGCGTGCTCCCGGTCATCCCGGTGGTGCTCACCGCGGGCAGCAACCACCGCGCTCGCACCCCGGTCGGCGCTCCAGCCCCGGTCGGCGCCGCGGCTCCGGACGGCGAACCCCAGGCGGGGCGGCGCTGGTCGTGGCGCCCCTACGGCATCGTCGCCGGTCTGGTGCTGAGCTTCTGCGTGTCCACCCTGTTCGGTTCCCTGGTGCTCTCCGCGTTGCACCTGCCGCAGGATCTCCTGCGCTACGCCGGGATCGTGGTCCTCGTGCTGATCGGCGTCGGGCTGATCTGGGCGCGGTTCGGCGACCTGCTGGAGCGGCCCTTCGCGCGCATCCGCGGTCGCCGCGTCAACCCGAACAGCAACGGCCTGATCACCGGCCTCGGGCTCGGGCTGCTGTTCGTGCCGTGCGCCGGTCCGGTGCTCGCCACCATCGTCGTGCTCGGCGCGACGCACAAGGTCGGATTCGACGCTCTCGTACTGACCGTCGCCTTCGGTATCGGAGTCGGCGTGCCGCTGCTGGTGCTCGCCGTCGCGGGCGACGCGATCGTGCGCAGGACCGGCCTGCTGCGCAAGCGAGCACGCGGCATCCGGATCACCGCGGGCGTGCTGATGATCGTGGTCGCGCTGGCCATCGGCTTGAACCTGACCGACGGACTGCAGACCGCGGTCCCCGGCTACACCAACGCGCTGCAGAACTCCGTCGAGCAGAACCCGAGCGCGGCAGGCCAACTGCACGCGTTGACCTCAGGACAGCAGGCGAACGGCAACAACACAATCCAGCCCGGCGCCGACTGCCAACCCAACGGTCTGGAACTGGAAAACTGTGGTCAGGCACCGGAACTGGCCGGCATCAACGCCTGGCTGAACACTCCCGGCAACTCTCCGCTGACCCTGAAGAGCCTGCGCGGCAAGGTCGTGCTGATCGACTTCTGGACCTACAGCTGCATCAACTGCCGCCGCGCCCTGCCACACGTGGAAGCCTGGTACAACGCCTACCAGCGCAACGGATTCGTGGTCATCGGCGTGCACACGCCCGAATTCGCGTTCGAGCACGTGGTCTCCAACGTCAGCTCGCAGGCGGCGTCGCTCGGCGTCAGGTACCCGGTCGCGATCGACAACGACTACGCGACCTGGAACGCTTTCGAGAACCAGTACTGGCCTGCCGAATACCTGATCGACCAGACCGGTGTCATCCGGCACATCGCGTTCGGCGAAGGCGACTACGGCAACACCGAGAACGACATCCGGGAGCTGCTCGGCGAAGGCGACCCGACCGTGCACCTGGCGTCGCCGACCGACGTCGCGGACACCACGCCCACCGAGCAGCAGACCCAGGAAACCTATCTGGGCAGCCAATACGCGCCGCTGCACGTGAGTGGCACCGCGCCCACCGCCAGCAGCACCAAGACCTACCAGTTCCCGAACGCGGTGCAACAGGACACGTTCGCCCTGTCCGGTACCTGGACCGAAAGCGCGGAGATGCTGACCGCAGGCGCGAACGCCCAGCTACAGCTGAACTACCAAGCCAACGACGTCTACCTCGTGCTCGGCGGCACCGGCACCGTGAAAGTCGACGTGAACGGTCGCACGCAAGGCATCCAGGTAGGCGGCGTGCCCAAGCTGTACACACTGGTCAGCGGACAGAGTGACGCTCGTGCGACGCTCACTCTGACCGCTGACCCAGGTGTTGCCGCCTACGACTTCACCTTCGGTTAGTACTTGGCAAACGCTCTGCTTTTGGCGCCGCTCAGTACTTCGCGAGCGTCGTGGTGAAGGCCAGCGAGCTCTGCGATACCCCGCTGCACGTCGGCGACGAAGCAGGCGAAGCGACCGCGTTGGCTGCCGATCCACCACAGCTCTGGTCGCGGGTCAGCGACCAGTACGCGAGCCTGCCGAGACCGTTGGACGCGGCGAAGCTCTCCACCGTGCTGGCGTCGGCCAGGGTGAACGTGGAACCGTCGTCGTTGACCCCGATCATCGGGGTCAGGCCGACGTTGGCGTAGGAGTAGCTGGAGTCGATCTGTTTCATCTGCGCCAGTGCGCCCTTGGCCGCGTTGACGGCCGCGGTGCCCATCTCCTCACCGGTGCCCGCGTAGTAGTCCATCGCCATCAGGTTGACGACGTCGATCTTGACGCCTGCGTTGTGCGCGGCCTGGACCAGACCGACGCCGTAGTTGTCCATGCCGGTCGGCGTGACCGGAATGGTGATCGAGAAGACCAGGCCGGAGTTGTTGGCCTTCAACGTCTTCATGGCGGTGTAGAGGCGCGTCGCCGCCGCCGTGTCGGCGACCGCGGCACCCTCGATGTCGAAGTCGAGAGCCTTGGCACCGTAGGTGGTGATCAGGTTCTGCAACGACGAGTTGATCGTGGACTGGTTGGTGCACGACCCTGCGATCGAGTAACCGTCGGCGCCACCGGAGGAGATGATCAGCGAGCCACCCTCCGACTTGGCCTTGGCGATCTCCGGGTCGATGAACGGGTCGTTGCCGATCGGCTCGGTGTCGCCCCATTCCTGGGTGCACCCTTCACCGATGACGAAGGCCGCCGTGTACGCCTTCAATCCCTTGCTGGTGAGCGCGGTGTTCAACAGCGACTCGGTGGACTCGCCCATGTCCACATACGGCGCGACGGCGTAGGTGCCCGCCGCGGCCGCGTTGGAGATGACCCGCGCGGGCTGCGCGGCGGCGCTCGTCGTCATGGTCGCCAGCGCGAGTCCGACCGGGATGAGCGCGATGGCAAGGCGAGATCGTATGGGCATGAAAAATCAACCCTCTCGTACAGTGTTCTCGGCACGCCTGGTAAACGCTTCGGGCGCTAGCTACGGGTTGCCCGGGGCGTCTTACAAAAATGGACTAGACCACTGCGCCAGTCAAGGCTTTGCCCGCGCGGAAATTGTCAAGGGCGAATTATTGACAAATTAATATGATGCTGTTGAATCATTCCCAGGTTTGAGCATGCCATATCGCGGGCACCAATGGAGCCGAACTCGAACGATTCCGCTGAGCTATTCGGGTGTGAACTCGGCGCGCACTCCGAGCAGCCGGATCGGCCGGCCAAGCTCGACCCGGCCCAGCAACTCCGCAGCGGCCGACGCCACCACATCAGCATCGGCGGTCGGCTCCGGCAGCGTGAGGCTGCGCGTGGTCGTGAAGAACGGCGCGAACCGAACCTTGATACCGACCCGAGCCGCCGGTCTCCCGTCCGCGTGCACATCATCGGTGACCCGCCGGGCGAGCACCTCCAGTTGCGCGCGGATCTCGGCGGCCTCGGTCAGGTTCTGCTGGTAGGTGACCTCCCGGCCGCAACCCTTCGGCACGTAGGGCGTCTCGTCCACGGTCACCTCGCCGGCACCCAGCGCGAGCTGCCGGAACCACGGCCCCATCTTCGGCCCGAACCGTGCGGCCAACGCCTGCGGATCGGCCCTGGCCAGGTCGGCGACCGTGCGCAGCCCCTCATCGGCCAGCTTGCTCGCGGTGCGGCCGCCGATGCCCCACAGCGCGTCGGTCGGCAGGTCCGCCATCACCGCCACCCAGTTGTCCCTGGTCAACCGATAGACACCTGCAGGCTTCCCGCTTTGCCCGATTTCTTGCGTCCCGCTCTGCCCGATCTTTTGCGTCCCGCTTTGCCTGATTTTTTGCTTCGCGCTCTGTCCGATCTTTTGCTTCGCAAAGCCAGTGGCCAGCTTGGCGCGCAGCTTGTTGTCCCCGATCCCGACCGAACACGACAACCCGGTGGCCTCATCGACCCCGACCCGGATGGCGGCAGCCAGCCCCTCCGGATCGTCGGTCCGCGCGCCCAGGAACGCCTCGTCCCACCCCAGCACCTCGACGACCACCGGAAACTCCCGCAACGTCGCCATCACCCGCTCGGACACCGCCTCGTAAGCGGGCGCGTCCACCGCCAAGAAGACCGCATCCGGGCACTTCTTCGCCGCCGTCCGCAACGGCATTCCCGAGTGCACACCGAACTCGCGCGCCTCATACGACGCCGTCGACACCACAGCGCGCTGCGTAGGATCCCCGGTCCCGCCGACCACCACCGGTTTCCCGCGCAGCTCGGGATGCCGCTGCACCTCGACCGCCGCGATGAACTGATCGAGATCAACGTGCAGCACCCAAGCCGCCTCGTCCTGTCCAGGCACAGCCCCACGCTACGTGCACTCGCGGCGGTGCGCCTGCCGTTCGGGACCTGTCCCGAGCCCGCGCTGCTATATCTTCGTCCAACAGAAGGAGCGGACCGAATGGGATGGCGAGGCAGGGACGTCGAACTGCGCTGCGGCCAGTGCGACGCGAAATTCGCCCGCGTCCACATCCGAGCGGTGTATCCGACGTTGCATGTGCGGCCCCTCGACAACGACGTGTGCCTCATGCCGAGGCCGGGTTACTCCATCAACGAGGAAGCCAGGCAGCGGGGCGAGAGGGCCGCGAAGTCCGGAGACCCGCTGCTGATCGAGTCGGAAAGCCGTGTCACGAGGTATCTGCACAACGTTGCCGGCGAGATCGTTTACGACCTGCGATGTTCGTGCGGGCTGCGCTATGTGCGGTCCACTCCGGATCTGCGCTGGCAGATTCGGAATACCGGCGGTCCGTGCGTGACGCTCTCCCCGAACATCGCCACCTGGCGCAAGTAAGCCCAGATTGGTCCATTGTGGACTTTTCCTGCTGTCTGTCAAATGTGATTAACCGGAAAGATGAGGCTCGTTCGTTTTAGGCTGTAAGACTGGCTGACGCCAAGGCATCCACCACTTCGGGAGCCACTATGCGTCGACGCCTGTTATCGATGACCACCGGCATCGCCGGAACCATCATCCTGACCACCGCTCTGGTTGCCCCTGCGGCCGCTGCTTCGCCAGCCATCGTCGCGGGTGCGGCGGCCACCTGTTCGACGAGCTACTTACCGTTGCCTGACCCGTCCTGCACGCCGGGTGTCACCAACCCGGCCGTTACCCAGGCGACCATCGGCTCGACCATCTGCGTGTCGGGTTGGACGGCCACCATCCGGCCGCCGACGTCCTACACCAACAAGCTCAAGCAGCAGGGCATCGCCGACTACGGATACAGCGACACCAGCATGTCCGACTACGAGGAAGACCACTTCCTCGCACTCGAAGACGGTGGCGACCCGCGCGATCCGCACAACCTCTGGCCCGAACCGCACAGCGGCGACGGCAACTCCTATGACAAGGACGGCGTCGAGACCAAGGTCAAGAACGCCATCTGCAAAGGCACCGTGACGCTCGCTGCCGCGCAGCACGCGATGCTGACCGACTGGGCCACGGCCGAACAGGTGCTGGGCATCAGCTGAGCAACGTGTGCCGCCGCGGGCTCGCGTCGCCGGGTCCGCGACGGTCCACTTCGGACTTGCGAATCAGCCTGCCGGGCGACTGCCGATCAAGACGGTGGAACCCAGTTCCGCGCAACCCGCGGTGGTCGCGAGCAGACCGGCTTCGGTGAATATCCGGGTGGCGATTGCGGCTTGGCGTTCGCTGGTCTCCACGAGCAGTTGTCCGCCGGGGGCCAGCCAGACCGGCGCCTCCTGCGCGACCCTGCGCAGGATTCCCAAACCGTCGGTGCCGCCGTCCAACGCGCGCAGCGGTTCGTGTTCGCGTGCTTCGGCGGGCAGCAGCGCGATCTCGTTGCTGGGCACGTAGGGCACGTTCGCGGTGATGATGTGCACGGCGCCGCGCAGCTTGCGCGGCAGCGGGTCGAACAGGTCGCCCTGATACACCGTGCCGCCGAAGCGTTCCAGGTTGCGGCGCGCGCATTCTGCCGCCGCTGGTTCGATGTCGCTTGCCTGGAGTTGGACCTGCTCCAGTTCGGTCGCGAGCACCGCACCGAGCGCGCCGGAGCCGCAACACAGGTCCAGTACCACGAGTTCTTCGGTTTCGCCCGAGTCGAGGATGTTCCTGCCGAGGTCGACGGCTTGCCGCGCGAGGAACTCGGTGCGCCTGCGCGGCACGAAAACTCCTGGGGCGACCGCGATCCGCAGGCCGCAGAACTCGGCCCAGCCGACGATCTGTTCCAGCGGCAGGCCCTCGACGCGCTGCTGCACCATCGCCGCGAGCGCGGTGGCGTCGGGAGCGGCGGCGATCAGCAGGCGCGCCTCGTCCTCGGCGAAGACACAACCTGCCGCGCGCAGCCGGGAAACGATGGCCGTGGGGGTCAGCACGATGGGAGAGCTTGACATGACTGCGCCTTTCGACAGCCCAGTGGGCATGGGGCGCTCGCCGTTGCCGGTTATCGGCAACATCGAGGCGAGGACACCCGATCGTTAACGGAGAAGATGGGTCTCACCTCCAGACCTAGGTCGACTTGACCTGCACAAGATTACCCATCCGAGACGTGCGCCCGTCAATCCGATTACTTTCGGCGACAGCGGGTACACAAAAGAGTGAGTGTCAAGTAACGATGGCAGGAGGCGATAGCTGATGACCAACGTTCGGCGACTCTCCCGGTTGACCGCTGCCGGACTTGCGGTGGCGGCCGGAACCGCTGGGTGGCTGATCGCCGGCGCCGGGCAGGCGTCGGCCGCGACCGCACCGCCGTGTTCGGCGGCGGCGCGAGCGTGTGTCGATCTGGCGACCCAGCAGGCGTGGTTGATGGACAACGGCGCGGCGACCTACGGACCGATCAACGTGAAGACTGGCCGCGCGAGCGCGCCGACCGATCCGGGCACCTTCCACGTCACCTACAAGGATCGGGACCACGTGAGCAGCGTCTACCACGTGGCCATGCCGTACTCGGTGTTCTTCAACGGTGGGGACGCCTTCCACGAGGGCAGCCTCGCCGAGTCCTCGCACGGCTGCGTCCACCTGTCCCGCTCTTCGGCGGAGACCTTCTACGCCACGCTTTCCCCTGGCGATGAGGTCGAAGTGGTCCGCGGATAAAGTCCGTTACAGTCGTGGCCGGTGCGGGAATTGTTCCGTCCCGGCCGCGACTTCGCCGACTTGAATACTTTAATTTCGTGGGAAAGCGATCTGGCGAGATTTGAAATGTCGCGATTCTTTCGGGTCTCGACGCGTACGCTCGGCAGGTGTGGCGGGACTTTCGGGTAGCCCGATCGGCTGCGCCGGTTGCCCCGTCCAGCGAAGAAGGTCCATCGATCGGTCACTTTTTCGTTACTGGAAACCGGGTGTCGCTGTCCGGTTGTCCGGGTGATCATGAGCGGCTGTTGTCGCAATCCGGTAATATTTTCTCCTCCAGCGGGAATCTGGAGGGGGATTCATGAGACACCTTCTGTCAACCTCAGGCAGCCGTGACTGCCTGACAGCTGGTGGACCGGTTACGGATGTGGACAGCCTCGTTGTAACGGACGTTGTTGATCAGGCAGTGCCACAGGATTTCCAGCCACCGGTTCGCCAGCGCGCGCAGAGCACTGTGGTGCGCTTTCCCGGCAGCGATTTTCCGGTCATAGAACTCGCGCGCCCAGGTCGAGGTTCTCAGAGTGCAAAAGGCCCACTGATGCACGGCGCTGCCGAGGTACCGGTTATGAGCCAGGCGGCGGGCGACGACGAATTCGCTGCGGCCGGATCGTCGGGTAACAGGCGCGGTTCCCGCGTAACACTGCAACCCGTTCGGTGTGTCGAACTGCTCGATGTGGTCCCCGATCTCTCCGGCGATCCGGGCGGCGAGGATGTCTCCGAGCCCGGGGAAGCTCAGGTAGATATCACCGCCCGGTACCGCTTTTCCCGGATCAGGGTTCCGGGGCTGTTTGGCTCGGCCGTATCGAGCGTCACCGAGCAGCAGTTCGGCCATCCGTCGTTCCCAGGCTTTCCGGGCCTCGCGCAACGCGAGGAGCTGGGTCGCGGTCAACACGATTGTGGTGGCTTTCGCCCGGAGCAGGTAATCCGGGACGGGCAGCTGCTCACCGGCCAGGGCGTCGGTGATCCGGGCGGCGAAGCGGTCGGGCCAGCCGTGGCGAGCCGATCGGGCGAACGCGTCGATCGTGTCGGTGCTGGCCTGGGCGAGTTGGGCGTGCGTGGGCCAGGTCGCCAGCAGTTTCAGCACGATCGGGCTGCCCAGGTCGTCACCAGCGATGGCCAGCACGGCCGGGAACGTCGCCAACAAGTCGGCCCGCAGCCGGTTGAGCAACCGCCGCTGATCACGAGCGGCGCGTTCGTCATCGCGGGTAATCGAACGCAGCTCACCGGCCAGGTCGCCGTGCGGGATCAGCTTCCGCAGCTCCAGAAACTGGTCCAGGGCCAGACGACAGCAGATCCGGGCGTCTTCGGCGTCGTCTTTCTTCTTCGCCGGGCCGCGTCGCCGAGCGACGAGGTCGGGGTTGACGGGCAACACAGTGAATCCGGCGTCGGTCAGCGCCTCGACCAGTGGGCCGTGCCGGGTTTCCAGCACGACACGGACCTCGGCCGGGTCGGTTTCCAGTTCCAAGCACCGGCTGATCAACCGGTTGACACCGGCGGCGGTGTGGTCGATACGGAACTGTTGAACGATTCCCTCGTCTGGTGTGCCGAGCGCGATGTCGTGAAACGACTCCGCCCAGTCGATGCCTACTCCCAACACGTGTGTCAGTTCCTTACCTGTGGGCGATCGAAGCAACCGGAGCAGGAGGCGTTGCATCGTGCTGATAGACCAGTCCTCACCGGGACGACACCTTCCGAGATGACAAGCCTCCGGCTGAAACCTCCGGGGACGCCGTCTCATGACAGTCCTCGCAGGACAAGCGACCAAAGCGTTCCCCGGAGGTCCCGGCCATGAACCAAGGTAGTCCTATCAGCGAGCAGGTGTGGCAACCCGACCCAGCAGCGACAATGACCAGAAGGCTCGGTATGTCGCCGAGTGATCCGGGCAGCGGCGGCGACGGCGCTACCGCGACGACATCCTCGAAGACCGGTTGTCCGGATATCTGGCAGTTGTCCAACGGTGATGTCGCGATCATCGGCAGGGATCTCACCGAAGCGTACCGATCGCGGCTTCCCGATGATGTCAGCGTTGCCGCGAACGAAAGGCTGGGTCGTGCTGCCGGGTGCGATGGTCGCGGCAGCGAAGGCGGATCTGTCCGATGAATGAGCTGCTTGCGGGCGCGCGGGGCGAACGGCTCGCCTACGACGACTATGTCGCGAGCGTGGAAAGGAATTATCAACACGTCGGCAGGCAGGGATTCTGGAAACTCGAACGCAGGCAGTCGTTCCAGGAACCGACGAGCCCGAGTTGGCGGGCATTCGATCGCGGCGACTGGCCGGAGGCGGTCAGGCTGGCGCAGGAGCAGCGGCCCGCGCTGGAGGCAGAATACCGGCAGGACGCGGAAATGGGCGTTCGGGTCCTGGTGGGTCAAGGTGGTGGAATTCCCGATCACGCCCTACATCCGGTGGGCATTCGAGCCGTTGCGGGTGCGGGCGCAGTCCGGCGAGCGGATGCGCGTGGTGCGTGCCGACCAGGTCGAGGAATACGAGCACCACGGCCAACTGCCTGAGATGATCACGCTCGGCGCGGATGTCATGTACGACATCAACTATGACCAGGACGGCCTCCAGGAAGGTGGTACCCGCATCGACGATCACGAGGTCGTTGCTCGCTGCCGGTGACTGATCGCCGAGCTCTACGACAAGGGCGAGGACTTCGCAACCTTCTACCAGCGCGAGATCGCTCCGTTGGCGCCGCCGGTCCGATGACCGCGCGACCCGAGGAGGAACAACCGGAACGCGGCTCGCGTGCGGCGGTCACCGGTTCCGCGTCCGACATGGTGCAGGCGGGCGCGGTGCACGGCGGCGTGCATTTTCACGGGGCCGGCGAGTTCGACGATCCGCGTGCGGTGCGGATCCGCGCCGAGGTCGCCGACCGCCTGGTGGAGAGCTGAGCCAGGCGATCGGCGACCCGGTTTCGATCAACTGATGCCGATGCCGAACAGGTGGAGATCGGAGTTGTTCGGCAGGGTTATCGCGGCCACGGTTTTGCCTGCGGTGAGCGGGATCGTGGTGTCGTAGATGCTCACCTGGTGGTTCGGGTCAAGCGTGCTGCCAGGTGGCACGTTCCAGTGCGGAGTGGTGGCCACCAGCGTGTTGCCGGTGGTCGCCGCGTTGCTGTACCAGTCGGGCAGGGTCACCGTGCCGGTCGACGTACTTCCGTCCGTGTAGGTGACGGTGACCTGGCCGGACTGGGTGCCGAACGTGCCCGTTCCGAGGAAGCCCAGCGTGCTGCCCGAGCCGGAGAGCGCGACTGACTGGCCGGTGGTTTCGACATTGTCGGCGGTGGCGACTGGCGCGTTCGGCCAGATGACGCCGGTGGTGCCGACCGGATTGCCGGGGGCGACGCCGACCGAGGCCAGGGCCTGCGCCGAGTAGCTGTATCCGCCGCCGTCGAAGTTGGCGCCGGCCGGGTTGGCGTCGTCGCTGATCCCGGTGTTGTTGAGCGCGACGCCGAATGACGCGTACGGCACGCTTTCCGTTGCCGTACCGGTGGTTGTGGTCTTGCCGTTGTCACCCTGGTAGCTGGCGGTTGCGGTGAGGGTGGCGCTGCCCGCTGTCGCGTTGGCGGGTGCGGAGACCTGCCAGGTCGCGCTCGCCGACTTGCCGGGGCCGACGTTGCCAGCGGGCTGACCGGGCACCGAGGTGACCGTCCAACCGGTTGGCGCGGTCAGCTTCAGCGCGGTGTTGCGGACGGTTTCGGTGCTGCCGTTGGTGAAGGTCGCGCTCACGGTTGCCGTGCTGTTCGGGGTTTGCAGCGCGGGCGCGGTCACCTTGACGTAGCGGGGACCGGTCGTTTTCGACACCGCGAAGCCACCAGCCAGCGGGAGGTTGTTCGACGCGTCGCCGAGCATGACCTGGTAGTGCCCCGCGGCCACCGTCCAGTCCTGCGCGTTGCTGTCCCAATAGGACACATCCTGGCCGGACAGGGTGAACCGGACCTGCTTGGTCTGGCCCGGGTTCAGCTGCACCTTCTGGAAACCCTTGAGCTGCTTGGGTGGTTCGCCCGCCGACGCCGGTTCGCTCAGGTAGAGCTGCGCGACGTCCGCGCCCGCGCGCTTGCCGGTGTTGGTCACGTTCGCGGTGACCGTCTCCTGGCCGTTCGGGCCCAGGTTGCCAGGGCCGACGGTGAGGTGGGAGTAGGCGAAGGTGGTGTAGGACAGGCCGGAGCCGAACGCGAACAGCGGCGCGATGTCCTTGGCGTCGTACCAGCGGTAGCCGACGTCCAGACCCTCCGAGTAGTCGACCTGCCCGTTCACGCCTGGCCACTGGGCCGCCGTCGACGCGGGCACGTCGGTCAGCGACTTCGGGAAGGTGACCGGGAGTTTGCCTGCTGGGTTGGTGTCGCCGAAGAGCACCGAGGCGATCGCGGTGCCGTCCTGCTGGCCCGGATACCAGGCTTCGAGGACGCTCCTGACCGAGTCGACCCATGGCATGGTGACGCCGGATCCGGTGTTCAGCACGACGACGGTGTTCGGGTTGGCGGCGGCGACCGCGCTGATCAGCTGGTTCTGCCCGGTGGACAGGTCGATGTTGGACAGGTCCGAGCCCTCGGACTCGAAGTCGCTGGCGAACACCACCGCGACCTGCGAGGACTTGGCCAGTGCGACCGCCTGGTCCAGCGGGGTCGGCTGACCGGGGATCTGCCAGCCCAGGTTGACCAGGTCGTCGCCGCCGTCCTGGTAATAGTCGATCTCGACCGGAACGGACTGGCCCTCGGTCAGGTTGACGGTGCCGGTCTCGGTGTTCGAGCCCTGGTCCCGCCAGTTGTCGATGAGCTGGGTGCCGTTCACGAACAGCCTGCTGCCGTCGTCGCTGGTCAGCGAGAACGTGTAGGAACCGGTGACCGGGGCGGTGATGTTGCCGGTCCACTTGGCCGACCACTGCGTCGGGTTCACGCCGGGGCCGGGGGAGACCGCCGAGTTGGTGCCCCAGTCGAAGTCGACGTTCGGGTCGGTGCGGGTCAGCACCGGGGTGCCGGACAGCGTCATGTTGTTGTAGTACTGCGCGCTGAGGCCCGAGCCGAAGTACTGCGGGTCGACGGCGGGCAGTTGGCCGCCCGCCGGGTAGCTGCCCTGCGCGTACTGCACGTTCACGCCGGAACCCGCGCGTGCCTTGATGCCCTGGTAGGGCGTCACGATCGAGCTGGCGTCGACGCTGGCGCTGCCGCCGCCGACGGTCAGCGCGTCCGGTCCCGCGTCATCGCCGATGACCGCGATGGACTTGGTCGCCTTTGTGCTGAGCGGTAGGGCGGAGTTGGCGTTCTTGAGCAGAACCGTGCCTTGTTCTGCGACGTTCTGGGCTACCGCGGTGTGCGCTGGGCTGGTCACCACGGCGGTGGGGGAGCCGGTCGCGGGGCGGTCGAACAGGCCGAAGCGGAACTCCTCGGTGAGGATGCGGGTGACCATTTCGTTCAACCGCGACATCGGCACCTGACCCGCCGCGATCGCGGTTTCCAGGGCAGCGCCGAAGAACTGGTCGTCCGGCATCTGCATGTCAAGACCGTTGTTCGCGGAGTCCACAGTGGAGTGTGTGGCGCCCCAGTCCGAGGTGATGAAGCCCGGGAAGTTGAACTGGTCCTTGAGCTTCTGGTTCTGGATGTAGTCGTTCTGGCAGGCAGGCGAGCCGTTGATGGTGCTGTAGGAGCACATCACCGATGCCACCTGGCCCTGCTGCACCGCGTCCTGGAACTGCGGCAGGTAGATCTCGTTCAACGTGCGCGGGTCCACGATCGCGTCGTCGGCCGCGGTGTTGCGGTTGGTTTCCTGGTTGTAGACCGCAAGGTGCTTGACCTGCGCGAGCACGCCCTGGCTCTGGACGCCCTTGATGTCCGCGACGCCGATCTGCCCGGCCAGGTACGGGTCCTCGCCGTAGGACTCGAACGCCCGGCCCCAGCGCGGATCGCGCACGATGTTGACCGTCGGTCCGAGGTCGACGTTGGCGCCCTTGCCCCACTGCTCGTTGCCGATGACGCTGCCGTACTGGGAGACCAGCGACGGATCCCAGCTCGCCGCCGCCGCGACCGGCGCGGGCAGCTGGGTCACGTTGGTCATGCCGTCGCCGACGCCGCCGGGGCCGTCCTCCAGGTTCAGCGCGGGGATGCACAATGCCGGAATCGCCGGGATCTGGCCCGCATACGGCGAACTGCTGTCGCCGTGCACCATCTGGATCTTCTGGTCGGTGGTCATCGTGGCGAGGACTTCGGCCGCGCGTTGGCCTGGGGAGGCGTGTTGACCTACCCAGGGGCAGGCCGGATTGACCGGAGTCGGCTGGGCTGAGCTGGGTAAGGCTACGACGCTGATCGCGGCGATGGCCGTGACGGCCACCACCCCGATTCTGGCGGACAGGCGCATGATCGCTCTCCTACATCGGTGTACCGAGCGAATAAGTTGCGGCGCGCAACATATCTCCGCGATACCCGCCGTAGGAAGGAGTGCATCGATTCAGCAGGACGCCGATCGGCGAAGATTAGACCATTGGGCGCAACGCGCGGTCAGGCCACCCGCTGCAACAGCACCTGCTCGATCAGGGCGACCAGCACGTCCTTCACGGATTCTCGTTCGCGCGCGTCGCAGTGGATCACCGGGATGCCGTCCGGCACGTCCAGCGCGTCGCGGACCTCGCCCAGTTCGTAGTGCTGCGCGTCGGGGAAGGTGTTCACCGCGACGATGAACGGGATGTCGTGCGTCTCGAAGTAGTCCAGGACCGGGTAGCAGTCCTCGATGCGCCGGGTGTCGGCCAGCACGACCGCACCGAGTGCGCCGTCGGACAGGTCGTCCCAGAGGAAGTCGAAGCGCTCCTGGCCGGGGGTGCCGAACAGGTACAGGATCAGCGACGGGTCGAGGGTGATCCGGCCGAAGTCCAGCGCGACCGTGGTCGTGGTCTTCGCCGGTAACAGGCTCGCGTCGTCGACGCCGACCGAGCGCTCGGTCATCGCGGCCTCGGTGACCAGCGGTTCGATCTCGGAGATCGCGCCGATGAAGGTGGTTTTGCCGACGCCGAAGCCGCCGCTGATCACGATCTTCGCCGCGGTCGGCACCCGGCGTGCGGTGCGTTCAGAGGGCCCGGACAAGATCCCTGATCCTCTCGATCGTCTGCGTCGGTAGTTCGCTCGGTTCTCGTAGCGAAACATAGTTGCCGGTGTAGAGGTCGGCGATGAGCACCCTGGCAACGCCGATCGGCACGTCCAGGCCGGAGGCGAGTTCGGCGACCGAGATCGGCTCCTGGGCCAGCTCGATCGCCCTGCGCTGTTCGAACTGCAACGGCGCCGACAGCGCGGCAGGCTGCGCGTAGACCATGGTTTCCAGCTTGAGCCCGTCGTGCAGGGGCAGGGTGCGGCCGCCGGTGACCATGAACGGCCTGATCAGCACGCCATCAGCTTCGACGGCGTGTTCGGGCGCGTCCTGTTGTTCCTGGTCGTCGGAGTCGAACCAGGACTTCGGTTGGGTCGGCGGCAGCATCCTCGGATCGGGTAGCCGCAACGGGTCGCGCTCGGTCATGGGGTCAACGATTCTCGCAGTTCGGTGATGAGGGCCGGGCTGAGCAGGCGGCCCGCGCGTTCGGCGAGCATCGCGATCTCGTAGCCGATCAGGCCGATGTCGCAGCCCTCGCCGGCCAGCACCGCGATGCAGCTGCCGTCGGCGATGGTGGAGACCAGCAGGAACCCGCGCTGCATCTCGATCAGCAGCAGCTTGAGGCCGTCGAAGTCGTAGTAGCGCGCGGCGCTGCGGGACAGGCTGGCCAGGCCGGAGGTGAGCGCGGCGAGCCGGTCGCCCGCGCTGCGGTCCAGGCCGGCCGACTTGGCGATCAGCAGACCGTCCGAGGAGACCACGACGGCGTCTCTGACCCCGTCGGTGTCGCGCACGAAGTTGTTGACCAGCCAGTGGAAACTGCGCGGGTCGGTGTTCAGGTCAGCGGTCACTGGGTTCCTCCTCGCGGACTGCCGCGAGCTGTCCGCGTTGGTGTCCTTGTTGGAAGGCGGACAGCATGCTGCGCACCTGAGTCGGGGTGCGTTCGCCGGTCGCGCCGGTGGTCGGGGTCCTCGGCGCCGGTGCGGCCGGGGCGGGGGTCGTCTGTTGTGCTGCTCGCCTGCGGGACTGGCGTTTGACCAGGCCGTTCGGGGTGCGGGCCGGTTCGGCGGCCGGTGCTGCCGGAGTTTCGGTGCGGGTCGCCGGGATCGAGGGTGGCTCGACCGGCTCGGGTTCTGGCGCGCGCCGCGCCGGTTTCGGGGCGAGGGTCGCCTTCGGTTTCGCGACGGGCAGGGGCGGCGGGAGGGTCGACTCGTCGGCGAGCACGTCCGCCGGGAGCAGGATGCGCGCGGTCAGACCGGTGGTCGGCGATTCGGACAGGTCCACCCGCGCGCCGAGCCGGTTCGCCAACCGGCCGACCACGTAGTGGCCGAGGAAGCGGGTCGGGGCGACCAGGAAGTTCTCCTCGTCGCGCAGCCGGGCGCGGGCGGCGGCGAGGTCCGCAGGTGGCATGCCGACGCCGTGGTCGACGACGACCAGCAGATACCGGTCTCCCATCCGCCTGCCGTAGACCTCGACCTCCAGCTCTGGCGATGAGAACTGCAGGCCGTTCTCGACCAGCTCGGCGAGCATGTGCGCGGCGTCGGTGATCACCGATCCGGTGACGAACGCGGGGTCGACCCTGCGCAGCACCACCCGGCGATAATCCTCCACTTCGGACAGTGCGGCGCGGATGACGTCGGCGATCGGCAGCGGCTGCGACCACACCCGGGGGCTGGTCTGACCGACCAGCACCAGCACGCTCTCCGCGTTGCGGCGCATGCGGGTGGCCAGGTGGTCCAGCTCGAACATGTTGGCCAGCGCGGACGGGTCCAGTTCCTCCCGCTCGAACTCGCTGATCAGCGACAACTGCCTGCGGACCAGGTTCTGGTTGCGCCTGCCCAGGTTGGCCAGCGACGCGGTCGTGTTGCGCCGGATCAGGGCCTGCTCGGTGGCCAGTTTCAGCGCGGTGTCCTGGAGCCGGTCCAGCGCCTTGGCGAGCACCCTGATCTCGGTGGCGGCCTTGTCCGGTACCAGGTTGATCACCGGGCGGGCCAGCTCGCCGGGGTCGTCGCTCTGCAGCTTCGAGACCGCCGACGGCAGCCTGCGCACGGACATGTCGTTGGCGTCCCTGGCGAGCAGCCGGACCGGGTCGATCACCGACCGGGCCGCGCCGATGACCAGCGCGATCATCACCGCGATGATCAACAACGCGAGCAGGGCCATCGCGCCCAGTTCCAGGCCCGCCCGGTTGCGCAGCTGGGTCGCGCGGGTCAGCACGTCGCCCCCGACGGTCTGCTGCGCGCTGCGCATGCCGTCGATGACCGTGGTCGTCGCGTTCCACCAACTCGCCGGGTCGACGCGGGTGGGCAGCTCGCCAGCCGCCGTGCTGACCGCCTCGTTCTCCAGGTTGGTCATCTCGCTCGCGTCCGGCGAGGAGAACGCGGCGGCGAGCGAGGTGTTCTCGGCGGGCGTCGCGTACCTGGCGTAGTCGGCGAGCGCGGCCGCCTTGCCACCGAGGACCCGCGCGAACTGCGGGTAACCGTCCTGCGGGAACCTGCCTGCCGCGAACACGCCCGCGAGCAGACCGGCCTCCTGCGCGGTGTACTCCTTGGCGTCCGCGAGCGCGTAGAGCGCCTGGAGGCCGTGTCGCAACGTCGGATCCGCGGCTTGGTCGAGACCGAGTTCGACGCCGTTGAGTGTGGCGATCGCCGTCGAGTAGAACCGGAAAGCGTTGGCGGGCTGGGCCAACCGGTCGTCCACGGTGGACCGCACCCCGGCGATGTCGTCCAGATCGGACAGCGCGGCGCGGACCTGGGTGGTGCCCGCGTCGGCGTTCTGCGCGACGGTGAGGATCTGGTTCAGTTCGCTCAGCGCGCGGTCGGTGCGCGGTCGCTGCGCGGCGAGTTGCGGGGCGAACGCCTGGTCGCCTTCGAGCAGGCCGTTGGTCAGGCCGCGCTCCTGCTGGAGTTCGTGCACCGCCGCTTCGACGCTGAGCGTCACGTTGACGATGTGCGTGGTGGTCCGCGCCGTGCGGAACGTGCCGACCTGACCGCTGATGATGAACCCGAGCAGCACCAGGACCAGCACCAGCGACACGCACAGGATGCGGATCAGCTTGCCGCGGATGGACCTCGGCCGCACCGCCGCGTCGAACAGCCGCATCGGGCCGCTGCTGCGGCGCAGCAGTTCCAGCGCCTCGTTGTCCGGAACACCGGTGACGGCCCGTGTCGATTGGGCTGGCGGCATCGCCGGGGGCGCGAAGATGGCGTGCTCGTCCTCCGGCGGTAGCCCCTGGTCGTGCACGACCACAATTCCTCCGTTGCTGACCAGCGCCGATTCACGAATTCGGCAAATTGTCCCCCGTATGGACGCCGCGCATCCTATCGGTACTCCCGACGTCAAGGCCAGTGCTGTTCAGGTCGTTGACAGTACTTCCGAATACGGTGAAAAACGCAGCCGCAACCGGCGAGTTCACGAATGTTTGTCGGCGATTCGCCGGGCTGCTAACGTCCTGCGGCACATGTACTGGGGATGCAGGTAGCTATCGGCGCGGACGGGGTCGCAACGCACTGCCCGCACTGCGCGTTGCAGTGCGGTCTCACCGTCCTGCCTGAACCGGTGCCGACCGTCGTGCCGCGACCGTTCCCCACCAATTGCGGCGAGCTGTGTGACCAGGGCTGGAACGCGTTCGATGAGCCGGAAACCCAGCCAAGGCTGACGACTCCGCTGTTGCGGGTCGGCGCCGAACTGCTACCGGCCAATTGGCACACCGCACTCGACGTGGCCGCCGCGCGGTTACACGCGCTGCGCGCATCGCACGGGTCGGCCGCGATCGGCGTGTCCGGGAGCGGCGCGCTGAGCAACGAGGCCGCCTACCAGCTGGCCCGCTTCGCCCGGCTCGCGCTGGGCACCGACCGGCTCGCGTACCCCGGTCTCGGCGGTGTCGCGGCAGCGAGTGCCGTGGTGGAGCGCGCGTTCGGGCTCGATCGCGGGCTGCCGTTCCCGGTGAGCGACCTGCGCACCGCGGGCGCGGTCCTGTTGGCGGGCACGAACATCGCCGAGTCCATGCCGCCGTTGCTCAACCAGCTGCGCGGGGTGATGGACGCGGGCGGCCTGATCGTCATCGACCCGGCGCGCACGCCGACCGCGAAGCTCGCCGCGCTGCACCTGCGGCCGAGACCGGGTACCGATCCGGTGCTGACGCTGGGCTTGCTGCACTGCGTCGTGGCCGACGGGCTGCTGAAAAGATCCTATGTGGATGATCGGACGGCCGGCTTTGCCTCGGTGTGGCGCACTGCCCAGCACTGGTGGCCGGAGCGGGTGGAGCGGATCACCGGGGTGTCCGTCGCCGACCAGCGAACCTGCGCGCGGATGCTGGCTCGGGCGTCCGGCGCGTACGTGCTGACCGGGCGTGGCACGCACCGCCAACCGGCTGCTGCTACCGCGCTGACCGGATGGATCAACCTCAGCCTCGCGCTGGGCCTGCCCGGCTCGCCGGGTGCCGGGTTCGGTTGTGTGACCGGTCAGGGCAACGGCAGGGGTGTGTGGGAGCAGGGCCGGTTGCCAGGTGCGCGGGACGTCGACGACGTGCGCGGGCTGGTGGTGTTCGGCAGCCGGAAAGTCCGGCGCGAGCTGGATCTGCTGGTGGTCGCGGACACCGTGCTCTCCGAGACCGCCGCGGCTGCCGACATCGTGTTCCCGGTGACCCGCTGGGCGGAGAGCACCGGCACGGTCACCAACCTGGAAGGCCGGTTGTTGTTGCGGCACGGTGCTATCCCACCGCCCGAAGGGGTGCGCCCGGATCTGGCTGTGTTACACGGAATCGCGATTCGACTCGGTCGGGCCGCCGCCGAGTTCCCGACCGACCCTGCCACTGTGTTCGCCGCGCTCACCAGTGCGTCAGTTGGTGGTCGTGCGGATTATTCCGGGGCGAGCTACCCTCGCTTGATCAGCGGGCAAGCGCTGCACTGGCCGATCTCGGGTCCCAGGCATCCTGGGACGCCTCGATTATTCCTGCACGGTTTCGCGCACGAGGACGGCCGGGCACGGTTCGGTGAAGTATTGCTGAATCGCGGTCGGAATTCACCGTGACTTCACTTTTCCGAATTATTCGCCGACATTGATGTCGAAAAATCCGCCGATCTGGGGTTACGTCAACGGCGTCGGCTCACCAACATGGAGATATGCGGGCGGAGGGCAGTGAAACCGACGCGACCGAACCAACGGCGGTCGCCGACGTGGGCTGCGCGGAATGCGGTACGCCCTTGCCAGGTGGCAACGATCCGCAGCGGAAGTCGGCAGGCGGGCGCCCGGCGCGCTACTGCTCCAACGCTTGTCGGCAGCGCGCGTTCCGGCGCCGTGCCGCCGCCAAGGAGCAAGTTGCACCCGCGCCGGTGCGGCCATTGGTCGAACCACCGGCCGGGGTCACGCTGGTCACCGCGCTGGACAGTTTCGTTGGCCGCAAACAGGAACTGAGCCAGTTGCGGGCGGTGTCCCGCTCCGCGCGGCTGCTCACGTTGATCGGCCCGGCCGGAGTCGGTAAGACGCGGCTCGCCTGCGAACTGCTCGGCACCGCCAAAATTGCCGATGTGCGGTTCGTTTCACTCGCGGACGCCGCAGATGCGGATGCGCTGCATGCCAGAGTCGCATCGGCCACCGGATCCCGGGGCCGGGCAGGCGCGGCGGAACTGGCGCGGGCGATCGGTGCGAGTCAGCTGGTGCTGGTGCTGGACAGCTGCGAACGCGTCGCGCAGGAGTGCGCCGAACTCGTGGTCACCCTGCTCGGCCGGTGCACCGGGCTGCGCGTGGTGGTGACCGCGCGCGAGGAACTGCGGGTGTCCGGCGAGGTGCTGTTCCGGGTGCCGACCCTGCCGCACATCGAAACCAACACCCGCCAGGACCGGGGCGCGCCGGTCTATTCGGACGCGGTGCGACTGTTCGTGGAACGCGCGCGGGACAGCGACCCGGCCTTCGAGCTGACCATGGCGAACGCCCAGCTGGTCAACGACATCTGCCATCGGCTGGACGGGTTGCCGTTCGCGATCGAGCTGGCCGCGCGCAGGGTGCGCACCCTGCCGCTGACCTCGATCCTGGCCGGGCTCGTCGATGATCCGCTCGCCCTGCTGACCGACGGCAGCCGCACCGGCCCGGCCCGGCATCGCGATCTGCGCGCCGCGCTGGACTGGAGTTACGAGTGCCTGGAGCCCGCCGAGCAGGTGGTGTTCCGCCGGATCTCCGTGCTGGCAGCCGATTTCGGCGTGCCGATCGTGCTCGCCGCGTGCGGCGCGGACGTCGCGGGCGATGGCGAGATGCTGCGGTTGCTGTGTTCGCTCGCGGACAAGTCCATGCTGGCGCACGCCAAACCGGGCGACGACGGGGAAGCGCGCTTCCACCAGTTGAGCCTGGTCAGCGCCTACGGCGTCGACAAGCTCAAGGCCGCAGGCGAACTCGCGGCGACCCGGGAGAGGCTGACCGGCTGGCTGGCCGGGTTGGCCGAACCGATCACCGAAAGCCTGTTCTACAACGGCGCCGACTTCAGCAAGCTGCACCACCAGCGCGAGGATCTGATCGACGCGGTCGAGCGCACCTCGGAAGACCCCGATCACCGCTACGTGCTGCTCGCGCTCGCGCTGGCCACGGTCTGGCGGCACCAGGACAAGATCACCGAGGGCCGCGCGGCGCTGGCCAAGGCGCTGGACCGGGTCGGCGACCCGGCCGACCGCGCCGAACTGCTGATCTCGTCAGGGTGGCTGGCCGCGTTGCAGGGTGACGTTGACGAGGCACTGCACTTCACCGAGGAAGCGGTCCGGGTCGAGCGCGGCGAGGACGACCCGTTCCGGCTGGCCAAGGCGCTCGGCGCGGTCGCCACCACGCGCATGCTGCGGCACGAGGTCAGCGAGGCGATCGTGGCCTACCGGGAATGCCTGACCTACGCGGACCCGCTCGGTCAACCGCTGGACGTCGCGCTGTGCAGGCGCAACCTCGCCTGGGCGCTGTTCCAGCAGGGCGAGACCGAGGAGGCGACCGCGCTGGTCGCGGACGCGCTGCCGATCTACCGCCGCTCCGCGCCCAAGCCGATGCGCGGCGCGGTGCTGCACACCGCAGGCATGCTCCGGCTGGTCGACGGCGAGGTCGCGGCTGCCGAGATCGCGTTCGAGGAGGCGTTGCGCGGGGTCCCGAACAACGGCTACCAGGTGCCCAACCTGATCGAGGCGATCGGCCTGGTCGCGGTGCACCGCAACGAGTTCCACCGGGCGCGCTGTCTGTTCAGCGGTGCCGCGCAGGTGCGGCGCAGGCTCGGCATCGTGGCCGAACCGGCCTGGCAGAGCAGGATCAGCGAGGCCATCGACAACGCGGACCGCACGCTCGGCCGCACCGCGAGCACGGAAGCGGTCGCGCTGGGCCGCCGGATGACCGTGGACAACCTGTTCGCGTACGCGTTGCGCGACGACAAGGACAGCAAGGACAGCAAGGACGCCACCGCGGGCCGCAGCCGTAACGCCGGGCGGCAGACCGGGGTGCCGGACTACCCGCTGACCGCACGGGAGGCGCAGGTGGTGAGCCTGCTGGCCAGCGGCCTGACCAACCAGCAGATCGCCGAGAGGTTGCAGGTCTCGGTCAGTACGGTCAAGACCCACCTGTTGAGCATCCGCAACAAGCTCGGACTGCGTTACCGCACGCAGATCGCGGTGTGGGCGGCGGCGACCGCACCCGATTCGACCACCGATCCACGTACCGGACGGCACGTTTCGTAACGCGGGACGACCTCGGTCGGCCGGTCGATGTGCCGCGACGAAACCCTCACGCACAATCACGGTCGGGCGACCCGGCCCACGTCGATAGGGGATCACGCGCATGATGCCAACCGCGAGGCCGACCGGGCGCCGTGCGCTCGGGGCCTGCGCCATCGCCATGACCGTGACCCTGGCGATCGCCGGTTGTGCCGGTGCGGGCGGCAGCGGCGCGAGCGGCGGCAATCCAGGCGTGAGCAAGTCGAACTGCTTCCTGACCTCGACCAGCGCGCCCGCGCCGAACCACGGCGGCTCGTCGAGCGCGCCGGTGAGCATCTCGTTCATGGAGACCATGGTCGGCGGCTCGCTCAAGCCGGCGCTGCAGACGTTGACCACCAGGTTCGAGCAGGCCAACCCGAACATCACCGTCGATCTCCAGCCATCGCCGGACTACGGCACGCTGGAGACCAACGAGCGCAACGCGGTCGGCGCGCACAAGGCGCCCACCATCGGTCAGGCATACGAGGGCGTTGTCGCGGACTTCGCGCGCAGCGGCGTGATCGACCCGCTGAACTCCTACGCGGGCAACGCAGCGTCCACTTTGTACAAAGGCGTGCAGGACGACCTGAAGCTCTGCGACGGCAACACCTGGAGCTGGCCGATCTCCAAGAGCGTCTACGTGCAGTTCTACAACAAGAACATGCTCGCCGCCGCCGGTCAGCAGGTGCCGAAGACCTGGGACGAGTTCGCGACGACCGCGAAGGCGGTGTCGAAGAACGGGGTGACCGCGATCAGCATCGACCCGGGCGGGGTCGGTGACATCAGCGCGGGCGAGATCTGGCTGGAGAACCTGGCGCAGGCCAACGGCACCCCGGTCTTCGACAAGGACGGTCAGCCGCAGTTCAACAGCGCGGCAGCGGTGAAAGCCATGACCTACCTGGCCGATCTGAAGAAGGCGGGCGCGCTGGCCACCGGCAAGGGCTACCCGGGTTCGACCGCCTTGGGCGCGCAGAAGGGCCTGTTCGACATCGTCTCGGTCGCCGGGTACAGCTACGAGCAGCAGGCAGCGGGCGGGCGGTTCACCCTCGGCGCCGCCGACCTGCCCACCGGTCCGGCCGGTGCGGCGAACCAGATGAGCGGCGGCAACCTGGTGATCTTCTCGCAGGCCAGCCCCGCGCAGAAGGCGGCGGCCTGGAAGTACCTGGCTTTCCTGAGCTCCGCGCAGTCGCAGGCGTACTGGTCCTCGACGACCGGGTACGTGCCGGTGACCCCGCAGGCGCTGCCGCTGATGACCGGCTTCACCGCGCAGAACCCGTGGATGATCACTGCCGCGAACGCGTTGCAGCACTCCGCAGGCAGCGTGCCTGCGCCCTGGGGCGACAAGACCCAGTACGAACTCGGAATCGCGCTGGCGAACGTGTTGCAGAGCGGCGCGGATCCCAAGAGCGCGCTGGACACCGCGCAGCGGGCCGCCGCCAAGGACGTGCAAGCGGCCAGCTAGCTCTTCCCCGTTCTGCCACCTCCACCGGACACCGACTGATTTCGGCTGCCCGGCGCTGACCCCTACCCGCGGAAAGGCGGCCCTGACCCATGGCGAGCATCGAATTCTGGGGCGGCTTGGGCGTCATCGGATCCAGCAAGATCATGGTCGACGACGGGGTCAACCGGGTGCTGCTGGACATCGGTCTGGACAACCCGGTCGGCGCCGACCTGTTCCGCGCTCCAGTGCGCGCCCGCGAGGGCCGGGAACTGGCCGATCGGCTGCGGGTCGGTGCCGCGCCGCGCATTCCCGGGTTGTTCGAGCCGTCGCTGCTCGACCCGGGCGACCCGATCGCCGAACCTGTCGGCGATCCGGCCGCGACGCAGGTCTTCGTCAGTCACCCGCACCTCGACCACGCGGGCCTGGCCGGTTACGTGCGGCGCGAGATCGGGGTGCACACGCACACCGACGCGGTGGACCTGCTGGACGCGTTGCAGGCGGCCGGGATCGGCCTGCCATGCGGGCATCCGCGCTGGCGGCGGCTGGTCGACGGGCAGGTCGTCGAGGTAGGCGCGATCGAGGTGGAGTGCGTCGCGGTCGACCACGACGTGCCGGGCGCGTGCGGATTCCTGGTGCGTACCAAGGACGGCACCCTCGCCTACACCGGCGACATCCGCTTCCACGGCCGCCATCCCGAGCGTAGCGAAGAGTTCGTGCGCCGGGCGCGTGACGCGGACGTGCTGGTCATGGAGGGCACCACGCTCTCGTTCTCGCCCGCGGAGGGGCCGCAGCGCAGCGAGGGAGACGTGCTGGCCTCGTTCAAGACGATCATGGACGCAGCCGACGGGCTGGTGCTGATCGCGTTGTATCCGATGGACATCGAGCGGATCGCCGAGTGCTCCTCGGCCGCCGCCGCTGCCGGGCGGACCATCCTGTGGCCCGCGCCGCTCGCGTCGGCCCTGCGCAGGCTCGGCATCGCCGAGGCGACCAACCTGGCCACCGACGGGCACGAGGGCGTCGAACTGGCCGCAGTGCACGCCAAACCGGGCGCGTTCATCGTTCAGCCCGACCCCGCCGACCTACCCGGTCTGCTCGACCTGCCGCTGAAACCCGGCGACGTGTTCGTGCACGCGGGCGGCGAGCCGCTCGGCGAGTTCGACCCGCGCTGGCGGGTGTTCCGGGACTGGCTGGCCTGCCTGCACGTGGAGTTGCACGAGATCGGCAGCGGCGGGCACGCGTCCCCGGACGAACTGCACGCCATGGTCGAGCGGATCCGGCCGAGGGTGGTCTTTCCGGTGCACACCTTCGAGCCGGGCCGGCTCTCGCCCGCATTGGGTATTCAGCGCGTGGTAGCACGTTACGGAACGCGTTATTCCTTTTCTGGCCAAGACAAGAAATTGACGTGAAACACAGAAAAATGTCATCAGTGCGCTTACTATCTTTGGTGTGTTAGCCGTATCGTTCAGTGGGGTTAAGGGGAACGAACGGCTCCGTTCCGGCGGCGGGTGCGTCCCCATTGCGTCACGGGTGGGGGATGGCGGGGGAGCCGGTAACGAAAGGCGGGTTTCGTCTCGCCGCGCTCATCTGAGCCGATGCGGGGACGAACAGGGCGAAACTCGCGAAGTGTGCGATTGATCGTTTGCGCTGACGACTCTTCCGTGCAGCTCAGCAGGGCTCTTGTCGGCAAAAATGCCACGTCGGACCAGGGGTGGCCGACCACGGGCGACAGACCTCCACTGACCGGTCGCCGAGCCGGTTTTGAGCACATGTTTCGTAACAGCACAGGTGGTCATTCGACGGGGTGATGTCGCGCGCTGCGATCGCAACGACACTGACCATTGCGCACGACAAACGAAGCATCCGACAAATGCCTCACTCATCGCTGGCCGGCCCATTAGCGGATAGGTTGACAATGGCCGAGACACTGCGAACGAATTCGGCGGAATCAACACCGCGCACGTTCTCGGCCGCGGCCTGCCCGCGTGAGCTGTCTGTATACGGTCTACTGGTGCGCGACGTGATCACCGCGTCCCGCGAACTGTTCGGCACGCTCGGTGCCGCCGGTCCAGTGCACTGGGATCCCTACGTCGGCGCGTGGCTGATCGTCGGACCCGACCAGGTCGCGCAGGTGCTCGGTGACGACCGGTTCGCCCCTCGGCGCCTCGCTGACCAGCAGAAACCCGGCGATGTCGAGCAGATCGCGATGACCGAGGTCGCGGCCAGGATGCTGCTGCAACGCGAGGGCGCCGAGCACCTCAAGCTCAAGCGGGTCGTGCAGCGGGTGCTCTCGCCGGGCCGGATCAAGGCCCTGGAACCATTCATGCGCGAACTGGCCGACGAGCTACTACCGGACGGTCAACCGCTCGTCATCGACTTCGCCGCGACCGTCGCGCGCACCTTCCCGCTGTTCGTGCTGGCCCGGCTGCTCGGCATCCCGCGCGCGGACCTGCCGATGGTGCTGGCCGGTTCGGACGCGATGACCCAGATCGTCAGCGGCCTGCACTACACCGTCGACCCTGGCGTGCATGCCAAGGCGCGCAAGCTGTTCGACTACGCGCTGGACCTGGTGCGCGAGCGCCGGGCCCGGCCAGGTGACGACGGCGCGAGCGCGTTCGTCATCGCCGCCGACGCGGCGGGCGGGTACGACGACATCGACATCGCGGCGAACCTGATGATGCTCATCGCCTCCGGTCACCAGACCATGCCCGGGTTCCTCGGCATCGCGGTGCACGACGCGCTGCGCGCGGGCGCCGAACTGGGCGAGGTCAACCGGGCGCTGGCCGAGGTCACCCCGTCCCGGTTCGTCGGCAGGGTTGCCAGCGAACAGGTTGTCGTCGGTGACTGTCGGATCGAACCCGGTGACGCCGTGCTGGTGTTGCTGGCCGCGGCCAACTGGGCGATGTCTGCCCAAAATGACAACAACAACGAAGAATCCGGACCCCTGCGGCATTTCGCCTTCGGACACGGCCGGCATCGCTGCGCCGGTGCGGCCATGGCGGAGCTGGAAGGCGCTGTGTTGTTCGACAAAGTCCGCGCGCTGTGGCCCGAAGTACGTATCTCCACCGATGCCCAACCCTCATGGAACAACAACGCCAACCTCCCCGCACTGACCAGTCTGCCGATCGAGATCGGAACATCATGGACAATCGGGTGAAGAAGGTAGTCATCCTCGGCGGTGGCACCGCCGGGTGGATGACCGCGTCCTACCTCGGCAAGGCGCTACAGGGCACCGCGTCCATCACCGTGCTCGAAGCGCCTGCGGTGCCGCGCATCGGCGTTGGCGAAGCCACGATTCCCAACCTGCAAACGGCGTTCTTCGACTTCCTGGGCATTCCCGAGGACATCTGGATGCGCGAGTGCAACGCCGCCTTCAAGACTGGCATCAGGTTCGTCAACTGGCGCAGTGCGGGTAACGCGCAACTGGCACCGCGCCTGATCGATGGCGAGCCTGATGCCTTCTACCACCTGTTCGGCGTTTTGCCCACGCACGACCAGATCCCGTTGTCGCACTATTGGTACAGCGACTATTCCGCCGGGAAGACCCGGGAAACTTTTGTGGAAACTTGTTTTCCGGACGCCCTGGCGGTGGACGCGCTGAAGGCGCCCAGGTTCACCGATGGCCGCCCGGCGACCCGCTACGCGTGGCATTTCGACGCGAACCTGGTGGCGGAGTTCCTGCGTCGCTTCGCCACCGAGAAGCAGGGCGTCGTGCACATCGCGGACACGATGACCGAGCCGATCGTGGACGAGCGCGGCTTCGTGACCGCGCTGCGCACCGAGGGCGGGCAGCGCCTCGACGGCGACCTGTTCATCGACTGCTCCGGGTTCCGCAGTCTGCTGATCGGCAAAGCCATGGGCGAGCCGTTCATCGACATGAGCGACCACCTGCTGTGCGACAGCGCGGTCGCCACCAACGTCGAGTACGACGACAGCGCGGGCGTCGAGCCGTTCACCTCCTCGATCGCCATGGACGCCGGGTGGACGTGGAAGATCCCGCTGCTCGGTCGCGCCGGTACCGGTTACGTCTACTCCAGCCAGTTCAGCGACCCGGACACGGCGACCGCCGACCTGTGCGCGATGTGGGGGCTCGACCCGGAAACCCAGCCGGTCAAGAAAATCCGGTTCCGGGTCGGGCGCAACCGGCGGGCCTGGGTGCGCAACGTGGTCAGCGTCGGCCTGTCCTCGTGCTTCGTGGAACCGCTGGAGTCGACCGGGATCTACTTCATCACCGGCGCCCTCTACCACCTGGTCCGCAACTTCCCGGACCTGCGGTTCGACCCAGCGCAGACGAACAGGTTCAACGCCGAGATCGAGACCATGTTCGACGACACTCGCGATTTTCTCCAGGCGCACTTCTATTTCTCGCCTCGGGCGGACACCGAGTTCTGGCGGGCGAACAAGCAACTGCGGCTCGCCGAGAAGATCCAGGAGAAGGTGGTCGCCTACCGCGCCGGGCTGATCGTGGACCAGCCAGTGGTGGACGAGGACACCTACTACACCAGCTTCGAGGCCGAGTTCCGGAACTTCTGGACCAACAACAACTACTACTGCGTGCTGGCGGGCCTGGGAGTGTTGCCCGATCGACCGCTGCCGCTGCTCGCGCACCGGCCGGAGTCGATCGCGGGCGTGGCAGGCCGGTTCGAGGACATCAAGCGGCAACAACGGTCGCTGCTGGCGACGCTGCCCGCCAACAACGTGTACCTGCATCAGTTGCACGGAGAGAAGTGAGTGACGTGCGAGTCGGGGTGATCGGTTGTGGCGCGGCGGGAACCGCCGTGCTGGACGCGGTGGTGCGGACCGCGGCGGCGTTGCGGCGCCGGGTCGAGGTGACCGTGTTCGAACCGGGCGGTGCCTTCGGGCCCGGCCGGGCCTACGACCTGGCCAACGGCACCGCGCCGTTGAACCTGGTGCCCGCCAAGATGTCGCTGCGGCCGGACCAGCCGGAGCACTTCAGTTCCTGGCTGGACATCGCCGAGGAGCGTGACGTCTACCTGCCGAGAGCGACCTACGGTCGTTACCTCGCCGATCTCGTCAGTTTCGCGCTCGCGACCGCGGTGGGACACGGTTCGCGGGTGCGACTGATCGATGAACGGGTGGTGGAACTCGCCGTGAGGGAGGGCGAGTTCCACGCCTGGTCGGACGCGTACCGGCCGTACCGGTTCGACGTGGTGTTCCTGTGCGTCGGCAGCGCCGAACCGGACGACATCTACGGCCTGGCGGGCACGCCCGGCTTCGTCGCCGACCCGTATCCGCTCGACGAGCTGTCCGACACCGTCGCGCCCAACGCCTCGGTCGCCGTGCTCGGCACCGGACTGTCTGCTGTGGACACCGCGATGCGGCTTGCCGAACGCGGTCACCAGCGCCCGATCACCCTGGTGTCGCGCAGCGGGTACCTGCCCGCGGTGCGCGGCAGCACCAGTCTGAGCGCCGAACTGCGCGCCACCGGTCGCGGCGACCTGGCCCGCATGGCCGCCGAGCGCGGTCACCTGACCGTGCGCGACCTGTGGCGGGTGATCAGCCGCGAATTCCGCGCTCAGGGCATCCCAGCGCACACCGTGCTGCGCGAGTTCCACCGCGACGAACTGCCCGGCAACCGGCTGCACCGGCAGCGGCACGAGGCCATCGTCGGCAACCGCGCGCACGCGCTGCTGCTGGACGTCGCGGGCGTGCTCGTGCAGGACGCGTGGCGGCTGTTCGACGACGAGAACCGCGCCGAGTTCGTCCGCGACTGGCACTCCCTGGTCGCCGGGTTGTGTGCGCCGATGCCGATCTCGTCCGCGAACCCGATGTGCAAGCTGCTCGACTCGGGCGCGGTGCGCCTGCTCGGCGGCATCCACAAGGTGACGTCGACCGACGAGGGCTTCGCGGTCGACACCGAGACCGAACAGTTCACAGTGGACACCGTGGTCAACACGATCCGCCCGTACACCGCGATGATCCCGGGCCGGGCAGGCGACCTGGTCGGCTCGCTGCTCCGCGCCGGTCTCACCGTGCCGCACCGGCACGGCGGCGTGGCCATCGAACCGCACACGCTTCGCCTCACCGACCAGGCCGGCCAGCCGGTGCCCGGGCTCTACGCGCTCGGCGAGCTCACCACCGGCGAGCTCTACCTGGAGACCACCATCATCGGCACGATCGCCCGCCGCGCGCAGCAGGCGGTCGCGCACATGTTCGCCGAGGTGACGTCATGACGCTCGCGCTCCCCGGTACCGTCGTCGACCTGATCGACCGACAGCTGCGCACCAGGTCCGGCAGCCTGTGCGTGGCCGACCCCGACCTTCGTCTGTCCTATCAGGACTTCGCGCGGCTGACCGCCGACTTCGCCGAGTTGCTCGCCTGCTACGGCCTCGCCCGCGGCGAACTGGTCGCGGTCAGCGGCGGGCCCAGCGTCGCGGTGGTCGCGCTCGCGGTCGCCGTCTGGCGGGCGGGCGGCGCCTTCCTGCTGTTCGACCCGGCCCAACCCGAGGCCCGCCAGGAAGAACTGCGCGCCGACGCGGGCGTCCGGCTCGCCATCACCGTCGCCGACGACGGCATCGACATCGTCGAAGATGGCACCTGGACGCCGATCCAGGGCATCGACAACGTCGACGAGCTCGCCTACGTCGTCTACACCTCCGGCTCGACCGGCAAACCCAAGGGCGTGCTGGTCCGGCACTCCGCGCTGCTGCCGGTGATGCGGATGAAGGACACCGAGTTCGGCATCGTCGCGGGCGACCGGATCGCCATGCTCGCACCGCTGCACGTCGAAGGTGTGCTGTTCGAGATCCTCGCCGCGCTCACCTCCGGCGCCAGCCTGCACATCCCGGCCGCCGACCAGCGCAGGCCAGGACCGGCGCTGGACGAGTTCCTGCGCACCGAAGCAATCACCGTCCTGGTCGCCACCCCGTCCCGGTTGCGCGACCTCGACCCGAACGAGTTTCCCGCGCTGCGCCTGGTGATCAGCGCGGGTGAGGACCTGCCGGTGGACACCGCGCGCCGCTGGGCACAGGACCGCGCGCTGTTCAACAGCTACGGCGTCACCGAAGCCACCATCGCCACCACCTGCGCGCGGATCCGACCCGACGTGACCGAGGTGTCCATCGGCCGCGCCATCGCGCACAACGGCGTGCACATCCTGGACGAGTCGCTGCGGCCGGTGCCATGCGGCGCGATCGGCGAGCTGTTCATCAGCGGCGCCGGTGTCGCGCTCGGCTACCTCAACCGGCCCGAGCTGACACGCGAACGCTTCGTCGAGATCGACGGCGAACGCATGTACGCGAGCGGCGACTACGTCCGTGAAGCTCCCGGCGGCCTGCTGTATTTCGCGGGCCGCCGGGATGACCAGATCCAGCTCGGCGGCTTCCGGGTCGAACCCGGCGAGGTCCGCGCCGCGCTGTCGGCACACCCCGACGTGCACGACTGCGCGGTGCGGGCGGTCGAGGGCAGGCTGATCGCCTATGTCGTGCCCCGCGACGGCGAACCGAATGCCTCGGAACTGCGCAACTGGCTGGCTGGCGGGCTCACCCAGGAAATGATCCCGAGCCGCTTCATCACCGTGCCCGCGCTGCCGCAGACGCCCTGGGGCAAGATCGACTACCAGGCGCTGCCCGACCCGTCGACGGTCACCGTGACACCCGATGGCACGCCACGGGACGCAACCCAGGATGCGATCGCCGCGATCGCGGCCGAACTGCTGGACATCAGCGCGTTGCCCGGCCTCGGGGACGACCTGTTCCTGCTCGGCCTCACCTCCGTCCTGGTGGCCACGTTGCTGAGACGAATCAACGAGGAGTTCGGCGTGCTGCTCAGCCCGGTGGACGTCTTCGAGCGACCAACCATCGGCGAACTGGCCCAACTGGTCACGGAACTGGGGGCAGCGGCATGACCGGCGTCATGACCAACCTGTGGTTCCCGCGCGTCGCGCACCGGCGCTGGCCGCGCGTGCGGCTGCTGTGCGTCGGCGGCGCGGGCACCGGACCGTCCGAGTTCGCGGGCTGGTCGACCGAGTTGCCCGGCTCGGTGGAGCTCTGGCCCGCCCAATTACCGGGCCGGGAACGCCGCATCCGCGAGGCACCAGCGCCGTGCATCGACGAGCTCGCCGACGACCTGGCCGAACAGATGTGGCGCTTCTCCGACCCCAACCTGCCCTGGGCGCTGTTCGGGCACAGCTTCGGTTCGCTGGTCGTCTACGAGGTGGCCAAGCGGATCATCGGCGTGCTGCCGATGTGCGGACTGATCGTGTCGTCCATGGCCGTGCCGCACCAGCAGATCAACCGGTTGCCGGTGCAGGGCTCCGACGACCACACCCTGCTCGACTGGGTGCGCACCGCCGGTGGCACCGATTCCGGCCTGCTCGACGACCCGCGCTTCGCCAGCTGGCTCGCCGAGGACCTGCGGGTGACGCTGCGGATCCGCCAGGGCTACTCGCCCAGGCGGTCAGCGCCGCTGCCCTGCCCCATCCTTGCTCTCGGCGGTGCGGGCGACCCGGACGCGCGACCGGAGGACCTCGCGCAGTGGTGCGCGTACACCAGTAAGTCCTTTGCCTACCAACAGATCGGCAGCGGCCACTTCTTCCTGCGCGACAGCAGGCCGGACGTGGTCGGCACGATCGCCGCCCAGCTCGAGGACTGGACCCAACCAGTCGCCGTGCACAGATGAACCACCTCCTCAGGCGGCCGGCCGGCAGCACGGTCCGCTGGGGGTTCCACTGGGGGACCGCCCGGTGGGAGCGCGTTTCCTCAGCGCGCTCCCACCGGCGCCGCGTACAGCGCATCGGCAGGCTGATCATCGTCGGATAGCGCGGGCATGATGTCACTCATGACGCACACCGCCCGCCGCATGTTCGAGCTCCTGGAGCCGATCTGCCTGGTCACGTTCTTGGCCGACGAGTGCAACGAGGAGCTGGCCGCGCTCGGCCACCGCACCTACTGGGACGGCTACTTCGCCAGCCGCGCCGCACCATTGGGGCAGGTGCCCGCGGAAGTCGTGCACGCGGCCTTCTACAACTTCGCCGACGGAGAAGCCGCGCGGCACATCCCGAGCGCGTGGGAGACGATCCCGCCCGAGGAGTCCGTGGCCGCGCGACGGCGGGGCAGCGCACGCTCCTTGCGGCGGATCCTCGGCGACGAACTGGCCGGCTCCCCGGGCCTGGTGCGCGCCGCCGACCTCACCACCAAAGCCGCGACGAGCGCGCCCACCGCAGGTCGGATGATGTACGCCGGGCTGCGCACCCTGCCGGTGCCGAGCGACCCGGTCGCCCGGCTGTGGCACTGCGCGACCATGCTGCGCGAGCACCGCGGCGACGGACACATCGCCGCTCTCGTCGGTGCGGGCATCGGCGGCACGGAGTCGCACGTGCTTGCCGCGATCGAGCTGGGCATCCACCCGCCGGAGTCGTTCGGGCGCGTCCAGCACCTGCCGAAGCAGCGGCTGGCCGAGGTCATGGCCGGCCTGCGCGAACGCGGGCTCGTCGACACCGAGGGCCACTTCACCGACGCAGGCCGCGAGACCAAGGAACGCATCGAAGCCCTGACCGACGAGCTCGCCGCCCCGCCCTACAACGCCCTGTCGCCTGCCGAGCTGGACGAACTGGTCACCGCACTCGAACCCATCACCGCAACCGTCGTTGCCGCCGGATCGCAGTAACCTCTCGTATATCAGGTACCCTGATATACGAGAGGTGGGAGGCGGAGATGAACCAACCGTGGGGTGAGACCGTCCTCGTCGAGTTCGACGAGGGCATCGCCTGGGTGACGTTGAACCGGCCGGAGAAACGCAACGCGATGAACCCGGCGCTCAACGACGAGATGGTCCGCGTGCTCGACCACCTCGAAGGCGACGAACGGTGCCGCGTGCTCGTGCTCACCGGCGCGGGCGAGGCATTCTCCGCGGGAATGGATCTCAAGGAGTACTTTCGCGACGTCGACGCGACCGGCAGCGCGGCCGTCCAGGCCAAGGTGCGCAGGGCCAGCGCCGAATGGCAGTGGAAACGCCTGTCGAACTGGCTCAAACCCACCATCGCCATGGTCAACGGCTGGTGCTTCGGCGGCGCGTTCACCCCGCTGGTCGCCTGCGATCTCGCCTTCGCCAGCGAAACGGCGCAGTTCGGCCTGTCCGAGGTCAACTGGGGTATTCCGCCCGGCGGCGTGGTGTCCCGCGCGCTCGCCGCCACGGTCAGCAGGCGCGATGCGCTCTACCACATCATGACCGGCGAACCGTTCGACGGCCGCGCGGCAGCCGCGATGCGCCTGGTCAACGAGGCAGTACCGGCCGAGAAGTTGCGCGAGCGCACCAGAGCCGTCGCCGCCAAACTCGCCGCAGGCAACCCGGCCGTGCTGCACGCCGCCAAGGTCGGCTACAAGATCGCCGCCGAAATGCCCTGGGAACAGGCCGAGGACTACCTCTACGCCAAACTCGAACAGTCCCAGTTCGTGGATGGCGCGGGCGCTCGCGCCAAAGGCATGAGCCAGTTCCTCGACGACAAGACCTACCGGCCTGGCCTGGCAGCGTTCGACCCGGCAGGGTAGGCGGCATGGACCTCGACGAGTTGGTCGCGATCGATGTGCACGTGCACGCCGAAATCTCCGCCGATGGCCACTCCGCGCTCCCGCCCCGGCTCGCCGAGGCAGCCAGCAAGTACTTCGGCGCCGACAACGCCAGACCGACCATCGCCGAAGTCGCCGCTCGCTACCGGGCCGCCCGAATGGCCTGCGTGCTGTTCACCGTCGACGCCGAGTCCGCGACCGGCCACCCGCCCATCGCCAACACCGAAATCGCCCGCGCCGCGGCACAGCACCCCGACGCCCTCATCCCCTTCGCCAGCCTCGACCCGGCCCGAGGTGCGAGCGCGGTCAGCGAAGCCACCCGCCTCGTGTCCGAAGAAGGCGTCCGAGGCTTCAAGTTCCACCCCAGCCTGCAAGGCTTCGCCCCCTCCGACCGCAACGCCTACCCCCTCTACGAAGCCATCCAGGCAGCGGGCGTACCCGTGTTGTTCCACAGTGGACAAACCGGCATCGGTGCAGGCGTGCGCGGCGGCGGAGGCATCCGGCTCAAGTACAGCAACCCGATGGAGCTCGACGACGTCGCCGTCGACTTCCCGGACCTGACCATCATCATCGCGCACCCGTCGTTCCCCTGGCAGGACGAGGCATTGGCGGTCGCCGTGCACAAACCCAACGTGTACATCGACCTGTCGGGCTGGTCGCCCAGGTACTTCCCGCCCCAGCTCGTCCGCTACGCCAACTCGCTGTTGCAGGACAAGGTGCTGTTCGGGTCGGACTTCCCGCTGATCACCCCGGAACGCTGGCTGCGCGACTTCGAGGCGTTGGACATCAAAGACACCGTCCGGCCCAAGATCCTCAAGGACAACGCGATCCGCGCACTGCGCCTGACCACCGGGAGCGACGTTCATGCGTGACCAAGGACTCGGTTCCTGGCCGGCCCGCCGAGCCCGTATGACCCCCGGCGCGATCGCGATCCGCCACAACGACACCGAACTCACCTATGCCGACCTCGAATCCCGGGTAGCCGCCCTCGCGGCGGGCCTGCACGCGACCGGCATCCGCACAGGCGACCGAGTCGCCTATCTGGGCCCCAACCGTCCCGTCTACCTCGACCTGCTGTTCGCATGTGGACGGTTGGGCGCGATCTTCGTCCCGGTCAACTTCCGCCTCACCGCACCGGAAATCGACCACGTCCTCGCCGACTCCGGCGCCACCCTCTTCATCCACGCCCCCGACTACCCCCATCCCACCACGATCCCCTCTCTGGTGGCAGGCGACACGGTCCCCCTCCCCGGTGACCCCCTCGACGCTGTGCTGGTTGGGGATGGCCCGGTGGACCTGGCTGACCCCTGCCTGATCATGTACACCTCGGGCAGCACCGGCCGACCCAAAGGCGCCGTTCTCACCCACGGCAACCTCATCTGGAACAGCGTGAACGTGCTCGTCGAAATGGATCTCGCCGGCGACGAGCAGACCCTGGTCACCGCGCCCATGTTCCACATCGCCGCGCTGTCCATGACCTGCCTGCCCACGTTGCTCAAGGGCGGCACCGTGATCCTGCGCGAGAAGTTCGACCCAGGCGCCGTGCTCGCCACGATCGAACGCGACCGCGTCACGTTCATGTTCGGCGTGCCCACCATGTTCAACGCCCTGTCCGCGCACGAGAACTTCGCCACCACCGACCTGAGCAGCGTGCGGCGCTTCATCTCCGGCGGCGCGGCGGCGCCCGAGGAGACCCTGCGCCGGTTCCTGCGCAGGGAAATCGTCATCACCCAGGGCTACGGCCTCACCGAAACCGCGCCCGGCGTGCTCACCCAGGACGTCGCGCACGTGTTCAGCAAGGTCGGCTCGGTGGGCGTGCCGTCCTTCTTCACCGACGTGCGCATCGTCGACCCCGACGACAACGGACGCGGCGAAGTCGCGGTCAGCGGACCGAACGTGACCCCCGGCTACTGGAAAAACCCGGCTGCTACAGCGGATGCGGTGCGCGAGGGCTGGTTCCACTCCGGCGACATCGCCACCCGCGACGAGGACGGCTACTACTACCTCGTCGACCGAGTCACGGACATGATCATCTCCGGTGGCGAGAACATCTACCCCACCGAGGTCGAGAACGAGATCCACGATTTCGCGGGCATCGCCGAATGCGCCGTCATCGGCGTCCCCGACGACCACTGGGGCGAAGTCGGCCGGGCAGTCGTTCGCGTCCAACCCGGCGCCAGCGTCGAGCCCGGGGAACTGCTGGAGTTCCTGCGCACGCGCCTGGCCGGTTACAAGGTCCCGAAATCCGTGGTGTTCGTCGACGACTTCCCGACCACCGGCTCCGGCAAGATCCGCAAGAACGTGCTGCGCGAACGCTACGGGCGGTAGCGTTCGCGCAACACTCCTACTTCGCGAGCGTGCAGCCGTAGCGGTTGAGCTGGAGCACCGAACCTGTGAAACAGCCTGGAATCATGTCGATCTGCTCGCCGTAAGCGGCTGCCGGCACCGAGGTCACCTTGCCATCAGCCCCGACCTCACACGGATTCCCATCCGAACACGCGGCGCCGTTCCCCTGATTGCTGGTGTTGTGCACCCCGACGATCGTGTTGCCGTCCGGCGCCACCATCGCCGACCCGGACATGCCCGGACCGAGGACGCAGTCGTCGGACCCGACGGTGCGCACCGCGTCGTCCAGTTGGTAACCGCCCTCGCGCAGGTGCGGCACCACCGCGTTGAGCGTGCACGACTCCCGGTACGCGCCGGTCAACACGGCGAGATTCTCGTTGGCGGACATCGGTTTCCTGCTCACGGTGAACACCGTGGCGTGCGCTGCGGCGAGTTGCGCGTAGGTCTTGTCCAACCGGTAGAGCGCGACATCCGTGCCGGTCATCGTCGCGTACGCCAACCGCGTCGCGTTCGCGGTCGCCTGGTCGTAACCGTCATGATCGGCGATCCCGATCGGAAAGTCGGCAGGCTGATCCACCAACGCCGAACCAACAACGGGCCGATCGCCCTGCACACAGTGGCCATTGGTCAGCAGCAGCGCGGCATCGTTCGCTCGCGCGTCCGGCATCCGCACCACCGACCCCATGCACCCGTTGACACTCACCTCACCAGCCAACGACGGTTGGGTCACCTCCGGCGGCACGTTCTTGCCGGAAACGATGTCGTTGATCCAGTCCGCGTGCACCGGCACGTTCTCGTAGATCGTCGGTTGGCCGTCGTCGCCCGAATCCACGGTCCCGGCCAGCACCCACTTCCCGTCCTGCTGGACCACCAGCGGTCCACCCGAGTCCATGTTCGTCGCCGCGACCGACCCGTCCGCCGCGCCCGCGCAGAACTCCTTACCGGGCACCGGCCCCGCCGAACACTTCGCGTCCGGCTGCACAACCGTGTCGGCCTGGCGCAGCCCGTCCGGGAAACACGAAGGCTGGTTCTGCTCGCAGGTCATACCCCACCCCATGATCCGCACCGGCGCACCGACCGACGGCACCGCCTTCGCCACGGAGATCGGCGTGCCCGACACCGGCGTCTTCAGGTGCAACAAGGCGAGGTCGGCACCCCACATGCCGCCCGGCGACCGGTTCACCGCCAGTCGGTAGAACTTGTCCACGTCCGCGACCTGGCCGCCGGAACTCGCACTCAGCGACCCCACCCGCACCTGCCATCCGGGTGGCGTAGCCACCGGCGCCTGGTTGGGCGTCTGCGCGCAGTGACTTGCCGTCAACACCCACCGCGCGGCAAGCAGTTCGCCACCACACGCGTGCTTGTCCGCGCGCGGCGAATCCGGTTCCTCGACCGAAACCATGAACGAATACGGCTGCGTAGCCACCGACCCACCGGCGATCGCCGACGCGGGCAACGCAACAGCGACAGTGCCGGTCACGGCAAACCCGCCGGCCAACAAGAGTTTGAGTAGCTTCATGCCGATCACGGTGCCCACGCGATGTGCGCGCTCGGTGATCAGATTGTCACAGCTCCGCTGTAAATTCCGAATTATTTGGTTTGCGAGGGCAAACTCCAAGACTTGGAGAAATTTGGAGCTGCTTGGAGTTGTACTTTGCGTGACGATCGACTACCTAGAGTACAACTCCAAGATTTGGAGTTGTTTGGAGTTGCTTGGAGTTGGCAGGTCACCCGATCGTCTACTGCAACTCCAAAGTTAATTTGGATTTGGAGTTGCATGACCTAGGCTGAGTGTGGCGGCACCCGATGATGACCTGAGGACGGAACACGTGAAGCCCCCCATGCCCCCACCCACTCTCGACGAACTGCTTCGTCGGATGCAGTCGATCGACCCGTCGCGGGCGAGCCAGTTGTTGATGGGCGTCATGAACGGTGTCAGGACCGCCGGGTCGTACCTGCCGTGGGATCAATTGCGATACAGGACGCCGCCTGACCGGATGACCCATGAAGAGTGGTGGCTGGTCTGCAAGCTTGAGCGCAACTCGATGAAGCGTAGAACTCCACTGCTGGACAGGGACGGGCGAGAGTTCACCTATGCGCTACCGGATGAGGTCCTGCGCGGGATCGACGAGGTGAACCGGAACGCGAGCGGGGTCATCTCGATCAGTGAACAGGTGACGAATCCGGCCACCCGCGATCGATACCTGGTGAACTCGTTGATGGAAGAGGCAATCACGTCGAGTCAGCTCGAAGGTGCTTCTACCGAACGCAATGTCGCCAGGGAGATGATCCGTAGTGGCAGACGGCCGAAGACTCGCGACGAAAGGATGATATTCAACAACTACAACGCCATGCAGAGGGTGCACGGGCTTCGGGACGAAGAGCTCTCTCCGGAGTTGATCTGCGAGATCCACAAAATGGTGACCGATGGAACCCTGGGCAATCCGGATGCATCGGGGAGGTTTCAGCTTCCGTCGGAACGTCGGGTTGCGGTGTACAGCCACACGGGAAACCTGCTCCACGAGCCGCCACCTGCGGAGGAGCTTTCCGAGCGCGTGCAGCGTCTCTGCGACTTCGCCAACGAGAGCAGCGACGAGGGCCACTACATACCGCCCGTGCTGCGGGCGATAACCCTGCATTTCATGTTGAGTTACGACCACCCGTTCGAAGACGGCAACGGTCGGACTGCTCGGGTCCTGTTCTACTGGTCGATGTTGCGGCAGGGCTATTGGCTGACCGAGTTCCTTGCGATATCGAAGATCCTTCGTGGCGCACCGGGCAAATACGGTTACAGCTTCCTGCACACCGAACATGACGACAACGATCTGACCCACTTTCACATATATCACCTCAGTGTGGTGCAGCGGGCGATCCGGGAGCTGCACGAGTACCTCGCGCGAAAGATGGACGAGATACGGGGCCTGCAGCGGTCGTTGGCGATGCTGCCCGGCGAGTTCAATCATCGGCAGGTCGCTCTGCTGGAGAACGCCGTGCGGCGGCCGGGCCAGATCTACACGGCGGTCTCGCACTCCAGCAGCCACAACGTCACCGTCGAGACGGCGCGACAAGATCTCACGTCACTGGAGAAACGGGACCTGTTGCAGCGAACGAAGGTGGGCCACGCGTATGCCTGGATTCCCCATCCGGCGCTGGCCGACCGCCTTGATCAACGACCGGCCGCCGCTGTCGACCCGGATCCGCGGTAGCTGTCTGTCGCCTAATCGGTGCCGGGGATCGTCGCCCGGCGCGTCGCGGAGAGATTGCCGAGCACCGCAATCCCGTGTTGCAGATCGTCGCGGAACACCGAACGAGCTTCGGGCGGCAGACCGGAGAGCAGTTCGCGCTCGATCTCCAGCACCAGCGGATTGCACTGCGCGAGTAGCTCGCGACCCGTGTCGGTGAGGCGTGCGAGCAGGATGCGTTTGTTGCCTTCCTGCGGCTCGCGCGCGATCACGCCGCGCTTCTCCAGACTGAGCACCATCTCGTGCATGGTCTGCGGGCGCAGGAACGAGCGCCGCGCGAGCTGCGCCGAGGACAGCGGACCTCTGCTTTCCAGCACGGTCAACGCGGTGTACTGCAGTGTTGTCACGCCGAGCGGCCGAAGGGCGTCGTCCATCAACGCCCTGATGACCAGTTCCAGTCGCTTCACCAGGTACAGCGTCAGAGGCATTTCGGCCCCCGCAAGGACGCCGTCGGTGCTGGAGGCCCGCTCGGTTTCGGTGTTCACCAGGCCATGATCTCACCTGCCGTCAGCGCGTGGTCAGGTGCTTACGGTGCGTGCGAGTTGCGAACAGGTGCTCGACGGTATGCGTTTCGGTTTCGGCAAGTGCAAGAACGCGATCCAGGTTGGCTTGTTCGCTCGCGGTGAGCCGGTCGCTGTGCTGGCGGAGGTGCTCGCCCCAGGACGCCACCCGGAACTGTTCGACGAACCGGGCCGCGTCCGCGCCGTCGCGGTAGAGCCGCCACTGTTGCGCCCCGGTGCGCCGCCTGGTCAGTTCCAACGGCCGCATGGCGTCCAGGAATTCGTCGATATCGCCCTCCGCGACCCGATACACGGCGCTGACCAGCACCGGACCGTCGTGCGGGTCGGGCTCGAAGACCAGGGCCGGTTCGGGCATCGCGGGCGCGATGCTGAGGTCGAACGTGCCGGTACGGCCGTGCAGCGGCAGGATGCGCACGCTCGCGGCGGCGAGCACCAGCAGACCGGCGGCGATGGCGAGCGTGGTGCGCAGGCCGATCGCGTTGGCCAGCAGGCCCCAGACGAACGCGGCGACGGCTTGCGCGCCCATGAACGCCAGGATGTACGCGGCCATGCCGCGCGCCCGTACCCAGGCAGGCACCGCGAGCTGCAAGGTCGCGTTCAGCGTCGACAACGTCATGATCCACGCGAGCCCGGCGACGATCAGCAGGATCGCGGTGACGACCAACGGGAAGAAGCCGACCGCGAGCGTGCCGACGCCGAAGGTCAGCGCCGAGATCGCCAGTACCGCGTTGGCGGAGAACCGCGCGCGCAGCCTCGGCAGCAGGACCGCGCCGGCCACCGCGCCGATGCCCAACGCGCCGAGCAGCACGCCGTAACCGCCCGCACCCAACCCCAACCGCGAACTCGCGGCCACCGGCAGCAACGCCCACAGCGCGCTCGCGGGCGCCGCGAACAACACCGAGCGGGCGATGATGCGCCGCACGCCCGGGGCGGATCGCAGATACCGGAGACCGGAGAAAATGGCTTCGCTGAGCGGTTCTGGATCCGACGCTGCCTGCGGCTTGGGCCGGTGCCAGGCGAAGGTGGCGAACGCGATGCCCAGGAACGACAACGCGTTCAACGCGAAGACCGGCGCCGGTCCGAGCAGCGCGACCAGGAAACCGGCGATCGCCGGTCCGATCGCACGCGCGCCGTTGACGGTGATGCTGCCCAGCGCCGCAGCGGCGGGGATCTCCTCGCGGGGCACGAGTTCCGGCTGGATCGCCTGCCAGGCCGGGCCGGTCAGCGCGGAACCGCAGCCGATCAGGAAGGTGAACGCGAGCAGCAGCCACGGGCTCATCGCGCCGGTCGCGGTGAACACCGTCAGCACGCCGACGCAGACCGCGACCGCCGTGCTGGTCACCCAGAGCAGTTTGCGCCGGTCCATGGTGTCCGCGAACACGCCGGCGGGCAGGGAAAGGAAGAACACCGGCAGCAGGCTCGCGGTCTGCACCAGCGACACGAACGCCGCCGAGTCCGGTCGCCCGACCAGCAGCCACTGCGCGGCCACGGTCTGCATCCAGGTGCCGACGTTCGAGCCGAGCTGCGCGATGAACAGCATCCGGTAGGTGCTGTGGCGCAGCGGCGCCCACGGCGAGGTCATTCGCAGAGCGTGCCAATCCGGGGCCGCCCGGACAACTCCGAGCAGTCCCGGATCAGCTACTGATCAATTCACGAGCGGAGGAACGCCAGCAATTCGGCGTTGAACTCGTCGGCGTGCGTCACGTTCAGCCCGTGCGGCGCGTCCGGCAGCACCACGTACTTGCTGTTCGGTACCAGCGCGGCGGTCAGTTTCCCGGCGCTGCCGATCGGCACGATGGCGTCCGCGTCGCCGTGCAGGATCAGCGTCGGGATGGTGAAGCGGGCCAGGTCGCCGCGGAAGTCGGTCATGGTGAAGGCGGTCGTGCAGTCCAGCGTGCCCTTGGGCGAGGCGAACGCGGCGATCTGCTGGTTGTAGTCGTGCACCTGCTGGGTGACCAGGTCGGTTCGTCCGTTGACGCTGAAGAAGTTCGTCACGAACTGGTCGATGAAGCTGACCCGGTCGGTGCGGATGCCGTCGTGGAAGGCGGCCAGCGTGGCGTCGTCGAGGGCGCCTTCCGGATGCTCGGCGCTCTTGTACAGGAACGGTGGCACCGCCGACGCGAACACCGCCCTGGTCACGCGCTCGTTGCTGCCGTAGGTGCCGATGTAGCGGGCGACCTCGCCGCCACCCATGGAGAAGCCGACCAGGGTCACGTCGACCAGGTCCAGGTGCTCCAGCAGGTGGTGCAGGTCGGAGACGAAGGTGTCGTAGTCGTAGCCCTCCCACGGCTGGGAGGACTCGCCGAACCCTCTTCGGTCGTAGGTGACGACCTGGTATCCCTCGTCGACCAGCGCGGGGACCTGGGCCTCCCATGACCGTCCGGACAGCGGCCAACCGTGCACCAGCACGACCGGTCGCCCGGAACCGTTGACCTCGTAGTGGATCTCGATCGGCGCGCCGTTTTCCTCACCGACAGTGATACGTGCCATCTGCACCGCTCCTATCAGGCTTGACCGGTCTCGAATCTGGTGATCTTTTTGTCGTCGACAACGAACTTCCACTTGGTGCGCATGGCACCCCAGGTGTCGTTGGTGACCTCCGCGAGCAGCGAGAGGCCATCCGGGGAGGTCACGGACTCGATCTCGATCCGACCGTGAGTGGAGAACATCTCCCGGTCCAGCCAGGTGTCGAGATCGCGATCGCTGCCGTCGTCGGACATGCTCGCCCCGTCCGCGAGCAGCGCGTAGACCCCGTCCTTGTCGCCCGCGTTGATCGCGTCGGCGAACTGGGTGACCAACGGGTTGGGGGAGTCGGGCATGGTCCCTCCTTGAATTCGGTCCGAGGTGCACGATACGGACTTCGTCCAGTCCTGCCATTCGTGTCGGACCTGTCCGTGGCGCTACCTTGGAGAGCGCTCTCAGATCGGAAAAACCCTGGTGAAGATGGGTTAAGCGGACTTCTCGGCGCGGCCGCCGACCCCCGCGTCCGGTTGGCGTATTCCCGCCCCGATGCCTTGACACCGTTGAAACACCAGGAGTCTACTAAGCGTGCTGAGAGCGCTCTCACACCCGAGTCGGCCGAACCCGTACGACGACTCGAACTCCGCGCACCGTGGAGCCGGTGGCAGCGCTGTTTCGCCTGCTCCGGCGCGCGGTGTTTCGCATGTCCCTCGCAATGACGCCAGGAGAGACACCGATGACCAGCACAGCCCACCCGCCCCGCTCAGCTCCCCGCCGACTGCGCAGGCTCACGCTCGCCGCCGCCACGGCAGCCCTGCTCACTGCTTCGTTCATCAGCACGGCCTCAGCCGCGCCACAGGCCGAAACCCAATTACCCGAGACCGGTTGGACGGCGAGCGCGAGTACCAACTCGGCCGCCGGCGACGCACCGGCGCACGCGATCGACGGCAACACCGGTACCCGGTACAGCTCCGACGCGGTCCAGGCGCCTGGTATGTGGTTCCAGGTCAACCTCGGCTCCAGCCAGAGCTTCAACCAGATCCAGCTCAACTCCGGCAGCTGGCCCGGCGACTACGCGGTCGGCTACAACGTCGAGGTCTCCACCAACGGCAGCAGTTTCACCAGTGTGGCAACGGGTTCCGGGTCCTCGTCGATCGAGACGATCACCTTCGCGGCGCAGACCGCCCAGTACATCCGGGTCGTGTTGACCGCGTCCAGCAGCGGACCCTGGTGGTCGATCGGGGAATTCACCGCCTACACCAACGGATCCACCGGCGGCGGCGGAGGCACGCCGCCACCGACCGGCGGCAGCCTCGGCCCGAACGTCTACGTGTTCACCCCGAGCATGTCGCAGGCCAGCATCCAGAGCACCATCAACACAATCGACAACCAGCAGGCGTACAACCAGTTCGGCACCCAGCGCGACGCGCTGCTGTTCGCGCCCGGCACCTACGGTTCTGCGGCGAACCCGCTGACCATCCCGGTCGGCTACTACACCAGCATCGCGGGCCTTGGCCAGAACCCGAACCAGGTGACCATCAACGGCACCATCGACGCCTACAACCAGTGCGATGGCGGCTCGCAGACCAGTTGCAACGCCACCACCAACTTCTGGCGGTCCATCTCCAACCTGACCCTCAACGTCAGCGGTCTCACCGGCTGCTTCAACGGGGTCGACGTCTTCGCGGTCTCCCAGGCAGCACCGATCCGTCGCGTGCACGTCAACGGCAACTTCACGTTGATGGACTACTGCGACGGCAGTCCGGACTACGCCAGCGGTGGCTTCATCGCGGACTCGCAGTTCACCGGCGGCGCCGTCACCAACGGCTCGCAGCAGCAGTTCATGACCCGCAACACCGATATCGACAGCTGGAGCAACGCCGTCTGGAACCAGGTGTTCTGCGGCAGCCCCGGCGCGCCCGCGCAGAGCTTCGCTGGCAACTCCGGTGACAGCGGTGGACCGCAGTCCTACACCACCCTCGCCACCTGCCCGACCACCGAGGAAGAGCCCTACCTCTATACGGATTCCTCCGGCAACTACAACGTGTTCGTGCCCTCGACGCGTAGCAATTCCAACGGTCCCAGCTGGGTCAACGGCAACACGCCCGGCACGTCGCTGCCGCTGAGTTCCTTCTACGTGGTCAACTCCGCCAGCACCGCGACCACGATCAACGCCGCGCTCGCCGCCGGTGACAACCTGCTGATTACTCCCGGCGTGTACAACATCGACAGCACGCTGAACGTGACCAAGGCGGACACCAAGATCGTCGGTCTCGGCTTCCCGACCCTCATCCCGACCAGCGGCAACATCACCATGAACGTCGCGGATGTCAACGGGGTCAACGTTTCCGGCGTCATCTTCGACGCGGGCCCGACCAACTCCACCGCCCTGCTCCAGGTCGGCACTCAGGGTTCCACGGTCAGCCACGCCAGCGACCCGGACAGCTTCGACGACGTGTTCTTCCGCGTCGGCGGCGCCGAAGCCGGTTCCGCGACAACGAGTTTCATCGACAACAGCAACAACTCGCTGATCGACGACGTCTGGGTGTGGCGCGCCGACCATGGCGCGGGCGCCGGTTCGTGGACGTCCGACCAGGGCGCGACCGGTCTGGTCGTGAACGGCAACAGCGTCACGTCCTACGGTCTCGCGGTCGAGCACTACCAGAAGAACGAGACCGTGTGGAACGGCCAGGGCGGCACGGTGATCTTCTTCCAGAACGAGAACCCGTACGAGGTGCCCAACCAGGCATCGTGGATGGCCAGCTCGACCCAGAACGGCTATCCGGCCTTCTACATCCCGAACAGCGTGACCAGTTTCCAGGGTTACGGGATGGGCAGCTATTCCTACTTCGATCAGGGCGTGAACATCGAGAACGCGATGGCGTTCCAGGCACCGCACACCAGTGGCGTGCAGTTCCACGACCTGCTCACGGTGTTCCTGAACGGAGCCGGTGGCATCCAGTCCGTGATCAACGGCACCGGTGCCGCGGTCAGCACCAGCTTCGCAGGCCAGCCTGCCGACGTGGTGAGCTACCCGTAATTCCGTTGGGGCGGCTGGGTTTTCCCAGTCGCCCCAACGGTTTCAGCCGCGCCATGCGGGCAGCCCCAGCGCCTTCCTGGCCAGCGCGAAGTACTGGTCGCCGCGCACGACCTGATAGTCCGGTCCGAGCGACTCGACGATCGTGACCACGTCCGTCGGCGTGAGATTCCAGGCCAGCATGCCGATCGAGAGGAAAAGCGGCCGCTCGCCCGTCCACCCCGCCGACGCGGTCGCGATCGCCTGAGTCGCCTCGCCGACGCTGGAGGCCAGCCAGCTGATCGACAGCGGTGTGTCGCCGGACAGCACCGAGGTGCTGGTGTAGGTGGTCCAGGCCATCAGCAGTCCGAGCGGCCGGAGGTCGTCGATGTACTGGTCGGCAGTGGCTTCGTCGAACGGGATGTCGTTGCCGTCCAAGCGGTTCAGGATGACCTGCGCGGGCAGGCCGGTGCGCCGCGTGTAGCTCGCGGCCTGGCGTGTGTAGCGATCGAGCGTGCTGCTCGGCCAGTCGCTGGGATAGACGTAACCGGCGCCGGAGGGACCGGCCATCAGATAGTCGTTGGGTGATGCGGTGCGCTGGTAGTACGACAGGATCGCTGGCGCGGCGTCGAGCGCGAGTGGCTGGGTGGACCAGTTGAGCGGGACCTTGCCCCGGTTGGGGTCGTCCCAGATCTGACGCATCCGGTGCTGGCCGTACTGGAGGTTGTCGCCCTCGGTCATGGTCAGCGTCACGTAGATCTTGTTGGCCAGTACGGGAACCGGCGGCGCGTACTGGTGGTCGCGGATCGGCGCGCTGACGCCGCCGAACACGGTCAGGTTCGTGCACCAGTCGGCGGCGACAACGTAGACCCCGTGCTGCGAGGTCAGCTGCGTGCCGTCATCCTCGCCGTTCACGCTGGCCGGCCACCAGCCCAGATATGGGGACGGCGTCGGCAGATCGGCGAGCAGGCTGCTCAGCAGCGGCCCCTCGCCCTCGGTCGCCGGATCGAGGAACACGACCATCGCCCGGTTGGCCACCGCGTAGTCGCGCAGGTACCCCGAAACGGCTGGGTCGAGGCCGACGATCAGCCGATGCGAGGTCGCCTGCCACAGGTTGGCAGCGGCCCAGGTGTACGCGGCGAGATCGTCGGCGAACCGCCCGCGCAGATCAGTGAGCACCGGCAGTCCGGTGCTCGCGGCCAACTCGGCCGAGGTCGCGACGGCGTCATGCAGTCCGGCCAAGGTGGTCGCCACGTTGACGGTCGCGGTCACCGCAGGGTCGTAGACGATGGCGCCGCGCACCCGGTCGCGATAGCGGGTGAGCAGGTCCAACGGGGCGGCAACCTGTTGGTACGGCACGCCGAGCTCGGTCAGCCAGGTAGCCAGGCCCTCGTTCTGCGGTTGCAGCAGGTAGATGCTCGGCTGTTCGCGGTTGACGACGCCCTGCAACGTGGTCAGCAGCAACTGCTCGTCGTGCGCCGCGCCGCTCAGATCCGCGACGTCGAGGAACCTCGGCCGCCCGAAGCTCGGTAATGCCTGACCCGCCGGCCACCGGATACCGCTCGGTTGCCCGGTCGCGTTCGCGCGCAACGGAAGCGCGGCTACGGCGACCCCAGCGGCGGCAGCGGTAACCAGAAATTGGCGGCGCGACGGCAGACCGGACATGTGGCGGCTCCCCAAACTGTGCGGCAACGGCAGTGTCTGTGGCGACGGACGAAATCGCGAAAAGAACACAAACCGGCTGGCCAGCTGGTGAGAAGGTAACGATAACATCGATGTTGGATGACAACTGAGACAGAAACCGGGGCCCCAATCACCTCGGCGTCACAGTCACCACTTCAAACAACCAACTAGTTGTATGTTTGCGTTAGCGAACAACCAACTAGTTGGTTGTATGGGTGGAGTGGGCGAGAGCGGTGGGCGAGAGCGGTAGGAGCGGGCGTTGGGGGCGGGCGTTTGGGGGAGGTGTGGCGCCGGTCAGTCAAACTTCGCCAGCCACGCCTTGGTGCTCTCCGGTGCGCCGACCATTTCCCACATTTCCTCTGGCCGGTTGAAGTTCTCCACGAACCCGTCCGCGATCCGCCGATCGGTACCGGCCCGGCTCAGCACCTCGACCATCGGCTCCGGAGGTGGCCCCAACAGGGCGTTCGACCAGTTGACGACCGGCTCCGCGCTCGCCCACATCTTGTCTTCGGCCTGTTGGCAGAACTGCTCGTCGTAGGTCTCGTTGGCCAGGATCTCCTCGGCGAGCAGCGCCGTGCTCCGCGAACCGAGGTTCGCGCCCTGTCCGGCGACCGGGTCGTTGAGCACCCAGGCGTCGCCGACGGTCATGGCGAGCCGTCCGTTGCCGAGCCGGGTCCACGCCTTACGCACGGTCGGCGTGATCGCTCCCTGCAACAGGTCGATCGGCCGCGCCAAGCCGAACTCGCGCTCGTCGATGCGATCGCGCAGTTGCGGCGCGTACGCGGTGACGAGCTCCAGCACCGTCCGGTTGAAGGCGGCCAGGTCCTGTGTGTGATCCAGTCGCGACAACGCCTCCAGCGGCGAGCCGGGTACGCCCTCGATCACCATGCCGTGGATGGGGCCGCCGAAGGTCAGCACCTTGGTGCCGAAGATCTCGCCGACGCCCGGGATCAGCTGGAAGTGCACCCATGACGGGTCGATCGGCGCGATGCCGTGGTAGAAGCCCGCGGTCAGCCTGCGCTGCGGTTCGGTGAACTCGGAACGCCGCTCGTCGCGCGGAAACAGTCCGGTCAACCCGTTGCGCCCGGCTGCCACCACGACCAGGTCGTGCCGCTGCGCCAACCCTTCGACGGTCGGCACGTCGATGTCCATGATCTTGAGGTCGCCGCCGCGCTCGATGTAGTCCTCGACCAGGCGCGGCAGGTAGATCCGGAAGTCCACCGCGCTGCCCGGCTGGTCGAACCGCCCGAAGAAGCCCAGCGGGGGCTCGGTCTCGGCGGCGAAGTTGATGCCGAGCACGTCCGAGTCCTCGGACGTCCAGTGGTCGACGCCCAGATCTCGCTCGCGCTGCCTGCTCTGGCCGAACCGCACCACCATGTTCATCGGCGGCCCGGCCGCCACCTTGGCCAGGCTGCGCTCCGCGTAGACCGTCGTGGCCGCGCCCGCCTGTTGCAGGCGTAACGCCAGCTGGATCCCGGAAATCCCGGTTCCGACGATGGCGATGTCCGGCATCGAGTCCCCCTCGGGTCATGTCCAGGGTCGCCGACCCTGGTCACCCCAGCGTCACGGACCCGTCAAACCCCGCCAAGCGCCCGAATGGAGCATGCGCACATCCTTCATCCGGACGGTCGGCAGGAAGTACTTCTTCCCGTCGAGCCCGATTCCCGAACCGTTGCCGAAGATCGACAGCGCGTCGACGCCATAGCTGAGCCCGACCAGCCACGCGACGATCAACTGCCCGAGCCGGGGCCGTCCGCCGTCCTTGCGCACCACCCGCAATCCGAAGATCGCCTTGCCGATCGTCGTGCAGAACGCCCACTGGATCAGCACCCGGTCCAGCAGCGACGCCGCGATCCAGGCGAGCAGCGCCCAGAGGCCGATCAGGTTGTCCAGCTTCGGAATGTGCTGGGTGCCGTAGAACGCGGCGACGCCAAGACCGAAGTGCAGGAGCAGTTCGAAGGTGAACGCCAGCGCGCGGCGCAGGTTCCGCGGCGACGGGTACCGGGGATCCTCCTCTGCCCCGTACGGCTGGGCCGGGTGCTGCGCCTGCTGAGGATGCGTCATGCGCGGGATTATGGCCGTGCCGCCTGCGCTAGCCTTTGCCCGCCCTGGTGAGGAAAAAGGAGGAACAGCGGTGGGAGCCGTAATCTCTTTCGAGGTTGACGAAGAGGACGAGGCGTCCTTCGCCGACCTGCCCTGGCTGGTGACGTTCGAGCCGGACGACGACGAGGCGGGCCAGCAGTGGGACTCCTTCTCGTGCGGTCCGTATCTGCGTGACCACGCGCTCGCCATCGCCGAGGCCGTCGCGTTCGAGCAGGACGGCGTGATCGCGGTGGTCGCGCCGGTGCTGCCCGCGCTGACCCCGGACGACGTCACGGCGATCATCGAGGAGCGTCGGGCCGAAGCGGCCGAATACGACGAAGAAGATGACGACGATGACGACGATGACGACGATGACGACGATGACGACGATGACGACGATGACGACGATGACTCGGATGTCGCCGAGCTCGACGAGGACGCCGAGGACGCCGAGGACGCCGAGGACGCCGAGGACGCCGAGGATGACGAGGACGAGGCGGAGTTCGACGAAGCCGAGTTCGACGACGAAGAAGGCGAAGAAGATGACGAGGACGACGGCGAGGATCTGGATGTCGTCGAGATAGAGGTGGAAGAGATCGAGGTGCCGCTGCCGGAGGAGGTCCGCGCGGGCATCGAGACAGTGTTGCAGCGGCTGCTGGCGCACACCGCGCCCGCTGCCGAGGCCGAGTCGGCCTGAGTTCGACGTCCGGTGGCCGGCCTCCGCTGTGGGGTCGGCCACCGGGAAATCGTCGGTGGGTTCACCTACGCTGGTTGTGATGGCGGCGCGGAATGTTGATCAGGTGGACGGCTCGCCGGGCGGGATGCCCGGCGAGGAGTGGACCGCGCGCCAGTTCCAGGGGCACAACCTGCGCATCGGGCGCAACCGCACGGTGCACCGGGTGGCGTTCCTGCCCGACGAGCGCGGTGTCGAGTTGCCGATTCCGCACTGCCACACCGGGTACTTCGCGGCCGGTCGGCCGTGGTGGAAGGTGTATTCGCCGACGCGCGAGCCGGTCGACTGCGGGTTGTGCGTGGATGGCAGGCGTGGCCGGAGCGGGGTCGAGGACGCGTCACACCAGTTGGAGCTCAACCTGCCGCGCTGAACGCCTGGTAGAGGTCGGCCAGTTCGACGGGCTGTTCGCACATGTCGAGGCAGGCGATGGCGAGGGCGCGCACGGCCGGGGCCGGGTTGGTGGCCAGCACGGTTTCGAACTGGGTCCGGGCTTGCGGGTACTCGTCGACGTCCATGTGCAGCGCGCCCAGCCACACGCGCAGGGCGGCGAGGCCGGGGTGGGCCTGGATGGCGTCCTGGGTCAGTTCGATCGCGGCATCGGGGCCGAGCGGCTCGAGGATGAAACCCGCGACGGCGGTGAAGTCGTCGAATTCGTCGAATTCGTCGGGTTCGTGCACGAGGGTGTCGATGGCGGCGTGCCAGGCGGCTTCGTATTTTTCTTGCTGGGCAAGGGATTTGGCCAGGATGCCGTAGCTCAACGTGATGTCGGGGCGCAGTTCGATGGCGCGCCGCGCGTGCGGTTCGGCGCCCGCCGGGTTGCCCTGGGTGAACAGCAGTTGCGCGTGGAAGACCGGGAACCAGGCCGCTTCGGGGTAGCGATCTTCGGCGCGGTCGAGGCTGGCGAGCGTGTTCGCGTAGGCGCCGAGTTCGTCCTGGCAGTGCACGATGACGCGGTGCAGCTCCTCGTTGTCGAATCCCTCGTCGAGCAGGGCGAGCGCGATCGGTAACGCGGCCGGGTAGTCGCCTGCGTCGCACTGGATCTGCGCGCGCACGAACCGCGCCCGCTGGTTGCCGGGTTCGGCGGCGAGCACCACGTCGACGAGCTCGGTGGCGGCCGCGAGGTGCTGCTGCGTGCCATTGGCCAGCATGCTCGCGTGATAGCTGCGTTCGGCGATTTCCGCTTGCCTGGCAAGCAAAGCAGGGTCGCTGCCCGCAGCGCCGGGCACGGTCAGGTTGGGCAGGCCGCGCACCTGGCAGATGCGGTCGTAGACGTCGGCCAGTGCGGCGACGGCGGCGCCGGTGAGTTCCATCAACCCGGCGACGCAGTCCAACATGGACGGTTGCGGATTGGTGGCGAGCGCGGTGGCGAACTCGCGGCGCGCCTCGCCGTCGCGACCCTGGCCGGACCGGATCAGGCCGAGCCACGAGTGCAACAGGCTCAGCTGCGGGTGCTGGCGCAACGCTTCGAGCGCGAACGCCTCTGCGCGATCCCAGCCGCCGGTGCGGCCCGCGACGGCGATGATCACCTCGTACGGTTCGTCGTAGTCCGGCGCCAGGCGCAGCGCGTGTTCGGCAAGGTCCCACGATTCGCCGAGCTCGTCGAGTCCATTGAGGATCGCCGCCAGCACCGTGTACGCCTGCGGCAGGTGCGGATCGATCTCCAGCGCGCGCCGCGCGTGCGGCGCCGCCTCGGCGTCGCGATCCTGGCTGTGCAGGATGCGCGCGAGCATCAGGTGCCCGTGCACGCGGTCCGGCCCGAGCATGAGCAGCCGTTCGGCGAGCGCGGTCGCCTCGGCGTATTCCTCCTGCTGCCAACGCAACCAGGCCAGCTGGTGGAGCGCGCCCCAGTGCGTCGCGTCGGCGACCAGCACCTCGCGCAACAACGTCTCGGCCTGTTCCGGCCTGCGCAACTGCATCAGGTTGACCGCGCGGGTCACCTGCGCGCCGAGATCCACGATCGTCATAGCATGCTTCGGCTGCGCAGGTAGTCGGCCAGCTCGTCGTCCGGCGGGAGCTTCTTGTTCCGAGGTGTTCTCGACGAACCGGGGTGGGATGATCTCGCGTACCTCGTCCTCGGCCGCCGCCCAGCTGTAATCCACGTGGACGGAACGGGAGCGGCAGGCTCGGGTGCGGGTTGGCCGAGGGCTTCGCGCATGAGCTGCTGGGCTTCGGCCGAGCTCGGATCGCGCTGGACGGCCGCGCCGATCTCGGCCATGGCCCTGTCCACTGCGGACGCGTCGAGCAGTTTGCGCGCCAGCAACAGGCGCAGCGGCACGTCATCGGGCGCGGCGGCGACGGCAGCCTGCAAACTGGCAATGACGGGGTCTTCGACCATGCGCCGAACGTACCATTTGCGACGGATCAGGCAGTCTGTCAGCGCGGCGTTGGGGTTCCGCGGCTGGGCGGCGGGAACAGCGAGCGGAGCGGAACGAGCGATATGGGCGGGGACGGCAGACCCGTCAGCGGCACGACGCTGTACTGCGTGTTGGTCGACGGGGGCGACATGCTCGCGCGCTGACCGAACCCGAACAGCAGCACGACCGCCGCGACCGCGAGGCTGATCACGCCGCTGACCAGCACGTTGCGCCGGTCTCGGCGTTCCTGCTCCGCATTGCCGGGCCGCACGCGCAGTCTGCGCTGCCTGGCGGTTTCGACGGTGGTCCGCGCGTCCGGGTTGAAGCCGAGGGTGATCAGGTGGAACCGCAACCGGTCGACCTCGCCGTGCTGTCCGACCGCCGCGAACACCTCCTCGGCGAGCTGCGTCGAATCCGAGCTGTGCACGCCGGAGGCGCTGAGCTCGTCGACGATCAGTTCGCTCGGTCGCGCCCAGCGCAGTCGCCAGTGCCCGCAGCCCGCGCCGACCAGCGCGTGCGCCAGCACCCGGAACAGCGAATCGGTCAGCCGCCGGACGGCCTGGTCCTCGTCGCTGGCATCGTCGGCCATGGCAACGGCCAGTTCCCAGCCGCGTCCGGCCGCGAGCAGGTCGAGCACGGTGTCCAGGGTGGCGTCATCGTTGTCGGTGAGTTCCTCTGCGGCGTCGAAGAGTTCGCCGGCAGGCGCGGTGGGGGCGCGCAGCCGGGCGACCAGCCGCAGCCATACCGGCACCGGGATCATCCGGACGTGGTCGAGGTCGGCGATGAACAGGCTGCCCAGATCGGTCCACGGCCAGTTCGACGGCGCGCGCTCTGCCGGTTCGACCGGCTGCTCGACCTCGGCGCACCGGGCGAGATTGCGTAATCGGGCGGCGAGACCGGGGTGCGGGTCGAACTGGCGTTGCGGCAGGTCCTCGGGCTCGGCGAGCTTGAGTTCGCGCAGCGCGGCGCGGCAGTCGGGCTGGTTGAGCACGGCGGCGAACGCGGCGACCGGGTCGGTAGGCAACTGGCCGGCTTCCAGCGCCGGGCGCAGGTAGTCGTCCTCGAATCGCTGCCAGATCGGGCGCAACGCGTACCCGGCGCGCAGTGCGTCCGCTGCCGCGACCCGCCCGGCGAGCCGCACCGCGGTCCGGTCGGCCTCCAGTTCCTGGCGGCGCCGCACCGCGTAGGACAGCCGCGCGTAGGTGTTCGCGTAGGAGGTGAACAGCCGGTGCGTCAACGCCGACCAGCCGCGCGCCAGCCGGTTGCCGGAGACGTCGGTGGCGCGCAGGTTCTCGGTGATGCCGTCCATGGCGAGGTAGCCGCGATAGATCAACGCGGTCAACCGGGTGTGTTTGCCCGCGAAGTGGCCGAGTTCGTGCCCGAGCAACGCGCGCAGTTCCGCCATGCTCAACCCGGCGAGCAGTGGAATGCCCAGGTAGAGGCAGCGATGCCCGGGGAACAGGCCGAGCAGCCGGGTGTTGTCGGTGACCGCGGCGTTGGCCTCGGTGGTCAGCATGATCTCGGCGGGCGCGGCCGTGCCGACCTGTTCGGCGAGCTCGTCGACCAGTTGCCACAGCTGCGGCGCTTCGGCCGGACCGACCGGGATCGCCGCCAGTTGTGGCCGGGTCGCCCTGCGCACCGCGAACAGGCCGCCGAGGATCGCCATCAGCACCGGCACAGTGCCCAGCAGCAACGGAATCGCCAAAGCCGGGCTGTTCACGGTGCCGTTCGCGTAGTCCAACATCAGCAGGGCGCCCGCGACGACCATGCCGCCGAACACCAGCAGCGAGCCGAACGCGACCAGGTAGACCCCGGTGAGCATGGCGAGCGCGAACCACCCGCGCAGCGTCGTCATCGGCGCCCCCAGGAAACCGCGTCATCCACCAGGTTGCCAAGAAATACACCAGACGAAGCGCGTTGACTACCACCACAAGGATGATCGAACCGGACCCGGTCTCGATCGTCTACAAAGGACGGTTGGTTACCTCGGTCTTGGTGGCCGCCGCGATCCGGCCGAGCAGGTCGCGGAACTGGCGCGCCTCATCCTGGCCCAACGGCGCCAGCAGCCTGCCCTCGATACCGGCCAGCCGGGCGGCCGCCTCGGCGAGCGCGGCATGGCCCTGCGCGGTGACCAGCACCTGCCGGGCCCGCCGGTCGGCCGGGTCGAGACGGCGCTCCACCAGGCCCGCGCGTTCCAGGCCGTCGATCAGGTAGGTCATCGCGGTCTTGTCGATGCCGAGCTGACCGGCCAGCGCGAGCTGGGTGCGTGGATGGCCGGTGTCGGCGGTAACCAGGACCAGGTAGGCGCGCTGCCCGCCAGGCAGGTTGGCCACGGAGGCGCTGGCCCACTGTTGGAAGGCGCGGCCGATCGTGGTGATGGCCCAGCCGAGATCGTGTTCGATCCCGGCGGCCGCACAGCCGGCGAGTGACCCGCCGGCCGCCTCCCCGAAATCAGCGGACGCCATGGTCAGAGCGTACGTGACCGCCAGGTCGGGGTTTCGCCACCCGGACGGACATCGGCGGACGCCCGGGCGGGCAGGCGAATGCGCGATCGGCATGATGGGTGGGTGGCGTCGACCGAATCCCCGTCAGCCGGGACGTTCTCCTGGCTGAACACCAACTCGCGGGACGTGATCCTCCGGCCTGCCGTCACCGTGGTCAGCGTCGGGATCACCGCCTGGCAGCTCTGGACCAGACCGCTGGTCCTGGCACCACTGGCGATCGTGTTGTTCGTGCTGGTCTCGGTGCTCGCGCTGGCCATGTTGCTGCCGCTGTCGAGGGTGCCGGAGCGGGGCAAGGTCGCCCTGATGGCCGCCTACGGCGTGCTCGCCGCGCTGCTGTTCCCGCTGAGCCAGTCGACCACCGTTTCGGTGGTCTTCGTGTTCCTGGCCAGCGGTATGGCGGGCGGCGTGCTGGCAACGCGGCAGGCCGCGCTCACCATCGCCGGGGTCAACGCGATCGTGGCCGCGGGCGGCACCGCGCTGGTGACCGAACTGGTGCCGACCGCGACGGTATGGCCGTGGTGGCTGGCGCTCACGGTCAGCTTCCCGGTGCTGCTCGGTACCGCGCGACGGGACCGGGTGGAAGCGCTGAAGAGCGCGCACCAGGCCACTGAGCAGGCCAAACGCGCCGCAGCGTCGGAGGCGCGCGAGGCCGCGCTGGTGGAGCGGGGCCGGATCGCCAGGGAGATCCACGACGTGCTCGGGCACTCGCTGTCCGGCATCGCCGTGCAACTGGACATGGCCGACGCGCTGGCCGGCAACGGCAGGCAGGACGAGGCGATGTCGGCGGTGCGCAAGGCGCGGGCGCTGGCGGTGGACAGCATCAGCGAGACCCGCCGCGCGGTGCACGCGTTGCGCGAGGACACCCTCCCGTTGCAGGAGACGCTGCTGCTGATGGCGGCGGGTGACGGCGTGTCGTTCCAACTGGTCGGCGAGCCGGAACCGGTGTCGGCGGAGATCACCCATACGGTGGTGCGGGCCGCGCAGGAGGCGCTGACCAACGCGGTCAAGTACGCGCAGGGCGCCGACCGGGGGATGACGCTGACCTTTGACGAGCACGCGGTGCGGTTGACCGTGACCAACGGGCCCGCCAAGCAGGATGCCCCGTCGGACATCGCGGGCGGCACCGGCATGGGCCTGGTGGGGATGCGGGAACGCGTCGCGCTGCTGGGTGGCACGCTGCGGGCGGGGCCGGCACCGGACGGTGGCTGGCGCGTGGAGCTGGAGGTGCCGAGGTGACGGCGATCCGTCTCGTTGTTGTCGACGACCAGACGACGGTGCGCGACGCGCTGGCGGTCATGCTCGACCTGGACGACGACGTCGACGTGGTCGGCACCGCGACCAACGGTCAGCAGGCGCTCGCGATCATCGCCGACAAGGCCCCGGACGTGGTGCTGATGGACCTGAACATGCCGGTCATGGGCGGGGTCGAGGCCACCGGACGGGTGCACCGGGAGCACCCCGACGTGGTCGTGCTGGTGTTGACGACGTTCGACGACGACGAGTCGATCCTGGCCGCGTTGCAGGCGGGTGCCAGCGGTTACCTGACCAAGGAGGCGGACCGGGCGACCATCCTGCAGGCGGTGCGCGCGGCCAGTCACGGTCAGACCGTGCTCGCGCCCGAGGTGCAGCGCCGCCTGCTCACCATGGCCAGCAGACCGGTGCGACCGGCCGGGCCGGAGTTCTCGCTGACCGCGCGCGAGCAGGAGATCCTGCTGCTGATCGGTGAGGGCCTGCGCAACCCGGAGATCGCGGCCAAGCTGGTGATCAGCGAGGCGACCGTGAAGACACACATCAACAACCTCTTCGCCAAGGCTGGCTTCCACTCCCGGGCCGACGCGGTGCGTTATGCGCTGAGTCGCCAACCCGCGCGGTGAGCATGATTTAGGCTGTAGGGCGATTTTGCCGGTGTTGGAAGGAAGCACGTGACCGCGTCCATGGAAACCCTCGAATTTCAGTCCGAGGCCCGCCAGCTGTTGCAGCTGATGATCCACTCGATCTACTCGAACAAGGACGTCTTCCTGCGAGAGCTGGTGTCCAACGCCTCCGATGCGCTGGACAAGCTGCGGTTGGAGGCGTTCAAGGACAAGGAACTCGGCGCGGACACCGACGACCTGCACGTCGAGATCGACATCGACGCCGAGGCGCGCACGCTGACCGTGCGCGACAACGGCATCGGGATGAGCCGCGAGGACGTGGTCAGCCTGATCGGCACGATCGCGAAGTCGGGCACCGCCGAGTTCCTGCGCAAGCTGCGCGAGTCGCAGGACGCGGCCGCGTCGCAGGACCTGATCGGCCAGTTCGGCGTGGGTTTCTACGCGAGCTTCATGGTCGCCGACAAGGTCACGCTGCGCACCCGCAAGGCAGGCACCGACGAGGGCGTGCTCTGGGAGTCGACCGGTGAGGGCAGCTATTCGATCGGGTCGCTGCCGCTCGACGAGGCGCCGCAGGGCACCTCGGTGACGCTGCACCTCAAGCCGGTGGACGCGGACGAGATCGCCGACTACGCATCGCCCGCCAAGATCCGCACGATCATCAAGCGCTACTCCGACTTCATCACCTGGCCGGTCCGGATGGCCAAGGCCGCCGAGGAAGAGGGCGGCGAGCCCGAGATCGAGACGGTGAACTCGATGAAGGCGCTGTGGGCCCGCCCGCAGTCCGAGGTCACCGACGAGGAGTACGCCGAGTTCTACAAGCACGTCAGCCACGACTGGAACGCGCCGCTGGAGACCATCCGGCTCCAGGCCGAGGGCACCTTCGAGTACCAGGCGCTGCTGTTCCTGCCGCGCCAGGCGCCGATGGACCTGTTCATGCGCGAGCACCGGCGCGGCGTGCAGCTCTACGTCAAGCGCGTCTTCATCATGGACGACTGCGAAGAGCTCATGCCGGAATACCTGCGTTTCGTCAAGGGCGTCGTGGACGCGCAGGACCTGTCGTTGAACGTGTCCCGGGAGATTCTTCAGCAGGACCGGCAGATCCAGCTCATGCGACGCAGGCTGGTGAAGAAGGTCCTGAGCACGGTCAAGACGATGATGGCCGACAACAAGGAGAACTACGAGACCTTCTGGCGCGAGTTCGGCCGCGCCGTCAAGGAGGGTCTGCTCGGCGATCCGGAAAACCGCGACGCCATTCTCGACATCGTGTCGTTTTCCTCGACCAACGACGAGGAAAAGCAGACCACACTGCGCGACTACGTCGAGCGGATGAAGGACGGCCAGCAGCACATCTACTACATGACCGGTGAGTCGCGGGCCACCATCGAGCACTCGCCGCACATGGAAGCGTTGCGCGCCAAGGGATACGAGGTGCTGATCCTCACCGACCCTGTCGACGAGATGTGGGTCGACGCGGTGCCCGGCTTCGACGAGAAGCAGTTCCAGTCGATCGCCAAGGGCCAGGTCGACCTGGACACCGAGGAGGACAAGAAGACCGCGGAAGCCGAGCGCGAGCAACAGCAGCAGGATTTCGGCGCGCTGCTGACCTGGTTGAGCTCGGCGCTGGAGGCGCAGGTCAAGGAGGTCCGGCTGTCCGCGCGGCTGACCACGTCCGCGGCCTGCCTGGTCGGTGACGAGCAGGACCTCACGCCGACGCTGGAGAAGATGTACCGGGCGATGGGACAGGAACTGCCGCAGATCAAGCGCATCCTGGAGCTGAACCCGGGCCACCCGCTGGTGACCGGCCTGCGCACCGCGTTCGGCAGGGACGGCGTGCAGCCCGCGCTGGCCGAGACCGCCGAACTGCTCTACGGCATGGCGTTGCTGGCTGAGGGCGGCGAACTGGCCGACCCGTCCCGCTTCGTCACGCTGCTGGCCGATCGGCTGCAACAGGGTTTGTGAGATTCGCTGTCCGCGAACGGGTCGCCGGGTTTCCCGGCGGCCCGTTTTCATGTGCTGATCTATCATGAAACTGGAGGGTGCTCCAGTTTCTCTCCGTACTGGGGGAGGTGATCCATGGCGAAGGAACCCGATCGTCCGTTGCGCGCCGACGCGCGACGCAATCGGGACAAGATCGTCGCGACCGCGGTGCGGATCTTCGACGTGGAGGGCCTCGACGTCAACTTCGATCGGATCGCCAAGGAAGCCGGGGTCGGCGCAGGCACGCTCTACCGCAACTTCCCGACCAGGGAATCCCTGGTCGCGGCCGCGTACTTCGACGATCTGGCCTGGTTGTGCGATGGCGCGCGGGACCTGCTCGACGTGCTGCCCGCGCACGACGCGCTGCGCACCTGGCTGGGGCGACTGCTGGACTACGCGACCAGCAGGGCGGGCATGGCCGAGGCGCTGCTGGCGATGATCTCCGCGCCGGACCACCCGTTCGCGGACAGCAGTGCTCATCTGTGCACGGCCATCTCGTTGCTGCTCAAGGCCGGGGCCGGTGCGGGCACGGTGCGCGCGGACGTGACCGCGAACGACGTGCTGGCCGCGGTGACCGGGGCCGCGTTGGTCTCGGGCGGACCGAGCGGGCGGGTGCAGGCGCAGCGTCTGCTCGATCTCGTCGTCGACGGCTTGCGGGACATTCAGTCACGCCGTGAGCGCGCGTGATATTGCGTTGCGACGCAATTCCGGTCAGCGGATTTTGTGATGTCCGGCAAGAATTTCCGTTCGCACAATTTCGCGATTAATCGGATTTAACTGGAGAGTCCTCCGGTTTATTTCCGGTAACCGGAGCAGTCTCCACTTCGTTCTCTCAAGTGCGGAGGGATGCCGTCGGCCCCGGTTGGGCGAAAGTGATCATGTTCGACTAAGTGATATCCGCATGCTGGAGCAGGTCCGGGTTGGGCCATTGGGCGGTGGCGCGCTCGTCGACCGTGCTGTCTCCGGCCTGTTTCGGCCTTTGTGGTGGGTTGATCGACTGGGGTCGGCGGATCGTGAAGACATCGCGAATTGCCTGTTACGACTGGGGATTCGGGGTCCACTGTGCGGTCCCGGGTCAACTGGAGGAGTATCCGGTTGTTGATCGTCAACTGGAGAGCCGTCCGGTTGATACGTGCCCCAGCGGCAGACTTCCGGTAGAACATGCGGCGATATCCGTCGGTTATTGCCGCTGATGCGGTAAAAATAGGCCCAGTGATCCGAATATGCTGATCGATGACACAATGTTCGCTCCGCGGACTGGGTCCAAGGTTCAACGGATCGACCACGAAAGTTCGGAGGCAGTCCTTAAGATTTTTCCCGGCGGTGCCGATTTGGTGATGGGGGTGCGCGATAGTCGTGCACTTCACGGGCATATGCGGTATCAATGTCAATTGCGGTACAGACGGATAATGGATCCGCTGGGGACGGTGTGCATGGCTGAGGGGCTGGGGGTCGTTTTGCGCTCGTCGGCACCCACCTGCTCGGCGATAATCGTCCGCACCGGGCGTCGACGCGGCCGCCACCACCCTTGGCCCAACGGGTCCAGCAGTAGCTCGCACCATGTACGTAGAAAACGTTGAGGAGGGGCCATGCCCACCCCGTCCGGTCCATCACCGGTCCAGCAACAGGCCAGCCGCCAACGGGTGCTGGACGCAGGCGAGCTGCGTGCGCTGATCGCCGAGGCGACCCACCTGGCCACGCCCGTCGCGGGCGCCGAGCCCGACAGCGACATCATTGTCTTCGCAAGGAAACGCCTGAAGCAGTCCGTGTTGCGGCCGTGGGCGATCGCGCTGACCCGGTTCCCGGACGCTGGCGCCGATGCCAATGGTTCAACCACTGACGCTCAGACGAGCGCGGACGACTCGTTCGACGACCGGCTCTGGGCACTGGCCCAGCGCGCCACCGGTTCGCTCGTGCAGGCGCCGGAAGAACACCTCGAAGCGACGGCAGCGTTGCAGGCGTGTGCTTTTCACATCGCCCAGCAGCACGACGAGAACGAGGCGCAGCGCCGCATCGACGTGTTGCGCGATCTGATGGCCGAATTGCCCAGGGTGATCAAAACCGCGCACAATGGTCCATACCTCGCCACTAACGTGCAGAACATGTGCGACTACCTCGGCGAACGGCTCACCACGCTGCCGCAGATGGCCCTGTGCCGGTGCGGCGCCTCGGAGAGCAAGCCGTTCTGCGACGGTTCGCACGCGGGCAACGGTTTCACCGACACCAAGTCCGACAGCCGGGTGCCCGACAAGCGCGACACCTACGTCGGCCAGCAGGTGACGATCTTCGACAACCGCGGCATCTGCCAGCACTCCGGTTTCTGCACCGACCGGCTCGCCAGCGTCTTCCACGCCGGCCAGGAGCCCTTCGTCGCGCCCAGCGGTGGCCGGATGGACGAAATCATCCGTGCCGTCCGCGACTGCCCCTCCGGGGCGCTCAGCTTCGCGCTGGACGGCGTGGAAGCGCGCGACCTGGTCGACCACGGCAACAAGCGCCCGCCGACCGTGGAAATCACCAAGGACGGCCCGTACCGGGTCTCCGGTGGCATTCCGCTGACCGACGGCGCGGACCAGGACGTGTCGAGGGCAACGGGTTCCTCGCGCGAGCACTACGCGCTGTGCCGCTGCGGCCAGTCCCAGAACAAGCCGTTCTGCAGCGGTATGCACTGGTACGTCGGCTTCCAGGACCCGGTGCCGGACGCCGAGAAGGAGCCCTCGATCTTCGAGTGGGCGGGCGGCCTGCCCGCGTTCACCCGGATGACCAGGATCTTCTACGAGAAGTACGTGCCAGCCGACCCGCTGCTGAGCGGCCTGTTCTCGAACATGTCCGCCGATCACCCCGAGCGTGTCGCCAAGTGGCTCTCCGAGGTGTTCTGCGGTCCGCACGCGTACAGCAGTGAGTACGGCGGCTACCCGCGCATGCTCTCCCAGCACATGGGCAAGCAGCTCCGCGAGGAGCAGCGAGCCCGCTGGGTGCAGCTGATCATGCAGTCCGCGCTGGACGCCGGTCTGCCCAACGACGCCGAGTTCCGCTCCGCCTTCGGTGCCTACATCGAGTGGGGTTCGCGGCTCGCCGTGGAGAACTCGCAGACCGACTCCAAGCCGCCGCAGCACATGCCGATGCCGCACTGGGACTGGCGCACCTCGGCGGGCGCGCCAAGCTCCCGCATCTCCGCACTGGCCGACCGGGACGAGACCAAGAAGGAACCCGAGGTCGAACTGCCCGGCCCGGACGTGGCGCTCAGCTTCGCATCGCACATCAAGCACCTGTTCCGCGATCGCGACCGCGCGTCCATGACCTTCGTGTTCGACCTCTGGAAGTTCGAGGACGTCGACACGCACGCGGACGCCATCCTGGAGCGGCTGGCCAACGGCAGCATGCCCTGCGACGGCGCCTGGGCGCAGGAGAAGATCGACGTGTTCAAGCGCTGGATCGACTCGGGGAAGCCGGCATGACCGGCCACCTGGTCCCGTTGGCGGCAGCGGTTCCGCCGTGACTTGTTCGACGTGTGGCGGCGGCACGACGCAGACGAGCGTCGTGCCGCCGAGTGCTGACGAGGTGGGGCCATGAGTTCCTGGTGGGGCGGCAGCGCGGCCCGCGGCGACGCGGCGCGGCTGGAGGCGTTCAGCGACGGCGTGCTCGCGATCGCCATCACCCTGCTGATTCTGAACGTGCACGTAGAACCTGCGAAAGGCGAAAGCCTCGCGCACGCGCTTGGCCATGCCTGGCCGGAAATCGTCGCCTACGTCGCGAGTTTCCTGCAGATCGGCATCATGTGGGCCAACCACCACGCGCTGTTCCGCGTCGTGGGCAAGGTCGATCACGTGCTCCTGCTGCTGAACCTGCTGCTGCTCGGATTCGTCACGTTCCTGCCGCTGCCAACGCAGCTGGTCGCCGAACACACCGGCACCGACACCGACGCGAAGGTCGCGATGCTGGTCTACGGCCTGACGCTGGCCGGTTCGGCGATGTCGTTCAACCTCATCTGGCGCTACGCGGGCAGGCGCGGTCTGCTCGCGGACGCGGTGAGCCCCGAGTTCTGCCGCGATGTCGACATCCGTTACCTGGCCGGGTTGTGCGGCTACATCTTCGCCGCCGCGCTCGCGTTCGTGCTGCCGTGGCTGACCCTTGCGGTGACCGCGCTGCTGGCGCTGGTGTTCCTGCTCGGCCCGTCCCCGCGCGCGCCGATCGCCGACGACGAACTCGCCGACGAGCAACTCGTCGAGGAGCCCTGACACCAAGAAAACACCAAGGATTCGTCACGGAAGGAGGAGCGACCATCGAACGATCTCAACGTGAACGCAGAAATGTATCACGCGTTGAGTTAATGTGAAGGCGCTCATTGGTCGTGTCCCGGCCGCGCGTGCGAGTTCTCGTCACGCGTGGTCTTGTCGCGCACCAATGATTTCTCCGATGGGCGGATTATGTATCCTATGAAAACAACTTGTTACACCAGGTTGGCCACTGGGGGCAAGTTTATTCGCGGAATAATCCGAAAATCCATGGTCCACACGGGACGGTTCCTGAGCTGCGCACTACTGCAGACTGATCGGTTTGTCAGTACGCGGGAACTATTTTCCGGTAGCGGAAGTTCGACTCAATGTCACGACATTTTGCAGGTCACCAACAATCTGCGGTTTTCCGTGGTCCATCTTGGTGAACTTATCGGAGGAGGTTCCGCACTCCGTTAACTCTCGGTTGCTGCTCGTTGGTACGGCCGGGTACAAACTTTCGTGGGTGGGCACCAGCAAGAAGCCATGAAACTGACAGCAGGGGCCCTGGGGCTGGGGGCATGATGAATGAAACCAGTAAAGTCGAAGAGATCGCCGTCCAGCGGCTGAGCGACTATTGCGAGTTCGTACTGGGCTCGCTGAGCAGAGTCGATCAGCGCCGGTTGGGCGAGATCTACATCCGCGGTCTGCTTACCGTCGAAGGCAGGCGTTCGATCAAGCAGATCGCGGCCGAGATCGGAGGTTCTTCCGACCAGTCGTTACAGCAGTTCGTGAACCAGAGTCCGTGGGATCCGCAACCGGTGCGACAACGGGTTGCCGAGGTCATGGCGGACGTACTGAAGCCAGAAGCATGGATCCTCGACGAGATCGCCTTCACCAAGCACGGCCAGCACTCCGCGGCCACCGAGCGACAGTTCGTGCCGTCCCGGGGCCGGGTGGCCAACTGCCAGCTGGGCGCAGTCGCACTGCTGGCCTGCCAGCACGCGAACGTGCCGGTCAACTGGCGGCTGGCGATCCCGCCGTCGTGGGACGTGGACACGCACCGGCGGTCACGTGCACACATCCCGTCCGACCAGCGGCACCGGCCGTACTGGTACTACCAGGTCGAGATGCTCGACGACATGCTCGGTGAATGGGGCATCTCGCTTGCCCCGGTCATCGTCGACGCGACCTACCACAAGACCGCGGTCTATCCACTGCTCACCGCGTTGGAAAACCGTGGCCTGGAATACCTGGTCGAAGTCAGCGGTGGCGTACCGGCGTGCTGGCGGCCCGCGACGGGCCGCGCGAACGGGCACGTCAACGGGCATGTCAACGGGCATGTCAACGGTCACGCCGCAACCAACGGAGCGAACGGCGCGACCAACGGCTACGCGCAGGCAGGCGGAGCAAGCGGTTACACCAACGGCTACGCCACCGTCACCGCGACCCCGCGACCGCACATGCCACCTGGGCATCTGCAGTCCGCGACCTTGGCCGAACTGACCGCGCTGATCGGTCCCGCCGACCGCACCACGGTCGCCTGGACCGCGCCGAGCGGCCACACCATGCGCTCGCAGTTCGTCACATTGCCGGTGTGGGCACCACCGCCGACCGACCGCACCCGACTGGGCGCGCGGCCGACGGAGGCGCCCCGGACCGTCCTCGTCGAATGGGCGCTCGGTGGCCGGACACCGCGTGCCTACTGGTTGACCAACATGAACGACCGGCCGGTCAGCGAACTCGCCGACCTGGCCAAACTGCGGCCGTGGGTCCGCTACGAGTTGGACAACCTCACCACATCGCTCGGGCTCGGGCACCACGAAGGCCGATCCTTCGTCGGATGGCACCACCACGTGACGTTGGTGTCCGTGGCACACGCATTCCAGGTGCTCAACGCGCTGAGCGCCGAATCGGAGCCGATAGTGCCCACCCACCATCGGCAGCCGCCGCGCCGGCACTCGGTTGTCCGCTCGGCGCCACCCAGGCGCTGGCACAACCAGTACCGGTGACGGGGGACCGGCACCACCGCACCATCGCCGATTCACGCTAGGAGACCGCAATGACCAGTGTTCCGCAGGAGTTTTTGGACCAGCAGGTGAAGCTGCTCGAAGCAGGCGACACCGCCGGTCTCGCCCAGCGTTACGCCGAGGACGCCACCTTCGCCCGGTTCGACCGGATCGCCAACGGCCGCGCCGAGATCAAGCAGCTCTTCGACGACTACATCGCGGAAAACCCGCAGATCACCGCCATGGACGCGTTGCAGATGACCGACGACCTGATCCTCTACCAGGCCGCGGAGGAACTGTCCGGCAAGCTCACCACCGCCGTCGGCACCCTCATCTTCCGCGACGGCCTGGTCTGGCGGCAGACCGTCGCCTTCGTCGCACACCGGCCCGCCTGAGGCCACGCAGCACCCAGCCCCGCCGACTCCGGTTCGGCGGGGCTGTTCCATCCTCAGAGCTGTGGCGCAGGCAGTTCGATCCCGCTCAGGCCGGAGTAGATGACGAACCGGAACGCGCCGATGTTCACATTGCGCTGCACCAACCGCTCCAGCGTCTGCTGGCGCAGCTGGGACAGTGCGGGATCGCCGGGGTGCCGTGCCAGGGCATGATCGACAAGGCGTAGCGCGACCGGCAGGTGGTCGCGGTCGACCAGGGCACGCACGACCTCGGCGTGCCGGACCGGGTCGCCATCGGCCAGCAGGTCCAGTGCCAGCGCCCACTCGTCGGGGAAGATGTGTTCGACGCCTTCGCCGTCGGCCTGCCAGTAACCGGTGTGCTGCCGGTGCGTCCGGTTGATCAGGCCATCGCGCAGCAGCAGGTAGGGCAGCACGGCGTCGGGGTGTTCGCGCAGCGACTCGGGCAGGTGGTTGCGGCGCAGGATCTCACCGAGCGTTCGCCAGTCACGCACATCGGCCCGCACCCGGTCGAGCAGCGACTCCAGGGCCGGACGCACGTGCGGGATGGTGTCGGCGGTGAAGTTCTCCGTCAGCGGCGGGTGCCCGTGGATGACGATCCTCGGTGCGAGCCGCTCCACCGCGCGCATGCCCTCGATCAGGCCCTCGGGCGAGCCTTCCGCGAAGAACGGCGCGCCAAGGTAGGGCATCATGATGTCGCCGACGAACAGCACGCCCCGATCCGGCAGGTGGACCAGCAGCGCGTCGTCGGTTTCCCCGCCGCTGACCGGAATCAGCGCCACGTCCAGCTCACCGATGCGCAGTATGGTCGGCGCGTCGATCAGCTGGTCCGGCTCGGAATCCAGGCCACGCGGAGTTTCCCCGGCAGGCAGGAACCGGGAGAACGGCACGCTGTCCCGGTCCTCGTGGTGCAGGTTGGACCTGGCCACGACCCTGGTTTCCGGCCCCCGCAACGCGCTCAGCCCGCCCACGTGATCCCAGTGCCCGTGCGTGATCAACACGTGCGTGATCGGATCGGTGCTGATCGCGCGGTAGGCGGCGAGCGCGTCGGCCGCGTTGCCCGGGGTGCCACCCGCGTCGATGGCGATCACCCCGGCTCCGGTGTGGACGAACGCGATGTCCGAGAAACCGAAGCCCTGCGCGACATGCACGCCATCGGCCACCTCGACCAGGCGCGGCGGAACGAACTGGAACCCGGCTTCGTCAGTGACCCAGAAGTCCACGGCCAGCAGCGACTCGTGCCGCTCGGTCCCCACCTTCTCCTTCGCTCGTTGCGCATCCTCGGGCCGGCCCGCAACCGCGTAGAGCTTGGCCAGGCCATGATAGGCGGAGCGGCGCAGCCCCGGCGGGAACCGGTCAGGCAGCGCGACCACCAGTTCCAGATCGGCGATGCCTTCGACGATCCCGGCCTGCGCGCGCACGATGCCGCGCAGGTAGTTCGGCACGCCGACCTCCCTGGCCACTGCGTCGTCCAATGTGGTCAGTGCGTCGCCGATCCGGCCGTCCATTCTGGACAGCGCGACGCCCGCGATCGCCAGTGGCAGGCCCCGATCCGGATTCTCGTGGCTGATCTTGTCGAACAGCTCGTATGCCTCGTCGTGGCGACCGGCGGCGAGCAACTGGTTCATCAGCACCAGCAACACCCGGGGCGACGGGTTCGGCCAGGTGGCCGCCTCGCGCAGGCCGTCGATCTCGTGGCTGGGGGCAAAGGGAATGGTCATCATGACACTCCAATAGTTTCGTGGTAGGTCTTTCCCCTGCTCATCCCGAGCAGCGCCGCGATGGACCGGCGAGTGAGCGCGGTCGCGATCAGGTCGCCGAGCGACGGCGACACGGCCTCGCCGAACAGGAGCATGTTCGCCATGCGCGGCAACACGACCCGTCGCCTGCGATGCCGGACCGCGCCCACCACGGCCCGCGCGACGTCGGCAGGCGAGAGTGGCGTCATGTGCCGGAACGGGGGCGGCATCTCGGTCTCGTCGGCATCGCGCAGCAGGTCGGTCGCGGTCAGCGCGGGATAGATCACCGAGACCCCGATGCCGCTGCCGGACAGTTCCTGCCGAAGGCTGTCCGAGATCGCGGAAACCCCGTGCATCACCACCGCGTACGAGCCGAATCGCGCGAACGCCTTGCGCCCCATGACAGACGACATGTTGACGATCGCTCCCGACCGCTGTCGCCGGAAGATCGGCAGCACCTGCTGGGTGACGTCGACCATGCCGAACAGGCTCGCGCGCAACGTCTGGTGCACGTTGTCGGCGAAGTCCGCCGATCCGACCTCGCCCACCTTGCCGATCCCGGCATTGTTCACCAGCACATCGATCCGCCCGAACTCGTTCATCGCGGTGTCGACCAGAGCGGTCACCGCATCGTGCGACGTCACGTCGGTCTGGACGGACAACACCTGGCCACCGAGCGCGCGAACTTCCTCAGCCACCTCGGCCAGTCGCTCGGCCGACCGGGCGGCCAGGACCAGCGCCGCACCCTCCCGGGCGAACGCCAGCGCGACGGCCCGTCCGATTCCGCGTGACGCACCCGTGACCAGGACGACCTTGCCCGTGAAGTGCACGCTCATCAGGTTTCCCTTCTTGATGTATATACAACATTCATGGACGGCTCCGCCCGAGGTCGATCCTGTTCCGGTCTAGGCGTCCGGCGGATACCCCAGACCGCCCGCGATCTCGTGCAGCGTGTCCACGCCATTCGCGCCAAGCAGCTCAGTGGCCTGTTGCTGCGCCTGTCGCCACCGGGGCATCACCGACTCGATCTTGTCCCGGCCCGCGCTGGTGATCGCGACCTCTCGGATCCCCTTGGCATCCGAGGACACCGCCTCGATCCAGCCGTGCTTGAGCAGCAGGCCCACGTTCCGGCTGACCGTCGACCGCTCCAACTGCAAGATCTCGCCGAGTCGCGACGGCGGGCACGGCCCGGCCTTGCCCAGCGCGGCCAACAGGTTGACCTGGGCAATGGTGACACCGTGCTCGCCAAGGGCGCCGTCGTAGATGCCGGTGAGAGCTCG
>DASXOJ010000177.1:0-10114 GCA_036494465.1 Pseudonocardiaceae bacterium
CGGGCCCGCGAAGTACGCGGGCACCCTGGACGGCAACGTCGCCAACGGCGAGATGTCCACCTACGTCGGCAACGACGGAGCGTGGTACCTGACCCGCAAGGGAATGGTCGGCGTGCTGGCCGGACCGGCGGTGGCCGCGAGCATGCAACCGATGGACGCCGCGGGCATGGCGCCGTGAGCGAGCCGCGTCGGTCTCCCGCGCACTTCACGGTGCGCGTGGAGACCGACGGCGGTTTCGCGGCCGTTCCCGGTCTCAACCGCCCGTTCGAGATCGACGCCAGCCAACTCGAACCGGCCGATGCCGCGACCTTGGACAACGCCCTGACCGAACTGGGCTTCTACGACCGGTCGACGGCGTCGGTGGCGCCGAGCCCGGGCGCGGCCGACTACCGCAGCTACACGATCACCGTCAGCAGGGGAGGCCAGTCGCACACCGCCCGGTTCGCCGAACCGATCCCGGATCCGAAGACGCGGCAGCTCGTCGACCGGCTGCTGGCGTGGCATCGGGGGCACTGAAACCGGGTTCGGGCAGGATCGTTCGGGTGGGTGTTTCCGTCCGGACGAGCGCGCCGAGCAGAACAGTGGCCGCGGTGCTCGCCGAAACCTGGCTGCTGGCCAAGCATGCGCCGTCGCTGCGCTGCGAACACGCGGACGAGCACGGCGTCGTGTTGCGTGGGCCGGGTGCCGGTGGGCTGACCGTGTCGGTCGCCGATGGCGTGATCGAGGCCGAGGGGAGTGGACTGGCGGCGTGGCTGGCTGAGGTCGCGGCGCGCGCTGAACGGCTCGACGAGGCGCCGCACGTGGTGGGGGCCGCGATCATCGCCGACGGCGCGGTGCTCGCCGCGCAACGCTCGTACCCACCCGAGTTGGCCGGGCGCTGGGAGTTCCCCGGCGGCCGGGTCGAGGCGGGCGAAACCGAGGAAGCGGCGGTCGTTCGGGAGATCCGGGAAGAACTCGGTGTGACGGTGCGGGTCATCGGGCGCGTCGGGCCGGATCTGATCCTGCCCAACGGGTGGGTGCTGCGCATCCACGCGGCGGAGTTGGTGGACGGTCGTCCCGATGCGCTGGAGCACCACGCGCTGCGCTGGGTCGGCGCGGCCGAGTTGACCAGCCTGGACTGGCTGGACGCGGACCGCGCCGTGCTCCCCGCGATCCGCGCCCAGCTCTGAACCGCGCCCGCGCCCGGCCCCGAGACGAGCCGCGCCCGGCCCCGAGCCGCGCCCGGCCCCGAGACCGGCCGCGCGGTGCGCCGGGTTCAGCAGAGGCCCGCCATCCTGTGCGCGGCCGCCAACCGGGACTGGGCACGTTCGCGGGCGCGGTCGGCGCCTCGGGCCCGGATCCGGTCCAGTTCGGCGCGGTCGTCGATCAACTCCAGGGCGCGTTTGCGGGTGCCGCTGAGCTCCTCGATCACCGCCTCGGCGACCAGTTTCTTGAGGCTCGCGTAGTCGCTGATCCCCTCGGTCACGTCCTCGGGGCGTTCATCGGTGCAGCCAGCGAGGATTTCCAGCAGGTTCGCCACGCCGGGCTGGTTGTCCGGGTCGTAGACGACGCGGCCCAGGTTGTCGGTGACCGCCCTGCTGATCTTGCGCCGGATCAGGTCGGGCGAATCGAGCACGTACACCACGCCCGCCGAGTCCACGGTGGACTTGGCCATCTTGCGGCTCGGCTCGGTCAGGTCGCGCACGCGCGCCGCGGTGGGCGGCAGTTGCAGTTCGGGGACCGCGAAGACCTCGCCGTACTGGCTGTTGAACCGGCGCGCCAGCGCCCTGGCCAGCTCGACGTGCTGGGCCTGGTCCGCGCCGACCGGGACCTGGTCGGCGCCGTAGAGCAGGATGTCCGCGACCATCAGCACCGGATATGTGAGCAGGCTCAGCCGCACCGCCGACTGGCCCTTCGACTTCTCCTTGAACTGGATCATCCGGCGCGCCTCACCGTAGGTGCACACGCATTCGAGGATCCAGGTCAGCGACGCGTGTTCGGCGAGCAGATCGGACTGCACGAACACCAGCTCGTCCGGGATGCCCGCGCCGAGCAGGATCGCCAGCGTCTCCCTGGTCAGGGTGCGGAGTCTGGCCGCGTTGTGCGCGCTGGTCATGGCGTGCAGGTCGCTGACGAAGTAGAGGTCCTCTTCGGTGGTGTGCCGGGCCCACCGCTGGATCGCGCCGAGGTAGTTGCCGAGCTGGGCGTGGCCGGAGGGGGTGATGCCGGACAGGCGGGTCATCGCGGGCTCCTTGATCGGGTCTGGTGTGGCCACCCGATCGAGTCCGGCCCCGGACATGACGAAGGCCGCCCAACCGGGCGGCCCGAAGGTTCTTGCTGCGCGCAGCGCAGCGGATCACGGCCGCCGGTAAGCGGCCCACCACTGGCTTTGCTGATGCACGGGGTCACTGTAGCGGGACCGGACGGCATCCGGCCAGCAAACAGCGCGGGTGGAATATCCGAACATCGCACGTCGATATACCAGGTGAGCCCACTCTCACACGCTGCCGCTGTCCGGAATGCGTGGGCGCTGAAGTAGAATGGAGTCGGCCGCAGCTGGGCGAACGACGCTGGCGGTCGGCTGTTTGCGCGGATCAGCGAGTTTCCACGCGATCGGCGTGCGACCGCACACAGCTTCACACCTCGCCCCATCACTCGAACAAGCCTTGAGGAGTTTCGCGTGCCCACGGCCACGATGTCCGCCCCGGTACCGACCTCGCACGTGCGCACCGACCTGCGCAATGTGGCGATCGTGGCCCACGTTGACCACGGCAAGACCACGCTGGTCGACGCCATGCTGCGCCAGTCAGGTGCCTTTTCCGCCCGCGCCGAGATGGTCGACCGGGTCATGGACTCCGGCGAGCTGGAGCGGGAAAAGGGCATCACCATCCTCGCCAAGAACACGGCGGTGCACCGCAAGACCCCGAACGGCCCGCACGAGGCGGTCACCATCAACGTGGTGGACACCCCCGGCCACGCCGACTTCGGCGGCGAGGTCGAGCGCGGCCTGGCCATGGTCGACGGCGTGCTGCTGCTCGTCGACGCCAGTGAGGGCCCGCTCCCGCAGACCCGGTTCGTGCTGCGCAAGACGCTGGCCGCCGGCCTGCCGGTCGTGCTCGTGGTGAACAAGGTCGACCGGCCGGACGCGCGCATCGCCGAGGTCGTCGACGAGACCCACGACCTGCTGCTGGAGCTGGCCACTGAGCTTGCCGCCGAGTCCGACGACATCGACGACTCCGTGCTGGACATCCCGGTCGTGTACGCGTCCGCGCGGGCCGGCCGGGCCAGCCTGACCGCGCCCGCCGACGGTGGACTGCCGGACAGCGAGGACCTCGACCCCCTGTTCGACGTGCTGCTTGACCACATTCCGGCACCGACCGGCGACCCGGCGGCGCCGCTGCGCGCGCTGGTCACCAACCTGGACGCGTCCAGCTTCCTCGGCCGGATCGCGCTGTGCCGCATCCACGCCGGTCGGCTGGCCAAGGGTCAGTTCGTCGCCTGGTGCCGCGCGGACGGCACGGTCGAGCGGGTCAAGGTCACCGAACTGCTGATCACCGAGGCCCTGGACCGGGTGCCCGCGCTGGAGGCCAGCGCCGGTGACCTGGTCGCCATCGCCGGTATCCCGGAGATCACCATCGGCGACACCCTGGCCGACCCGGACAACCCGCAGCCGCTGCCGCGGATCACCGTGGACGAGCCCGCGATCTCGATGACCATCGGTGTGAACACCTCGCCGTTGCAGGGCAAGGGCGGCGGCACCAAGCTGACCGCGCGACTGGTCAAGTCCCGGTTGGACAGCGAACTGGTCGGCAACGTGAGCGTGCGCGTGCTGCCGACCGAGCGGCCGGACACCTGGGAGGTGCAGGGCCGTGGCGAGCTGGCGCTGGCCATCCTGGTGGAGACCATGCGCCGGGAGGGCTTCGAGCTGACCGTCGGCAAACCGCAGGTGGTCACCAGGGAGATCGACGGCAAGCTCTGCGAGCCGTTCGAGCGCCTCACTGTTGACGCGCCCGAGGAGCACCTCGGCGCGATCACCCAGCTGCTGGCCGGCCGCAAGGGCCAACTGGAGCACATGGGCGGGCACGGCAGCGGCCGGATCAAGCTGGACTACGTGGTGCCTTCGCGTGGCCTGATCGGGTTCCGTACCGAGTTCCTCACCGAGACCCGGGGCACCGGCATCGCCAACCACGTGTTCGAGGGCTACTTCCCGTGGGTCGGCGAGATCCGCACCCGGCACAACGGTTCGCTGGTGGCCGACCGGTCCGGCATGATCACCGCCTACGCGATGATCCAGCTGCAGGACCGCGGTTCGTTCTTCGTCGAGCCGGGTTCGACCGCGTACGAGGGCATGGTCGTCGGGGAGAACCCGCGCGCCGAGGACCTCGACGTGAACGTGTGCAGGGAGAAGAAGCTCACCAACATGCGGTCCTCGACCGGTGACGAACTGGAGCGGCTGGCCCGCCCGCGCAAGCTCGGCCTCGAGGAGGCGCTGGAGTTCTGCGCGTCCGACGAGTGCGTCGAGGTCGCGCCGCAGGTGGTCCGGGTCCGCAAGCTGGTGCTGGACAGCACGGCACGGGGCCGGGCGCGCGCCCGCGCCAAGACTCGCGACCGCGTCTGAGCGAACTGCTTTTGATCAGAACGAACGGCCCGGGCAACCACCCGGGCCGTTCGTGCGTCATCCCTGTGGCGGTACCGCGTGTCCGGGCTCTCGCCGCGCAACCGCGTAATGTGCTGCGCCGAACGAGTGACAGATGGCAGCATGGCAAGCGGTCGAGGGGAGGTTGTTCGTGGGCTGGAGGCCCCGCCGTGGCACACCGCTGGTGTTCCCGTTCCTGGCCGTTCTCGGGCTGGTCGTGCTGGTCGGTTGCACCGAGGCGCCCCCGCCGCCGCTGGTGCCGGTGTCCTCGTCGACCCGCGCGCTGCCGACCGGGCCGACGGACACCTCCAAGGTCGTCGTGGGCGTGGACACCATCGCGGGCGGCTACAACCCGCACGTGATCGCGGACCAGTCGCCGATCACCACCTCCCTGGCCAGCATGCTGCTGCCCTCGGCCTTCGAGATCTCGCCGGATGGCACCCCGCAGCTGGACCGGGACGTGATGACCTCCGCCCAGGTGACCAGCGCGGCGCCGTTCACGGTCACCTACGGGGTGCGCACGGACGCGTCCTGGTCGGACGGCACGCCGGTGGACGCCACCGACTTCGTCTACCTGCACGACCAGATGAGCACCCAGCCGGGCGTTGTCGACGCGGCCGGGTACCGGTTGATCTCCAACATCGTGGCGCGGGACAACGGCAAGACCATCCAGGTCACGTTCGCCAAGCCCTATCCGGGTTGGCGCTCCCTGTTCAACAACCTGCTGCCCGGTCACCTGCTCAAGGACGCGCCGGGCGGCTGGAACACCGCGCTCGCGGACAGTTTCCCCGCGACGGCGGGTCCGTTCCAGGTGATGACGCTGGACCAGGGCGCTGGCCAGATCGTGTTGCAGCGCAGCGACCGCTACTGGGGCAAACCGACCGTGCTGGACGAGGTCGTGCTGAGCAAGACCGACAGCCACGGCATCTCGGACGCCCTCAAGAGCGGTGCCGACCAGCTCGCCTATCCGAACACCACGTCGGAGGGGCTCACGCTGCTGCAACAGCTGGGTGGCTCGGTCGCGCTGGACTCGGTGCCACAGTCGCAACTGGCCACGGTCATCCTGCGCCCGAACTCGACCGAACTGGCGAATCCGGTGGTGCGCTCGGCGGTCATGGCGGCGCTGGACCGCAACGCGCTGATCTCGGCGGGCACCGGCGACGGACCGGCCAGCCAGTCGGTCGCGAACGATCTGGTGCTGGCGCCGTCGATGCCGGGCTACGCCGCGACGATGCCCGCGACCGGTCAGGCGGGCACGCCCAACCCGACCGCGGTCGGCCAGCTGCTCACCCAGGCCGGTTACGTCAAACCGGTCACCCAGCCGACCTCGGTCACGCCGCCCGCGAACCTGCCGCCGGGCGCGACGACCACGTCATCGCCGCCACCCGCACCACCGCCCGCAACCAACGTGTGGACGCTGAACTCGCATCCGCTGACCCTGGTCGTGGCGGCGCCCGCCGGATCGGCGGTGTTCCTGAACATCGCACGCCAGGTCGTCGCCGAGCTGACCTCGGTCGGCATCCAGGCCACGTTGAGCACCCCGCCCGGCAATGTCCTCTATGGACAGGAACTGGCCGGGAACCCGAATTCCACCACCGGCCAATCGAATCAGGCGACTCCCGACATCGTGGTCGGCCCGCAGGCGGTCGGCGGCGACATCGCGACGGATCTGGCATCCCAGTTCGGCTGCCCGCCCACCCCGGCCAACTCGGCGACGCCCTACCCGGCGAACGTCTTCGGCTGGTGCGACACCGCGTTGCAGAGCACCATCGACTCGGCGCTGACCGGCGAGCTGTCCGCGGCGGAGGCGCTGTCGCGGGTCGAACCGACGCTGTGGGCGGACAACGTCGAGATTCCGCTGTTCCAGTTCTCCAGCGAACTGGTGAGCACCCCGAAGGTGACCGGGGTGAGCGTCGGCGCGCCGCTGGCCGGGCCGTTCGTCAGTGCCGGGAACTGGAACCTGGGTCCCAACTAGGCTTCCGCGGGTGACGACCACCCCGAGGCTTGCCCTGGTGCACGCCCATCCGGACGACGAGAGCCTGTGGACCGGTGGCACGATCGCCCGCTACGCCGCGTCCGGCGCCGAGGTGATGGTGATCACCTGCACCCTCGGCGAGGAGGGCGAGATCATCCCGGAGGACCTGCGTCAGCTGCGCGCACAGGACGCCGACCAGCTCGGCGGCTACCGGATCGGCGAACTGCGCGCCGCGATCGCCGAACTGGGCGTCAGCAGGCACGCGTTCCTCGGCGGACCGGGGCACTGGCGGGATTCGGGCATGGTCGGGGATCCGGCCAACGAGCGTCCGCGCGCGTTCGTGCGGGGTTCGCTCGACGAGCAGACGGACGCGCTGGTCGAGCTGCTCGCCGAGTTCCAGCCGCAGGTGCTGGTCAGCTACGACGCGTTCGGCGGCTACGGGCACCCGGACCACATCAGGGCGCACCAGATCACGGTCGCCGCCGCGCCGAGGGTCCCCACGGTCGACCGGGTGTTCTACGCGGTCCAGTCCTCCCGCGCGGTGCGCGAGGGCACCGCCACGCTGGCCGGCTGGGCCGATCAGCCGTTCCGGCTACCGGCCGACGACGAGCTCTCGGTCGTGCCCGACGAGTCGATCGGCACCGTGGTGGACATCGCCGCGCACGTGCCCGCCAAGTTGCGGGCGCTGCGCGCGCACGCTACCCAGGTCAGCGTGTGGGAATCGGGGGAGCGCACCGTCTACGCGCTGTCCAACGACATCGCCACCCCGGTGCTGCCCAACGAGTACTTCGTGCTCGCCTCGGGCAGCCCGGCAGGTGCCGCGCGCGACCTGTTCGGGAAGGGCTGACCGATGCGCAGAGCCGCCGACTGGCTGATGCTGCTGGTGCTCGTCGTGGACGCGATCATGCTGGCCCTGCTGGAGATGTTCTTCCTGCCGCTGCGCTTCGACGGCTTCGAACTGCCGAACCTGGGCGGCTGGCCGGTCCCGGTCACGGTGGTGCTGGCCGCGGTGACCATGCCGCTGTTGGTCGCCCGCGCCGGGGACGCGTCGCGCCGGGTGCTGATCGTGGGGGCGCCGCTGTGGGCGTGGCTGGCCACGTTGGGCGTGGTCGGGTTCGTCGGCACCGAGAACATGGCGCTGATCCAGGACTGGCGCAGCCTGCTGCTGCTGGCCGCCGGTGTGCTGCCAGCCGGGGTCGCGCTCGGCAACGCGGTCGGGCGTCGACCGGTCCAGCATGCGGACTGAACTGGTGAGATCCGCCACGTCCTGCCAGCTGGTCATCCGGGTACTTCCGGCCGAAGGGCCGCTATCAGTAGCGTCGTGCCCGGTAACTTGTTGGGCAACCGTGCACCGGTGGGAAGTTCACCGGGTGGGCGGGAGATACTGAGCATCGCCACGTAGCCTGACGCTTGCGTGGCAGCTAACGGCATGAGGAAGCAGGAGAACGCAGTGACCTACGTGATCGCCCAGCCCTGCGTCGACGTTCTCGACAAGGCGTGCATCGAGGAATGCCCCGTCGACTGCATCTACGAGGGCGACCGGATGCTGTACATCCACCCGGACGAGTGCGTCGACTGCGGTGCCTGTGAGCCGGTGTGCCCGGTGGAAGCCATCTACTACGAGGACGACGTCCCCGACCAGTGGAAGGAATACACCAAGGCCAACGTCGACTACTTCGAGGAGCTGGGTTCGCCCGGTGGCGCCTCCAAGGTCGGCAAGGTCTCGGCCGACCCCGAGTGGATCAAGAACCTGCCGCCGCAGGGCGAGTGACCTTGCCGGTCTCCTCCCTGCCGGACTTTCCCTGGGACTCGCTGGCCGAGTTCGGCCAGCGGGCCAGGTCCCACCCGGACGGCATCGTCGATCTCTCCGTCGGCACCCCGGTCGACCCGGTGCCCGAGCTGATCCAGCAGGCGCTGAGCTCGGTCGCCGACGTGCCCGGCTACCCGACCACGCACGGCACTCCCGAGCTGCGCGAAGCCGCGGTCAAGGCGCTGGAGCGCCGTTTCGGCGTCACCGGCATCGACGCAGCGGCGGTACTGCCGACGATCGGTTCCAAGGAGCTCGTTGCCTGGCTGCCGACCCTGCTCGGCGTCGGCCCCGGTGACCTGGTGGTCATCCCCGAGCTCGCCTACCCGACCTACGAGGTCGGCGCCCGGCTCGCCGGTGCGGAGTTCGTCCGCGCGGACGGCCTGACCGCGCTCGGCCCACGTAAGCCGAAACTGATCTGGGTCAACTCGCCCGCCAACCCGACCGGCAAGGTGCTGCCCGTCGAGCACCTGCGCAAGGTCGTCGAGTTCGCCCGCGAAACCGGCGCGGTGATCGCCTCCGACGAGTGCTACCTGACCCTGGCCTGGGACGCCGAACCCGTTTCGGTGCTGCACCCGTCGGTCAGCGGGGGCTCGTTCGACGGCCTGCTCGCCGTGCATTCGCTGTCCAAGTCGTCGAACCTGGCCGGTTACCGCGCCGGGTTCGTCACCGGTGACCCTGCGCTGGTCGCGCGCCTGCTGGAGGTGCGCAAGCACGCCGGTTTGATGATGCCGCGACCCGTGCAGGCCGCGGTCACCGCGGCGCTCGGCGACGACGAGCACATCGCGATCCAGCGGGAACGCTATGCACGCCGACGCACGGTGCTCCGTACGGCGCTGCTCGGCGCGGGTTTCCGGGCCGAGCACTCGGAGGCTGGGCTGTACCTGTGGGCCAGTCGCGACGAGCCCGCGCTGGACACCGTGTCCTGGCTGGCCGAGCGCGGCATCCTGGTCGCGCCCGGCACCTTCTACGGTCCCTCCGGCGCCCGGTTCGTGCGGGTCGCGCTCACCGCGACCGACGAGCGGATCGACGCGGCCGTGACTCGACTGGCCGCTTGAGTCAGTTCAGCTCGCGGGCACGTTCGTCGAGCTCCTGCCAGGCCAGCGGCCACTCGGTTTCGTAGGTCGTGCGCAGGAGCAGTTCGCGTTCCAGCAGTCGGCCCGCGACCAGCACGGCAGGGCCGGGCAGGGCGGTGGCGGATTCGCGCAGCCACGCCTCGGCGGTGACCGTGTCGTGGTGGTCGCCGAGTACCTCCTGGAGGTCCTTCGCGCTGGTGATCAACCTGCGCAGCGGCTTGCGCCCGCGCCGTTCGGTCATGGTCAACGCGAGCTCGGCGGCATAGCGCAAACGCTTGCCTTTGATGCGCAGCTCGTGCAGTACCTCGTCGGTCGGGTTGGCGCCCGCGGCAGCCACGGCCCTGCGCAGCTTGCGCAGCGGCCGGTCCAGCAGGCTGGACGGATCGGTGACCGGCTCGGCCGCCTCCGCCACCGGCGAGTCCACTGTGGTGGGCGTGGCGCGGACCAGCTTCGCCAGGGCGCGCAGCAGCGACCGGTAGCGCTCGTCGTTCAACACCCCACGCAACGTCGCCCGCGTCGTCACCCGCGCGTCGTGCAGCGCGGTCAGCAGCTCGGCGACGCCGTCCGCGTCTGCCGATCCCAGCGCGGAGGCCGAGGTGGCCAGCCGCTGCGCGAGCACGTCCAGGTCGCGGACCGTGCCC
>DASXOJ010000178.1:0-46833 GCA_036494465.1 Pseudonocardiaceae bacterium
GAGCCCGAGGACTCCAGGATGGGAGTGAGGACCGGCATGGCCTTGTCCATCGTCTTGGCCGCCTTGAGCATGTCGGTGACGAAGCGCTCGTTGCGCTCGTACATGTCGCCGACGATCTTCATCCCGAACGACAGGCCGTCGAACACGATCTCCTGCGCGCTCATGCCCCGTTCCAGGCCGATCTTGGTCCACTCGATGGCCTTGTCGCCGTCGTAGTCCATGATCGCCTCGACGAGCTTCTCGTTGACCTCCTCCTTGCTGCCTTCCACAGCCGTGATCCTGGCCTTGCCTGCGGCGACGCTCTCGTCGCCCTCTGTGGTGTTCGCCCGGGTGCCGGGGTGCTTCGGATGACCGGGCAGGTACACATTGGACAGATTGCCCAGCGACTGGATGTCCATCGGGTACTTGATGGAGGCACACGTGTCCATCAACGCGTGCAGGTTCTCCTCCGGCACCGTCCAGTCGATGTCGCAGCCGGGCATGCACACGAAGCCGCCGTTGTAGCCGACCTCGGCCGCCAGTTTCTTCACCTCGTTGGCGACGTCCTCCGGACTGCCGTGCATGAGGGTCGAGAACGGGCTCAGCGTGCCCATCAGGGAGATCTCGCCACCGATGACCCGCTTGGCGTGGTCCATGCCCGGATACATGTCGCCGTTGAAGTTCAGGCAGCCGTTGTCCGCGATGTCCCGCCAGATCGGCTGGGTGAACGTGCAGGTGTGGGTGAACGCGGGCGCGCCGAGCTCCTCCTTGATGTAGGCGAAAAGCCGCTTCTGGTACGGCAGGCCGAACTCCCGGTAGACCTCCGGCGGCAGGATGTCGCTGGAGTTGAACGGGTCAAGGATGTTGCAGGCGTCCATCCCCGCCTCGTACATGACCCGGCAGACGTTCTTGACGACATCCAGCGCGAGTTCGGTGACTTCCTTGGCGTAGTCGGGGTCGTCGGAGATGTAGCTGAGGAACTCGCTGGAGCCGGTCATCAGCTGGGCCGTGGTGATCGGGCCGCCGACCGGGGTCACCATGGCGTAGGTATCCTTCTTGCCCGCCTTGATGTAGGTCTCGGCTTCCTTGCGCAGTGGCGCCATCCGGCCCCAGTCGTTGTTGAAACCGGTCTTCTCGTACTGCTCCTTGAACCGGTAGAACGACTTCTTGTCCGGCGTCGGGTGTTTCACCAGTGACGGCTGGGCATAGGGAAGGTAGTCGAGTTCGCAGCCGGGCACGCATTCCACCGGGGTGAACAGATCCGTGCCGACGATCATCACATCGCCGCCGAACTTGTCGACGGCCTTCATCTTGGCGTGCGCCTGGGCCTCGCCGTCCAGCAGTGCCTTGTCGACCGTGATACCACCCTCACGGATGCCACGGGTCATCAGCAATGGCACGACCGGTACCTGGTCCGGCAGGCCCGACATCGTCAGGGCCGCGAAGATCCGCTCCCGGCTGGTCATTTGGTCGGGCATCGATCTACCTTCCTTCACTGCGAAACTGGTCGGCACCGTTACCGAGCCAGCCGTGCGAACGCTGCGGTCACCTCGGCACTTTCGCCACTGCCGGTGGTCGCCCCGCAGGCTGATCCGAACCGCTCCCCGCCGCCTCGGCGGCGTGGTCCAACACACTGCGCACGGGACCGAACCGGCGCAGCTGGTCTATGTCGTCAGGGGAAAGGGCGTGCACGAACCGCGCCGCCCGAGCCGAAGCCGACAACTCGGCCTCGGTCGCGAGGCTGTCCACCGGCGCCGCGACGACCGGCGCCGAGCGGACGAGCTCATCGGTGAGCAGCGCCACCGACTTGCGGTCGCCCTGCAGGAGAGCGACGCCGAGCGCACGCAGGTCGGTGTAACCGTGCAGTACGGTCGAACGCGGTAGCGCGGCCCGTACCGGACCCAGCTCCATGCCTTTGGCGTCGTACTGGAGATTGACCAGTTCCACGCCGAAATCCGCGAGATCGGGCAGGATCGCCGCGACCGCGCCGCAGCAGTGGAAGCAGATCGCGGCCGAGGTTGCCCTGCGGATCCGGGAGAACAGGGTGCGCAACCGGGGCCGCACGAAGGTACGGAAGTCCTCGTCGGAGAGGAACATTCCGGCCTGGTAACCGTAGTCGTCGCCGTAGAGGACCAGATCCGGCTGCTGTGGCAGCGCGCCGAGCATCCGCTCGTAGCCGACGGCCACCGATTCGACCGCCCAGTCCAGCAAAGCGTTGGCGACCCGCCAGTTCTCGGTGATGTCGATCATGAACTGCCAGCTGTTGCGCAACCCGAAACAGGTTTCGAGCAGCCCCGAGCACGGCGCGTCCGCGACGACAAGGCGCCGGGCGGCATCCGGTCGGCCCTCGGGCAGCACCTGCACCAGCTCCGGCCAGTTCGGCCGAGGGTGCTTGGCCGCCGCGAGGTAGTCGCCGTGTTCGAGCGGGTGGTTCAGCGGCGCGGGCGCGCCCTCCCCCCACAGCCAGTCCACTCCGAACGGGTCGGTGAACACGTCATCGACCACCGCTGGAGGTTCGTAGAGCAGGCCCACCCTGGTGAAGTCGGAGCCGAGGACCTCGGTGTCGGATTCCGCGAGCGGCAAGGTCTGTAGCACCGGATGCCCCACGTAACCCACCGACTCCGCCAGCCGCGGCGCACCGGGCCCCCGCACCCCGGTGACCGTCGAGGTGCCGAGGTCGACCAGCATCTGGTCACCCGCTTCGCCTGCCAGCATCCGTCGCCACTGCTCGAAGGCACTCATCAGGCCGCGTCGCCCCCCAGCTTGAACATCTTGAGCAGCGGATGGCCAGCCGGCAGCGTGACGCCGTCGAGCTCCTGGGCGGCGAACCCGTAGAACACCTCGGCGCTGCCCGCGATGTGCGCGATCGAGGTGGTCTTCTCGATCAGCCCGTAGTGCAGGAAGTCGCCACCGGCCGCCCGGCAGGCCACCAGCGCAGCACCGAGTGAGTAGTTGGTGTACTCGCGGCCCAGTTCACGCAGCCCGGTCCACTGGGAGATGCAGTTGGAGAACGCGCAGCCTGCCGGGAACCCGAACCGCTCGCGCACGGCGGAAATGCCACGCAGGCACAGCCCAACCGACGGCGGGTCCATCGTGCCGAGGTCGACGATCGGGACGCTCACCCCGATGTCCTCGAGCATCGGCAGATAGAAGTCCTCGATGAACTGGCAGGCCCCTTCCGGCGTCGGGTCGGCACCGTCGTTCGCCATGATCATCACAGCCGCGGGGCGGTACTTCTTCAGCGCCGCCAGTTCGTCGTCCTCGGTGTCCATGTTCAGCGACGCGAAGATGCAACGATCCAGGAAGTCGTGCTTGGCCGCGATCTCCAGCCCGGCGATGTGCACCTCGGCCTCGCTGGCGTTGATCATCATCGGCAGCGAGCAGTGCTCGGCGACGAAGGGCAGGAACTTGGCGATCGCATCGGCGGATGCCGCGATCACGTCGATCGCTATCTGGACGCCGGTGCGCCGCGCCGCCGCCGAAGCCTTGTCCAGCAACAGACCGGCGCGCTGTTCGTCGAACTCACCGGCGAACGCGTCTTTGACGACGGAGTGCTTGTCGTAGAACAGACTGCCGACCAACAGACCCGGTCGCGAACCCAACGGTCCACCGATGGTCGCGTTACCGATCGTGAGTTCGTGCAGTGTCATGCCCTGACCTCCGAAGGGTCACCCGAACTGGTGAACCGGAGCCCGCCGTTCCGAACGACTCCGAGTTCTCGTGGACCGAGACGCGGGACCCGGCTCTCACGCGTCGGCCGATCGCCGGTGCGGCAGCGGCCCGTGCGTCGAAGACCGGCTGGAGCCGTGGTGGTCCACTGCGAGTCGTGGCAAGGTTTTGCTCTCCACCGGGATTCCCAGGTTGCGGTGAACGGGAGCGACTCGCGGGCGTCAGACCGCGCGAGCTTCCCTGTGCGCCGGCGAGAGCTCGATCACATCGCCCGCAATAATCCTGACGGATAGGTTCGATTTTGGCAAGGGCGGCCGGCTACTGTCGATCCATCGCGTCGACATCGTCGAGCTCAACACCCGAGGCGATCCGGACCAGCTTCGCCAGGTGCGGCTCGGCCGGTTCCGGGCGATTGTCATCCCAGGTCAGATGGAGGATGAACGCCGAGTCGAGCTGGTTCTCACACGGACAGTCCGGGCAGTCGATCCGATTGGGCCGTAGCGGACAGTCCCAGCAGGTGCGCACTAGCCGCTCGGTCTTCTCCAGGTCACTGAGCAGATATCGCACGTTGGCCAGGAATCCGCGCAGATCCTCACGCAGCAGGGCGAAGACGGTGGCGAGCTGATGACTGGACTCTCGCCCACTCCGTGACGATGGCCGGATCGTGGCGAGCCGGATCAGCGTCTTGATGGGCACGCCGACCGCTGCGAGCCGGACACAGACCTCCAGCCGCTGAACCGCGAAATCCGAGTAGTAGCGGGTCCCTTTGTCGGTGCGGGCCGGCGCCACCAGGCCACGTTCCTCGTAGTAGCGCACGGTTCGGGGGGTCACCCCGAGCATTTCCGCGACCTCGCCGGCGGACTGGTAGCCAAGTAGTCGTGCTCGCGTTGCATCCACGTTGACCGACTCCGTTGCTCGACACCGGGCGCAGATCGAATCGTGCACCCTGCAAATAATCGTACGTAAACGTCACCTTCGTGGCAATGGGCACGACCAGGGCCGGGACCGACCACGACGTTCGAACGCCGATGGCATGTCTTATCCGCACGTAAGGATTCTGACCTGCTGGCGTATCGATACACCCAGAGCGTTCACACCTAAACACGAAATACGCCGAACAGGTGAAACCTAGTGGTGGCAACCAAAGGAACAGGCTCCGGCCAGGCGTGGATCATGATCTGCCGAGATTCGGACTGGACTTCATCTCGAATTAATCATACGCTAACGTCAGATATCTAGCCGGGCGTCGTGATCATGACGCCCGGAGGATGCCAACCACAGCGCGCCAACGCGGGCCGCCTCGCACTGGCGTGGCCTGGGCACGCGAGCGAGGTGATCATGGTGACGTCAGGTGTGGCGACCGTGCAACGGTTTCCGGCCATCGAGGAAGAAGCACCGTCGAAGCAGGAGACGGCTCAGGGCACCACGAACGCCGTCGGTGTCGAGACGTGTGCGGCACTGGACAAGCTGGATGCGGCGGCCAAGGGGCGCGCCAGCATCGTACGGTCCTGTTCGGAAGCCAAGGGACTGCCCGATGACGAGCGAGAGTCGCTCAAGGATCTGCTGCGGTGCATCACCGAGCAGCGCAAACGACTACGGGCGCTGCGCAGACTGTGGCAGAGCCTTGACGCGTCGGAGCGGCCGTCGGCCGACCTGGTCGAGACCACCGCGTTGTGTGTTCGGGAAAGTTCGGAGATCGCGGCGGCGCTCGCACCGTGGCGGCTGCACACGATCGAGCGTGTCAGCGAATCCGTTTCGGTCACCTGGACCCGTCTGGCCCGCACCGCGTCCCGGTTCAGCGATCCGGCCGAGGCCTGACCGCGCACCCGGCCCACCGCCCCAAACGGGGCCGCGATGTCGCCCGGCCGCGGCCGAGCGACATCGCGCGAGGATCACGCCACCCGAGCGGGCGGCTCCCGTCCGTCCAGGAACGCGGCGAGATTGTCCAGTACTGCCATACCCATCGCGATTCTCGTCGAGAGCGTGGCACTGCCCAGATGTGGCAGCAGCACCACATTCTCCAGTTCCCGCAACGCGGTGGGCACCGAGGGCTCGTCCTGGTACACATCGATTCCGGCTCCCGCGAGCACGCCGGTACGCAACGCGGCGGCCAACGCGCACTGATCGACAACGTCGCCACGGGCGGTGTTCACCAGGAAGCCGGTCGGCTTCATCAGCGCGAGCCGGCCGGCATCGATAAGTCCCGAGTTGGCACCGCCGCCCGGAATGTGCAGCGACACGAAATCGGCGGCGGCCAACACGTCGTCGACGCCGGCCAGCCGGCGAGCACCCGGCACCGGCGGCTCGACTGGACCACCTCGCTGGCAGAACACCACGTCCATACCGAACCCGAAGTGCGCCCGCCGCGCGAGCGCCCGACCGATCCGGCCCATCCCGACAACACCCAGCGTCCGCCCGGCCACCTCGGCCCCCAGCAGATGCGTCGGCCGCCAACCCGTCCACTCCCCCGCCCGCAGCTCACGCTCTCCCTCGCCAGCCCGCCGGGCCACCATCAGCATCAGCATCATCGCGAGATCCGCGGTCGCGTCGGTCAGGACACCGGGGGTGTTCGTGACCACGACCCCGCGACGACGCGCGGCATCGACGTCGATGTGGTTGAACCCCACGCCGAAATTGCCGATGAACCTGGTCCGCAGGGCACCGTCGAACAGCTCTGGACCGATCCGGTCGGAGACTGTTGGCAGCACCACGTCCGCCATACCCAGGGCCTCGCCCAACTCGGCACGGGACAACGGCTGGTCAGCCGAGTTGAGCCGCACTCCCGGATACCGCCGCAGCAGTTCCTCCTCGACCGGGGCCGGCCATCGCCGGGTCACCACGATCGTCGGCTCCGACGAAGACATGGACACCACAACACTCCTTCGGCTCAGGCCGGGACGGCCCCCGAAACGGGGTCGGTGGCCGCCAGCACGTCGGCGACGGTGATCCCCATGCTGGAGGGGTTGGGCGCAACGGTCACGCCGGCTTCGACGAGGATGGCGACCTTCTCCGCGGCCGACTCGCCGACGGTGGAGACGATCGCCCCGGCATGGCCCATCTTGCGGCCCCTCGGCGCGGCAAGGCCCGCGATGTAGGCGACCACCGGCTTGGTCATCCGGTCCCGGGCGAAGGCGGCCGCCTCGGCTTCCTGCGGCCCGCCGATCTCGCCGATCAGTACGACGAGATCGGTGTCCGGGTCGGACTCGAACAGTTCGAGCACGTCCCGGAAGGACGATCCGTTGACCGGGTCGCCGCCGATGCCGACCGAGGTGGAAATCCCGATGCCGCGCTGCTTGAGCTGAGCGGCGGCCTCGTAGCCCAGGGTCCCGCTGCGCCCCACGATGCCGACCCGGCCCGGCAGATAGATGTGCCCCGGCATGATGCCGAGCATGGCTTTGCCCGGACTGATCGTGCCTGCGCAGTTGGGTCCGGTCAGCCGCATCCGGTCGGCGGCGCGATAGCGGCGCATGTACCGCTTGACCCGCATCATGTCCTGGGTCGGGATGCCGTCGGTGATGCACACGCAGTACCGAATGCCGGCATCCGCGGCCTCCATGATCGAGTCGGCGGCGAAGGGCGGTGGCACGAACACGATCGAGGCACTCGCGCCGGTCGCGGCCACGGCGTGCTTCATCGTGTTGAACACCGGCCTGCCGAGCACCTCAGTGCCGCCTCGGCCCGGAGTGACGCCGCCGACGACGTTCGTACCGTAGTTGATCATCTCCTCGGTGTGGAACCGGCCGATGCGACCGGTGATGCCCTGAACCAGCACGGGCGTTGCCTCGGTGAGCAGGATGGCCATGTCTCCTCCGTCAAACCGTCGCGGACGCTCGGTCGGCATGTCGAACGGCTTCGCTGGCCGCCTCGGCAAGTGTGGTCGCGGCATGGATGGGCAGCCCGGACTCGCGCAGGATGCGCTCGCCCTCCTCGACGTGGGTCCCCGCCAGCCGCACCACGACCGGGATACGCACCTCGATCTGGGTGAAGGCATCGACGATGCCCTGCGCCACCCAGTCGCAACGGTTGATGCCGGCGAAGATGTTGACCAGCATCACCGCGACGTTCTCGTCCTGGAGGACGGCACGGAACGCCTTGAGTACCCGTTCCGGTGAGGCGCCGCCGCCGATGTCCAGGAAGTTCGCCGGCCTGCCGCCGGCCAGGTGGATCATGTCGAGCGTGGCCATCGCGAGTCCGGCGCCGTTGATCATGCAGCCGATGTCGCCGTCCAGCCCGACATAGGCCAGTCCCCGGTCGGCCGCATGGCTCTCCCGTGCGTCCTCCTGGCTGCGGTCGCGGAGTTCGGCGATCTCCGGATGGCGGAAGACCGCGTTGTCGTCGAAGGACATCTTCGCGTCGAGCGCGACGATCTCGCCGTCACCGGTCACCGCGAGCGGATTGATCTCCAACATGGTCGCGTCGAGTTCGCGGAAGGCCCGATACGCCGCGCGGAAGATCGCGCTGGCTCTCGCGATCTGGGCGGGCGGCAGGCCGATGGCGAAGCCGAGCTCCCTGGCCTGGAACTCCAGGAAGCCGACGGCCTGTTCGATGGAAACCCGGTGCAGCGACTCCGGCTTGGCCGCGGCGATCTCCTCGATCTCCATGCCGCCCTCGGGCGAACCGATCACGGTCACCGTCTCGGTCTGCCGGTCCAGCACGATGCCGAAGTACAGTTCCCGCGCGATGTCGACCGCTTCCTCGACGTAGAGCCGGTAGACCAGCTTGCCGTTCGCGCCGGACTGGCGGGTGACCAGCTTGCGGCCGAAAAGACCGTTGGCGAACTCATAGGCTTCGCGATCCGACCGGCACACCCGGACGCCGCCCGCCTCGCCTCGGCCACCCGCGTGGACCTGGGCCTTGACCACCCAGGCGGTGCCGCCGAGTTCACTGGTCCGATAGGACGCCTGTTCGGGGCTGTAGGCCAGGCCGCCACGCGGCACCGCGACGCCGAACCGGGCCAGGATCTCCTTGGCCTGGTACTCATGGATGTCCATGGCCGTTCACTTCCCGGCCTGCTGGCGAGGGGCGGTGCCGGCGCGGATCGCGTCGTCCATCGCCAGGACCGTGCTCGCCATCCGTTCGGAGGCGGCGTCGATCATCTTGCCGTCGACGGCTGCCGCGCCCTTGCCCTGTTCCCGCGCCTTGCCGAGCTCCTCGATGATGCGGCGAGCGCGTTTCACCTCGGCCTCCGGTGGCGAGAACACCTCGTTGGCCAAGCCGACCTGGCTCGGGTGGATGGCCCACTTGCCCTCCGCGCCGAGCGCGGCGGCCCGGCGAGCCGCCGCGAGGAAGCCGTCGCGGTCGGCGAAGTCACCGAAGGGACCGTCGATGGCGCGCAGACCGAACGCGCGGCAGGCCACGATCATCCTGGCCAGTGCGAAATGCCACTGGTCGCCGGGGTAGTCCGGATTGAGGCCGCCGATGCTCACCGTGCGGGCCCGATTGCTCGCGGCGTAGTCGGCGACACCGAAATGCAGCGCTTCCAGCCGGCCGCTCGACGCCGCGATCTGCTCGACGTTGGCCATTCCGAGCGCGGTCTCGATCAGCGCCTCAAGGCCGACCGTGGTGCGGTAGCCCAGCGCCTGCTCGATCTGGTCCACCAGGGTTTCCACGCAGTAGAGATCGGCCGGGACGCCCACCTTGGGCACCAGAATGGTGTCCAGGCGGTCACCGGCCTGCTCCATGACGTCGACGACATCGCGATACATGTAGTGCGTGTCAAGGCCGTTGATCCGCACGGACACCGTTTTTCCCTTGCCCGCCCAGTCGATGTCGTTGAGCGCGGCGATGACGTTCTTGCGGGCCTGCTCCTTCTCGGGTGGCGCGACCGCGTCTTCAAGGTCGAGGAAGATGTAGTCGGCTTCGCTGTCGGCGGCCTTGTCGATGAAGCTCGGATTGGAACCTGGCACCGCCAGTTCACTGCGGTGCAGTCGAGTGACCCTGGTCGGATGGAGGGTATGGCTCATCGAGGTCTCTCCTCGGATAATGGCCGGGGATGGCCGATGATTCAGGCCCGTGCTGACGCGAGCGGGACAGTTGCCGATCCGTGTTCCTGCACGGCGAGCGCACCTCGGTAGTAGCGCTGGGCCGCCGCGACGCCGGCGCCGAACTCGATCTCGGCGCCCGCGTCGGCCAGTGCCAGTTCGGCGCTGGCCAGCGCCGCGAGGCAGCTGACCTCGTTGAGGTCGCCCAAATGACCGATCCGGAAGACCTTTCCGGCTACTTTGGACAGTCCGCCACCGAAGGAGGTGCGGTAGCGTTCGTAGCCGATTCGGACCACCTCGTCCGCGTCGACACCGGCCGGGACCCGGACGGCGGAGACCGTGTCGGAGTACCAGACCGGATGCGTTGCGCAGAGCGAGAGTCCCAGCGCGGCAACGGCCTGCCGAACGCCTTCGGCCAGCCGGTGGTGCCGGGCGAACACGTTGGGCAGCCCTTCGGCGAACAGCAGGTCCATCGCCGCTCGCAGGCCGTGCAGCAACTGGGTCGGCGGCGTGTAGGGGAAGTAGCCCGCGTCGTTGGCCTTGATCTGGTCGGCGAAGCTGAAGTAGCAGCGGGGCAACGTCGCGGACCAGGACGCTTCCAATGCCTTGCGACTCACGCCGAGCATCGAGAGGCCGGCCGGCAGCATGAAACCCTTCTGCGATCCGGTGACCGCGAGGTCGACTCCCCATTCCTCCTGGCGGAAGTCGATGGACGCTATCGACGACACGCCGTCGACGAACAGCAGGGCCGGAGAGCCGAGTTCGTCGAGCGCGGTCCGGACCGCGGCCACGTCGGAGCTGACCCCGGTCGCGGTTTCGTTGTGGGTCACGAAAACCGCCTTGAAACTCGGGTCGTGGGCGAGGTAGCGCCGGTAGGCGTCCACCGGGACCCCCTCGCCCCAGTCCACGTCGATGCACTCGACGTCAAGGCCGAGTCGCTGGGCCATGTCCACCCACAGGGTGGAGAACTGACCGAAACGCGACATGAGCACCCGGTCGCCACGACTGAGCGTGTTGGAGATCGCGGCTTCCCAGGCGCCCGTGCCAGAGGAGGGGTAGAGAAAGACCCGGCCGGTCTCGTTGCCGAAGATCTTCTTCAGGTCGTCGAACAGCGGCAGGGTCAGCGCGGGGAAGTCCGACGCCCGCTGGTCCTGCATCGGCACGTTCATCGCCTGCCGGACGGCTTCCGGAATGTTGGTAGGGCCGGGAATGCACAGGTGGGTCGTACCGGTACGCACGCTCGTCGCCTCCGTGTCGGGTCAGTGGGATGGCTGGTGGAATTCGCCTGCTCTCACGCCGTGACGGCGAGTCGCCCCTGCCGATCGTCGATCCGGAACTGGCCTCGGTTGATCTGTCGCACCCAGTCGGCGGTGGCCGACACGGCTCCGAACGGGAAGAAGTGCACACCGCGGATCAGGCTCTCGCTGTCGCGCAGCGCCGAATCCGCGATGCCCAGCAGCGTCTGGTCTGGGTAGTACACGGACTGCTTGGTGAGCTTGAGCAACCCGCCGCCCTGCTTGCGCAGCACCTTCAACGACGGTCCGACACCACAGGCAAGACCGAACTTCACCAGGCTGACCGGTGAGGCGAGGCCGGGGAGTCCGATGTGGACCGGAAGCCGGTTGCCCTGTTCACGGATGCGCCGTTCCCACCGCACAATGGGTTCGGCCGCGAAGCAGAACTGCGTTAGCAGATAGACATCGCACCCGCTCGACGCCGCGAAGGCGTTCTTCTCCCGCAGTGACCTCGCCAGTTCGGCCTCGCCGATGTCCCGGTTGCCCTCCGGATGCCCGGCAAGGCCAACCCGGCTGATCCCGTGCCGGTCGAGCACACCGGAGCGCAGTACCTGCAGGGACTCGGTGATCGAGCCACGGGGACTGCTCAACGATCCCGCGATCACCAGCAGTTCGCGGACTCCGACGTCGGCCAGCCTGCCGACGAGTTGGTCAAGGTCGCCTTCATCGACGAGGTTGCGCGCTGCGACGTGCGGGACCGGGCGCATTCCCTGCTCTATCAGGATCGACGCGGCGTCGACGGTGTCCGAGAACGGCGTGTTGGGCAGGAACGTGGTGTACACGCGGGTCCCGGCCGGTAGCGCATCGGCGCACAGGCCCGGGTTCTTACGCAGCTCACGAGGTGTCACCTCAAGGGTGAACTCGTCGGTCAGCGAGACCACGGCCCGCGAGAGCGGGGCGCTCGCGGGCAATTGCTCAGTCATCGACGCGGCTCCAGGAGTCCGGTCACGATGCGACAGGCCGGACCGTCGGAGAGCACGTCACTGCGGCCTGATTCGCGGCGGCGAGGAGTCATCGCCCACTCGATATTCTGCCCTGGACGTAAGATAATTTCAAGCGCAGCTACAGCCAATACTCGCACCTAGATCGCTCAAGGTTGGCGCGACAGCGAAAGGAAATCTCACGCATGGGTGAGATAATGCAACTGGACATCGTCGGTCGGCTCCACCGCGGGCGCGCGACCGAGGGGGTCACCAGGCGACCCGACCGGATCACCGTGCTGGGCGTACTCAACGTCACGCCTGACTCGTTCAGCGACGGGGGCCGGTGGGTCCGGCTCGGGGACGCGGTCGAGCATGGTGTCGCGATGGCCGCCGCCGGAGCCGACATCATCGACGTCGGTGGCGAATCGACGAGGCCGGGAGCGGACCGGATCACCGAGCAGGAGGAACTTAGCCGCATCCTGCCCGTGGTGGCGGAACTCAGCGCGGGCGGCATCGTGGTCAGCGTCGACACCACCCGCGCCCGCGTCGCGGCCGAGGCGCTGCGGGCCGGCGCCCAACTGGTCAACGACGTGTCCGGCGGATCGGCCGACCCGAACATGGGCCCGGTGGTTCGAGAAGCCGGCTGTCGATGGATTCTCATGCACAGCAGGGGAACCAGCGCGACCATGCGCGAGCGCGCCACCTATCGGGACGTGGTCGCCGAGGTCGTCGACGAACTGTCCGCCCGGGTGGCGGCCGCCCTCGATCACGGTGTCTGCCCGGATGCCCTGATCATCGATCCCGGCCTCGGTTTCGCCAAGAAGCCCGAACACGACTGGCGGCTGCTGGCCCATCTCGACCGACTGCACCAGCTGGGATTCCCCGTCCTGCTCGGCGCGTCGCGCAAGTCGTTCCTTGGCACACTGCTGGCCGGTCGGGACGGTACCCCTCGGGCGACATCCGGCCGCGAGGACGCCACCGCCGCGGTGAGCACCTATGCCGCGCTGGCCGGCGCCTGGGGAGTCCGGGTGCACGACGTGCGCGCCAGCATCGATGCCGCGGCCGTCGCGGCCGCCATCCGGTTCGCGGCCGCGCCCTGACCCCGGCATCCGCCGACCACACCGATCACGGCCAGCACGACTCGCCCGGCAGCGGGAGCAGCCTGGCCTCCGTCGGTGCGCGCCAGGCCGGCGGCACGACGGCGAGCGCGTCGGCCGACGCGAGCCCGCGCACCATCGCGCTGCCGGTGTAGGGCACCGGTCGCGGTCCTGGCGCGTCCGTCCGCACCGGTGTCAGCCGGGTACTGGCCCGGTGCGGGCGCAGCGCGCCGAGCGGCATGCGACCCAGCTCTGGCGGTTCCTGTCCGAGCAGGCCCGCGCAGCACGGTGCGACCAAGGTCAAGACCGCGACGGTCGCCGCGAACGGATTGCCCGGCAGCCCGGCCACCATTCGGCCGTCCGGTAGCCGCCACAGGCTCTGCGTGTGGCCTGGCCGGCAGTCCACGCCGTCGACGACCGGCTCGGCGCCCAGGGTCAGCAGCACCGGCCGCAGCCGATCGGTCCGGCCGACCGACGAGGACCCCGTCACCGCGATCACCTCAGCGTCCGCGTCCGCGATCGCGCCCAGCAGTACCCCTGGCTCGTCGGTCAGGTAACCAGTCCGGTCCAGCCTCGCCCCGATCGCCCGGACCTGGCCGCCGAGCGCGGGCCCGATCGCGTCCCGCACCTGCCCCGGTCCGGGCCGGCCTGCCCGGACCACCTCGCTTCCGGTGATCAACGCGGCCACTCGCGGCCGTTGGACCACCAGCAGGTCGTCCTGACCGAGCGCGGCGGCGCAGGCCTGAACCTGCGGGGTGATCCGCACTCCGGACGCCACCACGAGCTCGCCCGGCAATGCCTCCTCGCCGGCCCGCCGTACGTTCACCGGGCCCACCAGGCCGTTGAGCAGTTCGCCGCACCGCCGGGCGTCCTCGTAGGGCACCACCGCGTCCGCGTTGGGCGGCACCGGCGCACCGGTCGCGACCTCCCACGCCTCGCCCCGAGCCAGCGGCGCCGCCATGGGCTCGCCGGCCAGCGTCCGGCCACGCACCAGCCACGGCGAGCCACCATGCACCGCATAGCCGTCCATCGCCGAGGAGTCGAAGCCCGGCAGCGGCGCCTTGGCGCACAGCGGTTGCGCCAGCACCCGCCCGAGGGCCTCGTCCAGCGGCACACGTACCGAGGGCAACGGGCTGACCGCGACACAGGCCCGGCGCCGGGCCTGCCACCAGTCGACCCCAGATCGGCCGCCGACGTGCCCCCGCGCGGCCGCTGCCTCGGCCATCGTGCTCAGCCGCCCCGCCGGATGAGCACGAGCGCCGCCTTCGCGCGTTCGTCGAGTTCCTCGGTCGCCGCGGCGGGCATGGCCAGCAACGCGGCCCGCATCCGGGGTTCCCAGAAGGTGATCACATGCCGCGCCACCGACTCGGCGGCGACCGGGAGCGGCTGATGGGCGAACTGCACCGCGATGTCGTTGACCAGCCGGGCAATGCGTGCATCGGCCATCTCAGTCCGCCAGCAGCGGCTCGGGCGCTGGCTGCTGAACCGGTCGAAGCGCCACCTGGACCGCGGTGACCTTGTACTCCGGGCAGTTCGTTGCCCAGTCGGAGTTGTCGGTGGTGACCACGTTGGCTCCGGTGACCGGATGGTGGAAGGTCGTGTACACGACGCCGACGGGCATCCGGTCGGCGATCCTGGCCCGCAGGGTCGTCTGCCCGACCCGGCTGGACAGCACAACCTCGTCGCCGTCGCGAACCCCGCGATCCTCGGCGTCGTGCGGATGGATCTCCAACACGTCCTCCGCATGCCACACCACGTTCGCGGTACGCCTGGTCTGCGCGCCGACGTTGTACTGGGACAGGATGCGGCCGGTGGTCAGGATCAGCGGGAACCGCCGCGTGCTGCGCTCGCTGGTGGGCACGTAGGGCGTCGGGACGAACCGGCCCTTGCCCCGCACGAAGTTCTCGACGTGCATGATCGGGGTGCCGTTCGGCGCGGCCGCGTTGCACGGCCACTGGACGCTGCCCAGCTTGTCCAGCAGGTCGAAGGAAACCCCGGCGAACGTCGGCGTCGTCGCCGCGATCTCGGCCATGATCTCACTCGGCTCCGGGTAGCTCATGGGATATCCCATGGCGGTGGCGATCTCGCAGACGATCTGCCACTCGTGTTTGCCGGTCCTGGGCGGCATCACCGGACGGACTCGGTTGATCCGCCGCTCGGCGTTGGTGAACGTGCCGTCCTTCTCCAGGAACGACGTGCCGGGCAGCAGGACATGCGCGTACTTCGCCGTCTCGTTGACGAAGAGATCCTGCACCACCAACAGGTCCAGTGCGGCCAGCGCCGCGGTGACGTGCCGGGTGTTCGGATCGGACTGGGCGATGTCCTCGCCCTGCACGAACATTCCTCGGAAGGAACCGTCGAGTGCGGCGTCGAACATGTTGGGCAGCCGCAGGCCCGGCTCGGCCAGCAGCGTCCGGCCCCAGGCCGCCTCGAAGATCGACCGCACCGCGTCGTCGCTGACGTGGCGGTAACCGGGCAGCTCGTGCGGGAAGGAACCCATGTCGCAGGAACCCTGGACGTTGTTCTGGCCGCGCAGTGGATTGATCCCGACGCCCTCCCGGCCGATGTTGCCGGTCACCATGGCCAGATTCGCCATCGCCATCACCATGGTGGAACCCTGGCTGTGCTCGGTGACGCCAAGGCCGTAGTAGATGGCGGAATTCGGCCCCGCCGCGTACAACCGGGCCGCCGTCCTGATGTCCTCGGCCGGTACGCCGGCGATTTCGGCCACGGATTCGGGACTGTTCTCCGGTCGCCGGATGAACTCCTGCCAGTCCGCGAACTCCTCGCAGCGCTGCGCCACGAACTCCTCGTCGGCCAGCCCTTCGGTGACGACGGTGTGCGCGATGGCGTTGACCAGAGCGACGTTCGTGCCCGGCCGCAGCGGTAGGTGCAGGCCCGGCTCGACGTGCGGGCTGCGCACCAGGTCGATCCGCCGGGGATCGGCGACGATCAGCTTGGCGCCCTGCCGAAGGCGTCGCTTCATCCGAGCGGCGAACACGGGGTGCCCGTCGGTCGGGTTCGCGCCGATGACGACGATGACGTCGGACTTGCCGACCGAGGCGAAGTCCTGGGTGCCTGCCGAGGTGCCGAAGGTCTGCTTGAGGCCGTAGCCGGTCGGCGAATGGCACACCCTGGCGCAGGTGTCCACGTTGTTGTTGGCGAACGCGGCCCGCACCATGCGTTGCACGACATAGACTTCCTCGTTCGTGGTCCGCGAGGAGGTGATGGCGCCGATCGCGCCGAGACCGTGGCGGTCCTGGATCTCCCGGAATCGCCTGCCGACGAAGCCGATCGCCTCGTCCCAGCCGACCTCGCGCCACTCGTCGGTGATCCGCTCGCGGAGCATCGGCGCGAGGACCCGGTCCGGATGGCTGGCATAGCCGAAGGCGAACCTGCCCTTCACGCAGGAATGCCCGGCATTCGCCCCACCGTCCTTGTCCGGCACCATCCGCACCAGTTCGGTGCCACGCAGTTCCGCACGGAAGGAGCACCCGACGCCGCAGTAGGCGCAGGTGGTGTTCACCACGCGAGTCGGCATGCCCAGTTGCACCACCGACTTCTCCTGCAGGGTCGCGGTCGGGCAGGCCTGCACGCAGGCACCGCAGGACACGCACTCGGAGTCCAGGAAGTTCTCCCCGGCACCGGCCGACACCGCCGAGTCGAAGCCACGACCCATGATGGTCAGCGCGAAGGTGCCCTGTACCTCGTCGCAGGCGCGCACGCACCGCGAGCACGCGATGCACTTGCTCGGATCGAAGTCGAAGTACGGGTTGCTGGTGTCCCGCTCGGCCTCCAGATGATTCGCCCCGGTGTCGGGGTAGCGAACCTCGCGGAGCCCGACGACACCGACCACGTCCTGTAGTTCGCAGCCCCCGTTTGCCGGGCAGGTCAGGCAGTCCAGCGGGTGATCGGAAATGTAGAGCTCGGCGACGCCGCGACGCAGCCGCGCCAGCTTCTCGCTCTGGGTCCGCACCGACATGCCCGGCGCTACGGGCAGCGTGCAGGACGCGGGCGTACCGCGCTTGCCGTCCACCTCGACCAGGCACAGCCGGCAGGAACCGAACGGTTCCAGGCTGTCGGTCGCGCAGAGCTTGGGAATGCCGATACCGGCGAGCGCGGCGGCCCTGAGCACCGAGGTGCCGGCCGGCACCGATACCGCGATGCCGTCGACCAGAAGCTCCACAACGGATTCGCTGCTACGCGCGGGGGTGCCCAGATCGGGCTGTCCGGACAGGGTCATCGGGTGGCCTCCTCGTCGTGCTGCGGTGCGGGATGTCGATCTGTCAGCCGCACCTTCGGCGGTGGCGGCGGTGTTGCGGCCGGGCGGGCGAAATCAGCAGGAAAATGGCGCAGCGCGCTGCGCACGGGCAGCGGAGTCAAGCCGCCCATCGCACACAGCGAGCCCTCGGTCATCAACTCGCACAGGTCATCCAGCAGCACCAGGTTGAGCGCGCGGTCCTGGTCGGCGATGATGTGGTCGAGCACCTCGACGCCGCGGACCGACCCGATCCGGCACGGCGTGCACTTGCCGCAGGACTCCTCGGCGCAGAACTCCATGGCGAAGCGGGCCTGCCGGGCCATGTCCACGGAGTCGTCGAAGACCACCACACCACCGTGTCCGAGCATCGCGCCTGCCTCGGCGAAGGCTTCGTAGTCGGTGGCCAGATCGAACTGTTCGACCGGCAGGTACGCGCCGAGCGGGCCCCCAACCTGGGCCGCGCGCACCGGTCGGCCCGACGCGCTGCCGCCGCCGAAGCCGAACACCAACTCGCCGAGGCTCATCCCGAACGCCGTTTCGACGATGCCGCCGTTGGCGACGTTGCCGCCGAGTTGGACGACCTGGGTGCCGCGAGATCTCCCGGTGCCACGCCGGGCGTACTCCTCGCCGCCCACGGCGAAGATCGGCGGCACCGTGGCCAGTGTGAGTACGTTGTTCACCACGGTGGGCCTGCCGAACAGGCCGGAAAGCGCCGGAATGGGCGGCTTGGCCCGCACCACGGGCCTGCGTCCCTCCAGGCTTTCCAGCATGGAGGTTTCCTCACCGCAGATGTAGGCCCCCGCGCCCACCCGGACGTGCAGGTCGAACGGGAGGCCGGCACCGAGCGCGGCGGCGCCGAGCCAGCCGTGGCCGTAGGCGATCCGTACCGCGGTCCGGAACACCTCGACCGCCGCGGGGTATTCCGAGCGGATGTAGACATAGCCTTCGCCTGCGCCGACCGCGTACGCGGCGATGAGCATTCCCTCGATCAGGCTGAACGGATCGCCCTCGATGAGCATCCGGTCGGCGAACGCGCCACTGTCACCCTCGTCGGCGTTGCAGCAGATGTACTTGACGTCGCTGTCGGCCTCCCGCACCGTCTGCCACTTCAGCCCGGTGGGAAAACCCGCACCGCCCCGGCCGCGCAGCCCGGATCCGGTCAGCTCGGCGGTGACCTCCGCCGGGGTCTGCGACAGCGCTCTGCGCAGACCGGCCAGGCCGCCGTGGGCCAGATAGTCCTCGACGGACAGTGGGTCGATGACGCCGACCCGGGAGAAGGTGAAGCGATCCTGGCGACTGAGCCACGGCAACGCCTCGACCGGTCCGAGCAGCAGCTCGTGCCGACCGTCGCCGCGCAGCGCGTCGGCGAGGCTCGGCACGTCGGAGGGCCGGACGGGACCGTAGCCGACGCGGCCCTCGGCCGCCTCGACCTCGACCAGCGGCTCCAACCACAACATGCCACGAGAACCGTTGCGTACCAGGTGAATCTGGTCCCCGAACGCGGCACCCAGGCCGTCGGCGACCTCGTCGGCACCGACCGAGCGGGCCGCCGTGTCCATCGGGACGTAGACCGTCAACCGCTCAGTCATGGTCGGCCTCGGCCAGCAGCGTGTCGAACCGGGCCGCGTCCACCCTGCCGTGCACCGTGCCGTTGATCTCGATCGACGGGCCCAGTGCGCAGTTGCCGAGACAGAAAACCTGGTCCAGCCCGATGCCCCGGTCGGGATCGGTGTCGCCGACGTCGAGCCCGAGGCGCTGCCGGGCATGCCCGAGCAGGGCGTCCGCGCCCCTGGCCTGGCAGGCCTCCGCTCGGCAGACGCGCACCGTGAGGCGTGCGCCCGGCCGGCCGCGAAGATCGCGGTAGAAGGTCACGACACCGAACACGTCGGCTCTGGAGAGGTTCAATTCCCTGGCCAGCAACGGAATGGCGGTGGCGGGGATCTCACCGAGTTGCCCGTACAGCGCGCGCAGGACCGGCAGCAGCGGACCACCGTCAGCGGCATGGACATCGACGATCGCACGGACCAGCTCGGTGAGTTCGGCGAGCTCGACCGATTCGTTCGCCAGCGCGGCTTCGTTCATTCGGGGCATCCCCTCGAACGTCTGGTGCGCGGCCCGGCCCATCATCGGAGGCCAAGCCACTGCGCGGCGTCGGCGGTATTGCCGAGCAACAGCGCCGAAGTCACCGGGCCGACCCCGCCCGGCACCGGCGTCAGCGCACCGGCGATCCCCGTCACCGACGCGGAATCGACGTCGCCGACGATGCCACCGGAGTCCTCGGGGTTGGTCCCGACATCGACGACGACGGCGTCGGGGCGCACGTGCTCCCCGGTGATCATCCGCGCTCGCCCGGCCGCGACGACGAGTACCTCGGCGCCTCTGGTGTGCCAGGCCAGATCACGGGTGCGCGAATGGCAGACGGTCACCGTGGCATCGCGGCCGAGCAGCAGTTGGGCCACCGGCTTGCCGACCACGGTGGAACGGCCGACCACGACGACCCGCTTGCCGGCAAGGTCGATCTGGTGGTGGTCGAGCAGGGCGAGCACCGCCTGCGCGGTGGCCGGGGCGAAGCTCTGTTGGCCGGCGAGCAGGCGTCCCAGGCTGATCGGGTTGGCGCCGTCGACGTCCTTTGCCGGATCGATCGCGGCGGCAAGGTCGGTCGCGGACAGCCCGGCAGGCAACGGGGTTTGCAGGATGATGCCGTGCACGGTCGGGTCGTCACTGAGCTTGTCCAGAGTGTGCCGGACGTCCTCCGCCGAGACGGCGGGACCGAGATCGACCACATCGGCGGCGATCCGAACCTTGGCCGCCGACCGCACGATGGAACGGACGTAGGACGCGGTGGCCTCGTCGGAGGTGGCCACCACCACCGCGAGTCGCGGGAACATCTCCCGCTCGACCAGTCCGCGCACGGTCGACGCGGCGCGTTCCCGGATCTGGGCGGCCAGTTCCCGGCCGGACAACGACATCGCGCTCATCGAAGGATCTCCGCGCGTACCGCGGCACTCACCGCGTCGGCGCGCTCGACGACGGCGCCCACGGTGTCGACGACCCCGCGCAGGCGCTCGCACTCCGTCTCGTCGCGCATACCCTTGAGATTGATCTCCACGTTCACCCGGGCCGTGGTGGCCGCGGCCCGCGCCGCGTCCGCCGCGGCAGCCACGTCGGTGAGCACATTGCGGTTGCCGATCGGCAGCAACTCCTCGGCCAGTGTGACGATCCGGTAGGCGGAGACGATCACCTCGGCGGGTGGCCGGGCGGCGGCACTCAGCGCGGCGGCGAGCGCGGCCGAGCGCGCTGTCTTCTGCCGCTCGTCCGAGCGCGGCAGCCGATATGCCTCGGCCACCGCGCCGAACGCGGCCGCGTCGTCCTCGACGAGGCGAAGTGCCTGCTGGCGCAGCTGTTCCGCCCGATCGAGCACACGGGCCACCGTCGCGGCGTGCTCGGCATGCTTCGCACCGTCGGTGTAGCGGGCCACCATGGCCACCAGCGCGGCGCCCTGGGCAGCGTGCAACGCGGCGGCCGCTCCCCCGCCCGGCGCCGGCACCCGCTCGGCGAGTTCGTCGAGGTACTTGGCCATCGTCTGATCGCGCATGAAGTCAGATCCTTTTCCGGAAGGAAATCCACAAAGATCCGCGAAATCGAAACGCCAGCCCGGTGCCAGTACGTTCGGCTGCCTCAGCTCGCGGAAAATCTTACGCGCACGTCCGATCGATGGCAACCTTCGGGCACCGATCCAGGTTGCTGGGCATGACTTATCCAGCACCGGGAACACTGGACAACAGCCCCGCCAACGTCGCCAGGAACGGGTCGATCACGGTCGGTCCGCGCACCGTGATCCGAAGCCAGTCGGTGTCGAGGCCCGGAAAGGTGTCGCCCCTTCGGACCGCGTATCCCTCGACGCGCAGGCGGGCCCGGATCAGGTCGGCGCGCGGCAGCCGTACGAGCACGAACGGGCCACGCGGAGCACCGCCGACCTCGACACCCAACGAACGCAGACCATCAAGGAGATGGTCGCGATCACGCTCGACGAGAGCGGCCCGCGCGGCGGCCTGCGCGAGCGCGCCCGGCGTGCTGCACGAAACGACAGCACGGGCCGCGAGCGCCGAGACCGACCACGGCGGCTGTACCGCGCGCAGGGCGCGCACCACTTCCCCCGCTGCCAACAGATAGCCCGCGCGCAGCCCGGCGATACCCCAGGTCTTCGTCAGGCTTCTGATCACCACCAGTCCCCGCGCGGGCCCCTCGGTCAATGACTCTGGCTCGTCCACCACCGAGTCCATGAACGCCTCGTCGACAACGACCAGCCGCCCCGGCCGGAGCAGTTTTCGCAACGTCCGGGCCGAATGCAACACCGAGGTCGGGTTCGTCGGATTGCCAACGAATACGAGGTCCGACTCGGCCGGGACCAGCTCCGGACGCAGCACGAAACCGGTCCCCGGGGTCAGCAGGACTCGCCGCACCGCATGGCCCGCGGCGCGCAATGCCGCCTCCGGCTCGGTGAACTGTGGATGCACCACCACCGCGTGCCGGGGCCGCAACGCAGCAGCAAGCAGCCGGAACGCCTCGGCGGCGCCGGACGTGACCAGGACCTCCCGCACCGGGCGGCGGTGTCGGGCCGCCAGTGCCTCCGCCGCCGCCCTCGGATCCGGATAGGCCGCCAACCCGGCCAGTTCGTCGGCGAGTTCACGCCGCAGCCATCCCGGCGGCGCGGAGAGCATGACGTTGACGGCGAGGTCGACGAGATCATCGCGGACCTCACGATCGCCGTGATGGTCCAGATCGTGGTCAGCCATCGAACCTCCCAGACACGCGCAGCACCATGTCGCGCTCAGCCGGTGTTGCGCATGGCGGCGGCGACCCCGTTCACGGTGAGCAGCAACGCGCGGATGAGATCCGGATCCGGATCGCCCTGCTGGGCTCGTACCCGCGCGAGCAAATCCACCTGGAGGTAGGACAACGGCGTCAGATAGGCGTCCCGCACGGCCAGCGTCCGCTTCAGCGCGGGGGCGTCGTCGAGCAACTCCGCCTCGCCCGTCACCCGCAGGATCTCGGCGACGCTGCGCGCGCACTCCTCGCGGATGGTGTCGAAGACGTGCTGTAGCGGCGCCGGCACAAGGCCCGCCACGTACTGGGAAGTCACCCGCAGATCGGTTTTCGCGAGCATCATCTCCACATTGGACACAAAGGTCCGGAAGAAGTGCCACTGCTCGTGCATTTCCGCGAGGACCTCGGCGAAGCCCGCCTCCCGCGCGGCGGCGAGGCCGGACCCGACGCCGAACCAGCCGGGCACGATCTGCCGCGACTGCGTCCAGCCGAACACCCACGGAATCGCGCGCAGGCCATCGATCCCGCCACCCGAGGAAGGCCGTCTGGCCGGCCGGGAGCCGATGTTCAGCGAGCCGAGTTGCTCGACCGGTGTCGAGGCGAGGAAGTACGCGGGCAGGTCGGGGTCGTCCACCAGTGCCCGGTAGGCGGCGTACGCCGCGTCGCTGACCACGTCCATGCAGCGGTCCCAGCGCGCGATCCGTTCCGCGGGCTTGCGTGGCGTGCGGTGCAGGGTCGACGCGGTGAGCGCGGCTGCCACGGTGAGTTCCAGGTTCTCTCGCGCCAGTTCGGGCAGCGCGTACTTGTCGCTGATCACCTCGCCCTGCTCGGTGAACTTGAGCTGGCCGTCCAGCACACCCCACGGCTGGGCCAGGATCGAGTCGTAGGTCGGTCCCCCTCCCCTGCCGACCGTGCCGCCGCGCCCGTGGAACAGCCGCAGCCGCACGCCGTGCCGGGCCGCCAGGTCGCGCATCGTGCGCTGCGCCCGGTGGATCTCCCACTGCGAGGTGGTGATGCCGGCCTGCTTGTTGGAGTCCGAGTAGCCGAGCATCACCTCCTGCACGTCGCCGCGCAGCCGCAGGATCTGCCGGTAGGTCGGCTCGGCCAGCAGGTCGCCGAGTACCCGCCCGCTCTCGCGCAGTTCGTCCACCGTCTCCAGCAGCGGCACGAAGCCGATCCGCGCGAACGGATCACCGGAGGTGTGCACGTTGACCAGTCCGGCCTCGCGGGCCAGCACGACCGCGGCGAACACGTCGTCCGCGCCTCTGGTCATCGACACGATGTAGCTCTCCACGACCTCGGGGCCGTAGGTGTCCAGCGCCGCGCGAATCTCGGTGAACACCGCGAAGGTGCCCTGCGCAGCGGCATCCAGCGGCGGTGGGGACACCGCGAGCGGGCGGCGGGAAGCCAACTCCCGGGACAACAGGTCCGTGCGCCGGGCCCGGTCCAGATCCCGGTAGGGGCCTTGGCCCTCGCCCAGTGCGTCGACCAACTGCCCGACCGCCTCGTGGTGGGCGTCGGCGTGCTCGCGGATGTCCAGGGTGGCCAGGTGCAGCCCGAAGACGGCGACCGTGCGGACCACGTGCGCGAGCACACCGTCGGCGATCAGGGATCCCGCGTTGGCCCGCAGCGACGCGTCGAGCAGGCGCAGGTCAGCCAGTAGCTCCGCTCGATCTCGGTAGTCGCGGCCTGGCCGGTGCGGCGCCCCGTCATGCACTCTGGCCCGGGTGTTGGCGACCTTGGTCCGCACGCAGATCAGCTTGAGCCGATACGGTTCGGCGCGCGCGGCGGCGACCACCGCCGGGTCGATCTCGGTCAGCTCGGCGAGATCACGTTCGAGGGACTGCTGGAGCCGGACGTCGACGCCGACCAGCGTGGTCGAGGTCGAGAGTTCGACGGCCAGCCCGTCCAGCGCCTTGATGACCGCGTCCACGGCCACGTCGTGCTGCATCCGCAACACTTCCCTGGTCACCTCGGCGGTCACGTTCGGGTTCCCGTCCCGGTCACCGCCGATCCAGGTGCCGAAGGAGAGCGGAATCGCGTCGAGGTCGAGCCGGACACCCTGTCCGGCCAGCTGTCCGGCCAGGTCGGTGGCGAGGTCCGGCAACACCTCCTCCGCGAGCTGACCGAAGTAGTACAGGGCGTTGCGCGCCTCGTCGACCGGTGTCGGCCTGCTCGCCCGCAGCTCATTGGTCTGCCACAACAGGTCGATCAGACCGGCCAGCGCCCGGTCCTGGCGCACCCTGGCGGCGCTGCCGGGAATCGTTGGCACGGCGAGCAGATCGGCGACCCGCCGCAGCTTGCCGAGCACGGATCGCTGGTTGGTCTCGGTGGGATGCGCGGTGAACGTGGGGCGCACCGCCAGCCCGCCGATCGCATCGGCCAACCGATCGGGCCCGATGGCGGCGGTCACTTCCCGGACGCAACGCTCCAGCCAGCCCTGACCGTCCTCGCGCGCCCGGATCAGCCGCACCCGGTTCACCTGCTCGGCGGCGTTGGCCAGCAGGAAGTACGTGGAGAAGGCCCGCACCAGCGAGGACGCCGTCGGCAGCGGCAGCGCCGCCAGCAGCGCCCTGATCCGCGTCCTGGCCACCCCGCGCTCCTCGTGCGTCGACGCGCCACCACCCGCCTTGGCCAGCGCGCGCACCCGCTCGACGGTGTCCAGCAGGGCGCCGTCGTGTTGGCGGGTCAGGGATTCGCCGAGCAGCGCAGTCACGCGTCGCACGTCCGCGCGCAGCAACGCATCGGCAGCCGACGTCGCGTCGCCATCGGCGAGAACGTCGCCGGTGGCGCCCGCGCGCACCGTGATCTCCGTGGTCACCAGATCCTCCGGGGGTCGGACGGGTACGGGTCAGCCGGTCGCGGACAGGTCGGGGTAGAGCGGACGACGTTCGGCGAGCCGGGCCGTCCTGGCCCGCAGCGGCCCCAGCGGCCCGTCGTCGTCACCGGTACGCAGCGCGGTGGCGAGCACGTCGGCGACCTCGGTGAAGTCGGCCTCGGCGAAGCCCCTGGTGGCCAGGGCCGGGGTGCCGATCCGCAGGCCGGAGGTGATCATCGGCGGTCGCGGGTCGAACGGCACCGCGTTGCGATTCACAGTGATCCCGATCCGGTGCAACCGGTCCTCGGCCTCCTTGCCGTCGAGCGCCGACGCGACCAGGTCCACCAGCACGAGGTGCACGTCGGTGCCGCCGGACACCACTCGGATGCCGGCCTCGGCGCAGTCGGGCGCCGCGAGCCGCCGCGCGATGATCCGGGCACCCGCGACGGCGCGCCGCTGGCGGTCCCGGAACTCCTCGCCCGCGGCCAGCCGCAGGGCGACCGCCTTGGCCGCGATCACGTGCTGGAGCGGCCCGCCCTGCTGACCGGGGAACACCGCCGAGTCCAGCGCCTTCGCCAGGGCCGATCGGCACAGTACGACGCCGCCGCGCGGGCCGCCCAGGGTCTTGTGGGTCGTCGTGGTGACCAGATCGGCGAACGGGACGGGGTTGCTGTGCAGGCCGGCGGCGACCAGGCCGGCGAAGTGCGCCATGTCGACGAGCAGCAGGGCGCCCACCGAGTCGGCCACCGCGCGGAACGCGGCGAAGTCCAGTTCGCGCGGGTAGGCCGACCAACCCGCGACGATGAGCTTCGGTCGCCGTTGCCGGGCGAGGTCGGCGACCTCGTCCATGTCGACAAGGCCGGTTTCCTTGCGCACGTGGTAGGGCGCGACGTTGTAGAGCTGCCCGGAGAAGTTCCGGCGCATCCCGTGCGTCAGGTGCCCGCCGTGCGCGAGGTCGAGTCCGAGGATGGTGTCACCGGGGCTCAGCACGGCGGCCATCGCGGCCGCGTTGGCCTGCGCGCCGGAATGCGGCTGCACATTGGCGTGGTCGGCGCCGAACAAGGCCCGCGCCCGCTGGATCGCCAGCCGCTCGATGACGTCCACGTGCTCACAGCCGCCGTAGTAGCGCCGACCCGGGTATCCCTCCGCGTACTTGTTGGTCAGCACCGAACCCTGGGCCTGGAGCACCGCCCTCGGCGCGAAGTTCTCGGAGGCGATCATCTCCAGGGTGTCACGTTGGCGGTCCAGTTCGGCACCGACCGCTTCGGCGACCTCGGGGTCCACAGTGGATAGATCGGCGTTCAGAACGGACACGTCCGCGACGGTCATGCTCATCTCCTCGATGGCCGGAGGCCTGGGGGATCGGCAACTGCCCGTATGCCGGCGCCGGCGAAATCGACCGGGGCGCCCAATCGTGGCGCGATTCGACCCGGCACCACCAAATCTCAAATATCTGACGTGAGCGTAACAAATGTCGGATCGGGATGTCTAGTGCATCACATCGATGGAGCACCGGGACACCTACCCGGAAGATACTGCCGCCCATGACATAACAGCCGCCGAAGTGCGGAGTCCGGTTGTTCAGACCTGTCGGTCCACTCCAGCTCTTCCTCACGCGCGGAGCGGATATCCGCCGCGCCGTCCACCCCACCTCGCAAGTCTCCGGCGGTAGCGAACTTTTGTTATCCTCACGTAAAGAGTCGATTTTCGGGGCGGTCGTGCTGCCGGCAGGCCAGGACGTATGCCACGCTGGTGTCGGGCGCCACCGCGCTCCGGCCAGGGACCAGGAAAGGAACCAGCTCGTGGACGCGACAGAGGCGCGACGACTCGGCTACCAGTCGTCCGGAGAAGTCGCCGAAATGCTCGGGGTCACCCTGCGCACGCTGCGCTACTACGAGGAGCAGGGGCTGGTCACACCCAGCCGCACCGACAAGGGCACCCGGTACTACTCCGACTTCGCCGTGCAGCGGCTCGAAGTGTGTGTCCGGCTGGCCGCGGTCGGCGTGCCGATCAAGACGCTCAGGCAGCTCGCCACGATCCGCCCCTCGTCGGCGACCGGCGAGGAGTCGAGCCACCAGCTCGCCGAGGTCTTCGCCTCGATCCGCGCCGACCTGCGGGCCTCGCTGGCCAACCTGCGCTACCTGCTCAGCGACCTGGAGAAGACCGAGCGACTGGTACGCACCTGCTGGGACTGTCCGCTGCGGCCCAATCGGACCGACTGCCCGGACTGTCCGTGCGAGCAGCAGATCGATTCGGCGTTCATCCTGCACCTCACCTGGGATGACAACAGGCCCGAGCCCGTCGAACCGCACCTGTCCCAGGCGGCGCGAGCGCTGACACCCCCGGACCCCCCGACACCGGACGCCCAGAGGCTGGAGCACTGACACCGGGCTGTGCCATCCTCCACAGTCAAGCCGGTGCGAAGCCGGCGCGGCCGAGCGCCGCTGTGACCGGTGACCTCGATCGCCGGGAGCCAGCCGAGTGGTCCGTCCACAACGGAGGCTGCGCCGTTCATGCCTGCCAGGACATCCCGGACACCGTTGCGCCTGCGGCTGGTCCGCCACGGCCAGTCGCGCTGGAACGCGGCAGGGCTGCTCCAGGGCCAGACCGCGCACGTCGGCCTGACCGACCTCGGTCACCGGCAGGCGTGGGCCCTCGCCGAACACCTCACCGGGCACGCCGTGGACGCGCTGGTGACCAGTGACCTCGCCCGTGCCGTGCAGACCGCCGACGCCGTCGCGGCGATCACGGGCCTGGCCGCGCGCCGCGACCGCAGGCTGCGCGAGCAGTGTCACGGGGTGTTCGAGGGCAGGCCGGTGGCCGCGCTGGCCGATCCGACCGCCCCGGTGGCGGGCGGCGAAAGCCTCGCCGATGTCTGCGACAGGACGGAATCGCTGCTGCGGTCGTGCCTGCGCGGCCAACCGCGTGATGTCGTCCTGGTGACGCACGGAGAGACGATCCGCGCCGCACTCACCGTCCTGTGTGGCCGGACACCCGAGACGATCCCGCCCAACGGCTCGGTCACAACCGTCACCATCATCGATCACGTCGTCGCCGTGCGGACTGTGGTGCCCGATCTTGACCGGTACCGCCTCGTTGACGGGCCGCCACGTCGTGTGGTGGGATCACGGCACGACGGCAGTGGAGGAAGTCGGTGCGAATCCGACGCGGTCCCGCCACTGTAACCGGGGAGCGGTCCCGTCACAGCCACGGCTTCGCGAGAAGCTGGAAGGCACGGGAAGCGGTGATCCGGAAGCCAGGATACTCGTGTCGTCGTGATCTTCTTCGGAGGCGAGGACACCTCTAAGGAGCTTCCTGGCATGGTCTTCCGCAGTTTTTCGGGCGCCCATCGGCCATCGGCATGATTCGGCGGCTCCTGTCCGACACTCCCGCCCCCGGCACGGGGCGAAGCGTGTCTCTTCGACGCGGACCCACGGTCTCCCGACAGCTCCGGTTCGTGCTCCTGGCCGACGGTCGTCCGGACGGTGCGCCGCGCCTGCACACGCCCGAAAGGGGACGATGATGCCCAGGACAACCTCCCACGACAGGCTCGCCGTCACATTGCCGGTCGCCGACCGGTTGGTGATCGTCGCCGGTCACGGCGCGGACGCCGCCGCGCTGACCGCTGCCTTGCTCGACCGGGGCGCCCACGTACGGGTGATCGCGGGTGATCGGGCCGACCTCACCCCGTCACTGGCGGACCTCGCAGGCAGGGGACGCATCGAACTGGCCGCCCGCTCGTGCACGGCAGGCGATCTCGCGGATGCCTGGCTGGTCTACCCGAGAACCGGTGACCCGGCCGAGGACGCCCGGATCGCCGAGGAAGCTCGGCGAGCGCGCGTGTGGTCGGTCGCCGAGGACCGGGCCGAGGTCGGCGCGGGCCGAGCGTCCGGCACGGTGGGCGCGGTGACGATCGTGGGCGGCGGTCCCGGTGACCCTGGGCTGATCACGGTGCGTGGCCTTCGTGCGCTGGACGAGGCCGACGTCGTCGTGCACGACCGCCTTGCGCCGCTCGCGCTGTTGGCCGACCTGCCCGCCACGACGGTGCTGATCGACGCGGCGAAGCTGCCCGGCGGAACGGCGATGCCACAGGCCCAGATCAACCGTCATCTGATCGAGCACGCCCGTGAGGGCAAGCAGGTCGTCCGGCTCAAGGGCGGCGATCCGTTCGTGTTCGGCCGGGGCATGGAGGAGGTCGAGGCGTGCCGGGCCGCCGGCGTGCCGGTGACCGTGGTACCCGGCGTGACGAGCGCGATCGCCGTACCCGGGTTGGCGGGGATCACTCTCACCCACCGGGGCCTCGCGCATGCCTTCACCGTGGTGTCCGGTCACTTGGCCCCGACGTCCGACCGGTCCCGGCTCGACTGGGCCGCGATGGCCCGTTCCGGGGCCACGCTCGTGCTGCTCATGGCAGTGCAGACCCTGCCGACGATCACCGCTTCGCTGCTCGCCGCCGGCATGGACGCCGACACTCCCACCGCAACGGTGCAGGAAGGCGGCACCTCACGCCAAAAGGTGGTGCGCTCGGTGCTCGGCCGCCTCGTCGAGGACACCGCCCGCATCCGGCCGCCCGCGGTGACCGTGATCGGGCCGGCAGTGGCCCACCTGGCCGAACCTTCCACAAGTGACCGGGGCCGGGCGACGGCGGGGAGGCCGGCATGACCTGGGCACGCCCGATCCCGGTGATCGGCGACCGCACCTCGGCCGAACAGCGGGCCCAGGCTCCCTCGGCGTGGGCCTTCGCCGCTGAGGACCGGGACGCGCTGCACCGGGTCATCGCCGCGCGCCGCGACATCCGCCGATTCCGGCCAGACCCGGTACCCGACCCGGTCCTGAACAGGGTGTTGGCGGCGGCCCACGCCGCGCCGTCGGTTGGCCACTCCCAGCCGTGGCGGTTCATCGTGGTCACCGATGACGCCAGCCGCGAACGCGCCTCGGTGCTGGCCGACCGCGAGCGCCACGCGCAGGCCGCCCTGCTCGCGCCGGACTCCGCCCGGCGACTACTGGACCTACAGCTCGACGGGCTGCGCGAGGCACCGATCGGCGTGGTCGTCTGCTGCGACCGCAGGACACCGGCCACCGGCGTGCTCGGGCGGGCGACATTCCCCGACGCCGACCTGTGGTCCTGCGCGTGCGCGATCGAGAACCTGTGGCTCGCCGCGCGCGCCGAGGGACTGGGACTCGGCTGGGTCACCCTCTTCCAGCCAACCGACCTGGCCGAACTGCTCGGCCTGCCCGATGGCGTGGTCACCCTCGGCTGGCTGTGCCTTGGCTGGCCGGACGAACGGCCGCCCAGTCCCGGCCTCGAACGTGCGGGCTGGTCGCGACGCGCCCCGCTGGAGGCTGTGGTGTTCCATGGCCGGTGGCCGGCATCGGACGCCGCGCCGGCCGCGCCTGTTTCGCATCTGCGGGCACCCGACCAGAAAGCCGTGGTCGGCGTGCGGGACGCGGCGGATCGGCTGCTTACCCCGCCCGGATCGCTCGGGGTGCTCGACCGGGCCGTCGACCGGATTCTGGCGCTGGCCGGATCGGCCGCCGCCGAGGGCGGGTGCCTGCTGCTGGTGGGTGCCGACCACCCGGTCCGGGCGCACGGGGTGTCCGCCTACGAATCCTCGGTCACCGCCGAAGTACTGGCCGCCGCCGTTGCGGGTTCCGCGTGCGGGACCGTCGCCGCGCAGACCGCCGGTCTGCACGCCATGGTCGTGGACGCGGGGGTCGGCTCCGCTCCGGTACCCGGCGCGCTGCCCGCCCGACCGGCCGGGCCTCGGGGCGACCTGGTCTCCGGCGACGCGCTGACCGTTGAGGACACCGAGTTCCTGTTGGCGCGGGGCTGGGAACTGGGTCGCGAGGCTGCCGGATCGGGGATGGTCGCGCTCGGTGAGGTCGGCGTCGCCAACACGACCGTGGCCGCCGCGCTGGCCGCCGCCCTCTTAGGACTGTCCGCACGCGACACCGTCGGGCTCGGCGCCGGCGCCGATTCGGCCATGCTCGACCGCAAGACCGCCGTCGTGGAAGCCGCCCTGACCCGGACCCGGTACGAGCACGGCGCCGCACTCGGCGACCCGGCCGTGCTGGCGCGCGCGCTGGGCGGACCGGAGATCGCCGTGCTGACCGGTGCGGTGCTCGGCGCGGTCGCCCAGGGCGTGCCCGTGGTGCTCGACGGCCTCGCCACCTCGGTCGCTGCCGCGCTGGCCGTACGGTTCGAACCGGCGGTGGCGGCACACCTGATCGCGGGACAGCGCAGCCGGGAGGCCGCACACGCCGCCGTGCTCGAACACCTCGGCCTGGAACCGTTGCTGGACTTGCGTATCCGCGCGGGCGAGGGCGTCGGAGCATGCCTGGCCACCCGGCTGTTGCACGACGCGATCCGGGTCCGCCGCCATACCGCCAGGACGACCAGCCACGCCGAGGTCCGGCCGTGACGACCGAGGTCCCCGCTCCCCCGGTGGCCGCGCGACGACCGGTCCTCGACGGGACACGGCCCGAGGCGGTCCTGCGCGGGCTCACCGCCGCCGACGGTCTCGTCGTGCTCAGCGGCGCCTGGGCAGGCGGCGGCGTCATCGTGGCCCGGGACCCGATCCGGGTCAGCACGTCCGTCGACGAGGTCTTCGGCAGCGAGATCACCGCCGAACCCGGACCGGCCGCCAACCTGGGCGGTGGGTGGTTCGGCTGGCTGCCCTATCCGGGAGGTGGCCTCGCGCCCTGGTTCGGGCTCTACCCGAACGTCGTGCGCTACAGCGCGCCGGACGGCGACTGGTTCGACGAAGCCCTGCCCGGACTCGTCGAGGACACCGAACTCGCCCGGCGACGCCGGCGCGCCGTGGCACTGGCCGCCGCGGCGGCGACGCGACGCGGCCCGGCCGGATACCGCATTGGCCCCCTGCACCCGGACACGTCGGCCGCGCGATACACCTCGGCCGTCGAGCGGTGCGTCCAGCGCATCCGGGCGGGCGACATCTACCAGGCCAACATCTGCCTGCGGCTCGACGCCGAGTTCACCGGCGACGTCTGCGGGCTGTTCGCCGACCTCGTCGCGGCACTCGACCCCGCATACGCGGCCCTGGTGTGCGCGCGGGACATCGCGGTCGTCAGCGTGTCGCCGGAACTGTTCCTGCACCGCAAGGGCGTTGAGGTGGCGTCGGCCCCCATCAAGGGCACCCGCCCGCGAACCCCCGGCACGGACACCGCTGAGGACGACCCGGCCGCGGCACGGCTCGCGCGCTCGGACAAGGACCGCGCCGAGAACGTCATGATCGTCGACCTGGTGCGCAACGACCTCGCGAGGGTCGCCGCCACCGGTACCGTCCGAGTGCCGTCGTTGCTCCGCGTCGAACCACACTGCGGGGTGTGGCATCTGGTCAGCCGCGTCACGGCGGACCTGCGCGCCGGAACCGGCGACGACGAACTGTTGGCCGCCGCGTTCCCGCCAGGTTCGGTGACCGGAGCGCCCAAGCTGTCGGCACTCGGCGTGATCGACGAGCTGGAGACCGCTCCCCGCGGTGTCTACACCGGCGCGGTCGGCTACCGCAGCCCGGCAGCGGGACTGGAACTCAACGTCGCGATCCGCACCATCACCGTCGACAGAGGCATGGGCCGCGCCTCGCTGGGCGTGGGCGCCGGGATCACCGCCGAGTCGATCCCCTCCGAGGAATGGCGGGAGTGCCTTGACAAGGCCGCCCCGCTCGCCGCTGCCGCACACACCCGCCTCCGGTCGGGTGAAGCCCGCCTGCCGCCACGAACCAGTGCCTCGATCCACGAAACGATGCTGGTGCTCGCGGGTGGCGTCGTCGACATCGACGCCCATCTGCACCGCCTGCGCCGCTCGGCCGGGCAACTGTGGGACGCCACCGTGCCAGGAGATGTGCGAGAGCGGGTGCTGGCGATGGGCAGCACGGAATTGTCGGCGGCCGCGCTGCGGCTGCGCGCCTGCCGCACCCAGTCCGGCCAGCTGCGGGTCGACCTTCGGCTCGCACCGACCCTGCGTCCACTGCCACCCGCATGCCAGCCGGGGCTGCGGATTCGCGTGGCGCGGGTCGACGGCGGGGTCGGCGAGCACAAGACACCGAACCCCGAACTCGATGCCCTGGCCGCTCGGATCGGCCGAGGGCACATACTGCTCGTCGATCAGGACGAGCGCTGTCTGCAGACCACGATGGGCAACCTCCTGGTCTTCCGTGGACGGACGCTGGTCACTCCCCCGCTGGATGGCCGGGTGATGCCGGGCACAACCCGGCGAACAGTCCTCGAACTCGCCCGCACGAACGGCTTCGACGTCCAGGTACGCGAGGTCGAACTGGCCGAACTGGCCGAGGCAGATGGTGCCGCCGTCAGCGGCTCGCTGGCCGGACTCGAGTGGATCCGCCGGTACGCAGGCCGGGCCTGGACGGCGCCTGCCCCCGCCGTCATCGAGCTCGCGGCCGCGCTGCTGCTCCGGTGGGACGTGCGCGGTGGGCCAGGTGCATCATGGTGAGCCCCGCCCACGACGACGGCCATCCCGACACGACATCCACCCAGACCTGGGACGTACCAAGGGTTGTCATCGCGGCGCCGCACAGCGGTGCCGGGAAGACCAGCGTCGCCACGGGTCTGCTCGCCGCGTTCCGGCAGCGCGGCGACACCGTGTCCCCGCACAAGGTGGGCCCGGACTACATCGATCCCGGATACCACGCCGTCGCGGCGGGACGACCCGGCCGCGGCCTCGACCCCTGGCTGGTCGGGGAAGACCGCATCGTCCCACTGTTCCTGCGGGGCGCCCTGTTCCCGCGGCGGGCCGACATCGCGATCGTCGAGGGCGCCATGGGCCTGTTCGACGGCGCGTCCGGACAGGACGGCTTCGCCTCGACGGCGCACGTGGCGAGGCTGCTCGCGGCCCCGGTGGTGCTGGTGGTGAACGCGGCGGCGCAGGCACGGTCGCTTGCCGCCCTGTTGCACGGCTTCAGCACGTTCGACCGGCGGATCACGGTCGCGGGTGTGATCCTCAACCGGGTCGGATCGGACCGCCACGAACATGAACTTCGTGCCGCCGCGGCCGTCGTGGCACTGCCGGTGCTGGGCGCGATCCGCAGACACGACGAGCTCACCGTGCCCTCCCGGCACCTCGGCCTGATACCGGCAGCCGAGCGCTCCGCCGCCGCCCGGCACGTCGTCGCGGCGATGGCCGCGGCCATCGGTTCGTCGGTCGATCTGGACGCGGTCGCCAGAATCGCCCGAGGAGCCAAACCGTTGCGGGCCAAGCCATGGGACCCGAGCACGGAACTCGGCGACCACCGATCCGGCGCCGCGCGGCCGCTCGTCTGCGTGGCCGGCGGCGCCGCCTTCACCTTCGGCTACGAGGAGACGACCGAGTTGCTCGATGCGGCGGGAGCGGACGTCGCCGTGGTGGATCCGCTGCGCACCGAGCGACTGCCCTCGGGCGCCGCCGGGCTGGTCGTCGGTGGCGGGTTCCCCGAACTGCACGCGGCCGCACTGTCCACGAACGAGGCTCTGCGCGCCGACGTCGTCGCCATCGCCCGGTCCGGGGCACCGGTCGCGGCCGAGTGCGCCGGCCTGCTCTACCTGGCCAGATCGCTGGACGGCGCACCGATGTGCGGAGTGATCCCGGCGGACGCGGCGATGACCGACCACCTCACCCTCGGCTACCGCGAGGCGATCGCGTCCACGCGATCGGTTCTCGCCGAACCCGGGACCGTGGTGCGCGGCCACGAGTTCCACCGCACCGTGATCACGCCGCCGGTCGGTCGGCGACCGGCCTGGCGCTGGACGCCGGACACCACAGAAGGCTTCGTGACCTCCGGCGTACACGCCTCCTACCTACACCTGAACTGGGCCGGTTCCCCGGAAATGGCCAGCCGGTTCGTGGCCAGGGCCCGCAGGCTGGCCGCGATGCCCGATCTCGGCATGGCGACCCGATGACCGCGCGGCCGGCCCACCGGCCTTCGGTCGGCGGGACGCGCGCGCTCGGCCTCGCCGTCGGTTTCGCTGCCGATCTCGTGTTCGCCGACCCAGGGCGAGGCCACCCCGTCGGTCTTTTCGGTTCGGGGGCCGCCCAGCTGGAACGGCTCTGTTGGCGGGACTCGCGAGCGATCGGTGCGCTGTTCGCCCTCGCCTGCGTTGTGCCGGTAGCCGCAGCCGCGACCACGCTGCAACGCGTGGCCGGAGTGCGTACCCGGCCCGGCGCCGTTGCGCTGGCCGTCGCGACCTGGACCAGCCTCGGCGCGACGTCCTTGGCCCGTGAGGGGTTCGCGCTGCGGCGGTTGCTCGACGCAGGCGATCTCGACGCGGCGAGGCGACGGGTGACGCATCTGTGCGCGCGGGACCCCGACGAACTCGACGCACAAGCCATCACGCGGGCGGCCGTCGAGTCGATCGCCGAGAACACCTCGGACGCACTGGTCGCGCCGCTGCTGTGGGGCTTGGTCGCCGGGGTGCCCGGCGTCCTCACCTACCGCGCCATCAACACCCTGGATGCGATGGTCGGCTATCGCAGCCCGAGGTATCGGAGGTTCGGCTGGGCCGCTGCCCGGCTCGACGATGCGGCGAACCTGATCCCTGCCCGGGTCACCGCTGCCCTGGCCGCGCTCCTCGCGCCGGTCGTCGGTGGCTCCAGCGTCGCCGCGGTGCGTGTGATCAGGCGCGACGGCCGGGCGCATCCGAGCCCGAATGCGGGCCGCTGCGAGGCGGCGTTCGCCGGTGCCCTGGGAATCCGGTTGGGCGGCGCCAACCGATACGGCGGCGAACCGGAGCGCCGACCCTGCCTCGGTGCCGGACCGTCACCATCGCGGGCCGACATCGATCGGGCGATCCGGCTGTCCCGCGCCATCGGCATCGTGACCGTACTGTTGGCCGCCGGCGCGTCCACGGCCTGGCGACGTCGGGGTCGCGGTGCCCAGATATGAGCGGTCTGCGAGTCGCGCTGTCCCTGTTCACAGTCCTGCCAGCCGGACAGGTGACGGTCGACCGCTCGAACGCCCGGCGGGCAGTGCTGTGGTTGCCCGTGGTCGGGCTGATCCTCGGCCTCCTCGCGAGCGCGAGCGCGCTGCTGGCCTGGCGCGGTCACACGCAGGGCTCGCCTTCGCTCGCCGCCATCCTGGCGCTGGTCATGCTGGCGGCACTCACCCGGGGCCTACATCTGGATGGGCTCGCCGACGGCCTGGGCAGCGGGCAACCGGCGGCCCGGGCGCTGCGGATCATGCGCCAGTCCGACATCGGGTCCTTCGGCATCGCGGCGCTCGTGCTCATGGTACTGGTGCAGGCGGTGTCCGCCGCGGCGATCCTCGCGGCATCCACCCGCCAACTCGGTGTGGTCGACCTGACCGTCGCCGCCGTCACCGGGCGGGTCGCGGTCACACTGGCGTCGGCGCGCGGTGTCCCAGCCGCACGCTCCGGCGGTTTCGGTGCGCTGGTCGCCGGTTCCGTCGGATGGTTCGGTCGCGGGTGCGTGGCCGTGGCCGGCTGGCGGGCGCGATTCTCGGCGCGCTCACAGCGTCCACGGCAATCCAGCGGCATGCCGTGGCACGATTAGGGGGCGTCACCGGTGACGTGTTCGGCGCCGTGGTCGAGATCGCGACCGGCGCCTTTTTCCTGGTGACCGCACTGGGCTCGGCATGGGGCTAGTTCGCAGGCATCGGGCTGAATCGCGCTGACATGTTCAGCTATTCATACGTTCACAGCTTTGCCGAAATTTGAGGCAACCCAACAGATCCGACCTTTACCAATGACGCATTTCATGCCGACCATGAAAACACGCCAATATTCCTTGACAAGCCATCATGGGCTGCCATAAATTTTAAAATGGCTCTGGGAGCACCCAGGGTGGTGTTCAATCCAGCGAAGTCCGGTATAAGTCCGGCACTGTGCCGCAACGGTCATGCCCCACCAAACGGGGACGAGTCCGGTCGCCTGGTTGTGACGTCGACGTAACTGGCCCTCGGAGTCAAGGGCGATGCGTTCGGGGCCCGGTTCGGCCACCGAATCCACTCCTTCTCCGATCTGCGAGGAGGACCTGGCGATGTCAACCCCTGCGGTCGTCACAAAAGCGGGCCGCGCCAGGCTGACCGGCCGGGAACGAGGACGGCTTGGCGGTATAGGCGCCGTGGTACTCGCTCTCAATGTGGGCGGTTGGAGCATCTTCATCTTCGCCATCATTCCGCACCACTTCCAGTTCACCGGCCTCGGTCTCGGGCTCGGAGTCGCCTTCACCGCCTGGGCCCTTGGCGCGCGGCATGCCTTCGACGCCGACCACATCTCGGCGATCGACAACACCACCCGCAAGCTCATGGCCGACGGCAAACGGCCGCTGGCTACCGGATTCTTCTTCGCCCTCGGGCATTCCGCCATCATGATGGCGGTCGGTGTCGGACTGACCATCGCCGCCCGCAAGGTCTTCGGCGCCGTCGTGGATCCCAACTCCGGGTATGAAACGCTCGGTGGCGTCATCGGCACCGTGCTCGCCGCAACGTTCCTGTACCTGATCGCCGTGCTCAATCTGGTGGTGCTGGCCGGCATCCTCAAGGTGTTCCGGGACATGCGCAAGGGCCGATACGACGAGGAGGAACTCGAACGCCAACTCCAGGCCCGCGGCATGATGTGGCGTTTCTTCGGACGGTTCATGCGCTCGATCACCAAGACCTGGCACATGTTCTTCGTCGGTCTCATCTTCGGCATCGGCTTCGACACCGCGACCGAAGTACTTCTCCTTGCGGCAACCGCGGCTGCGGCAACCCAGGGCCTGCCCTGGTACGCGGTACTCTCCCTGCCACTGCTGTTCGCCGGCGGCATGACCCTGTTCGACACCCTCGACGGCTGTTTCATGAACTTCGCCTACGGCTGGGCGTTTGCTCGCCCGGTCCGCAAGGTCTACTACAACCTCGTCATCACTGGGCTTTCCATCACCGTCGCCTTCCTCGTCGGCACCATCGAGGTGTGCGGCCTGCTCTCCAGCGAACTGCATGTCCATGGCGCGTTCTGGGACTTCATGGCTGACTTCGACATCAACAAGGCCGGTTTCGCCATCGCGGCGTTGTTCCTCATCGTCTGGTTCATCGCCATCGCCTACTGGAAAATCGGCAGAGTCGAAGACAAATGGCTCGTCCAGCCAGCCGCCGAGGCGAGCAAGGTCGAGTAGCGGACCGAGACGCCCCGCACCTCCATCAGCATGGACTTCACGAGCATCCCAGCGTCATCCGATTTCCGGATATCCGCAGTGACCGTCGTCGACACCGTCTCCTCGACGGCTTCGCAACCGCCTAACAGCCGCACCAGCACGAGCGCGGCGGTCGCCGATGCCACCAGGCCACTCGCGCACTGTGCACCGGTGGTCCGGCATGGCCTCGACGGGGAGCCGAGCGCACAAGGCGTTCACCGATTCGGTGAGTGCATTATGATTCGATCACCGATCCTGCCGACCCAGCGATCGATTCCCGCGCGGCGGCCAACCGTTGCCCACGCCGAGTAGCAATACATTGGGTGATCTCACCTAATTCAGGTGAGTCGGCCGTGTTCGAAATAGGTGAGACCGAGTGCGGCTTTGACGATGTCGCCGATCTTGCGGGCGCTGGCGGTGATGTGGTGGAGGTGCGCCAGCGGCCGGTGAGTAGCGCGAAGCCGCGTTCATCCAGGCAGCGCAGTCGGTAGTTCGAGTTGGGACGCGGCTCAGTACAGTGCGCCGAGCACGTGCTCGCGGGCCACGGTGAGGTCGTACACCAGGGCTGTCGAAGCGGCGCGGACCGCGATGGAAGCCACCGAACGAGCGAGTCCCGGCCGAACTGGCGAATCTCGCCGCCGCACTGCCCTGACGTCCTTGTCGGCCGCGTCACCGTCTTCGTCGACGCCGTCCTCGGGTTGGACCTTGAGGTGTTCGGAAGGCGCGGGCGCGACCGACGGGCCGCGAGGTTGGTGAAGCGCAGCCGCCCACGCCGAGAGCGAGGGCGAGGGCGAGGGCGAGGGCCGCGGCGATTGCCGCCAACAACTGTGCGAATTAATTTCTGCACTTGGGGGTCTTCCCGAACTCCGTGATGGCAGGGACAAGCGGCTTGGTTCGGCCACCGGCAATATGCCTAGTTCTGATTGGACTGATTCCTGGAATTCGTTTGGCATTCCAAGAAGAAACCAGGAATATACCATACTGCGAACATGATGAAACGTCGCCTCGGGCGCGGTGTACTGGAAGAACAATGTCGGTAAATCGCAACCACTGCGCGGCAACCACATCGATTCAGTGGTGTCACTGACCACCGCCGGTAGGTCTGGTCGACCGGCGGCGCGGCGATCGACCAGACGCAAGTCTCGATCAGCAGGGTGTCGAACTTCGTGTCGCCGACGTTGCCGGACAGCGGGCGTACGTGGGCAACAGTTGACAGTGTGTTTAGTCCGCCAGGGTGGTTGACCTCGCAGCCGACCCGGCACTGGGCCAATCGATGCAGCGTTGATTACGCCGATCAGCCCACAACGGAGGTTAGCTTCGGATAACAGCACACGGAGAGTGAAGAATCTTCCGTTGACCTGGGGAAAAACGGCGAAATAGCTTCATGTCACCGCCCGTTGGCGGAAACAACGCTCCACACGACGGAACACCCAACAAAAGCTGGAGTTGTGCCGTGAACAGATCCCTGCCAATTCTCGCCGCGATCATCGCACCGTTGCCGATCCTGGCCGGTCTGGTGTTCACCGGAACCGCGAACGCCGCCAACCCGTTGGTGGCCCTTCCCAACAATGTCAGTCCCGCTATCTCGCACAGCGCCAAGATCGGCGAGCTCGTCGCGAACAAGTCGATGTCCGTTGCCGTCTCGCTGAAACTGCGCGACGACGCCGGCATGCGGACGTTCCTGTCCGAGGTGAGCAACCCCCGCTCACCCGAATACCGGCACTTCCTCACGCCCGCCCAGTTCACCGCGAAGTACGGCCCGACCCGGGCCGAGATCACCGAGGTCACGTCGTTTCTCGCCGCACATGGTCTGACCGTCAAACCGGTCCGGGCCAACAGCCAGGTCGTCGACGCGACCGGCACCGCTGGTCAGCTGGAGCAGACCTTCGCCACCAGGCTCGGCGTGTACGAACAGGCGGGCAAGACGTTCTACGCCAACGAAACCGCACCTGTCGTGCCTGCAGGCATCGCCAGCGCCATCAGCGGCGTCGCAGGCCTGGACAACCACGGGATTCGCCAGGCCCGCAACGTGCGCTCGACCGCGCGTCCGCGGACCGCGGGCGGCTACGGTCCGTCGGATCTGGCCTCCGCGTACTCGGTCAACGGGCTGGGCACCGGCAGCGGTGTGTCCGTCGCCCTGTGGGAGTTCGACGGCTACCAGGACAGCAACATCTCCGCGTACGACAGCAACTACGGGCTCAACTCGCCCACGCCGACCACCGTGTCGGTTGACGGCGCCAACTACGACTCCAGCCCCGGCGACGGCCAGGGCGAGGTGGAGTTGGACATCGAGGTCGTGAACGCGATGGCGCCTGCCGCGTCGACCTACGTCTACGAGGCACCCAACTCCGACCAGGGTCAGATCGACATGGCCGCCCAGATCGCGTCGGACGACAAGGTCTCGGTCACCTCGATCTCGTGGGGCCAGTGCGAGACCCAGAGCTCATCGGCGACGCTGAGCAGCACGGACGACGCGCTGGCGCAGGGCACGGCCGAGGGCATCACCTTCTACTCGGCCTCGGGTGACAGCGGCTCGGACGACTGCGGCGACGGCACGACCGCCGTCGACTACCCGGCGTCCTCGCCAGACGTGGCCGGAGCAGGCGGCACCACCCTCAACGGCCCCGGGTCCGAGACCGCGTGGAGCGGCAGCGGCGGCGGCGTGTCCGCCGTGTACTCCAACCGCAACGTCCCGGACGTGTCCGCCGACGCCGACCCGAACACCGGCTACGCGATCTACTCGGCGGGCGGCTGGCAGGTCTACGGCGGAACGAGTTGCGCCGCGCCATTGTGGGCCGGCATCACCGCGTTGTTCGACAGCCAGTCGGGCAAGATGCTGGGCAACCCGGACGCCGCGTACGCCAGTATCGGCAACGGGTCGAGCTACAGCTCGGCGTTCAACGACATCACGTCGGGCAGCAACGGCTCCTTCAGCGCCGGTTCGGGCTACGACAACGTGACCGGCTGGGGCTCGCCTATCGCCTCCGGCCTCTACACCGCGCTCGGGCTGTGATCGGCACCAACGACAAATGAGTTGTCGCCCGGCTCTCATCCCGAGCCGGGCGACGACTTTGTTGCGGGATGCTCCTTGACGGCACGCCGACAGCCGCCTGTTCGTGCGGCAACTCGGCGTTGTCACCGCGTCGAAGACAACGATCACCCATGAGCGCGGATATCGAGGCCATCGCCAGTGTGCTTCGCGAGCAGCTGCCTGCCGACCTGGTGCTGACCGAGCCATCGGCGGTCGCGGCGGCCAGCAAGCTGTGAAACGCGCAGTCACGCACGACGACGTTGCTGTTGCTGGACTCGACACCGGAGACGGTGCGGACCGCGCTGGCCGGGATGCGGGGAGTACACCGACGAGTTGGTTCGACGCAAGCAGGCAGCGCAGGACGAGGACGTGCTCAGCCATCTGTTGCACGCCGGAAATCCCGAGGACAACCTGCCGCCCGAAGAAGTGTCCAGCATCGGCAGCCTCATGCGGTTCGCGGGCTACGAGACCACCGCGAACATGCTCGGGCCCGGCACGCTGGTCCTGTTGCGACATCCCGCCGAGTTGCGCGCCAAGCACGCGTTGGACCGGCCGTTCGAGGAACTGTTGCGGTACCCATCATCGGGAAGGACATCGGCCCGGTCTTCTGAGGGCTGCCGGTTGTGACGGTGAAATCTGGTTTCGGCACGGAGTGGCGCCAGGCTCCGGCCAGAGCGTGCAGGCCAACGCTCGTAACGCGCCGGCAATCCCCAGGACCTACCGTGTGACCATGATGACCAAGCAGGAGACGGCGGCCACGGTGCTGGCCGCGAAGGCCAGGCTGGGCCTGAGCTGGCAGAACCTAGCCGACACCCTGGGCGCACCACTCGCCTGGACCACCGCCGCCCTGCTGGGGCAGCACCCGTTGAGCCACGATCAGGCCGAGACTGCGGCCCGCGCGCTGGAACTCGGTCCGGACGCGGTCGCCGGACTCGTCGCGCAGCCCACCCGCGGCGCGTTGGATCAGCCTGTGCCCACCGATCCGACGATCTACCGGTTCTACGAGGTGCTCCAGGTGTACGGCCCGACCATCAAGGAACTGATCCACGAGAAGTTCGGTGACGGCATCATGAGCGCGATCAATTTCAAGATCGACGTGGACCGCCGGGAAGACCCAGGCGGCGACCGGGTGGTGGTCACCCTGGACGGGAAGTTCCTCAAGTACCAGTGGGGCTGATCAACCGTATCTACGTGTACCGCCCTGAGAGGTTAGGTATCCGGATGGCCCTGCACACCCGTTAGCGATTCTTGCGCGGTGCGCCAGGCTTGCACGGTGCCAGCGAGCTTGCCGGCGTCGTAGCAAGGCCACCAGCGGTTCAGCATGATCGCGTCATAGTCCGCGCGCCAGGTCCGTGGCGCTGATCGCGTCCGCGCGGCTGTGGCCGGCCTGGGCCAGTCCCATGCGCGATATTTCCTACCAGGTCGCACCCAGGCGTAATTCTCATCCCGGGGTCGACCGGGGCGTGCAACCCGTCCATGACCATCGCGGCGCTCGCCGAGCGCAACATCGCCACCATCATCCGCAAGGACGTCGGCCGGGTCTTCTGAGGAACCGGTCTCCCGGGTCGGGTCTCGCCCGACCCGGGGAGCGTTCTCGCAAGACATGAACTAATACGTGAAAAATCCAAGCAGATCTCGGGAATCCCCCATGACCTGCGCAGTTGGACGCCAGGGTGATCCCATCAATCGCAGGTGGCGTCGGCGAACGTGGACACCTGATCGGAGCTGAGCTACAAACCCATCCGAGGTGTCAGGTGTGATGTGCCGTCACACTACACAACGAAGCGTCCGGGAGGACCCGTGTCCGTCCAACGGCTGGGCTGCGCGATCGCGGCCATGCTCGCGCTGGCCACGATGTGCGCCGGGCCCGCGCAGGCGGCCCTGGCCGACGACAACTGGACCGGCACCTGGACGGCGGCGATGCAGAGCGGCAGCGACTCGTTCACGGCGCAGACGATCCGGCAGATCGTGCACACCAGCATCGGCGGCAACCTCGCCCGCATCGACCTGTCCAACGTCTTCGGCACCGCACCGCTGACCGTGGCCGACGTGCACATCGCCCAAGCCGGCTCCGGCTCAGCGATCGTCGACGGCACCGACCACCAGGTGACGTTCAACGGTTCGGCCTCGGTGACGATCCCGGCCGGTGGCACCGCGACCAGCGACGCGGTGACCATGTCCGTCGCGGCGGTGACGAACCTGGCGATCAGCTTCTACCTGGCAGGCAACAGCGGCACGTCCACCGATCACCAACTCGCCATGCAGACCGCCTACACCGCCAACGGTGACGTCAGCGGCGCGGCGAACCTGGCAGGCGCGCAAACCCAGAACAACTACTACTTCCTGTCGGGACTCGACGTGCAGAACGCGACGTCGCAGGGTGCGGTGGTGACACTCGGCGCATCGATCACCGACGGCTTCGGCTCCAGCCAGGACGGCAACGATCGCTGGCCCGACCTGCTGGCAGGCAGGCTCAACGCGGCGGGCGAGCAGGTCGGCGTGCTCAACGCGGGCATCAGCGGCAACCGGCTGCTCGCCGACGGCAGCGGCCAGAGCGCGATCAACCGTTTCGCCCGCGACGTGCTCGGCGCGCCCGGTGTGCGCTGGGTCGTGTTTTCCGACGACCCCATCAACGACCTCGGCTCGACCAGTCCGCAACCGTCGGCGGCGCAGCTGATCGCCGGTATCCAGCAGCTGATCGGCGTCGCGCACCAGAACGGCATCATGTTCATCTGCTCCACGCTCACGCCCTACCAGGGCGCCGGCTACTGGAACTCGTCGGGCGAGACCGCGCGCGAGGCCATCGACAACTTCGTGCGCGGCGCGAACAGCGGCTGCGACGGCGTCATCGACCAGGACACCGCGACGCACGACCCGTCCGCACCCACCTGGTACCTGCCCGCCTACGACAGCGGTGACCACCTGCACCCCAACAACGCCGGCTACCACGCCATCGCCGACGCGGTGAACCTCGCCCAGTTCGGGCCACCCATCCGGTGATCAGCCTGCGCGCGCACGCGAACGACCACTACGTCGCTGCCGCTGACGCGGGCAAGAGCTTCCTCTGACCGCGTCAGCTGGTGATGAGAGACTCCTCCGGTCGCTGCGTACACGCCATCCGCCGGGTAGGAGAGACCGCATGATCACTCGACTGGCGTGGGCCACCACCACCGAAGCACGTGGCCTCGACGACGACGAGCCGATCGCGCTCGCCGCACTACGTCAAGCCGACGTCGCGGTGGACCTTGTCGATTGGGACGACCCCGGCATCTCCTGGGCGGCCTACGATCGGGTAGTGCTGCGGTCCACCTGGGACTATCCACAGCGGCTTGACGAGTTCCTCGCCTGGCTCGAACGCGTGAGCCGGGTGACGGATCTGCGCAACCCGTTGCCGATGGTGCGGTGGAGCCTGGACAAGCACTACTTGGTCGAACTCGAACGCGCCGGGGCACCGGTGGTTGCGACCGCGTTCGCGGAACCTGGTGACCGGCCACGGTTTCCGGCCGGATCGTTCGTGGTGAAACCGGCGGTGGGAGCGGGCAGCCGCGATGCCGCGTCCTACGATCCGACCCAACACGACCTGGCCGCAGCGCACGTCGACCGGTTGCACGCGGCAGGCGCCAGCGCGCTGGTCCAGCCGCTGGTCGCGTCGGTTGCCGTCGACGGCGAGTGGCCCTTGATCTTCCTCGACGGCCGCTACAGCCATGCCGCCAGCAAACGAGTCGCGTTGCCCGCCGCTGGTTCGGTCGACGGTCTGTTCGCCGAGGAGAACAACGCACCGCACACCGCCGACACCGCACAGATCACGGTGGCGCAGGCGGCGCTGGATGTCGTGGTGCGCCGCTTCGGTGTGCCCACCTATGCTCGCGTCGATCTCGTCCGGGACGACCGAGGGCAGTTCCGCGTCCTGGAACTGGAGATGGTGGAACCGTCGCTGTTCCTGCCACAGGCCGAGCCGGCCGCGAGCCTGAGGCTGGTCAAGGCGCTCTGCGCCCCCTGAGGCTCTCGACGTCCACGACCACGTCCAGGACCCGTCCCGCAGAAGCGGCGCGCGTGCTGCGGCAGCTTCTGGTGCACCGAACATCGATCCAAGGCGACAATCACCCGCATACGTTCGGCAATAGGTACAACATTGCCCATTGAGGTGATCTCAGCAAGATCGGCTTGATGTAAGCGGTTCTGCCTGTGTCGGTGGGGATGGCTGGCTTTGGCGGCTTGATTTGGCCCCAGCTGACGGTTTGATGTGGCCCCGCCTGGAGGCTTGACAGGAGCACTACCCGGTCTACCTCAGGACGTCGTCGAGCGGCGCCGCGAGCTGGGCACGACCATCGCCGCCGATCGCGCACTGAAGGACCGCATCGCCGACCTCCAGGCGGCGCACCTCCACCAGCTCGCCGCGCTCCCGACGGCCGCCCGCCCGGCCAGCACCTAGGTCAGGCCCGCCGGATGCTCGAGAAGTACCGCGTCCACCTCTGGGCCCATCAGCCCGGCACCGCGCAGACGCTCAGCGATGCCCGCATCCGCAAGATGCTGGGTCCGTAGCCGGCCCTACTCAGCGTCCTGTGTCTCGATCAGGTCGAGGTCGCGGACGCAGAAGCCGTGGTGCTCGAAGGTCTCGTTGAGCACCGTGCCGAGGCACTGCCGCACCAAGCGGCCCCGGGCGTACGGCGGCCAGACATCGTCGTCGGGCACCGGCGCTCGCGCTGCGAGCTGCACAGCGGTGACCTCGTCGAGCCAGGCCTCGAGCTCTGCGGCCTGTGCGTCACGCACACTCACGATCTCGTCGAGGGCCGGATCCAGCGAGAGGTCAAGCCCGTGCGCTCCACGGTAGGGCTCGACGGCCGTCCCGATGCCCATCGGCGTGAACAGCTCCGTCGAGCCCAGGCAGCAGCGGCGGAACCACGAGTCGTGGACGAAAACCAGGTGGCGCATCGTCTGCACCGCCGACCACTCGTCGTTCACGCTGCGGCGCTCGATGCCGGGCGTACGGCGGATTCGCTCGATCGTGGCAGCCCAGCCGGCATGGAGCTGACGCGATGCCTCGCGCAGATCGGCAGGGTCCTCGGAGCGGATCAGCACCCGCACCGGATGGCGCCGGTCGAGCTCTGCCTCGACGTATTCGGTGACCTCGACACCGTTCACCACGAGGTTCGTGATGAGCCCGTCGATCACGGCATCCTGCATGACGACGCCGATCAGGCGTGCCCCGGTCAGATCGCACTCGCGGAACTCCGCACCGTGCAGATCCTCGTCGACATACCGCATCATGCTCCGCATACTAGGTCCGAGCACCGACAAGCCAGCCTCCCTGGCTTGATTTGACCTTTTCCAGGTCCTGACCGAGCGCGACGAACGCAACAGCGTCGCGATCGCCTCCAACCATCGGCGATCTGCTGTGGACTGTCGCCTCCACGCCCGGCAACGCGCCGGACTGCGCTGCGCCTTCGCCCCCGGTACCGTCGTCCCGGACCAGTTCGTCACCGACCTTCGGGAACGTGGACGGCGAACCTCGTCCGCGGCTCACGCGCCATCAACGACTACCTCACGGCCAGCCCGCTGGCCGAACGCCTGAACAACCTCGCGGTGCCCACCGAACTCGTGTTCGGCACACAGGACGCCCGAGTCGCCGCTCCGCACGGTGCGTTCGCTCACCTCGCGCAGGCCCGCCTCACCGTCCTGCCCGGCATCGGTCACACACCGCCCTGGGAAGCGCCGGACCAGGTGGCCGAACTCATCACCGCCGCGCTGCCGGCGGGATCACAGAACAAATGAGACGGAAGGACAGCGATGCGCGGTTACGTGCTGACTCGC
>DASXOJ010000179.1:0-28585 GCA_036494465.1 Pseudonocardiaceae bacterium
ACCGACGGCGGTCACCGGATGCTGGCGAACTGGCTCGCGATCTGCGGGCACACCGTGCCGCAGGAGCGCGTCGTCGAACTGGAGACCGAGATGCGCAAGCTCGCCTCGGCCGCGTACGTCTGAGGTTCTGCTCAGCCACCAACGAAAACGGGGCCTCGCGGAGAAATCCGTGAGGCCCCGTTTTCGTTGTGCGTCAGTGGTTTCCGCCGCCGCTACCCGGTGGTAGTCGGAGGGCTGTTGCCGAACTGCCAGACCGTGATACCGATCGTCGCGTTGTTCTGCACCTGCGACTGCGGATTCTGCTCCTGGTCCTCGATGGTGCCGTTCTTCAGCGGGTTGGGCGTCGAGTCGTTGATCTGGTTGAACTTGCCGGTCCAGCCGAGCGCCGACAACTGGCTCTGCGCCTGGGACACGGTTTCACCCCGCAGGTCCGGCATGGTGAAGCCGGCCTGCGTACCGTCGGAGACGGTCAGCGTGACCGTGGAGCCCTGGGGCGCCGAGGAGCCGCCCTGCGGATTCTGGTCCTCGACCGTGTTCGCCGGGTCGGCGTTCGGCTCGGTCACCCGTTTCACGCCGAAGCCCTGGTTCTGCAGGGTCTGCCTGGCCTGGTCGTACATCTGGCCGGTCACGTTCGGGACCTGCTTGGTCTGCTGCTGCGAGTACAGCGTGACGGTGATCGTCGAACCGAATGCCTGATTGGTGTTCGCGGCGGGCGTCTGGCTGCCCGGCACCACGGTGTTGAACTTGCCGGAGTCCGTGGTCGGCGTGGGGTTCGCGCTCTGCGCGATCTTGAAGCCCAGGGCCTGGAGCTTGTTGGTGGCGTCGGTGATGTTCAGTCCGCTCACGTCCGGCACGGTCTGCGGACCCGGCGTGGAACCGATGAACAGGTTGACCTTGGTCTGCTGGGCCACCGGGGTGCCCTGGGCCGGGTCGCTCTTCAGCACTTTGTTGATCTGGTCGGCCGTGCACGCGGGCTGGCCGCCGTCGCTCGCCGGGCCACACGGGACCGCGGTGAGGGTCCAGGTCAGCTTCGCGTCGGTCAACGCGCTCTCCGCCGCGGGCTGGAGCTGGCCATAGATCTGGGGAACCTTCGTCTGTGCGGTACCGGTGGTGCCACCGCCGACGAGTTTGGGGATCAGCCAGACCGCGAGCGCGATCACCACGATCACGCCGAGCACGACCGCGGTGATGATCCAGGCGCGCTTGCGCCGGGCCAGGCGGTCTTCCTCGTCCGGGTCGTAGTCGTCGTAGTCGCTGTCCAGCACGTCCGGACGGTGCCTGCCACCGCCGGGGATCATCTCGGTGCGGCCCTGGCCCATGATCGAGGTGCGGTCCGCCTCGGTCATCACCTGCGGCGCGGCAGGCCGCTGGCCCGACAGCACCCGGACCAGGTCGCCGCGCATCTCGGCGGAGGACTGGTAGCGGTTGGCCGGGCCCTTGGCCATCGCCTTGAGCACGATCGCGTCCAGCGCCGGGTTGACCCTCGGGTTCAGCGACGACGGCGGCTTCGGGTCCTCGCGCACGTGCTGGTAGGCCACGGCGACGGGCGAGTCACCGGTGAACGGCGGCTCGCCGGTGAGCAGTTCGAACAGCACACAACCCGCCGCGTAGACGTCGCTGCGCGCGTCGACCGACTCGCCGCGTGCCTGCTCGGGCGAGAGGTACTGCGCGGTGCCGATCACGGCGGCGGTCTGGGTCATCTGCGCCTGGCCGTCCGCGACCGCGCGGGCGATGCCGAAGTCCATCACCTTGACCGCACCGGTCTTGGTGATCATCACGTTCGCCGGTTTGACGTCGCGGTGCACGATGCCGTGCCGGTGGCTGAAGTCCAGTGCCGCGCAGACGTCCGCCATGACCTCCATGGCGCGCTTGCTCGGCAGCGGCCCCTCGGTCTTGACGATGTCGCGCAGGGTCCGGCCGTCGACGAACTCCATCACGATGTAGGGCAGCGGGCCGAACTCGGCCTGGGTCTCGCCGGTGTCGTAGACGGCGACGATGGCGGGGTGGTTGAGCGCGGCCGCGTTCTGCGCCTCGCGCCGGAACCGCTCCTGGAACTGGGGGTCGCGGGCGAGATCGGCACGCAGCACCTTGATCGCGACGTCTCTGGACAGACGAACGTCGCGGCCCTTGTGGACCTCTGACATGCCGCCATAGCCGATCGTGTCGCCCAGCTCGTATCGGTTGGACAGCAGTCGCGGAGTGCTCATGAGTGCTTGGTCCCGCTCCTCGTCAACGGTCTACCCATCATGCCTTGTCGTCCTCGCAGTATTCCCGTGATTGCCATCATCCGACGGCTCCCTGCGGGCTGCAGGTGATGGTGACAACGGTGCCGGTCGACACCGTGCCCGTGGGGGTCACCGATCGGACGACGCAACCTGCCGGGTTCGCCGGGGCCGTGCCCTTGTCGGTGACCAGCCTCGTGCCGAGTCCGTCCTGGCGGAGTTCAGCGATCACCAGGTCGGCGGGTCGGCCGAGATAGTCGTTCGGATTGATCGTGAGCTGTGTGCCGTCGCCGAGCAGGCCCTGCGGCCCCCCGCGCAACGGTGAGGTGGCCGCGGTCGCCTGGCCGCTGGAGCCGGTGCCGGACGGCGTCGGTGAGCCGCTGCGGTGCATGGCCTCGGTGATCGCCCACACGCCGAGACCGACCAGCACCAGCACCAGCAGACCGACCAGCACCCAGACCGCGCTGTGCCGGGGTGGCGGAGAAGTCGGGTAACCGAGCGCGGGCTGCGCGCCGGGCGGGCTCATCGGCGGCGGCACCGGAGCCGACGGCGGCATGGTCGGCGGGTGCGTGGCAGGCACCCCGACCGGGACGTGTTGCACCTGCTGGGCCTGCTGTACCTGCTGCATGAGCAGCTGCTGCTGCGCCTGTTGCTGGGCGAGCACGCCGGACGGGGTGGGCAGCGGCAGACCTGCCTTGACCGCCGCGGCCGCGGCCGCGAACTCGCCGCCGCTCGCGTAGCGCTGCCTTGGGTCCTTCACCAGCGTTGCCTCGATCAGCGCGCGCACCTGCGGCGGCACGTCCGGCGGCAGCGGCGTCGGGAGGTCGCGGATGTGCATCATCGCCACGGTCACCGCGTTCTCGGACAGGAACGGCCGGTGCCCCATCAGGCACTCGTAGCCGACCACCGCCAGCGAGTACACGTCGCTGGCCGGAGATGCCTCCTCGCCGAGCGCCTGCTCGGGCGCGATGTAGTGCGCGGTGCCCATCACCATGCCGGAGCGGGTCACCGGCGCGGCGTCGGCGGCCTTGGCGATGCCGAAGTCGGTCAGCTTCACCGTGCCGTTCGGGCCGATCATGATGTTGCCCGGCTTGACGTCGCGGTGCACGTAGCCGCGCTCGTGCGCGGCCTGCAACGCCAGCCCGGCCTGTTCCAGGATGTCCAGGGTCTGCTCGGCGGACAGGCGGTGGTGGTTGGCCAGGATCGCGGCCAGCGGCTCGCCCTCGACCAGTTCCATCACCAGGTACGCGGTGTCGTGCGGACCGTCCGGCAGCGCGGCCGTCTCGCCGTAGTCGTGCACTGCGGCGATGCCCGGATGGTTGAGCGAGGCGGTGGTGCGCGCCTCGGTGCGGAAGCGGTGCAGGAACTCGGCGTCGCCACACAGCTCCGGCTTGAGCACCTTCACCGCGACTCGCCGGTCCAGCCGGGTGTCCGCGGCGTCCCAGACCTCGCCCATGCCGCCAACCGCGATCCGGCGGTCGAGCCGGTAGCGGTCGGCGAGGAGTTGACCAGACGTCAACACAGCCTCAGCTCCCCCCGACCGCTGCGTTGATCATCAACCGGGCGATCGGCGCGGCCACCTTGGCGCCGATGGTCGCCAGGTCGAACGAGCCACCCGAGGTGACCACCACCGCGACCGCGATGTCCTTGCCCGGCGCGAAAGCCACGTACCAGCCGTAGGGCTGGGTGTTCTTCGGGTCGTTGCCGTGCTCGGCGGTACCGGTCTTGGACGCGATGGTGAGGTTCGGGAGTTTGTTGACAGTGCCCGAGTTTCCCTCGGACGCCTCCATCATGTCGGTGACTTCCTGCGCCACCTGCGGGGACATCACGCTGTTGTTCATCGTCTGCGGCGTGTACCCCTGGATGGTGGAGAAGTCCGGCGCGAGGATCGCCTTCACCAGCTGCGGCTGCATTTCCACGCCGCCGTTGGCGATGGTCGCCGCCACCATCGCGTTCTGCAACGGCGTCTCCTGCACGTTGAACTGGCCGATGCCGCTCTGGTACAGGCCGGGCGCGCCGTTGAGGATGTTCATGCAGTTGCCCTTGGCCGCAGGCCCGACGCACGAGGTCGCCGAGGACAGCGGGATCGAGAACGACGACCCGAAGCCGAACTTCTGCGCCTGCGCGGTCAGCGCAGGCGCGCCGACCTTGCCTGCCAGCGTGGCGAACGCGGTGTTGCACGAGGAGGCGATCGCTTCCTTCATGGTCACCATGCCGTTGCCGGACGTGCCGGGGCAGACCTCGCCGTCGAAGTTGTGCAACTGGGTGTTGGTGCCGGGCAACGTGATCGCGGGCGAGTTCGGCAGATCGGCGTTGTTCTCGGAGTCCACGTTGTTGTTCAGCGCCGCGGTCGCGACGATCAGCTTGAACGTCGAACCCGGTTGGTAGGCGGCGGAGAGCGCCTGGTCCAGCAGGGGCGAGGTGATCGAGCTCGGGTTGGTCGAAGTCCACGCCTTGGCCTGGGTGTCGGAGTCGTGCGAGGCCAGGCCGTTCGGGTCGTAGGACGGGGTGGAGACCAGCCCCAGGATCTGCCCGGTGGAGGGCTGGATCGCCACCGCGGCACCGGTGTAGCCGGCCGCGATCATGCCGTTGTAGGCGGCCGCCTGCACCTTCGGGTTGATGGTCAGCTGCACGTTGCCGCCGCTGGGATTGCGACCGGTGATCAGGTCGGACAGCCGCCGCACGAACAGCCGGTCGTCGCTGCCGTTGAGGACGCTGTTCTCGATCCGCTCCATGGCCGACGTGCCGTAGCTCAGCGAGTAGTAGCCGGTCACCGGCGCGTACATCGGACCGGCCGGGTACTGCCGCAGGTACTTGTAGGTGTCGGTGGTGGCCACGGACTTGGCCAGTGCGGTGCCGTCCGCCGCGGTGATCGTGCCGCGCTGCTGGCTGTACTCGGTGAGCAGCGTCCTGCGGTTGAGCGGGTTGTTGGCGTAGCTGTCCGCCTTGATCACCTGGACGTACATGTCGTTGACCATGAGCAGCACGACCATCACCATCATGGCGATGCTGACCCGGCGCAGAGGTGTGTTCACTGAGGCCGCTCCACCATGATGGTGCTCGCCTCGGCCAGCGGCGCCTGCGGCACCTTGGGCCTGCTGCTGGTGCCGGGGCGGGGCCTACGGGCCGAATCGGAGATCCGCAACAACAACGCCACCAGGATGTAGTTGGCCAGCAGGGACGAACCACCGGCGGACAGGAACGGCGAGGTGAGGCCGGTTTCCGGGATCAGCTTGGTGACCCCGCCGATCACCACGAAGATCTGCCACACCAGGGAGAACGCCAACCCGCCGCCGAGCAGTTTGCCGAACGTGTCCCGCACCGCGATCGCGCCGCGCAGGCCACGCAGGGCCAGCACAAGGTAGATCATCATCACCGCGAACAGGCCGAGCAGGCCCAGTTCCTCACCGATGGCGGCGGTGATGAAGTCCGAACTGGCCTCCGGCACCAGGTTCGGATGACCGGCGCCGAGGCCGGTGCCGAAGATGCCACCGGTGCCCAGGCTGAACAGCGACTGCGCCATCTGGCCGCCGCCACCGATCTGGTTGTAGGTGGCGAACGGGTCCAGCCAGTTCGCCACCCGCTGCTGCACGTGCGTGAACAGGTGGAAGGACAACAGACAGGCACCGATGAACGGCACAAGGCCGATGATCACCCAGGCCGCGCGCTCGGTGGCGATGTAGATCATCACCAGCACCACGCCGAAGATCAGCAGCGAGTTGCCGAGGTCCTTCTCCAGCGCCAGCACGCCGACCGAGGCGAACAGCGCGGCGACCAGCGGACCGAGGTCGCGCGGGCGCGGCAGTTCCAGGCCGAGCAGCTTGCGCCCGGCCGCCATGAACAGGTCGCGTTTGGCCACCAGGAACGCGGCGAAGAAGATGATCAGCAGGATCTTGGCGAACTCACCGGGCTGGATGGAGCCGAACGGCAGCCTGATCCACACCTTCGCGCCGTTCACCGACGACAGCGAGGCAGGCAGGATGCCCGGCAGCAGCAGCAGGAACAGGCCGATCAGGCCGAAGGTGTAGCCGTAGCGCGACAGCGTCCGGTGATCCTTGACCCAGGCGAGGATCACCACGAACAGCACCAGACCGATCGCGGTCCAGACCACCTGCTTGGGTGCCTGCTCCGAGAACTGCTTGCCCCTGGCCGCCGCGGCGGCCACCCCGGCCAGGTCGAGCCGGTGGATCATCACCAGGCCGATGCCGTTGAGCAGCGCAACGCACGGCAGGATCAGCGGATCCGCGTACGGCGCCCAGCGCCGCACCGCGAAGTGCGCGGCCGCGAACAACGCCAGATACGCCAGTCCGTAGTAGACGATCTGCATCGTCAACTCTTGTTCCTGGTTCGCCTCGACCAGGACCAGCGCCAGCGTGACCATGCCGGCCACGAACGCGAGCAGCACCAGCTCGGTGCCCCGCCGCGTGGGAGGCGCGATCGGACCGGAACCGCCGACTCCGGACGTCGCACCCGCCCCGACGGGGACCGGCGCGGACATCAGGAGCCCGGCTTCCGACAGTCGCTGCCCGGCTGTGGGTGGCTGACCGGCGGCACGTAACTGCCGGTCGTCGCTGTCGATCCAGTGCTCGGTGCGCCGCTGGCCAACGTCGACCCGATCCCGGAGGGCGCGTTGTTGCTGGTGGGCGGCGGGTTCGTGGTGGTCGTGGTGCTCGGGCCACCGGAGACGGGCGGGTTGCTCGTCGTGGTGGTCGGCGTGGTCGTCTGCGTCGGGCACGGTGGCAGCACCTGCGCGGTGCGCAACCGCTGCAACGTCGCCTGCGCGTCGGGCAGGCTCGTCGCCGGAATGCCGGACTGCACGCTCAACCGGGCACTCTGGTTGAGATCGTCCAGCTTGATCGGCTCGCACGACGCGCCGGCACCGGGCGAACACGAACCCTGCACCTCACGGTTGAGCGCCACCCCGAGCACGCTGCCGCGCACACCCTGGAAGATCGCGATCTCACTCGTCGAGGAGTCCGAGCCGACGTAGTACTGGGACAACACCCAGTACCGCGTCCCGAAAGCGCCACCGCCCAGCACGATCAACACGATCAACGTGACGATCAGCGCGCGCAGCCACCTGCGTTTGCGCGGCTTCGGCTCCTGCTGCTCGCCCGGCAGGATGCGTTGCGGCGGCGGAGTCACCGGGTGCAGCGCGCGCGCCCGCGAAGCAGGCGAATCCGGCTGCGGCGCCTCGTCGCTGCCGTCACCGGCGGCGCCGCCCACGATCGGGTCGTCCTCGCCGAAGTCGACGTCGATCACATCCGCGATGATCACCGTCACGTTGTCCGGGCCACCGGCCTTCAACGCCAACTCGATCAACCGGTCCGCCGAATCCTGCGGATCCTGGATCCGGATCGCCTCGGTCAGCGTCTCGTGGCTGATGTAGGAGGACAGCCCGTCCGAACACAACAGGTACCGGTCGCCAGAGCGCGCCTCGCGCACCGTCAAGCTCGGCTCGATCTCGTGACCGGTCAACGCGCGCAGCAGCAGCGACCGCTGCGGGTGGCTGTTCGCCTCCTCCGGCGTGATCCGGCCCTCGTCGATCAGCGACTGCACGAAGCTGTCGTCGTGGGTGATCTGGGAAACCTGGCCGCCGCGCATCAGATACGTGCGCGAGTCGCCGATGTTCACCACGCCAAGCCGGTTGCCCGCGAACAGGATCGCGGTCAGGGTCGTGCCCATCCCGTCCAGTTCCGGATCGTTCGCGACCAGCTCGGAAATGGCGGCATTGCCTGCCAGTACCGCCTCGCGCAGCGGGTTGAGCAGGTCCTCGCCAGGCTCGTCGTCGTCCAACGGCGCCAGCGCGGCGATCACGATCTTGCTGGCGACCTCACCGCCCGCGTAACCGCCCATGCCGTCGGCGACAGCGAGCAGCCGGGGACCGGCGTACACGGAGTCCTGGTTGTTGGAGCGGACAAGGCCCCGGTCGCTTCGCGCGACGTATTTCAGTACAAGCGTCATGAGCGCAGCTCGATCACGGTTTTGCCGATGCGGATCGGGGCACCGAGCGGGACACGCAGCGGAGCCGTGACCTTCGCGCGGTCCAGGTAGGTGCCGTTGGTGGAGCCTAGATCCTCCACGTACCAGTCCGTCCCCCGGAGGGACACTCTGGCATGTCTGGTCGACGCGTAGTCGTCATCCAGCACCAACGTGGAGTCGTCAGCCCGCCCGATCATGATCGGCCGGCCGTCCAGCGCGATCCGGGTGCCGGCGAGCGCGCCGTGCGTGACCACCAACTGCCTGGCCGCCTTCCCTCGGTTCTTCTTCGCCGCGCCACGCCGTAGGCCGGGCATTGCGACCCGTATTCCAGACGCCGCGTACAAGTCGGAACGAACGACTCGCAACGCGGCGTACACGAACAACCAGAGCAGGGCGAGAAACCCTGCTCTGGTCAGCTGTATCACCAGCTCTGGCACCGGTTGTGACTGCTCCCGACTAGACGAACACGCGGACACGCATACGTGGACCAGTGTGCGGCCCGGTCCGTCCTACCGATCAGCCCTGGCTGCGGAACACCAGCGAAGAATGGCCGATGCGGATGACGTCGCCGTCCGCGAGCTGCCAAGTCTGCACTGGCTGACCGTTCACCGTCGTGCCATTGGTCGAACCGAGGTCAGCAAGCATGGCACTCTGACCATCCCAGGTGATCTCCAGGTGCCGTCGGGACACGCCGGTGTCGGGCAGCCGGAAGTCCGCGTCCTGGCCACGACCCACCACATTGCCGCCCTGCTTCAGCGGATAGTTGCGGTTCGAGCCGTCATCCAGCTGCAGGCTGGCCTGCATCTGCCGGGGGCCGGTCTGCACGGCGGGCGGCGCGTAACCCTGGCTCTGCTCCGGGTAGCCACCGCCGCCGCCCTGCGGGTAACCGCCACCGCCCTGGGGCGGGTAGCCGCCGCCCTGCTGGCCGCCGTAGCCGCCACCCTGCTCGTAGCCGCCACCGCCACCTTGCTGGCCGCCGTAGCCACCCTGGTTGTAACCCTGGTCGTAGCCGCCCTGCTGGGGCTGCTGGGCGTAGCCCTGCTCGTAGCCACCGCCGCCGCCCTGCTGGCCGTAGCCCTGCTCGTAGCCGCCACCACCGCCCTGCTGGCCGTAACCCTGGTCATAGCCACCGCCGCCCTGCGCGCCGTAACCCTGGTCCTGGCCTTGCTGGCCGTAACCTTGGTCGTAGCCGCCTTGCTGGCCGCCGTAGCCGTAGTTCGGGTCGCCGTACGCGCCCTGTCCATAACCTTGCTGGCCGTACGGGTCGTTGTCAGGGTTCTGGCCGTAGCCGGGGGGCTGGCTCATTGCTCTGTCTCCTGCGTTACGAGGTGGTGCCGACCGTCGGTGTGCGTCAGGGTCGACGGACGAACGGGTTCGAAACTGTCCGGTGTGCAGCGCGTCGGAACGCTCCACGGAGACTACGACGTCACCGTACGTTTCCCACCCGTGCTCTGCGAGATGTTCCTCGACGCAATCGGCGAGCAGCGCTGAAATTCGCTGTTCGTCCTGCTCAGCGCCAGCTAGCCGGTCATGATCCGCCGGGCCGAGCAACACCGTGTAGTGGTTTGGTGCCAGCAAGCGACCACCCGCGAGCTCGCGGACGTTCAGCTCGCCTTCACGCTGTAGTGCCTGGGCCACCTCCTGCGGCACGACGCTGCCACCGAACACACGTGCGAAACTGTTGCCGACAATGCCTTCGAGTCGGCGCTCGAAGCGCTGAACGAGGCCCATCGGTTCATCCCTTCGCACGACTATCCCGCACCCGATCGTATCCGGGGTCGTCCATCCCTACACGGGGTCAGTGAAAACCGAGCCCTCCGACCGTGCTAATCTTCCTCCCGTCACCAGCGCGAGTGGCGGAATGGCAGACGCGCACGGTTCAGGTCCGTGTGTCCGAAAGGACGTGGGGGTTCAACTCCCCCCTCGCGCACAACAATAGACGGCGAGTGCTCGTGGGGAGCACTCGCCGTTTGTTGTGCCATTGCTTCTGGGGGCGACCCCCAGACCCCCGAGGCGGGGGCTTCGCCCCCACACCCCCTGGTCCGCCTCGCTTCGCTTCGCCGGACCACAGCCTCGCCCACTTCCCTTCGCCGCTGTGATCTGGATAACTAGTCTGATCTTTGGTCGCTGAAGTGGACGTTGGCGATCTTCCAGGTGTCTTCCGCCCATAGCAGGACGATGCTCACGCGATTCCTGGCGGGGACTGGGTTTCCGTTGTAGGTGGCTTCCTGCGTCTGGGTGCCGATGGCTACCAGCACATCCCCGTAGCTTCGCTCGGTCACATTCGCCAGCTCCAGCTTCTCGTACTTGAGCGAGTCGTGGCGGGCGAGCCAGTCCTTTTTGGACAAGGTGTAGCCAAGGGGGCCGATCGCGGTGAAGTCGCCGGTGAGGATCTCGGCGATGTGCCCGGTATCCGCGGTGCGTTCGGCTTCGGTCCAGGTGGTTAGGAACTCTTGGGCGCTCATTTCTTCTCCTTCAGGCGTTGACAAGCTGTTGCGGGGCTCGGCGGGGGCGGGTCAGGGGGAGCGTCACGCTGACGGCGATCAGCCAGATGAGGCCGCCGAAGCGGCCGATCGGGAGCAGGGCGTCCAGGGCTGGGGTCAGCAGGGCGAAGGTGGCCAGGGCGCCGAGTCCCGCGATGATCAGGCCCGCCCAGGCCAGGGCTTTCGGCAGCAGACCGAGCAGCAGGCCGGGGACGGCTACGCCCGCGATGAGCATGGCGAAGGGGACTACGAAGCCGGGGCCGCCTGCGGCGAAGCCGAGAGTGGTCAGGGCTCGGACCACTTCCGCGGAGCCGTTTGCCTGCGCCGTGGTCCAGGTGAGTAGGCCACTGACGGCCAGCGACGCGGCTGCCAGCAGGCCGCCGCCGAAGGCGATGGCGGTGCCGGGGGCGGTGACACCAAGGCGGTGCAGGCGGCGGTAGACGGTCGCGGACCAGATCAGGACGGGGATCGCCGTGCTGAACACGAAGAAGCCGAGCAGGAGCTGCTGGACGTGGTGGGTCTGGGTCCAGGTGAGCAGGTCGGCGTCGGTGTAGCGGGCCGCTGTTGCACCCAACGCCGTTGACGCGGCGGTGAAGACGGCCATGACGATCGCGGGGATCAGCAGGGGTGGGCCGTTCTGGCGGACGGGTGTCGGGCTCTCGGTCATCGTTCCTCCTGAGGATTCATTATGATGATGTAATCGTTTATCTCATGTAATGATTTGTCAAGTGGTATGGTTTGGCGTGTGTCAGGAGCTTCGATGGGGACGGGCAGCGCGGCTTTCCTGCTGGCCCAGGTGGGCGCCTACGCGGCGCGGATGTTCGATGAGCGGCTCGGCGAGCTGGAGTTGACGCCGCCGCAGGTGGGATTGCTGCGCGCCATCGCCATGCAGCCGGGGCGCAGCCAGCAGGCGATCGCCGAGCAGTTGGGCACGCCTGCCACGCGGTTGGTCGCGTTGGTCGACGGCCTGGAGCGACGGGGCGCTATCGAGCGGCGGCGCAATCCCGATGATCGCCGGTTGCACGCGCTGCATCTGACCGAGGGCGGGCAGGAGCTGATGCGGTCGGTGGGGCTTGTCGCCATGGCGCACGGCGCGGATCTGACGTCCGCGCTGGATGATTCGGAGCGCGCCCTGTTGCAACGGTTGTTGCTGCGGATCGCGGAGGACAAGAAGCTGGGCGCGGGCGTCCACCCGGGGTTTCGGTCTATTTAGCGCGTTCGACGATCACGCCCTGCACGGCGACCACGCCGAGGCTGATCGCGACGATCGCCTCGGCCCACAGGAACGAGGCGTAGTCGAACAGGGAACCGATGGGTGGCAGGCCGGGCACCGCATTGCGTACGGCCACCAGGGCGAACAGGGTTGCCGCCATCCAGCCCAGTGCCGGCCAGATGAAACCGCGCCTTCCCCGGACGATGATCCAGGCCGCGCCGAGCACGGACAAAGCCAATATCCACATCGCCGCCATGAGAAACCAGGCGAAGATGAGCGTGCCTCGGGAACGTCCTATTCGGAGTCCGATGTTCGCGGCGCCACTGCCGATATCGGCCCCGGTCGGCGTGGTTGTGAAGAACGGATCCGCATTGCGGAAGATCAACGAAATCGGCACCGGTTCGTCGTTGATCGCGGCGTAGAAACCGACGTCGGTGGTGTAGGAGTCGAACGGATAGTCGGAGACGATTCCGGTGTCCAGGCCGACCGAGATGTTCTGCGCGGAGATCCGTTCCCCGGCCCGGTAGTGCAGCGTGGTGTTGGTCAGCGAGGACGTTTCCAGGGTGAGCGGCTGGGCGAGGGTGGACGTGTCGCCGTGGTCCGCGGTGTTTCCCAGCGCGGTAACCAGAACGATCAGGTTGAGTTGGCGCGCTTGGGCGTCCATCCGCTGGAGCGTCACGTCGACTTCGATGCGGTTCGGGGCGTCTTTCTGACCGGTCGAGTACTCCAGGGTGTGCACGGTGCGCTCGTTGACGTAGCCGAATATGCCGAGCGTGCACAGCCCGGCGATCACAATGATCACCACGAATGGAGCAATGGCGGCGCGCAAGCTGATCTTTGTGCGCCCCGCGTCTTCGGCCGGGTCCATTCCGGTCATTTCAGCACGATGTGAAACAAGGCGCCCGATGAAGATCGGTATCGCGGAAAGTGACGATTTCGCATCGGCGACTCATGGCCGCCCAGCGCCCGCTCACCCGTATGGCCGCACCGCTGGGCTATTGCCCTTTGGTCGGTCATCGACCGGTTACCGACCGCCCGGCGCCGCCGATCGCAGGGAGGACATCGAGTTGGCAGCGGGGCCATTACTTCCTGGTACTCCATTCTCAGCACACCTTGGCCACGCGGGCTCCGGCACGGCGAACCGAGGGTGCATGTCGGCAGTCGGTAACCAGGGAGGCGACCTCGAGTGAGCGGGACACCAGGGCGTACCACGATCACCAGCGACGCCCAGGCGCGCCAGCGACTGTTTCCCGCCATCGAGCTGCCGGCCCCGATCGAACAGTTGGCCGCGGGGGCTGCCGAGCGACTCGGTTGGCACGGGACCGTGCTGCCGCCGATGACGCTGCTGGGCCGCCGGGTCATCGTCGTCGCCGATGTTCTGCCGGACGTGCACGCCGAGCGGATCTGCCAGGGCATCGCCCCGGTCGCCGACCGCGCCACGGTCTCCACCTGGGTCTGGCCGGAGATGGCCGGCCAGGTGCCGCAGGCAGCGGTCCGGATCCACGGTGTCCTTGCGGTGGCCCGGCACTGGCGGACCGGCCTCGCGTCGACGGTGCCCTTCGCGCGGTACGCGGAAGCCGCGATCGTGCTGCCGTGGTGGTCCGCGACGACCCATGACTACTTGGTCAACTGTCTGCCCAGGGCCCGCCAATATGGGGTTTCCGTGCTGACTGCCGACCCTGAGGGTGTCACTGAGTTGGACGTACCCGGCCCGCAGGACATCAGCCCGGCCGAGGACGCCACCGGTCGCTGGCTCAACGAAGCCATCTACGAGCGCCTGCTGGACACGGCTGCCTGAGCCGGACGGCGCCGAGCCGACTACGGTCGAGTTCGTGCGCACAGTCATCGCAGGTGGACATGGGCAGATCGCGTTGCGGCTGGAGCGGTTGCTCGCCGCGCGCGGGGATGCCGCGGTCGGTCTGATCCGCAATCCCGAGCACGCCGCCGAGCTGAGCGCGGCCGGTGCCGAGCCCGTCGTCGCGGATCTTGAACATGTTTCGGTTGCTTCGCTCGCGGCTCAGTTGGCGGGTGCGGACGCGGTTGTCTTCGCGGCGGGTGCCGGGCCGGGTAGTGGGGATGGGCGGAAGCAGACGGTTGATCTTGGGGCTTCCGTGCTGTTGGCGGATGCCGCTGAGGCTGCTGGGGTTCGGCGGTTCATCCAGGTGAGTTCGATGGGGGCGGATCGGGAAGATCTTGGCTCCGACACCTTCTCCATCTATCTGCGTGCCAAGGCGGCTGCCGAGGCTGATCTGCGCGGGCGCGATCTGGATTGGACGATCCTGCGACCGGGAGCGCTGACCGACGAGCCGGGCACCGGTCGGGTGCGGTTGGCGCCGAAGACCGGGCGGGCGCCGATTCCCCGGGACGATGTGGCCGCCGTGCTGCTCGCCCTGCTCGATGCGCCGACCACTCTCGGCATGACGCTCGAGTTGATCAGTGGGGATCAGCTCGTCGGGGATGCCGTCGCCGGGCTCTAGTCGATCGGGCCCAGCACCTGGTTCAGGTAGGTGTTGGTGAAGCGGGCCGCCGGGTCCAGTTCGGCGCGGACCTTGCGGAACTCGTCGAAGTGCGGGTAGCGGGTGCGCAACCGCTCGGCGTCCAGCGTGTGCATCTTGCCCCAGTGCGGACGGCCCGCGACGTGCGCGACGATCGACTCGAACAGATCGAAGTAGGCCCGGTAGGGCAGGCCGACGTACTGGTGGATGGCCAGATAGGCGGAGTCGCGGCCGTTCGCGGTGGACAGCCAGATGTCGTCGGCGGCCGCGACCCGGATCTCCACCGGCAGCATGATCGAGTCGCTGAGTTTGGGCACCTCGCGGCGCAGTTCGCCGAGCACCTCGGGCAGGGCCTGGCGCGGGATCGCGTACTCGGATTCGACGAACCGGACGCTGCGGCTGGTCACGAAGACGTTGTGCGAGTGGTCGGAGTACGCCCTTGGCGACAGCACCGAGGACGACAAGCGGTTGAGCGGTCGGATGAGGGCGGGGACCGATCTGCCAAGGCGGCAGATCAGGTCCAGGGCCCTGTTCTCCATCAGTTCGTATTCGAAGTATTGGCGGAGGGGCGAAAGCGGCTCTGCTTTGGTGCCTTGGGGGTGCCGGTTGTTCCGCTTGACCAGGGCTTTTTTGCCGTAGGGGAACCAGTAGAACTCGAAGTGGTCGTTGGCGGCGGTGTTCTCGTCCAGGGCTTCGAGGACCGCGTCGAGGGGTTCTGGGCGTTCTTGGGCCGACAGTACGAAGCTCGGGACGCAGCGCAGCGTCACGGTCAGGATGATGCCGAGGGCGCCCAGTCCTACCCGGGCGGCGTTGTAGAGGTCGGGGCGCTGCGTTGCTGAGCAGGTGACGGTCGTGCCGTCGGCGAGCATCAGGTCCAGGGCTTCGATCTGCGTTGCTATGCCGCCGAGCTTGGCGCCGGTGCCGTGGGTGCCGGTGGAGATCGCCCCGGCAATCGTTTGCGCGTCGATGTCGCCCAGGTTCGCCATGGCCAGGCCCAACGCGTGCAGGCCGGCGTTGAGCGCGCGGATCGTGGTGCCGGAGCGGACGGTGACCAGGCCGGTGCGCGCGTCGGCGGCGATGATGCCGCTCCAGCCGGAGAGGTCGACAGCGACCTGCTCGGCGACCGCGATCGTGGTGAAGGAGTGTCCGCTGCCGACGACGCGAACGGTCTGCCCGTCGCGCTCAGCGGTTTTGAGCAGGTCGGCGATCTGGCTGGGGTCGTTCGGGCGGTACCAGCGCAGTGGGTCGGCCGTTGCGGTACCGGCCCAGTTGCGCCACTGGCCTGCACTGCGCTCGGTCATCGCCACCTCCGGACGGACATCATGATGTCCACAACGTAAGTGAAAAGAATTCGCATTTCAAGGGCAAACGGCCTAGTCTGCGAGGTGTGCCGGACACGTCCCCGCAGGGGAGCTATGACAAGGCCCCGCAGGTCAGCTACGACGAGGCGACCAAAGCACTCGACCCGCCACTGGCCATCATCGATCTGGCGGCGTTCGACCACAACGCCGCCGACATGACGCGCCGCGCCGGGGGACGGCCGATCCGGGTCGCGAGCAAGTCCGTGCGCAGCCGCTACCTGCTGGAACGTGTCCTCGCCAGGCCCGGCTACGCGGGTCTGCTCTGTTATTCGCTGCGCGAGGCGCTCTGGTTGTGCGCGCAGGGGACGAGCGACGATCTGGTCGTCGCCTACCCGACCGTCGATCAGGGGGCGTTGCGGGAACTGGCCGGGGATCCGGTCGCCCGCAGGAACATCACGATCATGGTCGACTCGGTCGAGCACCTGGATCTTGTCGATGCGGCACTGGGCACCGACCATCCCGCCATCCGGATCGCGTTGGAGCTCGACGTCTCGTGGCGACCGGTCGCGCACCGGTCGTTCCTGCACATCGGTACCCGGCGCTCGCCGGTGCACACCGCGCGCCAGGCCGAGTCGTTCGCCAAGATCGCGTTGCGGCGCCCGGGATTCACGCTGGTCGGGATGATGGGCTACGAGGGGCAGATCGCCGGACTCGGTGATGTGCCGCCTGGCCGGCCGTTGCGCGGTGTCGCGTTGAAGTTCATCCAGAAGCGGTCCGGTGCCGAGCTGGTGCAGCGTCGTGATGCGGCGGTCGCCGCGGTGCGCGCGCTGACCGAGTTGGAGTTCGTCAACGGAGGCGGCACCGGGAGTATCGAGCTGACCTCGGCCGATTCCTCGGTGACCGAGGTGGCGGCGGGATCCGGGCTGATCGGGCCGACGCTGTTCGATGCCTACTCCCGGTTCAGGCCGAAGCCTGCGTTGTTGTACGCGCTGCCCGTCGTGCGCAGGCCGACGCCGAACACGGCGACGCTGTTCGTCGGGGGATACGTGGCTTCCGGGACCGGCACCCCGGATCGGCTGCCGTCGCCGTACCTGCCAGAGGGGCTGAGTCTGCTGGGGACCGAGGGAGCAGGCGAGGTGCAGACGCCGGTGACCGGCAGGGCCGCGCGGAACCTGCGTCTTGGCGACCGGGTCTGGCTGCGGCATGCCAAGGCCGGTGAACTTGCCGAGCGGTTCAACGAATACCACGTCGTCGAGGGGGACCGGGTCACCGCGACCGTGCCGACGTACCGCGGCGAAGGCCAGAACTTCGGCTGATCAGTGCTTCGGTTCGAGGTGGCCGGACAGGTAGGCCCTGACCACTCTGCGGGCCTCGGCGATCACCACGTCCTCGCTGAACAGCTTGCGGCGGAAGGCGAGGTTCAGGATGCCGTCCGCGATTTCCACCGACACCGAGATCGGCAGCCGCAGTTCGTCGAGGTCGAGGTTGAACCGGTTGGTGAGCAGACCGGCGAGCCGGTCGGCGATCACCGTGTTGTTGTCCCGCTGATCGTCCATCAGCCGCAGGTCCACCACGTCACCGAAGCGGATCTGGGTGAAGCCGGGGACTTCCCGGTACATGGTCACGTAGGCGTCGAACACCACGTCGACCGCGTCCCACCACTGATCCAGCTGGGCTGAACCGATCCGGTTGGCGATCATGTCCATGAACTGGTCGAGGTTGCGCATGGTCAATGCCTGCACGACCGCGCGCTTGTCCGGGAAGAACTGGTACAGCGAGCCAACCGCGACACCGGCCCGTTCGGCGATCAGGGTGGTGGTGACGCCGTCGTAGCCGACCTCCTCGATGAGGTTGGCGCAAGCTTCAAGCATCCGCTCGACTCGGGCAGCGCTGCGCTGCTGGACTGGTCGGCGGCGAAGGGGGGTGCTGTTGGCGGGCAACGTGTCTCCTCTGGGCGCGCTCTCCCATAGTTTGCCTGGGTTAGGGACCGACTACTTCCCTGCTGTGCGAAAAATCCGTAACATCTGAATATATTTCACATTATCGGATGTTTCATTAGGCGGGCATATGACTGATCTTCGTACGTCAACCTTCCCGGACAACTTTCTGTGGGGCGTGTCGACCTCCGCGTACCAGATCGAGGGAGCCGTGCACGCGGACGGTCGAGGTCAGTCCGTGTGGGACACCTTCTGCGCGACGGAGGGCAAAATAGCCGACGGCTCTTCCGGGGACATCGCGTGTGATCATTACCGTCGGTATCCGGAGGACGTCGCGCTCATGCGCGAACTGGGTGTCGACGCCTATCGCTTCTCCATCGCCTGGCCACGTGTGCAGCCGGAGGGGACCGGACCGGCCAATAGACACGGCCTGGATTTCTACGACCGGCTGATCGACGAGCTGTGCGCGGCCGGTATCGACCCGGTCGCCACCCTCTACCACTGGGACACGCCACAGCCGTTGGAGGACGCGGGCGGGTGGCTCGCGCGGGACACCGCGGCGCGCTTCGCCGACTACGCGGCGATCGTCGGGGCGGCGTTCGCGGACCGGGTGCGGATGTGGATCCCGCTCAACGAGCCCATGGTCGAGACCCTCTACGGCTACGGCATCGGCGAGTACGCGCCCGGCAAGGTGTTGTTGTTCGACGCGCTGCCCGCCGCCCACCACCAGAACCTCGCACACGGACTCGCCGTGCGCGCGCTGCGCGCGGCCGGTGCCACGAACATCGGCACCGCCAACAACCACTCGCCGATCTGGCCGCGCAGCTCCTCGGTCGAGGACACGCAGGCGGCGGTCGTGCTGGACGCGTTGATCAACGGCCTGTACGCCGATCCGGTGCTGCTGGGCAGCTATCCGGAGTCGATGCGGCCCTACCTGCCCGCCGGTTACCAGGACGATCTGCGCACCATCGCGGCGAAGCTCGACTTCTACGGGGTCAACTACTACGAACCGCAGGGCGTCGCCGCGCCGTCACCGGGTAACCCGCTGCCGTTCGACCTCGCGCCGATCGAGGGCTACCCGATGACCACGAACGGTTCGCCGATCGTCCCGGCGGGACTGTCCGAATTTCTGCTCGGCCTGCGCGAGCGGTACGGCGCGACGCTGCCGCCGATCTACATCACCGAGAACGGGTGCAGCGGCGACGACCCGCTTGACGCGGCGGGCGCGGTGCCCGACGCGCACCGGATCGAGTTCATCCAGGCGCACCTCGACGCGCTGAGCAGCGCGATGAGCCAGGGCCTCGACGTCCGCGGCTACTTCGTCTGGTCGTTGCTGGACAACTTCGAGTGGTCGAAAGGGTACGTGCCACGGTTCGGGCTGGTACATGTCGACTATTCGACCCAAGTCCGCACACCGAAGGATTCCTACCGCTGGTATCAAAGCATGATCCGCAACGGACAGTAGTTTGTGAATGACTTTCGGTAGAGAAAACCGCTTATCGCCGAACTAATTCGGTCCGATTGAAGTCCGTTTGCGGTGCGAAAGTTTGGGCACCCTCATTCCGGGTGCCGTGCGCGCAGAAGCGGGCAATTGGAGGCCGCGGACCGGCACCGGTCGGGGGTGGGGAGGCAGCAGCGCCGGCCCGCGGAGATCGAGGAGACGGACTATTCGGCCGTCACAAGGCTCGGAATGGTCACAAGCCCGTACCGAGGTTCCCGAGCGACCCGATTCGCGCTGGTCGGGGGACGGGGCGAATCGGGCCGCCGGGTATGGCGTTTCCTTGCTCCGCACACCGAATCGGGGGGTCGGTGCGAAGAGGAACAAGGGCGCCAGCTTCAGCGGACTCCGGCGGCGGCCTTGCGGCCGGCCAGACCGCGCAGGTGGCGCGCTGGTCGGGGCGCCAAACCGCCCGCCACCAGGTGTTCGTAGGCCGCCCGCCACACCGCGCACGGCGACTTCTGCTGCCGCCAGCGGCTGGAGCACTCGGGGCAGTTGCCCCGCTCGTCGGGCTCGTGCGCGGCGAGCAGCGCCCGCCAGCCCTCGGTCAGCTTGGGAAGTTCGGATCGCGCCACGGACAGCAGGGAGGGCGCATCAGCGCGGGTGGCCAGCTCGGACAGCATGTCCAGCCGTTCCCAGACCGCGTTGCGCAGTACCTGCCCGAGGATCTCGTCCACCGGAACGTCACCGTTACCTTTCCGCCTCTTCGGCGGCTTCGTGCAGGACGGCCCTGAGCTGGTTGAGTTGACCCGAGGTCAACACCGCCGTCTCGCCGGGGGGACCGACGAGGACCACCCTGCCGTGTTCGACGAGCACCGTCATGAACCGTTCCCGATTCGCAACGTCCTGGCAGCGGATTCGCCATTGACGACCGCGCCCGACCTGCTCGTGAACACCTGATTTTGTGACACCAAAGCCCGGTTCGGAGCGCTTCTGTGGACCCTGTTGACCGACAGCAGACCCATCCGCGAGTGTTGCTACCGGCTCAAGCAGATCCACTGGCTTGCTTCCCTCCGTGCTCGGATGCTTACGAAAAACTAGAATCCAACCTGGAGGGCCGCAGTGGGGAGTCGCAGCGCCGATCGGTGCGACTCCGACGCTAAGCGGTCAGCCGAGTTCAGCCGCACCGATCACCACCACTGAACAGCACTTCTCGGAGGGCGCGGCGTGCGCTTACGCTGCGTTCGACGCCCAACGGACTGTGAGGGGGCGCAATTGAACACCATCGGTTCGCAAGCTTCGCTTGTCACGCCGGAACGGTGGGAAGAGCCCGACATGCGCGACGCGCTGTCGACCAGGGACATCTCCTCGGTGTACCGGTTGCTTCGCAAGCAGGGCATTTCGCAGCGGCAGATCGCCGCTTCGACTGGCCAATCACAGTCCGAGGTCTCGGAGATCCTCAAGGGCCGTCAGGTGATGGCCTACGACGTCCTGGCCCGCATCGCTGACGGCTTGTCGATCCCGAGGGGCTACATGGGCCTCGCGTACGACGAGGGCACGGAAGTGAGGGTCACCACGTCAGTGGATGACCCAGGTCAGGAGGAGGACGAGCTGGTGAAGCGACGGAGGTTCCTCGCGCACGCCGCAGCCGTCACCGTTGGTGCGGCTGTGATGGGCAAGGACTCCGGGTCGTGGATGTCGCACCCTGCCCAGGCCCCGGCTCCCGGCCACATCGGCATGACCGATGTGCGCCAGGTCGAGGCGGCGACCAGGGCGTTGCGTGCGCTGGACCATCAGTACGGCGGCGGATTCTGCCGGGACGCGGTTGTCGCGCAGTTGTCGTGGGGGCAGCAGATGCTGACCGCCTCCTCGACCGACCAGGTGAGGGACCGGTTGTTCGTGGCCCTCGCCGACCTGCACAACCTGGCAGGCTGGACCTCGTTTGACAGCGGGCTGGTCGATGCGGCCCGCAACCACTTCGCCCGGGGCCTCGAACTGGCCAAACAGGGCAAGAACGACCCGCTGGTGGCCAACATCCTCTACCGGATGGGCCGGGTCTATCTGCACCAGGGCGCGCACAACGACGCGTTGAAACTGTTCCAGCTGGGTCAGATCGCGGCCCAGGAGTCCGGTTCGGAACTCACCGTTGCCGTGCTCTGCGCCAACCAGGCGTGGGCCTACGCGGCACTCGGCGACGAACGGCAGGCGCTGAAGCTGGTCGGCCGGACCAAGGACGAGTTCTCCCGTGCGGACAAGAACAATGTGGACTCGTGGGTCAGCTTCTTCAACGAAGCCGACCTCTACGGCATGATCGGCACCGTCCACTCGGTGCTGGCCGTCGAGGTGGACCGCAAGCACACCAAGTACGCGATCCCCGCGCTGACCAGGGCAGGCCAGGGCTACGGCGAGGAGATGTCGCGGTCCAAGTCGTTCAACCAGGCGGCGCTGGCCACCAATCACCTGCTCGAAGGCGACATCGACCACGGCGCCAAGGTCGGCCGCTACGCGCTGGAGATCGCCGAGAACCTCAAGTCCGCCCGCGTCAAGGACCGGATGGAACCGCTGCTGGCCGAGGCCGAGAAGCGTCGCAACAACAGCGATGCCCGCGATCTCGCCGAGCGGCTGAGCAAGTTCATGGTCGCCTGACCCGGCGGACTCTGCCACCGGGGAGGGTGGGGAGACAACCACGATGAACGCGCCGACCGGGCTCGCGCCCGCAGGCCGATTCACCCCGGCCAAGCTGGCCGACGTGCTGGCGCAGGTGTGCGCCGCCGCCGGGCTCGACCCGGCAGGCGCCACCCTGGTGCGGTTCACCACGAACGCCGTCTACCGGTTGGCGAGCGCGCCGGTGGTGATCAGGATCAGCGCGTCCTGGGGGCTGCGGCACCGGGTCGCCAAGGTGGTCGCGGTGGCCAACTGGCTCGCCGGGCACGAGTTCCCGTCGGTGCGGTTGCTTGCCGGTATCGAGCAGCCGGTCGTGGCGGGCGACTACCTGGCGACCGTCTGGGACGAGGTGCCGACCGGATCGCACCGGCCGAACACCCGCGACCTGGCGACCTTGCTGCGCCGGTTGCACGGCCTGCCGAAACCCGCGTTCGACCTGCCCGCCTGGGCGCCGCTGGACGACGTGGACCGGCGCATCGCCGATGCCGAGGAACTCGCCGACGACGACCGCGCGTTCCTGCAGGACCGGCGCGCCACCCTGGCCGGGCAACTGTCCACCCTGGAATTCCCGCTCCCGCCCTCGGTCGTGCACGGCGACGCGCACCTCGGCAACCTCATCCCCGGCCCGGAGGGCCCGGTGCTGTGCGACTTCGACTCGACCAGCTGGGGCCCGCCCGAATGGGATCTCACTCCGGTCCTGGTAGCGCAACGCCGCTTCGGCGGGTCCGTCCGCGAATCCCGCACGCTGCTGCGCGCCTACGGGTTCGACGTCACGAAGTGGTCGGGCTTCGAGGTGTTGCGGCAGGTCCGCGAGCTGAAGCTGGTGACAAGCGTGCTGCCGATCCTGCGCAGCAATCCCGGCGTCGCCCCCGAACTGCACCGCAGGCTGGCCAGCGTCCGATCGGGCGACGCAGGCGCCCGCTGGTCCCGGTACCGGTAGGGTCCGGGGTTCGTGGAGCTGCGTCGCCTCGGTCGGTCCGGTCTCGCGGTCAGCGTGGTCGGTCTCGGCTGCAACAATCTCGGCCGCCCCGGCACCGCGACGGAATCGCTCGACGGGGCCAGAGCAGTGGTGGACGCCGCCCTGGACGTGGGCATCAACTTCTTCGACGTGGCCGACGTCTACGGCGCGCCGCGTGGCCGCAGCGAGGAGCTGCTCGGCCAGTCGCTGTCCGCCAAACGCGATCGCGCCGTGATCGCCACCAAGTTCGGCGTGGACATGCAGGGCGCCAACGGCCCGGATTTCGGCTCCCGCGCCGCGCGCGGCTATGTCCGGCGCGCGGTGGAGTCGTCGCTGCGCAGGCTCGGCACCGACTGGATCGACCTCTACCAGCTGCACCGCCCGGATCCCTCGACGCCGATCGAAGAGACGCTGTCCGTGCTGGACGCGCTGATCGCCGAGGGCAAGATCCGCTACGTCGGGCACTGCAACCTGGCCGCCTGGCAGGTCGCGGACGCCGCCTGGGCGGCCGAGCACCACGGCCTGGCCGCGCCGATCTCCGCGCAGAACCACTACTCGCTGCTGGAGCGGGAAGCCGAACGCGAGATCGCGCCAGCCTGCGCGCACTACCGCATCGGCCTGCTGCCCTACTTCCCGCTGGCCAACGGCCTGCTCACCGGCAAGTACTCGGCGGATTCGCCGCCGCCGCCCGGCAGCAGGCTCGCCGGCCGGGACCAGTTGCTGGCGAACGCGCCGTGGGAGCGGATCAACCGGCTCACCTCCTTCGCCGAGCAGCGCAAACTCAGCATGGTCACGCTCGCGCTCGGCTGGCTCGCCGCCCAACCGGTGGTCGGCTCGGTGATCGCGGGCGCGACAACGCCCGAGCAGGTGATCGGCAACGCGTCCGCGACCCAGTGGCGCCCGGCGGGCTGGGAGCGGGCCGCGATCGACGAGATCTGTCCACCGGGTCGCCGCTGATCAGCAGCGTTTGTTCCACCCGGACGAGTTACCGGGGTGACCCGGACGGCCGCTGGTCAGGGTCGGGTCCATCTGCAGTCGGAGCTGTCGGTGACCGGATCATCCCCAGGGTCCATCCGGAAACAATGCTCCCGGCCGACGCGCGGAAAGGCCCTGTTCGCGCAGCCTGTTACCCATGGAGATCCTGGCGATCGTCGGCATGTTCATCGGCCTGTCCCTGGTGGCCGCCATCCCGCTGGTCATCTTGCTGCGCTCGGCCGAGGCCCTGTCGTGGCGGCGCGAGCACGGCCCGGAAGCGGTCGTGACCCCTCGCACTTCGATGCGCTGACCGGCTCGTCCGCCCGCTAGCCTCACTGCCGACATCGAGGTCGTTTCGGCACGAGGAGAAGTACATGCGGATCGCGGACACCGCCGCGTTGGTCACCGGAGCCGCGTCGGGTCTTGGCGGGGCCACCGCCCGCGCGCTCGCCGCGAAGGGCGCCACCGTGTTCGGGCTCGACCTGCCGCAGGCCATCGACGGTATTGCTGCTTCTGGGCAGGACGCCGTCGACGGCATCACCTACGTGGCCGCCGACGTGACGAACCCGGAACAGGTCGGTGCCGCCGTCGAGCAGGCGAGCAGCGGGGACAAGCCGCTGCGCATCACGGTCAACTGCGCGGGCATCGGCACCGCGGGCCGGGTGCTGTCCAAGAAGGGCCCGCACGACCTCGACCTGTACCGCAAGATCATCGAGGTCAACCTGATCGGCACGTTCAACGTGCTGCGGCTGGCGGCCGACGCGATCACCAAGACCGAGCCGCTCACCGACGACGCGCGCGGCGTCATCGTGAACACCGCGTCCATCGCCGCGTTCGACGGTCAGGTCGGTCAGGTCGCGTACTCCTCCTCCAAGGGCGGCGTGGTCGGCCTGACCCTGCCCGCCGCTCGCGACCTCGCCCAGTTCGGCGTCCGGGTGATGACCATCGCGCCCGGCATCGTGGACACCCCGATGCTGGCCGGCGTCTCCGACGAGTTCCGCGCCACGCTCAGCTCGGGCGTGCCGTTCCCGAAGCGGCTGGCAACGCCCGAGGAGTACGCGCAGCTGGTGGTGGACATCGCCGAGCACGACTACCTCAACGGCGAAGTCATCCGGATGGACGGCGCCCTGCGCATGGCGCCCCGCTAGGACCTGCCGATTCGCTCGTACTCGATCAACGGCAGCTGGTTGCCGTCGCCGTAGTCGAAGGTGGTCTCGGTGCCGGACTCGGTGAAGCCGCTCTTGGCGTAGAAGCGATGCGACTGCGGTGTGTCCCGCAGCGTGCGCAGGTGCACCCCGGGGTAGCCCTGGTCGTCGAGCTGGGCCAGCGTCTCGATCATCAGCGCCTTGGCGATGCCATGGCCCCAGCCGTCCGGGTGGCAGTAGAAGCTGTAGATCTCGGCGAGGCCGGGCCGCGTCGGAGACGGCAGCGAGTAGGACAGCGCCATCGGCCTGCCGTCGACATCGGCCACCAGGAGCAGGCCGTTGCCCGCGGCGATCCGGCCGTGCCAGCGGGTGCGCCGGTCCCGCACCGCGCGCTCGGCGAACTCCGGTTCGAAGAACACGGCGTGCGATGCCGCCCACGACGCGGCGTGGACCTCCCCGAGCGCGGCCGAGTCCTCGGGCCGAGCGCGGCGGATCTCGATCATGGGCGACGTGCCTCGACTAGGCCGATGTGGACAACTCCGGGGTTGTACACAGGGGTGTGGACAAGGCTGTGCACAACTCTCACAGGTCGCCGAAGTAGGGCACCTCGGCGACCTCGTCGGAGCTGAGCCACTCGCGCAGCCGCTTGGTCGCGCGCACGTCGTCCTCGTTGTAGACCAGCAGCCTGCGGCGCTGATCCAGCGCGACCGGTTCGCCATCCATGCCGACCGCGTCGCGGTACCAGCGCATCGAGTTCTCGCCGCTGGCTTCCGCGTCGCGCCAGTGGAAACCGGCGACCGGCGCGATCGTCTTGAGGCCCTTTCCCTTGGCGCACAGGAACGTGTCCGAGACGATCCGGAACATGTCCACCCACTCGTCCGAGTCGATGAACGCCTGCACCTCGGCGCGGGCCGGGATGCCGGGCTGGCCGGCGAACCGGTCGGCGGACGCGAGCAGCCAGCGGTTCTCGGCCAACTCGTTGTAGCAGTAGGCCCGGAAGGTGCGGCCGTTGATCCGCGCGCGAGCGGCCACATTGGACAGCCAGCGCCAGAACTCGCCGAACGAACGCGCCTCGTCGTTGGTGGGCAACGCATCCCAGGTGACGAACGCGCGATAGCCCGCTGGCTCGTCGAGGCGCTCGCCGGAGAGCAGCGCGCCCCACATGTAGGCGCCGGACTCGCCGAAGCTCTCCATGTCCACGTCGACCTCGATGTCGCCGCGCGGCACCTCCGGGATGTGCACCCTGCGCACCACCGGCAGGTTCGCCAGCCACGCTTTCGCCAGGATCACCGCGTCCGCGAGCAGCAGGCTCGGCGGCACCCCGGTCGGCGGATCGGCCGGATCGAGGGCGGCCAGCTCGTCGACAGTGCGCACGCCGAGGCCGCGCAACGCGGTCGCGTCCTCGCCGCGCACCACCAGGCTGACGTCCCTGGTCTCGGTCAGCGCCTGCTCGCACACCGGCCACCAGGGGCAGCTGCGGCAGTCCATGATCCGCGACGGCTGCGCCAGCGGCTCACCCTGCGACGCGGCCGCGTCCGCGATGGCGAGCCGGTCGGCGAAGCGGCTCTCGTACTCGGCGACGGCCGTCCGGCCGCCCGGCCAGGTGGGTGCCTCCAGGTCGTGCCAGAGCACGACGTCCGCGTCCATGCCGATGGCCCCGGCCATCGCCCGCCCGCGCGCGGCGTGGCCGCAGGCCCGCAGCAACGCCCGCGCGTGCACAAGGCGGAGCTGGTCGCGCGGCTGGGCGCGGGCCTTGCGCAGCGGGTCGGAGCGGCTGCCGGTCGGGTGCGGGTCGGACAGCGGCGAGGTGCGCGCACCGCTGCCGGGGTCGGTGATCTTGTGCCGGACCACCATCACCGGCAGGTAGCCGTCGGTCGCGCGAACCAGCAGGTCGACCCGGCCGCGCCTGCCGCCGACCGGATCGCGCGGCAGTGCCGCGTTCCAGATGAACCGCGCGCCCGCGTTCATCGCGCCGATGGTGGCGCGTTCGCGGTCCGCGTTGGACAGGCCAGGACCGGCCGGGATCTCCACCCAGTCGGAGCCGAACAACCGGGCGAGCTGTCCGCCGATCCGGCGCCGGTGCTCGGCGGCATCGGCGGAGCGCTGCTGACCAGCGGGGTCGGGCGGCGCCTTGGTTGCGTCGACCATGGTCGGATCGTGCTCAAGGTGCACCCTGCGCCGGCATCGGGTCACAACTCCAGCGTCCAGCAGCACCGAGCTCGTCACAAACAGCCACCTTATTCGCCTGCCGACGGCGCGGGTCGATGTGCCTACTGGCTAGTCCACCAGTAGGTTCGACATTGACGGCACCGCAGGAGGCGAGGGGACCATGGCACGCGCCAAGAAGGGGATCGCGGCACGCGAGCCCAGGTTGACGCCGGGCAAGGCCAAGAACCTGGTCGGTGTCGCGAAGATCGTGCTGCCCGCCGTGGTTCCGGTGGTCAGCCCGTACCTGCTCAAGGCGGCGGGCACCGCCCGCGAACAGCTGGACCGGATGCGCGCCCGGCGGATGGGCGTGGACGTCGGCGACCTGGCGAAGTTCAGCGGCAAGGGCGGCGCGCTGCACGCCAGGATCATCGGCGCCGCCGAATCGATCGACGAACTCGCGGAAAAGGACGACCCGGCGACCCGCGAGTTCACCACCCGCGGCCGGGAGACCCTCTCGACGCTGGCCACGGCGGTCCGCGCCGCCGAGCGGATGCCGACCGCCCGCCGCCGCGCCGCCCACCAGGCGGTCGCGGCCGAGCTGGACCGGATCGAGAGCGAGCTGCTGCGCAGGCTCGGCGTCTAGCCGATCGCGGCTTTGACGCCCGCGATGATCAGGGCGAGGCCGCGTTCGAAGCGGTCGTTCTCATCGCCTTCGACGACGCTGGCCTGCTGTTGCTCGATCACGCAGCCGACGGTGTAGCGGCTGACCGTGAGCACCGCGTGGTACCCGACGTCGCGCGGTACACCGTCGCGGGTCATCAGTTCGACCAGCCGCACGGTCGGTGAGAGGTCGCGGCGGGCCGGGGTGGTGCCCGCGTGGATCAGGCCGCCGTCCGGATAGCCGAGCAGGCTTTCCCGGAACGCGCGCGCTCGCCGCGCCAGCCAGTCCCACCAGGGTTCGCCTGGTTCGGGCGTGCCCACCGACGCTATGCCACGCACCGCGATCGCTTCGGCGAGGGCGTCGAGCAGCACGCGTTTGCTGGGGAAGTGCCAGTACAGGGTGGGCGCCTTGACGTCGAGCGCTGCGGCGAGCTTGCGCATGGTCAGGCCGCCCATGCCGACCTCGCGGAGCAGCGTCAGCCCGGCCGCGACGACGGTGTCCCGGTCCAGGTTCTCCTCGGCCATGGTGGTCACTCTAACAATGTTCGAGTACGGTCGCGGTCAAGCGACTCGAACGTTGTTAGACGGGGTAACGGTGGAACACGTCGACGTGGTGATCGTCGGAGCCGGACCGGTCGGGGCGATGCTCGCGATCGAACTGCGGCTGCACGGGATCGAGGTGCTGGTGCTGGAGCGGTTGGTCGAGCCGACCGGGCAGTCGCGGGCGAGTGCGCTGCACGCGCGCACGGTCGCCACGCTGCGCAGGCGCGGCCCGGTCGGCACGTTCGCCGACGACCTGCGGATCGAGACCGGGGACGGGCCGCGCCAGCTGGCCGACCTGCTCGCCGACGGCCGGGCCTACCTGCTCAACCTGACCGGCGCGGCGCTGCCGAGCGCGTTGGGCATCGCCCTGCTGGGGTGCCCCGATCGGGTGGGGCTGGTCACCGGCCGGTCGGTCACCGGA
>DASXOJ010000180.1:0-30349 GCA_036494465.1 Pseudonocardiaceae bacterium
GCGGCAATCTCGCGCTGATCATCAACTACGCACAGAGCCGCTGGCCGGACATGGCCGCGAGCGTCCAGGCGTTGCGGGATGGCACGCCTCCGCCGCTGCTGGGCACCGACGCCGACAACAGCGGTGGTTTCGGGCTGACCCCGACGACGTCGGCGGGCATCCTGATGGAGCGGTCGGTGCTGTGCAACGACCAGGGGGCCGACCCGGACGTGTCGACCCTGTGGCAGCAGCAACAGCAGCGCCAGGCCCGGTATCCGCTGATGGCGGGTCAGGCCGGTTATCAGTACTGGTGCGCGGGCTGGCCGCTGCCCGGACAGCCATGGCACCTGAGCCGGGGCAGCAGCGACCTGCTGCTGGTCGGGCACCGGTACGAGACGGTGACACCGTACGTGTGGGCGCAACGGATGCAGCAGCGCATCGGTGGCAGTCTGTACACGGTGGACGATGACATCCACTGCTCGCTCGACCAGGGCCCGCAGGCGAGCGTGGCCGTCCGGTTCTTCACGTCCTGAGTGGTGACGCGTATCACGTCGTGGTAGAGAACCTGGCAGCGGCAACCAGCCGACCTACGTGATGTGTGGACAGGACCGGGCGGCGTGACGCGGATGGACGAAGACCGTCTGCTGCGCCGGATCGCCAAGGGCGACCGGGCGGCGTTCGAGGAGTTCTACCGTCGGACGTCGCCCTGGCTCGCGGTGCGGCTGCGCCGTCGCGTCGCGGACGAGCACATCGTCGGCGACGTGATCCAGGAGACCTACCTTTCGGTGTGGCGCGGCGCGAGCGGGTTCGCGCGGGTCGCCGAGGGCAGCGCGCTCGGTTGGTTGTGGACGGTGGCGGCGCGGCGGCTGGTGGATGTGTTCCGCGACGAGGGCAGGCACGACAACGCGGTGCGCGCAGCGATCGCAACGGCCGATGTGGACAGTCCGGGCGCCGAGGAGACGCTGCTCGAATCGACGCTGTCCGGTGATGTCGGCGATGCGCTCGGCGCGCTCGCGCCCGAACTGCGCCAGGTGCTGCAGGCGCTGGTGCTGGACGGGCTGAGCGTGCGGGAAACCTCGGTGCTGCTCGGCATTCCTGAAGGCACAGTGAAAACGCGGGCCCGGCGCGCGCGATTGGCAATGCGGGAGGCGATGTCATGACAAAACACCCCAGGGACGGTGTGCTCACCGCGTACGTCGTCGGCGAGCCGGAATTGGCGCCGGAGACGGTGTGGGCGGTGGAGGCGCACCTGGAGACGTGCGGCGCGTGTCGCCAGGAACTGACCGAGATCACCGCGCTGCGCGCGCCCGAGGTGCCCGCGCTGCTCGACCGGGTCTGGTCCACTGTAGACAAGATGGCGGTGGAAGCGGCGGCGCCGAAAAGCCTTCGCCTGGTGAGGTTGCTGCGGCAGTGGGCGCCACCGGCGCAGCGGCCGTGGCTGGTGATGAGTGCGCTGGTCGCGGTCGCCGCGTTCGTGATCGACCTACTGGCCAAGAGCACGCATTCGGTGTCGTTGGTGCTGCTGCTCGCGCCGGTCACGCCGTTGTTCGGCATATCGGCCGCCTGGTCGTGGAGCGTGGATCCGATGGGTGAGCTGACGGCGAGTTCGCCGCGTGCCGGCCTGGAACTGGTGCTGCGCCGGACGGTCGCCGTGCTGGTGGTGATCATTCCGCTGGTCGCGTTGACCGGCGGGGTGGACGGGGTGTCGATCGCGCTGTGCCTGGTGCCCTGCCTGGCGTTCACGGTGGGCGCGCTGGCAGTGGGCACGGTGCTCGGCGTGCAGCGCGCGGCGACGCTGCTCGGCGCCGCCTGGGTCGCGGTTTCGGTGGTGCCCGCGCTGATCCAGAGCGACCTGCCCGCGCAACTGAGCCGGGCCAGCCTGCCCTGGTGGGGAGTTGCCGCGGTACTCGCGGCCGCGATCGTGCTGGTGCGCGGTCGCCGTTTTGCTCAAGTCTGAAAGAAACAAGGAGAATTGGATGGTACGCGCGGTGCATTCGGCTGAATTGGCGCCGACCACGTACGGCTGGCACATCAACGCGACTGAGCTACGGGTGCGCGCCGGACGGCGGATGGCCGTCGACGGTCTCGATCTGCGCCTTGGCCAGGGCGTGCACGGCCTGCTCGGGCCCAACGGCGCCGGAAAGACGACGCTGATCCGCGCGCTGGCCACGGTGCTGCGTCCGGCGGGCGGCGAGCTGAACCTGCTCGGGCAGCGCGTCGGCGGCCGGCTCGACCTGCGTTCGCTGCGTCGGCAGATCGGTTACCTGCCCCAGGATTTCGGGTACTACAAGCAGTTCACCGTGCGCGAGTTCGTCGAGTACATGGGCTGGCTCAAGGAGATGAACCCGCGCGAGGTGCCCGACGCGGTGCAGCGCGCCATCGACAGGGTGGGTCTGCGCGAGCGGGCGAACAGCAGGATGAAGCAGCTCTCCGGCGGCATGTTGCGGCGGGCGGGCATCGCGCAGGCGATCGTGAACTCGCCGGACCTGCTGCTGCTCGACGAGCCCACCGTCGGCCTCGATCCGGCGCAGCGCCTGGAATTCCGCACGCTGCTGCGTGATCTCGGCCAGCAGGCGTGCGTGCTGGTGTCCACCCACCTCGTCGAGGACGTGGCCGCCGCGTGCAGCAACGTGGTGCTGATGGACGAGGGCAAGCTGGTCTTCCAGGGCACGCCCGCCGATGTCGCGGCGCGCGGCGGTCAGCAGGACGTCGGCGACAACCCGATCGAACGCGGCTACACCGCGCTGCTCACCCAGCACCGCGCGGGGGTGCACCAGTGACCGGCCGGGTGCTGCGCATCGAACTGCGCCGCTCGTCGGCGTGGCCGACGGGGCTGGTGATCGCGCTGCTGGGCATCGCGGGCCTGCTCTCGCTCGTCCCGACCAACCAGGACGGACTGTGGGACGCGCAGTGGACGCTGCTGGCCAGCTTCCAGCGGATCATGCTGGTGGTGTTGTGGCCGTTGACGTTGGGCGCGGGCGCCTGGCAGGCCCGCCGCGACCGGCGCAGCAAGGCGGAGGAACTGCTCGGCACGACCGCGCGGCCCTCGTGGCGGCGCGTGTTGCCGACCGCGTTCGCGATGGCGCTGTGCCTGGTCGTCGGCTACGTGCTGATCTTCGCGGTCGGTGCGGTCAACGTCGCCGGCACCACCGACTACTTCTCGTCGAACTGGCTGCCGGTCGCGTTGGTCGGCGCGCTGTCGCTGGTCGCGGCGGGCTGGCTGGGCCTGGGTGTCGGGCGCCTCGTGCCGTCGGTGTACACGCCGCCGGTGTTGGTGGTGCTCGGTTTCCTGGTGCTGCTGGTGCCGATCCAACTGTCCAAAGGTGACGCTCCAGGGCCGGAATCGCTGCTGGGGCCTGGATTCACCACTACGGTGCGCGAGTTCCAGATGATCGCGCCAGCGGTCGATCTCGGTCAGTTCGTCTGGTTCTTCGGGCTCGCGCTCGGCGGGCTGCTGCTGGCGCTGTTCGGGCGGCGCATCGCGTCGGTGACGGCGGTGGTGCCGGTCGTGCTCGCGCTGATCGTCGCGCTGCCGATCTTCAGTGCGGCGCCTGCCGGTGGCGTGCAGGCGGATCCGGCCGCGTCCGCCGAGGTGTGCACGCACGACGGAGGCCCGACGGTGTGCGTCACCGCGTCGCACGGGCAGGATTTGGCCACCTTGGTCGGTCCGGCACGCCAAGCCCTCGCCGCGCTGGGCAAGCTGCCCAACCCGCCGAGTTCGGTACACGAAGTGCCCGACGACCGGCCCGGCCCGCAGCCCGCCGACCAGGTCTGGTTCGACGCGGCCAATCACACTGCCGGACAGGGCTGGGACGCCAAGAGCGGCGCCGAGCTGGCGGCGAAGATCCTCGCCGGAGCCGGGACGAAACCGTGTGACCAGGGGAACTCCATGGATCGGCTGACCTACGAGGTGCGTCCGATCGTGGCGGCCTGGCTGATCGGCCAGTACCCGGCGCCCGGCATGGCGGTCGAGGACCCGGACGAGAACGCCGAGCGCACCGCCCTCTGGCAGGCGCTGGCCGCACTGCCGAAGGCGGCCCAGGCGCAGCGCGTCGCCGCTGTCCGGCAAGCCGGTCTGGCCTGCGGTGACGTGGGCGCCGCGCTGAGCGGAGGGCACTGATGGGCCGGTTGCTCGCGCTCTACCTGCGGTGTCGGCATGTGCCGATCGCCGGTCCGGCCGCGATCGTGGCGACCGTCCTCGTCGCGCTGCTCGGCGACAACCCGGAGAATCCACTTGAGACGGTCGACTTCGCGGTGCTCGCGTTGGCGCTCGGGTTCAGCGTGCTGGGCAACGGGTTGAGCGGCGCGGACGAGCAGTTGGAGCGCACCGCGTCGATCCGCTGGCCGGTGTGGCGGACCGTGCATGTGGTGGTGGCCGGCGCGTTGTTGTTCGGCACGGTGGCGCTGGTCTCGCACGCGCCTGCCGGGATGCTGCTGCGCGACGCGGCCGGGTTCGCCGGGCTCACCGCGTTGGCGGCGGCCCTGTTGGGCGGTCAGCTCTCCTGGACGTTGCCGATCGCCTGGGCGGGCGTCGCGGCTGTCGTGCCGCCGCTCGGCACGCACTCGGTGCTGGCGCTGATCAGCTGGCCTGCCCAGCCGCCGGACAGCGTGGCCGCAATGGTGCTGGCGATCGTGCTCGGCGTGCTCGGCGTGGCCTGCTACGCGCTGCGGAGTGGCCGAACCCACCTCGCGTAAGAACTATAGCTGCTATGGTTCTTACATCATCCGACGGTGAGGAGAACCGCCATGCGTGCTGTCCAGTTCGCCGCCTTTGGCGACTACGACGTGCTCAACCTGGTCACCGTGCCCGACCCGAAACCAGCCAACGGCGACGCCGTCGTGCGGATGACCGTCGCGGGCGTCAGCCCGTTGGACAACACGGTCCGGCTCGGCAAACTCCCCGCGGTGAAACCGTTGCCGCTCATCGCGGGCCCGGTTGACCGATGGCACGGGCGTCGACGTGGTGCTGGACGGCGTCGGCGGCGAGTTGACCGGCGAGGCGCTCGGTGCGCTGGCGGTGGATGGCGCGCTGGTCAGCATCGGCTACGCGGCCGGTATGCGGACCACGGTCAACGTCACGGATCTGATTTGGCGCAACGCCCACATGCACGGTTTCCGGTTCGCGTTGTTCACGCCGGAGCAGATCAGCGCGAACAACGCGACGCTGCTGGAGTTGCTGGCGGCCAAGGAGATCACGCCACTGGTGGACAGCGTCTTCCCGTTGGCCGAGGCCGCGATCGCGCAGCGGCACCTGATCGAGGGTGGCCCGTTCGGCCGAGTGCTGCTGACTGTCTGACTGGCTAACCGGACCCGGCTCCGCTAATCTGGGAGGTTAAGCGGAGTCGGGTCCGTATAGTCTGGCAGGAGGACCGATGGCGGAACGATTGAACGGCACGGTGGCATTGGTGACCGGCGCGAGCAGCGGAATCGGCGCGGCGACCGCGCTGGCGCTCGCCAAGGAGGGCGCCGCCGTCGGGTTGCTCGCGCGCAGGCGCGATCGCCTGGTGGAACTGGCCGCGCAGATCGAGCGGGCAGTGGTGGTCGAGGCGGACGTCACCGACGCCGGGCAGGCCGCGGCAGGCGTCGAGCAGGTGGTGCGCGAGCTCGGCCGGCTGGACATCGTGGTCAACAACGCGGGTCTGATGCTCACCGGACCGGTGCTGGCCGCGCCCGACGGCGAATGGGCACGGATGATCGACGTCAACGTCAACGGCGTCCTGCACGTCACCCGCGCCGCGCTCCCGCACCTGGTCCACGCGGCCGCCAATGGCCCGCGCGGTACGGCGGATCTGGTCAACATCTCCTCGACCGGGGGACGAGTGGCGCGGCCGGGCAACGCCGTCTACAACCTCACCAAGTTCGGCGTGACCGCGTTCAGTGAGGCCCTGCGCCAGGAAGTCGGTCCGCAACGCGTCCGGGTCGGCGTCGTCGAACCGGGCACGGTCGACACCGAGCTCAGTTCACACGTGCGCGACGGGCTGCGCGAGCGCATCGCCGAGCAGCTGGCCGACGTGGACTTGTTGCGGCCCAGCGACATCGCGGACGCGGTCACGTTCATGGTGACCAGGGACCGGCGGGTCGCCGTCAACGAGCTGCTGGTTCGCGCAGCGGAACAGACCTGGTGAACGCTGCTGAAACTGTTGACCCGCCTGGAAGATCACGTCGAAGGAAGAAACACCGGACGCGTCATTCGCGATAAATGAAACATGAAGCGGGGTATGTCGCCGTGGACGCCAGAAATACCCGACTCGCAGCCGAAATCAAAATCGACTTCCGGGAAACCCGACCGGACGAAACGTGACCGGAGCAGGCCGATCCTGGTCGGCGGCCTGACGGCCGTGGTCGCGGTGGTCGCGGCGACGGTGGTGTACGGCCTCAACCACCGCGAGGTCGAGACCGGCAGCCCCGTCGCGGCCGCGCTCACCACCACGCGGGTGACCCCGGACGGGACAGGACTGACCCCGACCACGACAACCGCACTGCCCACCACGACGCAACCGCAGACCTCGTACCCGCAGGGCGGGGTGCCGGACGGGTACACGGCGGAGACCGGCCCCAGCGGCATTCAGGTGAGCATCCCGGCAGGCTGGACCGTCACCACTCCGTTCGCATCGGAGAACGAGGCGGACGATCCGAGCGGGTCCGGTTCGCTGATCCGGTACGGCGGCACGCCCGCCGCATCGTCGTCGTTGCTGTCGTCGGTGACCGCCGACATGAACGGCAACACCTCCGTGAAGACCGGTTACCAGCAGCTGCAACTGGACTCGGTCGACGCGCCGAGTGGCCAGGACACCGTGGTCTGGGAGTTCCTGTTCGACAAGAACGGGGTGCAGCGGCACGTACTGAGCTGGTTCTGGCGCACGCACGGCACCGACTACCTCGTCTACTTCTCCTCGACCGAGGCGAACTGGGACACCATGCAGCCGATCGTGACGGTCGGCGAGCAGACCGCTGGGCCGGTCTGATTCACCAGTCGTGCACGGTGCCGTCGGTGAGCCGGTTCACCGGCAGGTAGGCGGGAGAGTAGGGGAAGCGCGCGGCGAGCACCTCGTCCAGCGAGACGCCGAGACCGGGTTCGTCGCCGGGGTGCAGCAGGCCGCCGGTGAACGTGTAGCCGGTGCGGAAGACTTCCAGCGTGCGCGGGCTGTGCTTCATGTACTCCTGGATGCCGAAGTTGTGCAGCGCGATGTCCAGGTGCAGGGCAGCCGCCATGCCGACCGGGGACACGTCGGTCGGGCCGTGAAAACCGGACTTCACCTGGTAGAGCGCGGCGAAATCCATCAGCTTCCGCACGGCGGTGATACCACCCGCGTGCGTGACCGAGGAACGGACGTAGTCGATCAGCCGCTCGGTGAGCAGCACCTGGTAGTCCTGCACCGAGTTGAACACCTCGCCGATCGCCAGCGGCGTCGTCGTCTGCGCGCGTACCCGCCGCAACGCGGTCTGGTCCTCGGCGGGCGTGCAGTCCTCCAGCCAGAACAGGTCGTAGGGTTCCAATCGCTTGCCGAGCGTGGCCGCCTGGTTCGGGGTGAGCCGGTGGTGTGCGTCGTGAAGCAGCGGAAGTGCCGGGCCGAACTCGTTGCGCACCGCCTCGAACACGGTGGGCAGGTGCCGCAGATAGGCGCTGGTGTCCCAGGCTTCTTCCAGCGGTACGGCGGCGCGGCGCGCTGGTTCGTAGTCGTAGCGTTCGCTCGCGGCCGCGCTTTCCGCCACGCCGTACACCTGGCCGAGGCCCGGAATGCCGGTCTGGATGCGGATCGCGCGGTAGCCGGCCTCGATGTGCGCGTGGATCGAGTCGAACAGCGCGGGCAGGTCGGCGCCGGACGCGTGACCGTAGGCGAGCGCGCCGGTGCGGGACGCGCCACCGAGCAGTTGGTACAGCGGCAAACCGGCGACCTTCGCCTTGACGTCCCACAACGCCATGTCCACCGAGGCGATCGCGGTCATGGTGACCGGGCCGCGTCGCCAGTACGTACCGCGATACAGGTACTGCCAGGTGTCCTCGATGTCGTGTGCTTCGCGCCCGATCAGCAGCGGCACCAGGTGCTCGGTCAGGTAGGCCGCCACGGCGAGTTCGCGCCCGTTGAGCGTGGCGTCGCCCCAGCCGGTGACCCCGTCCTCGGTGACCACCTTCAACGTGACGAAGTTGCGGTCCGGGCTGGTGACGACGACCTCGGCGGTGGCGATGCGCATCTACGTCTCAGCTTTCGTTCGGGTCGAGCAGGATCTTCATGGCCTGACCGGCACGCAGCAGCGCGACCGCGTCCTTGGCGCGGGACAGCGGCAGTACGTGCGATACGACGTCGGTGAGCCGACCGGGATCGGCGGCAAGGAGGTCGATCGCGGCGCTGATGTCCTCGCGGTCGTAGATGCGCGTGCCGATCACGGTCAGCTCGGCGAACATCACCCGCAACAGGTCGAACCCGACCGGGTGCGGCGGATAGGCGCCGACGATCACCAGCGTGCCCGCGCCACGTACCCAGTCGCACGCCTGCGCGGCGACGGCGGGCACCCCGGTCGCGTCGAACACGACATCGGCACCGTGCGCGTCGGACAGGGTGAGGCCGAGGTCTGTGGCGGCTCGGGCACGTGCCCCGGCCGGTTCACTCATGGTGACCGTGGCACCGGTGCGTTTCGCGACCAGCCCGAGCAGACACCCGATCGGACCGGCACCGAGTACGTGCGCGCGCATCCCTTCGCGCAAGCCCGATTTGCGCACCGCGCGCACCGCCACCGCGACCGGTTCGACGATGGCAGCGGCCCTAAGGTCCATTGTGGATGACAGGGGGAACAGGTTCGCCTCCGGGACAAGGACTTCCCGGCAGGCGGCGCCCGGATAGTCGATGCCGACCGCGGTCAGGTTCGCGCAGATCGTGCGCAGACCGCGTTGGCAGGCATCGCAGGTACCGCAGCGCACCATCGGATCGGCGAACACCGGCGAACCGTCCGCCAGTCTGCCTGCGAACTCGTGACCGAGCACGATGCCCGGTCGCGCGCGACCGTGTTCACCGGCGAGCACGTGCAGATCCGTGCCGCACAGGCCGGTGTAGCCGACGTCCAGCCGAACCCAGCCCGGCCGGTCCACCGGCAGTTCGACCTCGCGCACCTCGGAATCGGTGCCGCCGGTCCAGACGAACGCGGGCGCCCTGCTCACGTCAACTCCTCAAGCCGGTCTGCCACCGCATCGACGAATTCGCTGGCCTGCGCGACTTTCGGGCCGAACAGTGCGTCGTCCACCAGGACCCGGTGGGCGAGACGAGGCTGGCTACCGAGTTCGCGCAGGCGGGGGAGCGCTGGGTCGGTTGGCCGGTCGACGAGGCGTTCATCGATCGCCTCGGGGTGGCAGGAGACGTGCAGGAACGCGGCGACAAGCAGGGCGAGTCCTGCGGGAACGGAGCCTGATTTGTGGTGCCAGGCAACGGCATCCGGGACGCGCTGGGCCAGTTTCATCGATCCGTCGGTGCCGACCTGCGCGGTCCGGTGTCCCAGTGCCGAATTGGCGAAGCGCGCCGCCAACTGGTTCTGGTAGCCCGCGAGATCGAAATCGGCGGGCAGGTGCAACGTGGGCACGTAGTCGGACATCAGCAGTTCGACCGCGGTCGCGATCGGTTCGTCGGCGAACGCGGACGCGATGTAGGTGTGTCCGCGCAGCAGGCCGAGATACGCGATCAGGCTGTGACAGCCGTTGAGCAGCCGCACTTTCACGGTCTCGTAGGCGTGCACCTCCGGCGACAGCAACGCGCCCGCGTTCTCCCACGCCGGTCGCCCGGCCGCGAAGTCCGGCTCGATCACCCACTGGCTGAACGGTTCGGCGGGCACCGGGATCGCGTCGGCATAACCGGCTTCCTTGGCCAGTGCGATGTGTTCGGCGGTGGTCGCGGGGGTGATCCGGTCGACCATGCTGGACGGGAAGGTCGCGGCGTCGAGACAGTTCGGGTCGTACTGGCCGAGCACGTGCCGGAGCAGTTCGCCGTTCGCGGTGAGGTTGTCGCAGCTGAGCACGGTGATCGGGGCGGCGCGCCGGACGATCCCGCGCGCGAGCAGCCCGAGCAGGCTGTCGGCGGGCAGGTCCGGCGCGAGGTCGCGGGTGCCGGGCCGGAGGTGGTAACCGGCTTCGGTCATGGTGAGCGTGACGATTTCCGTTGCAGGGTCGGCTATTCGCCGCACCACCTCGTCCGGCTCGTCGGCGGCGACCAGCGCCTCGGTGATCACCCGGACCGGCCGCACGTCGGCCGGTCCGTCGGAGACGGTGATCACCGTGTACAGCTGCTGTGCGCGCAGCGCGTCCACCACCGCCCTGGACCGGTTGGCCACCCCGGTGATCTCCCAGCCGCCCGCGTCCTCGGTATAGACGGCCTGGTGCGCGCGGTGGAAGTTGCCGAGTCCCAGGTGGACGATGCGCTGGGTCACGCGGGCGCCTGCGCTGTGCTGCGTTCGCTTTCCACGTGACCGAACATCTCCGGCAGGATGAACACGGCGGACAGGAAGCCGATCAGCGAGACCACCGAGATGATCACGGTCGCCAGCGGCACGCCGAGACCGGTGAACAGCGACGGGAACAGGTAGATGGTGATGAAGCTGGCCAGTTTGACGAAGATGTAGCCGAAACCGGACGCGGTGCCCTTGTACCTGGTCGGCGCGACGACCGAAGCGATCGTCATCCCGTTCGACGCATCCCAGTAATGGCCCCACATCAGACCTGCCGCAGCTATCGGCACCACCGCCGTCCAGCTCAGCTGGAGGAACAACGCGGCCAGCAGCAACGACACGAACGCGATGCCGAATCCCCAGGCCGCCACGCCCTTGTGCCCGATCCGGTTGATCACGACCGGTGCCACGAACCCGCTGACGGTGGCGACGATGTACACCGCGCCGGTCAGGAAGTTCGTGCCACCGACGCCCGACACTCCGGTCAGCACGAGAATCACCGGTAGGTAGTAGGCAAAAGCGGTGAATTCCGCGCCCTGGCAGGCGTTCGAGATCCAGGCGAAAATGCTGGCCTTGCGCCGGATCGGGTCGGCCCACACGTTGGCGAGGAAGTCGCGGATGCGCGGGCGGCGCAGGTTGAAGTCCTCGTCGGGGAGCATCGCCAGGTCGTCGTCGAAGATCTCGACGGCCACCTTCTTGGCTTGCGCGAACCGGCCGCGCTGGATCAGCGAGCCCACTGTCTCCGGCACGTTGAGCCGGCCGAGCAGCAGCGCCAGCGCGGGCACCGCGCCGAGCGCGAGACCGATGCGCCACAACAGTTCGTGATCCATCCCGGCCAGGTACATGATGGTGATGACGACGATCGCGGCGATCTCGCCGAGGCCGAACATGCCCTGCCAGCGGCTGCCCATCAGCTCGCGCTTCTTCTTCGGCATCGACTCCATGATGTAGGCGTAGCCGGACACCACGTCGCTGCCGAGCGGGAAGCCGAGCAGGAACCGGATGATCACCAGTTCCCACATGTTCGTCACGAAGCCCTGGGCGAGCGCGAGCACGACGAACATGACCATGGTGGTGAGGAACACCGGCCTGCGGCCGAACTTGTCCGCGAGATAGCCGCCGAGCACGGCGCCGAGCAGCGCGCCGCCCTGCACGGCTGCCGAGGCGAGGCCGAGCAGCGACGCGCTGGGGTGGAACTGGTCCTTGAGGAAGATCAGCAGGAACGAGATGGAGTAGAGGTCCCAGGACTCGATCAGGATCGTGGAGATCATCAGCCAGCCGGTGCGGGTACCGCGCGCCGTGCCGGAGCTGTTCGCCACGTGCACGGCTGCCGCATCCGCCAGTTCGCGCAGTCGCTCGTCGGATGGAACCGAGCCGGCCGCCGTTGGTCCGGTCATTTCTCGCTCCTCGTGTCAAGGTCGCGCAGCCGTCCGTTGACCGCCGCGATGTGCGCGTACGCCACCGAGAACGCGAGATCGGGATCGCCGGTCTCGATCGCGATGACCAGTTGTTCGTGTTCGTACCTGGTTCGTGCGGGCACGAAATCGCGCGTGACCGCACCCCACATGTGTTGCCAGCCGGCGCCGTAGGTAAGCGCCTCCATCACACTTGCCATCACGTCGTTGCCTGCCGCGCGCACGATCGCCTGGTGGAACTCGGCGTCGAGCTGCGCGTAGCCGGCCGGGTCGGTGGTCGCCTCCATCCGCTCGAACGCGGTCCGGATCAGCGTCCGATCGGCCGCCGTCGCGTTGCGGGCGGCGCGCGCGGAGAACGCGGGCTCGACCACCAGCCTGATCTCCACCAGGTCCGGCACCGAGTCGGCGTTCAGCAGGAATCCGCTGTGCGCGAGGCTCGGCAGCAGCGCGGACAGCCGCAGCGAGGTCACGTAGGTGCCGGAGCCGTGCCTGCTTTCCAGCACGCCGAGAAGTTCCATCGCGCGGATCGCCTCGCGCAGCGCCGCGCGCGACACGCCGAGCTCCGTGGCGAGGTCGGTTTCCCTGGGCAGGCGCGACATCGGCGGGAAGGTGCCGTCGCTGATCCGGGCGCGGATCAGCCGCATGGCCCGGTGCGGCGCGGTCTCCAGGACGTCCTCGGTACTCACGGTGCTGACCACGTCGACCTCCGAGTAGTCCGACCTCTCGGCGAGGTTTCGGTGATGGTAGGGGCTCGGCGTCGGATCTGACAAGGGTCAGCGAAGCAAGAGGTCGTACCTCTTCTGGGCGCTACTTTGACCTGGTGACGACTCCTGATCCGCTGCCGCCGGTGATCGTGAACCCGGCGGACCAGTGCGCGGTGTGGTTCCTCGGCGTGCTCACCAAGATCCGCATCGACGGCGCGGCCACCGGTGGTGCGCTGTCGGTGTTGGAGCACCGGGAGGAACGCGGGCACGCGACTCCCTTGCACCGCCACGACATCGCGGACGAGACCTTCCTGATGATCGACGGCACGTTGCGGGTCGAAGTGGACGGCGAGATCTACAGCGCGGGCTCGGGAGCCATGGCTTTCCTGCCCCGCAATCGTTCGCATCGCTTCATAGTGACCAGTCCCACGGCACATTTCCTCACCCTGCACACGCCGGCCGGTTTCGACGATTTCGCAGTGACTGCCGGAAAACTCGCTGTGCCGGGGGAGAATCCGCCAACTGCCGGGCCGAATCCGGCCGAATTGGCGAAACTGGCCGCGACCTACGGCATCGAGATCCTCGGTCCACCGCTGTCACTCTGACGCGTTTGGGCGTTTCGCGCGCTAAGGCACTGCTGAGCACACTCGCAGCGCTCTGCTTGATTTGTAGTGAAGTGTTGGGCCACTGTTGGCGTTTCGTGATCTTTCGACAGGGAAAGTGTCCGGCTTGGACGTTGATCGTCTTTGATTGCTTGCGTGGACGGTGGTCAGTCACGATAATCGCACCGAACTTTTCTCGGGCGATATTCATGTCACCGGACACGTATGCCCGACGATCATGATCAGGAGCCATGTTGGGCAGCATCGGCAGCAAGGTGGGCGGCGTTCCTCGCCTCGCGACAACGTTACGTTCCCGGCACGCCATCATGATCGCCTTCGGCGGCACCATCGGCGCGGGCATCTTCGTCGGTACCGGTGAGAGCATCGCCAGCACCGGACCGGCCATCGTGCTCAGCTACCTCGTGGTCGGCGTGCTCGCCGCGATCGTCATGCGCGTACTCAGCATCCAGACGGCGCGCAATCCGGACAGCGGGTCGTTCGTCACGCACGCCGGTGAGGCGTTCGGGCACTCGGGCCGCTTCTTCGTCGGCTGGATGTACTGGTGGCTGATGGTCGTCACGGCGAGCGTCGAGTCGACCACGGCGGGTTCGAAAGCCGCCGCTTTGATCGGATTGTTCCCCGCACCGGTCTGGGCAGTGTTGTTCATCGTGATCCTGACCGTGGTCAATCTCCTGCCGGTGCGCGCGTTCGGCGAATTCCAGTTCTGGCTGGTCCTCGCCAAGGTCGTGCTGATGATCGCCGTGCCATTGCTGGCGATCCTCGGCGTGCTCGGTGTGCTGCCGGATGTCTCGATTTCCAAGGCGGCCAGCACGATCAACAACACCGGCCTTGTCCCCAACGGTTACGGTCCGGTCGTGGCGACCATGCTCGTCGCCGCGTTCTCCTTCCTCGGCATCGAGATGACCTCGATCGCCGCCGGGGAAACCGACAAGCCGCGCCGGGTGATCCCGAAGGCGCTGCGCCTGGTCATGTACACCGTGCTCGGCAGCTACCTGCTCTCGCTGCTGATGTCGGTGTTGCTGGTGCCGTGGAACGATCCCTCGGTCGCGTCCAGTCCGTTCATCGCGATGATGACCGCGCTGCACATCCCGGCCGCCGCCGACATCATCAACATCGTCGTGCTGACCGCCGTGCTGTCCGTGCTGAACTCCTGCGTCTACTCCGCGTCCCGCATCGGTTTCTCGCTCGGCGGACGACGCGACGCGCCGAAGTCGTGGGGCCGGTTGACGTCCAGCCAGGTGCCGCGCAACGCGGTCATCGGCGCCGCGGTCGTCGGCATCATCATCACGATCCTCACCTACATCGCGCCCAGTGACATCTCCCTCGGCGTGCTCGACTCCTCCGGCGCCGCTGGCATCGTCGCGTGGATCGCGATCGTGGTGTCCTACCTGAAGATGCGGCCCAAGCAGACCAGGGCGTGGCAGCTGCCGGATCGGATCAGCCCGACTCGCACGCTGTTCGGCGCCGGCGTCGCGTCGGTCGCGCTGATCCTGATGCTGGTCGGCATGGTCTTCCTGCCGTCCACCCAGCTCGAACTGTTGATGACCCTGCTCACCGCGACGGTGATCTTCGTGATCGTGTTGTGGCGCGAGACCAGTCGCAGCGGCGCGGAAGAGGAAAACATGACGTCGTTCAAGAACTGACCTTGCCGTGCGTGCGCTGGTAGTGGCGGGCCACCCGCATCCGGTTGCCGCACACGTTGCTGGCGCACCACTGGCGGCGGGTGGTCTCGGCGAGGAACAGCATCGAGCAGGTCGGATTCGCGCAGCGCCGCAACCGGTTCAGCTGGTCCGGTGTGCCGAGCAGGTCGATGGCCTCGCGGGCGATCGCGGCCAGCGCGGGGTTGCCGCCCTGCTCGGTGTGCCAGCGCGTGTCCGCGCTCGGCTCGGCGTCCGCAGGGAAGCTCAGGCGCGGGCTGGTGGGCACCGAGGCGGCCACCGCGTTCACGTCCTCGACCGAGGTCGCGCGCGGCGCGCGGTGTTCCAGCCGCGCGTCGAACAGGTCGCGCAGCGCGGTGCGCAATCTGCGCGTCGCGGTCGGGTCGGGCACCGGCGACTCGGGCAACCGGGCGAGTTCGAGCTCCCACCACCGAGTGCCGCGATCGGGCGCCTCGATCAGGTCCACGGCCGGGTCGGGCGCCGTCATCAGCGTGTCCACCAGGTCCAGCGCGACGAGTGGCTCGCCGCCCATCGGAAAGCCCTGCCGCTGGAGATCCTCAAGACCGATCACAACGCTCATTCCTCCACTCTACACATTAGCCAATGTGGAAATAGCCAGGCTTTTAACGGCTCTGTTCTGGTCAGTGCTGTTAGAACGCGGCGACGCGGTCCCGTGCCTCCGCGATCACCCGGTTCAGCCCCTCCAGGTCCTGCGGACCCTCGTGCCTGCGGTCGTTGACGAAGAACGTCGGCGTCCCCGCCACCCCGCTCAGGTCGGCCGAGTCCACGTCCTGCGCGACGTGGGCCGCGAAGCGGTGCCGGAGCAGGTCGTCGCTGAACTTGTCGACGTCCAGCTCCAGCGAGCGCGCGTAGCCGAGCAGGTTGGCGAGATGCAGGTCCAGCTGGTTGGTCAGCAGCAGATCGTGCATCGGCCAGAACATGCCCTGGTCACCGGCTGCTTCCGCGGCTTCGGCAGCGAGCTGCGCGTGCGGGTGCACGTCCTCCAGCGGGAGATGCCGCCAGACGTAGCGGATGTCGGTGTTCTCGGCGAGCAGCTCCCGCGCGGTCGGCGCGATCATCCCGGTCCACGGGCATTCGAAGTCGCCGTACTCGACCACGGTCACCACCGCGTCCGCCGGGCCCTTGACGTGGTCGCGGCCGGAGTCGACCGGGTTGACCAGGTCGGTGAGCTCGGTGGCGGTGCCGAGCAGCGCCCTGGTGCGCACCGGCGCGGGCAGCAACGCGATCAGCCGGTAGACGATCGTGCTCAGCAGCGATGCGCCGATGGCGGCGGCGAGCACGCCGAGCTTGGCCTCGGCCAGTTCGTCACCGGTGAACGCCAGGCTCGCGATCAGCAGGGACACCGTGAACGCGACGCCCGCGATCGTGCCGCTGCCCAGCACCGCTGCCCAGCCGACCTGCGGCCGGATCCGGCCCCGGCTCAGCACGGTGGTCAGCCACGACGCGCCGAAGACCGCGATCGGCTTGCCGAACACGTACGCCACGAAGATGCCGATGGTGACCGGCGCGGTCACCGCGAGGCCGATGGTGTGCGTGTCCAGCGCCATGCCCGCGTTGGCGAGCGCGAACAGCGGCACGATGGCGTAGCTGGTCAGGGTGTGGAAGGTGTGCCGCAGACGGTCGTTGGCGGACAACGCGCCGGTCAGGCTGCGCCGTGCGGATTCGGCGAGCTCCGGGGTCGGCTGTTCGCGGAACAGCCGGACCAGCGTGGTCGCTGCGGTGAGGTCGTCGCGCCGCGGCACGTAGGCGGAGGTGGCAAGGCCGACGGCGAGACCGGACACCACCGGGTCGATGCCCGCTTCGAGCAGCGCGCCCCAGACCAGGATCGCGAGCCCGGTGAAGATCGGCCGACGTGCCCGGTAGGGCAGGCGGGTGCTGGCCAGCACACCGGCATAGGCGAGGACGGCGAGGCCGAGCGCGGGCAACCGGACGTGCTGGCTGTACGCGACCGCGATGACGACCAGTGAGACCACATCGTCGACCACGAACACGGTCAGCACGAACGTCCGGATCCTCTCCGGCAGGCCGCGCCCGGCGACCGAGTAGACGCCCAGCGCCAGCGCGGTGTCGGTGGACATGGCCGCGCCCCACCCGTGCGCGCCGGCGCCGGTGCGGTTGATGACCAGGTAGATGATCACCGGGATGACCATGCCGGTCAGTCCGGCGAGCACCGGCAGGATCAGCCTGCGGTGTTCGCGCAGGTCGCCGAGGTCGAACTCGCGGCGCGCCTCCAGGCCGACGACCAGGAAGAACAGTGTCATCAGCCCGCTGTTGACCCAGGTGCGCAGGTCGAGGTTCAGTGCGAGCGGACCGAGCCGGACCGGCAGGTCCGAGGTCCAGAAGCTCTCGTAGCCGGCCGGGCTGAGGTTGGCCCAGAGCAGGGCGAGCACGACCGCGCCGACCAGCACCCGTGCGCTCGCCGACTCGGTGTTCAGGAAGGCGCGCAGGGGGCTGGCGGCCTTGCCTGCCATGGTCATCGGCATCTCGGCACTCATCGGACCCTCCGGCTAACCTAACGGAAACGATTGACTGGTTAGTATTAGAGCGGATCTCTTGTAACCTGTCAAGTTGATATGTTAGGTTAGAATCATGGCTCAGCTGCTGTCCGTCAACGTGGGCATGCCCAAGGACGTCGAGTGGCACGGCAAGACCGTGCACACCGGCATCTGGAAGTCCCCTGTGGACGGACCGGCCACCGTGCGCAGGCTCAATATCGACGGCGACGGCCAGGGCGACCTCGGCGGGCACGGCGGCGAACAACGCGCCGTGCTCGTCTACCAGATCGAGTCGATGCGCTACTGGGAGTCCGAACTCGATCACTTCGACGTCGAATACGGCCAGTTCGGCGAGAACTTCACCGTCGAGGGGCTCAGCGACGACGACGTCTGCATCGGCGACCGCTACCGCATCGGCACCGCCGAGTTCGAGGTGACCCAGCCGCGCGTGACCTGCTTCCGGGTCGGCATGCGGCTCGGCGTGCCCACCATGGCCTCGCTGCTCGTCGCGCGCCACCGGCCCGGCTTCTACTTCCGCGTCATCACCGAGGGCGAGGTGCGCGCGGGCGACGAGATCGTGCGCACCAGGCGTGGACCGCACGAGATGAGCGTCGCCGACATCGACGCCCTGCTCTACCTGCCTGACCGCGACAGCGAAGCGTTGCAGGCGGCGATCGACATCCCCGCGCTCAGCCCCGGCTGGCAACAGTCCTTTCGCGACCTGCTGGCCGGCCACGCCGCGCCGCCTGCCGGCGTCGAACCGGGCTGGTCCGGATTCCGCCCGCTGCGCGTGCGCGACATCGTCAGGGAGAGTTCGACCATCACGTCGTTCAGCTTCGTCGCCGCCGACGGCGCCCTGCCCAGACCGCTGCCCGGCCAGTACCTGACCCTGCGCGTCCCCGGCGCGGTGCGCAGCTACTCGCTGTCCTCCACGCCCAGCGGCAACACCTACCGGATCAGCGTCAAACGCGACGGCGTCGCCAGCACCTGGCTGCACGAGAAACTGGCCGTCGGCGCGACCCTGGACGTCGCCGCGCCGCGCGGCGATTTCACCCTCGCCGAAGGACCCGGACCGGTGCTGCTGATCTCGGCGGGCGTCGGCATCACCCCGGTACTGGCGATGCTGCATCAACTCGCCGACGAACACAGCGAACGCGCGATCTGGTGGTTGCACACCGCGCGCGACGCCGCCCAGCAAGCCTTCGCCGCCGAAGCCCGCGACCTGCTGGCCACCCTGCCCAACGCGCACCAACTCGTCCGCCACACGGCGTCCGGTGCCCGGCTGACCGAAACCGCCCTCGCCCGGCTCGGCCTGCCCACGTCCGCGACCGCCTACATCTGCGGTCCCGAAGGCTTCATGACCGACATTCGCACCGCGCTCACCGGCCTCGGCATCGACCCGGCACACATCAACACCGAACTGTTCGGCGCCCTCGCCCCGATCAACCCCGGCGTCACCAACATCTCGCACACCCCGCCACACCAGCCGCCCGGCCCGATCGGCACTGGACCACTGGTCACCTTCGCGCGCAGCGGGCTTTCCGCGCCCTGGCAGGAAAACCAGGGTTCGCTGCTCGAATTCGCCGAAGCGTGCGACGTGCCCACCCGCTGGGCCTGCCGCTCCGGCGTGTGCCACACTTGCGTGACCCCGCTGCTGTCCGGCCGGACCAGCTACGCGCCGGACCCGTTGGAACAACCAGAATCCGGTCAGGTGCTGGTCTGCTGCGCCACGCCGGACTCGGATGTCGTGCTCGACCTCTGAGGGCGGTCGCTAGTCTCGCAGGGTGACCAGCAGCACGCGGCAGCGACTGATCGACGGCGCGTACGAGACGCTGCGCACGCAGGGCGTCGCGGGCGCGTCCGCGCGCGTCATCGCCGCCACCGCGGGCGTGAACCAGGGACTGATCTTCTACCACTTCGGCACGGTGGACGCCCTGCTCGCCGAGGCGTGCCAAGCGGCCACCGCCCAGCGCGTCGAGCACTACCGCGCCCGGCTGGCCGAGGTCGGCACCATGCGCGAACTGCTCGCGCTCGGCCGCACACTGCACGCCGAGGAACGCGAACTGGGCAACGTCACCGTGCTCGCGCAACTCCTGGCCGGTGCGCAGGCCAACGCGAACCTCGCCGACGCCGCCCGGTCCGCACTGAAACTCTGGACAACCGAGATCGAACACGCGCTCGCCAGGCTGGTCGCCACCTCGCCACTGGGCGAGGTCGTCGACTGCGCCGGACTCGCCCATGCCGTCTCGGCCGGATTCATCGGCCTGGAACTGTACGAGGCCGCCGACCCCGATGGCGCCGAAGCCGGATTCGCCGCACTGGAACAACTCGGCGTGCTCATCGAGGTCGTCGACCAACTCGGTCCGGTCGCCCGGCGTGCGCTCAACGCGAAGCTGCGCCGCGCCTAATTAGGTGAGCGGCTCGCCGCCGTCCACCCGCAGCGTGACACCGGTCAGGAACGGATTCGTCATGGCGAAGATCGCGGTATCCGCGATGTCCTCGACCGTGCCGATCCGGCGCGCCGGGTTGTGCGTGCGGAAGTGCTCGAAGTACTCGCGCTTGCCCTCCTCGCCCAACGCGTCCCAGATCCCGGTGTCGATGACACCTGGCGAGATCGCGTTCACCCGGATCGGCGCGAGTTCCAGCGCGAGCGAGCGGGTCAGGAAGTCGGCGGCACCGTTGGTGATCGCGACACCGAGGTAGCCGACCGCCGGTTTGAACGCGGCGACACCCGAGAACAGCGTGAACGAACCGCCCTCGGTGATGATCGGCGCGAAGTGCTTGGCCAGCATCACCGACCCGATCACCTTGGTGTTGAACGACTGCAACAGCGCAGCACGATCCAGCTCCGGCAGCAGACCACGCGCCCGCGCGCACGCGGTGGTGATCACGTGGTCGATGCTGCCGATGCGCTCTGTCAACGTCTGGGCCAGCGCGGCGATGGTCGCGTCGTCGGTCACGTCGACCGTTTCGGCGCGCACCCCGTCGTCATCCGCGTAGGCGTCGCGGAGTTTCGCGACGTCCCGGCCCGCCACGATCACCTGGGCGCCGTCCACGCGTGCGGCGCGGGTGATCGCCCCGGCGATGCCACTCGGGCGACCGATGATCAGCACGGACTGGTCTTTCAGCGAAGTTCCCACGACATTGTCATAGGATTCGAATTACGAATGGATTGATGCGGCGCCGCGCAACAGTGCCGGCAAGGTGAGATGTCCGTTGGACAGGAAGGAATGCATCGGCGTCAGCCCGTCCATCGGCACCGCTAGCGCCAGGTCCGGGAACCGTTCGAACAACGCGCGCAACGCGATCTGCGCCTCCAACCGCGCCAGTGGCGCGCCGAGACAGTGGTGCACACCGTGCCCGAAAGCCAGGTGCTGCTTGTTCTCCCTGGTGATGTCGAACTCGGCCGCATCCTCGCCGTAGTGCGCGGGATCCTGGCCCGCTGCCGCGTATGCCGCGAGGATCGCATCTCCCTTGTGGATGGTCACGCCCGCCACGTCGATGTCCTCGACCGCGTACCGCAGCGGCAGATAGGCGACCGGCGCCTGCCAGCGCAACGCCTCCTCGATCACGTCCGTCCACGCCCGCTGGCCGGCGCGCACCAACGCCAACTGGCCGGGATGCGTGAGCAGCGCGAAAATCGCCTGGTCCAGCAGGTTCACCGTGGTTTCATGGCCTGCCGTCAACATCAGGATCAGCGTGTCCACCAGCTCGTGCTCGGCCAGCCTGCCGTCGTCCTCGTCGTGCACCGCGAGCAACGCGCTGGTCAGGTCGTCGGCGGGCGTCGAACGCTTCAGTTCGACCAGATACGCCATGAGCTCGTACATCGCGATCCCGTTGGCCTGCTGCTGTTCCGGCGTCGCGGTGGTGTCGAACACGGTGTCCACCACCGTGCGCAGCCGGTCGCGCTGATCGTCCGGCACGCCGAACAGCTGGCAGATCACCTCCACCGGCAACCGGTACGCGTACTGCGCGCGCAGGTCGACCGGTTCGGTCGTGGCCTCGATACGGTCCAGCAGACCGGTCGCGATCGTCTCGATCTTCGGTCGCAACGCCTCGGTCCGGCGCGCGGTGAACGCCGAGGACACCAGCGAGCGCAATCGACGGTGCTCGCTGCCGTAGGAGGTGAACATGTTGCGCACCGACACCCACAGCCGCAGCGGCCAGTCCTCGGCAAGGTCATCGTTCATCCACAATGGCCAGTGCTGGCGTGGATCCTTGGAAACCCGGGGATCCAGCAGCAGTTCGCGCAACGTGTCGTAGCGCGCGATCGCCCAGCCCCGCACCCCGCCGGGCATTTCGATCAGCCGCACCGGGCCTTCGGCGCGCAACGCGGCGCCCTCGCCCTGAATGTTTGTTCCGTCGACGTCAAGAACGTAAGGACACTTCACTCCACGAGTTTATGGCGCGCACCCTCAAAAAAGACTCCGGCAAATATTCGTATTTTCTTACGGGATCAACGACCGTTCGCATGGATCGCGAGCACATCGGCAATCGTCCGGTTGGCGGGCGTCGGCACTCCGTGTGCCCTGCCCCGGTCGGCCACGTCACCGGAGAGCCAGGCGACCTCCAGCCGGTTGCCGCGTTCGAGGTCGCGGTGCATCGACGAGGTCATCGTCGCGGGCACGGTGTCCACGAACGCGAGCCGGTCGTCCGCGTAATCCGCAGGCAGGTCAACGGATTGCGCGCGAGCGACCTGCACGACCTCGTCCAGGACCTCCCGCAACCAGGCCCGCGCCTTCGGGTGTTCGCGGATCGGACCGATGGGGGAGCGGGCCAGGCTGGTCGCCCCGGAGAGCCCGACCAGGAACACGAACTTCTGCCAGATGGTGCGCTCGATGTCCGGGCTGATCTCCACGTCTATCCCGCTCTCCGCGCACGCGGCGCGAAATGCCTCGACGCGCGCGGAAACGGTGCCGTCGTATTCGCCGAACACCAGTTTCTGCAAATGGCTGGAATGTTCGATCACACCCGGTTCCGCGATGCTCGCCTCGATGTAACACACCCCGCCGAGCACGTGTTCGGTGCCGAGCGCGGCGCGCAGGATGTCGTCCTTCACCACCCCGTTCTGGAACGACACGACCGCCGTGTCCGGACCGAGCAACGGCTTGATCTGCGCCGCGGCGGTTTCGGTGTCCCACAACTTCACGCCGAACAGCACCAGGTCGACCGGATCGAGCGTGCCCGGGTCGTCGGTGGCCGTGACCTCGGGCAGGTGCAGATCGCCGAGCGGACTGCGCACCCGCAGCCCGCCCGCACGCAACGCGTCGAGCTGCCTGCCGCGCGCGATGAACGCCACGTCGTGCCCGCCCACCGCCAGTCGGGCGCCGAAATACCCGCCGACGCCGCCAGTGCCCATCACCGCGATCCGCATCTGTCCTCCACAGCAGGCACAGCCCAAGTTGAACGGTCATCCAACTATAACTACACTCGCCACATGGGGCGCAACCGCACCTTCGACATCGACGAGGCACTCGGCAGCGCGCTGCGCGCGTTCTGGGCACACGGCTACGACGCCACGTCCATGCAGGACCTGTGCCAGGCGATGCACATCCAGCCCGGCAGCGTCTACGCGACCTTCGGCAGCAAACGCGACCTGTTCCTCACCGCGCTGCGCCGCTACGCCGAAACCGTCTCCGCCGAGGCCGTCGCCAGGGTCACCGACGCGCCGAGCGGACTACAGGGCCTGCGCGACTACTTCGCCCACCTGATCGACGCCATGGTCGACGGCGAGCGCCGCTGGGGCTGCCTGATCACCAATTCACTCGTCGAGTTCGCCACTCGCGACCCCGAACTCGGCGACCTGCTCACCACCCACCTGGCCAACCTGCGCGCCGCCTTCGCCACCGCGCTCACCCGCGCCGCCGCCGACGGCGAACTCCGCCCCGGCGTCGACGACTCGTCCGCCGACCTGCTCGTCGCAGTCGTCCAAGGCATGAACGTGCTCGCCAAGAGCCAACCCGGTCGCCCGGCGCTCACCACCGTCGCGAACTCCGCGCTCGCGGCACTGATGCCCGACGTAAGAACTCTTACCACTCCCTGACAGGGCAACGATTTCCGGCGCGAGCCAGTGATCGCGCCATTACGTTCGGCCGCGTGAAAATCACTCCCAGCACGGTCGTGGTGGCCCTGCGCATCTTCTTCGGGCTGAACTGGCTGAGCAACGCGATCGCCAAGGTGTTCAACAAAGCCAACTACGACTGGGGCTGGCTCAGCTTCAACCTGGTCAACCGCGACACCGCGCACGCCATCCTCGGCCAGGGCACCCAGAACACCGGCATCGCGCCGCTGCGCTGGTTCTACATGGACGTCGTCCTGCCGAACTGGAGCTTCTTCCAGATCTTCCTGACCATCGCCGAACTCGCCGTCGGGCTCGGCCTGCTCCTCGGCATCGCCACCCGGCTCGCCGCGCTCGGCGGCCTGCTGCTGATCCTGCCGATCTGGCTGATGCTGCTGCACACCAACCAGTACTTCTGGACCTACCCGCTCGACCTGTTCCCACTCGTGCTGCTCGCCCTCGTCCCGGCTGGGCGCGTCGCGGGCATAGACGGCAAGTTCCTCACTCCCATGTTCGGCGAACGCTGGCCGTTCTGAGCAGCACACCATCAGCTCGCGCGCGGCCTCGGTGAGCGGGGCCGTCGCGGGTCACTCTTGCGTCGACCTGACTAATGGATATAATCTCTTATTATCCGTTAGTCAGGTCGAGCTCGGGAGGGCCGCAGGATGGGACTGGCATGGCAGCAGGGACCGCTGGCATCGAGGGCGGTCGGACACTTCTTGGTTGAGCAGCCGCTGCCCGAGCGACTGCTGTTCGTCGAGCCGCTGCGCAGGCGAATGCGGGTGAAGTTCGGCGACGAGTGGATCGCGGTCAGCTCCGACGTGGTGTTGCTGCACGAGCCCGACCACTACCCGGTCGCCTACTTCCCGCGCGCCGACGTCGCGCCGGGCGTCCTGGTCGGCACCGATCGGGTCACCGACCATCAGGACCTGGGCAAAACCGCCTGGTTCACGGTGTCCTCGGGTGAACACGCGGCGCAGCGCGCCGCCTGGCAGCACGTCGACCTGCCGCGCCACGCGGACGTGCTGCGGGACCGGGTCGCGTTCGCGTGGCGGTCGATGGACGCCTTCTACGAGGAGGACGAGCGCATCGTCGGCCACGCGGCAGACCTCTACCACCGCAACGACATCCGCTCGACCTCCCGCCACCTGGTCGTCAAGGACGGCGACCGCGTCGTCGCGGACAGCAAGCGGCCACTGGTGCTCTACGAATCGGGTTTCGCGCCGCGCTGGTACGTGCCGCGCGAGGACATCGACGCGGCGGCGCTGACCCCGGTCGACGGCCAGACCTTCTGCCCGTACAAGGGGCTCGCCAGCTACTACGAGATCGGTTCGCGCGGCCGTGCCGCTTGGTCCTACGTGGACGCTTGGCCGGAGGTGCAACGCGTGCGCGGGCTGGTCTCGTTCGAGCCGGACAAGATCGAGGTCTACCTGGACGGCGTCCGGCTCGAACTCGAACCCGGCCAGACGGTCGTGCCGCACGGCATCGACCGCGGCCTCGACGTCGACGAACTCCAGTCTTGAGACTCGAAATATCAAACTTGGAACTCTAAGGAGCAGATATCATGTCCCAAATTCTGACTGGTCAGACAGTGCTGGTGATCGGCAGGGAGAGCGGCATCGCGGGCGCGGTGACGCGGGCGGTGCGTACGGCGGGCGGCAAGGTCGTCGTCGCCGGGCGCGATGGCGAGAAGCTGGCGAAGGCGTACGCCGACGACGCGGGCGTGTCCGCGGAAACGGTCGACCTGGCCGACGAGGCCAGCGTGGCTGCGCTTGCCGAGCGAGTGGGCGGGATCGACCATGTGGTGTCGACGGCGTCGGCGCGGGCCAGGGGCACGGTCGGCGATCTCGACCACGACACCGTGTTGCGGTCGTTCGAAACCAAGGTGCTCGGGCCGATCCTGCTCGCCAAGTACTTCGCGCCGACGATGCCGAAGGACGGGTCGTTCGTGTTGTTCTCCGGCGCGACCGCGCGCAAGCCGGTGATTGGCATGCTGGCCGTTGCCGCGACCAATGGCGCGGTCGACGTGGTGACGCGCTCGCTCGCGGTGGAGCTCGCGCCGATCCGGGTGAACGCGGTGTCGCCGGGCACCATCGACACCGGCGCCTACGACGCGCTCGGCGAGGACAAGAAGGCCGCGTTGTTCGACCAGCGCGCGCAGGCGAATCCGGCGCGGCGGATCGGCAACTCCGAGGACGTCGCAGACGCGGTGCTGTTCGCGCTGACGAACACGTTCCTGACGGGCATCTCGATCGGTGTCGATGGCGGCGAACCGCTGGTCTGAAGGGAGTTTGCCATGTTCCACCCGGGCGAGTTGGACGTGCAGCGGCGGGCCGGCGTGTCCGGCGAGGCCGCGCGATTGGCGGGCATGCTCGATCCGGCACGGCTGGATGGTGGTCCGGCGAAGTTCTTGGCGCAGCTCCGATTCGCGACGATCACCGGGCGGGACCGGGCTGGGTCGTTGTGGATCTCGCCGCTGCTCGGGCCTGCCGGATTCCTCGCTGGGCACGGCACCACGCTGGATGTGGGCGCGGCGCCCGCGGAGGCGGATCCGTTGCACGCGTTGCCTGCCGGTCAGCCGGTCGGGTTGCTCGCGGTGGAGTTCGCGATCCGGCGGCGGATGCGGGTGAACGGGCAGCTGACCGAGGTCGGACCGGACCGGCTGACCATCGAGGTGGCGCAGGCGTTCGGGAACTGCCCGTCCTACATCCAGCAGCGACTGGTGGAGCCGACCGAGATGACTGAGACGGCGCAGGCGGTCGAGAGCGACGGGCTGGACTCGGGGCAGCGGGCGATGATCCGCGCCGCGGACACGTTCTTCCTCGGCACCGCGCACCCCACGCGTGGCGCGGACGGCTCGCACAAGGGCGGCAGGCCCGGGTTCGTCCGGATGGACGGGTCGCAGCTGTGGTGGCCGGACTACGCGGGCAACAACCTGTTCAACAGCATGGGCAACATCGCGGTGAACCCGGAGGCGGCGCTGCTGTTCGTGGACTTCGTCACCGGCCGGTCGCTGCACCTGTCCGGCCGGGCCGAACTGGAATGGCTCGCGCCGGGTTCGGCGGGCGACGACGGGGATACCGGTCGCCGGGTCCGGTTCTCGCCGGAGCGGGTGGTGGCGATGACGGCGTTGCCGGTGCGTGCGGTCGGCGTGAACCCATCGCCCTACAACCCGCCGCTGGCCGCCTGACCGGGTAGGCCGCGACGACGCAGGTCGGCGACGAACCGGGCGGCCAAGGTGTCCGACGGCGACGCGACGACGACCACGACATCGCGCCGCAGCGCGGGTTCGAGCGGCCGCACGATACCGGCCGGGCGCGGGGTCAGCGCGGACAGCGGCGCGATCGTCAGGCCCATGCCTGCCGCGGCGAGTTGGACGGCGGTGCGCGGGCTGCGGGTGCGCAGCACCGGGTCGAGCACAATGGTGGCCCGCGCGGCGAGTTCGTCCAGCCAGATGGCGAGACCGTTGTCCGGCGCGTAGTGCACGAAGGGTTCGCCGTCGAGGTCGGCGAAGGAGACCGAGGACGCGTCCGCGAACCGGTGACCGGTCGGCGCGACCAGCACGACCTCTTCCTCGCCGAGTACGACGACGTGCTCGGCGGTGTCGGAGGGACGCGGCCCGATGACCAGGTCGACGGTGCCCGCCCCGATCAGCGCGACCATGTCGTCGGAGCTGCTGTGCTCGCTGAGGTCGAGCACGACCTCGGGGCGGCGCGAGCGCCACTGCCGCAGCACCGGCACCAGCAGCCAGGTCGTCATGGTTTCCGCGCAGGCGATCCGCAGCCTGCCACCCATGCCGGTGCCGACCTGCCGTCCCTTGTGGACTGCCCGGTCGGCGGCGCGCAACGCGATCCTGGCCTCCTCGGCGGCGGCGAGTCCGGCCGCGGTGACCCGCACGCCTCGCCCGAGCCGCTGCACGACGGGGGTGCCGAGTTCCTTTTCCAGCGCGGCGATCTGGTGCGACAGCGCCGGTTGCGACATCCGCAGTGCGGCGGCGGCGCCGGTGACCGAACCGGTGTCGACGAGCGCGACGAGGCACTCCAGCGTGCGAAGGGTCGTCATGGCCCCACTGTGTACCGGAGCGCGGCGTTACGCTCGGCCGCCGCGCTGCCAGCGGCGCAGATTCCGGTAGACCGTGACGAAACCCGTCGTCGCGAGGACCGCTCCGATGAACCCGGCGAGCATCCCGATCGCGAGCGCGGTGCCGAGGCTGTCGCTCATCGACTCCTCGGTCCACGTGCCGGGTGCGATCTCGACCTGGACGTTGTCGTGCGCGTTGATGTAGGTGATCTGGTAGATGACGCCTGCGACGCAGGCGATGGCGAGCACGGCGAGCGGCCAGACCACGATCCGCTGCCACAGCGTCGGCTGTTCCGGTGGCACGACGGCGTCGGGGCGGTTGGCGGCCAGGGTCGCGATGAGCGTGGCACCATCGCCGGTCAGCCGGTCGACGCGCAGGTAGGTGCCGTCGTCGAACCGGACCGAGCTGTGCCGGAACGCCGCGCCGACCCACTGCCTGCTGACCGTCGTCGGCGGCCGGATGCTGCTGATCTGTTCCCACGTCCAGCAACGGCCCGTGCGCGCGACTCCGTTCTCGTGCAGCTCGATGACGTCGTGGAGTCCGTTGCGCAGTGCGCGGACCAGTTGGGGCACTCCTGCCAGCGCGCCGCCCGCGATCGCGCACAACGCCAACCCGCCGAGCTTGCCGAAGGATGTGCCGCTGGCGCCGAAGTCGATCTCCAGGACGAGCACGGCGACACCGGCTGCGGCGAGCAGGATCCATCCGCAGCCGGTGATCAACCGCCGCCGGTTGTCCACGACATGTCGACTCAGCAGGTCACCCAGTTCAGGCACGTCTCGGACGGTAACGGCGCTCGGCGGGGACCCGTCCCGGTACCGATCAGGACGCTGCCGATGCTCCGTCGATCGGCCCCTGGTAGATGGTTTTGCCGCCGCGCTCGCGCTCTATTTCGCATGCGTCACTGAGCGGCTCACTACTGAACCTGGACCCGCTTCGCGTGCGAGCGGATTCGGACCGCGGTGACCACCTCGACCACGCCCAACACGAGCAGCCACACCCCGCCGAACAGGGCCAGCAGGCCGATCGAGGACAGCGGCGAGTCGATCAGCACGATGCCGGCCAGCACGCTGATCACGCCGAAGAAGCCCTGCCAACCGCGCGCGGGCAGCTTCGGGTCGGACACCGCGGACACGATCTGGATGATGCCGCGGAACAGCCAGCCGATGCCGATCCACAGCGCCAGCAACAGGATCGAGTCGAACGCACTGCGGAAACACAGCAGTCCCAACAGGATCGACAGCGCGCCGCTGATGAACGCGAGCACGCGCAACGCGGTGGTGCCGTGCGTGCCGAACGCCGCGGTGAGTTGCAGCACGCCGCCGACGACGAGGTAGAGGCCGAACAGCACACCGGCGACGACGACGGAGACGCCGGGCCACATCAGCACCAGGACACCGAGCACGATCGCGACGATCCCGGTGGCCAGCACGGCCTGCCAGGCGTAGCGGGCGAGCCGGTGCAGCTCCTCGGTGATCAGGCTGGTCGGGGTCTCGTTGCCGGGTTCGGTCGTGGTCATGCCAGCACTGTCGGGCACAACCACCCGAATGGCTACCGCACCCTCGGCTTGTCACCCGGCTGGGTGAACCGTGTACCATGTGCTTGGTACACGAGAGGTGGGGACATGTCGTTCAGTGCTGTGCTCGGTACCGCGATCCTCCTGGGCATCGCGGGCGGGGTGATTCTGTTCCTGCTCTGGCCCGGCCCGAAGCAGGGCGTGAAGGTGCTGCGCCGGTGGGGGATCGCGCAACCGTCCGATGCGGACGTTGCCGAGGCCGTGCGCTACCTCAAACGGCGCCGGATCTGGTACCCGTGGCTGTTCTTCCTGCTCCCGTTCCTCGCCGAGGCGGCAGGCATGACCGACGAGGCCACGTCCGGGTTGTGGTCGCTGGTGTGGACGCTGCTGATCGGCGGGCTGCTGGGCGAACTGTTTGGGTTGCGACCCGAGCGGACCAGCCGCAAGACGGTGATGCTGGCCCGGCGCAGGCTTGTCGACCTGGTGCCCGTGGCCGGGTTGGGCGCGCTCGGTTTCGCCGTCGCGGGCGGCGTGCTGGAGACCGTACTCGAGCGCCAGTGGGCGGAACTCGTCGTGGTCGTGGTGTGCGCGCTGGCGGCGATCGCGATCCTCGTCGTCACCCAGCTGCGGCCGGTCGCCGGTAACCCGGCTGTCGACCAGGTATTGCGGGTGCGCAGCGCGCGGCTGGCCATCGCATTCGCCATCGCGGTGCCCGCGACGTTGCCCCAGACGGAGATGAACCTGCCGAAGTTCTTGTTCTTCCTGGTCTGCCTGGCCGCGATGTTCCACCTGGTCCGACCGTTCGTGCGGGCCGCGGCACCGACCGTATGACCGATGTGCGGATCGTCGTCGACGCGGACAGCGGAGTGCCGCCGTGGCGGCAGATCTACTACCAGATCGAGCGCATGATCGTCGGTGGTGTGCTGGCGCCCGGTACGCGTCTGCCCTCCATCCGCCAGCTCGCGCGCGACTTCGGTCTGGCCGCGGGCACCGTCGCCCGGGTCTACCAGGAGCTGGAGGCCATGACGCTGGTCGCAACGAGCCGCTCCCAGGGCACGGTGGTCGCCGAACCGGCCAGTCGACCGGACCGCGACCTGTTGCTGCGCACCGAGGCCGCCAGGTTCGCGGCGTTCGCCAAGGATCTCGGCGCCGGCGTGGACGCCGCCCTCGACGCGGTCCGGGACGCCTATTCCGGGTGAACGGATCGAATGTGATCCAGGTCACTTGTGTTCAGCGACGGATTTCCGGCGGCTGGCTGGTCTTGATTCCGACCAGTTCACGTCAACCTCGGAGCCTCCCATGTCGCAACCAGCCAGGACCGCGATCGTCACCGGCGCCAGCCGTGGCTTCGGCAGAGCCATCTCGGCCGCGCTC
>DASXOJ010000181.1:0-70215 GCA_036494465.1 Pseudonocardiaceae bacterium
CGCGATCTACGTGGTGTCCGGGCGGCCGTCGTTCGTGTTCGCGGACGGCGAAACGGAAGTCCGGATCGACACCGAGCCCGGCGACTACGTGTTCGTGCCGCCGTACGTGCCGCACCGGGAGGAGAACCCGACCGGTGAGCCGGCGGTCGTGGTGATCGCGCGCAGCAGCCAGGAGGGCGTCGTGGTGAACCTGCCGAGCCTGTGGACGCCGGTCGAGCACCCGCGTCCTGCCGGAGGCTGACGAACAGTCGTCGGCGCGAGCCCGCCGCGTGCGTGACCGCGTCCACCACCGGCGTGAAGTCTTGTCGAAAGCTGGGCCGGGTTCACCCACCTCGGCCGCTGACGGATGGATTTCTGTCAAAACCAATAAGTGGACATGGTCCAGACCATCCGGTTCCATTGACAGACCCCGGTCTGAAGGAGTCGGACATGGCTCGACGACTTGCCGCCCTGTTGGGCATCAGCTGCGCGATGGTCGGTGTGCTCCTCGCACCGCTCACCTCATCGGCGACACCGAGCGCGGACACCTGCGCGGTGAAGTCGAAACCGGCAGGTGAGGTGCTCCAGGGTTACTGGGAGAACTGGGACGGCGCCAAGAACGGCGTGCACCCGGGCCTCGGCTGGATCCCGATCACCGACTCGCGGATCGCCCAGCACGGCTACAACGTGCTCAACGCCGCGTTCCCGGTCATCGATTCGGACGGCACCGTGTTGTGGCAGAACGGCATGGACACCAACGTGCAGGTGCCCACCCCGGCCGAGATGTGCCAGGCGAAGGCGGCCGGTGCGACCGTGCTGATGTCGATCGGCGGTGCCGCGGCCGGTATCGACCTCAGTTCCAGCGCGGTCGCGAACAAGGTCGTGTCGACGCTGGTGCCGATCCTCAAGCAGTACAACTTCGACGGCATCGACATCGACCTGGAGACCGGGCTCACCGACAGCGGCAACATCAACACGCTGTCGGCGTCGCAGACCAACCTGATCCACATCATCGACGGCGTGCTCGCCCAGATGCCGTCGAACTTCGGGCTCACCATGGCGCCGGAGACCGCGTACGTGACCGGCGGCAGCATCACCTACGGCTCGATCTGGGGCGCCTACCTGCCGATCATCAAGAAATACCTGGACAACGGCCGACTGTGGTGGCTGAACATGCAGTACTACAACGGAAGCATGTACGGCTGCTCCGGCGACTCCTACGAGGCGGGCACGGTGCAGGGCTTCACCGCGCAGACCGACTGCCTGAACAAGGGCCTGACCGTGCAGGGCACCACGATCAAGATCCCGTACAACAAGCAGGTGCCGGGTCTGCCCGCGCAGCCGGGCGCTGGCGGCGGGTACATGTCGACCGGTCTGGTCAGCCAGGCGTGGAATCACTACGGAAACGGGCTGAAGGGCCTGATGACCTGGTCGGTCAACTGGGACGGTTCGCTCGGTTGGACGTTCGGCAACAACGTCAAGTCGTTGCAGGGCCGGTGAGCTCGACGTTCTCGCCGACCCGGATGGTTCGTCCCGCTCAGTCGCCCTTACCGCCGTGACACGTCTTGGGCGGGGTGAACATCGGGGTCTTGTCGACCGGTTCGTTCTTGGGCGGGTTCAGCACTACCGTGTCGTGCGTCGTCCACTGGTCCTCGCAGTCCAGCAGTGCGGTCTTCTCGGGATCGTGGGTCGAGTTCGCGTCACCGCCCATCCACAGGTCGACGTGGTGCTTGGCGGCGGGCGTGCATTCGTCGCCGCACTCGGAGTCCTCGTGGATGAAGTACTTCTTCAGGAACGGGACGTAGATCCGCTGGCACCAGGGCCCGTTGTCATCGCCCTGCGCGAAGGTGACCGGGTCGGCGTAGGTGCCGGCGCCACCGGCCTGCTTGTGCAGGCAGCCGTGGGTGATGGCACGGCCGGGCGGGTTGTTGTCGGTGTAGCCGTAGAAGGTGACGTAGTCCCGGGTCGACGTCGCGGTGCTCGCCGAGGCGATGCCCGTGGTCAGCGATCCGCCCGCCACCAGCAACGCCACGACGACCGCGGCCGAGGAGCCTGCACGCTTGATCATGGTCCGGCACGGTAACGACGATCTCCGGGACCGGTCCCGGAGGACGGACCGGCTCTCAGTTGGCACCGGTAACGCTTCAGCCTGACCTCATCCGCACGGTTGCGGCATCGCCGGTAGGGCACCGAAAACCAAGGGGGCGCCTCGGCCCGCGCAGGGTGGGCCGAGGTGCGTTTCGGGTCAGTTCAGTGGGCGGCCATGCGCTCGCGGAGGCTGCGCGGCCGGCATCACCTCCTTCGAGGGCGGCGGGATCGGCTACAACCCTGCCGTACTGCAAGGACGTGCCGCTGCGCGATTCGCTGGAGTCGTGGCGCGAGATCGACGAGACGTGCGGCGAGCTGGCGGCCCAGGGCGTCACCGTCGACCGCGAACTGTTCGGCACGCTCAGGGCTGTCCTGATGCCACCGTCGATCAGCCTGGCGTGCGTGCTGCTGGAGGCGCGGCTGGCCACGGACGCGGGCGTGCGGTGCCTGTCGATCGCGTATCCGCAGGGCGGCGAGATCTACCAGGACGTGGCCGCGTTGCGCGCGATCACCGCGCTCGCGAAGCGTTACCTGCCAACCAACGTCGAGGTCTATCCGGTGTTGCACGAGTTCATGGGCGTGTTCCCGGATTGCCCGAACTGTGCTGAGGCGCTGATCCTGCACGGCGCGCTGACCGCGCGGCTGGGCGGCGCGGCGAAGGTGATCAACAAGACCGTGCAGGAAGCCAGCGGGATCCCGAGCGCGGCGGTGAACGCGCGCGGCATCCGGTGCGCGCAGCTGGGGCTCTCGCCGTTGCTGGAGTTCATCGAGCTCGACGAGGCGCTGATCGCCGAGGAATCCGCGTGGATCCAGCGCGAGGTCACCGAACTCGTCGACCCGGTGCTGGAGACCGGTGATCCGATCTCGCGGGTCGTGACGGCGTTCGCCTGCGGGGAGCTGGATGTGCCGTTCAGCGCGAGCGTGCACGCGAAATCGGCGGTCGTGCCCGGCCGGGACGGTCAGAACACGCAGCAGCACCGCGGGCCCGGTTCCGCCGTGCCGGATGCCCGCGACGCCGGGTCAGTAACCGGCTGCCTGCTTGAGGTAGGCGATCGGGGCGGCGTAGGTGCCGTTCGGGCCGGAGTGGCCGCCGACGATGGTGGTGACGTCGAGGCCGAGTTGGCCGATGGCGTCGTAGAGCTGCGTGGCGAGCCTGCCGCGCTGGTCGCCGGAGCGCGGCAGGGCCGGGGTGGGGTTCCACAGGTCGGAATTGAAGACGAGCTGCCCGTCGCTGACGTAGACGATGAGCATGTCATCGGCGTGGTCGCTGGTGATGTGGTGGATTTCGACGGTGCCGCCGTGCGCGGTGGGCAGTACGAGCCGCTCGTCGATGCCTTTCACGGTGACGGTCAGCGGCACGCCGGCCAGGCGGTCCGGGTCGGTGCCGTGACCGCTGCGCAGGATGTCCTCGAAGAACGCCACGGTGGGGGTGCCGACGTGCACGGTCAGGTCGCCGTCGGCGGCGAACTCGCGGATGCCGCCGATGTGGTCGTAGTGGAAGTGGGTGCCGACCAGCTCGCGCAGCGGCTTGTCCGGGAACGCGGCTTTGACCTGGGCGAGCGCGGCGCGGCTGTAGTCGTCGTAGAGCGGTGATTCGACGGCGAGCAGCCGGTCGGGCAGTTCGACGATCATCGTGTTGTGGCTGGGCCCGAGCACCAGTTTGACGCCCGGCGCGAGGCCGGCGGGCGCCGGGGTGAGCGGGCGGGTTTGCAGGTCGTAGTAGAACCGGACGCCCGCGTACACGTAGTTCATGATCCACTCGGTGGAGTAGAGCGCGTAGGCGGCCTGTTCCAGGGTGGCGTCGGCGACGGGTCCGTCGAAGTGGCCGAAGGTGTCGGGATCGGCGGCCGGGCGGACGGTGATCTCGCTGCGGGTTTCGCTGTGCACCGCGAGCCCGTTGATGGTGATGTCGACGCGGAAGGGCAGGCGCAGCTCGCCGACCGGCCGGATGTCGTCGAAGGCGACCCGGACCAGGGCGTCGCCGATCGGTGAGTGTTCCTCGACGAGTTCGACGGCGAGCGGCCGGCCGGTCGCGGTGTCGGTGTGCAGGTGGATGGGCGGGCGGCCGAATTCGCGCAGGGTGAGCACGGTGGTGGCACGGCCCTGGTGGGGTTCGCCTGCTTCGGCGGTGACGTCGGCGCCGGGGGCGAGGAGTTTGCGGGCGAGCCGCAGCGGCGAGGTGAGGTCGAGGTGGCGTAGCCGGGTGGCGACGCGCCAGGACGGGATGTCCATATCGACCGGGCGCGGATCGAACATGAAGTCGATGCCGGTGACGTGGCCGCGACTGCCGTTGCCGATCTCCAGGTAGTCGAGGTCGGCGGGCACCAGGTAGGTCTTGGCCTGGTGCGCGAGCCGGTAGCGGGGCCCGTCGACGTCGGCTTCGACGGTGGCGGCGAAGTCGGAGACGAGTTCGGGCCGGGTGGGGTCGGTACCCCAGCCGGGGTGACGCCGCCAGCCGGTCGCGACGGTTTTCTCGACGCCTGCGCCGGTCACGGCCTCGGTGCCGCCCAGCGCGGTGATCAGTGCTTCGACAGATGAGTTCATGCATGAAGGATCAGCCGGGGGCCGGTTCGGCGTCCAATGCATGTTCGGAACACATAACATGCATGGCGTGCAACTCGAAGCGGTGGACCTGAACCTGCTCAAGGCGCTGGAGATCCTGCTCGACGAGCGGCATCTCACCCGGGCGTCGGTGCGCGCCCACCTGAGCCAGTCGGCGATGAGCCGCACGCTGACCAGGCTGCGCGGCACGTTCGACGACGAGCTGCTGGTGCGCACGCCGCACGGCTACGAGCTGACCCCACGTGCCAGGACGATCCAGCGCGACCTGGCGTTCGTGCTGCCGCGGTTGCGGTCGCTGCTGCGCGGCGCCGAGTTCCTACCGGCCACCGCGACCGACACGGTCCGGGTCGACCTCTCGGATTATGTGACCACGATCCTGGGCGCGGCGCTGTTCCCCCGGGTCTTCCAGGCGGCGCCGGGCATCTCGGTGCACGCCGAGCACTTGCGCCCGACCTCGTTCGAGGACCTGGAGCACGGCCGGACCGATCTGGTGCTGACCCCGGTCCGGCCGCCGACGCCGCTGCGCTGGCGGGCGCTGTTCGAGGAGCGGCTGGTGTGCGTGCTCTCCCGCGATCATCCGGTGACCTCGGCGCGGCTGAGCGTGGCCGAGCTGGCGCGCTATCCGCATGCCAGCGTGGTGGTACTGGGGACCGAACGGATGCTGGTGGAGACCCGGCTGGCGACGTTGGGCATCCCGCCCCGGCCGGGGTTGCGGGTGCCCTCGTTCACCGCGCCGCTGACCGCGATCCCGGGCACCGAGCTGATCGCGGTGCTGCCCAGCAGGCTGCTCTCGGGCAGGTCCGATCCGGGGTTGCGGGTGGCGGCGGCGCCGGTGGAGTTCGAGGAGTTCGGGTACGGGATGAGCTGGCATCCGCGCCTGGACGCCGACCCGTTGCACGGGTGGTTCCGCAACCTGGTGCTGGACGCGTGCCTCGACCTCCCCGACCTCGATCACGCACAGTAATCGACTTGTACTGATCGCGACCGCGTTTCGAATCTCCTCGAAACATGTTTCGATCGACGCCGAAAATGGGTGTCGCGGGAGCGGGTAACCTAGGCTCGCGGTTCGGCGTCGGCGCGCCGGGTCCACGAATAGAAGTCACCAGCCAGGATGGTTTGCCTTGTCTCTCCTGCCAACACCGGCTTTCACCAGCAATACCGAGTTGTCACCGCGGGACTGTCAACGCCTGGTCAACGTGCTGGACGCGGTGTCCGGCGCGGTCGGCGACGACTCATTCTTCACTCGGCTCCAGGACAGTCTTGGCTCCCATTTCGGGTGGGCCGATGGTTTGGTCGTCGACATCCCGACTGAATGTGGACCATTTCCCGAACCCGCTGATTGCATGGATCATTTTCACAGCAGCAATCGGCCGTCGAGCTTTCTCGACGAATACGTCGGCCGCTGGTACGCGAACAATCCGTTCAAGACCGACGGCGCCCTGACCACGCTGGGCCAGCGTGGTCAGCTGACGCTGAGCGAGGCGCGCCCGTACGCCACCGACCGCCAGTGGGACTTCGTCGAACGCTACCTGGGCCGCCACGGCGTGAGCGACCTGCTGGAGGGCGTGATCGACGCGGACGGCGAGGGTTCCGCGCTGGTGCTGGTGTACGCCGAAGGCGACAACGACCTGGGGCCGCGCGAACGCGCGATCATGCGCCGCCTGACCCGCTACCTCGGTCCCTGGGTGCGTAACCACCTGGCCACCACCCGGGTGAGCAGGGAGCACGCGCTGCTCAGCGTGCGCGAACGCGAGGCGGCCGAACTGGCCGCGCGGGGCCTGAGCAACCGGGAGATCGCGCGGGCGCTGCACATCAGCACCGAGACGGTGAAGAAACACCTGACCAAGGCGATGGCCAAGACGCGGTCCGCGAGCCGCACCCAGCTCGCCATGCGTTTCCAGCGCTGAGCGGGTGCGGCGGATCGCATCGGGCCGATCGGCGGGCCAGACCCCTCAGCAGCCCCGTCGACAGTCCCCTGTGGACTCGCCAGTTCAGGTGAGGCGCTGGTATCCCTGCCCAGCAATGACCACCACGTCCGACTCGCCCACGGTCGACGGAGCGTGCGCGTCCCAGCCGAATCCGGCCGCACCCCGAATCTGCGGATCGAGATCGAATTCACTCACCACACCAGACTGCAAGCTCCGATGATCTCTGGCAATAGCACGAAGGTGCCATTTACTCCCGATCACTGACCGTTAGGGTCAAAGAACCCGCTGGTGGCGGGCTTGCTGGCAGGACTGGCTGCTCGCCGCGATCCCCAGGAACACGCGGCACGCCGCGTTCCAGCGGCACCGCGACGCGATCATGAACCTCGGCCCGGACCACCGGTGGCGCGGCCTGGCCCGCTTTCCCGGCGGTGATCTGCTGCTGGCGAGCTGGCAGCGGCGCGCACCCGACGTCGCCGCCTATGGCTCGGCGGTGCGGGCCCGCGTCGCCGACGGCGAGCTCGACTCGCCGACGCCCGTGTGTCCGCCGGGAACGGATGGCGCGTAACTCCGGTCGGCCTGCTAGCGGCTACCTCGACGCGATCCAGTCCCGGCTGCGCCGGTCCGGCACGGGATGTTCAGCGGTACTGGCGCAGCTCCCGCCGGGCCAGTGACCGCTTGTGCACCTCGTCCGGGCCGTCGAAGATCCGCATGGTCCGCGCCTGGGTCCACAGGCTGGCCAGCGGGAAGTCCTGGCTGACCCCGCCGCCGCCGTGCGCCTGGATCGCCTTGTCCAGCACCCATTCCACTGTGGAGGGAACGGCGACCTTGATGGCCTGGATCTCGGTGTGTGCGCCCCGGTTGCCGACGGTGTCCATCAGCCACGCGGCCTTGAGCACCAGCAGCCGGGCCTGTTCGAGCCGGATCCGGGATTCGGCGATCCACTCCTGTACGACGCCCTGTTCGGCGAGCGGTTTGCCGAACGCGACGCGGCTGATCGCCCGCCTGCACATCAGTTCCAGCGCTCGCTCGGCCATACCGAGGCCGCGCATGCAGTGGTGGATGCGACCGGGGCCCAGCCGCGCCTGCGCGATCGCGAATCCTTCGCCCTCACCGGCGATCAGGTTCTCGGCGGGGACCCGGACGTTGTCGAAGACGACCTCGCCGTGGCCGCCGTGCGGGCCGTCGGTGTAGCCGAACACGTGCACCGCGCGCTTGACCGTGACCCCGGGTGTGTCCTTGGGGACCAGGATCATGCTCTGCTGCCGGTGGTTCTCGGCGTCGGGGTCGGTTTTGCCCATCACGATCAGGATTTCGCAGCTGGGGCTCAACGCGCCCGACGACCACCATTTGCGGCCGTTGATCAGGTAGCTGTCGCCGTCGCGCTGGATGCGGGTGGCGATGTTGCTGGCGTCGGAGGAGGCGACCTCGGGTTCGGTCATGCAGAACGCGGAGCGGATCTGCCCGTCCAGCAACGGTTTGAGCCACTGGTCCTGTTGCGCGGGGGTGCCGAACATGGTCAGGACTTCCATGTTGCCGGTGTCCGGCGCGGCACAGTTGAGCGCCTCGGGCGCGAGTGCGGGACTGCGGCCGGTGATCTCCGCGAGCGGCGCGTACTGGAGGTTCGTGAGCCCCCCGCCGTGCTCGCCGGGCAGGAACAGGTTCCACAGGCCGCGTTTGCGTGCCTCGGATTTCAGGTCTTCCATGACCGCCGGGCGCGCCCACGGGTTGTCGGCTTCGGCGACCTGTTGGGCGGCTACGGCTTCGGCCGGGTAGACGTGTTCGTCCATGAAGGACAGCAGTTCCCGGCGCAGCTGCTCGGTGCGTGCGTCGAACGCGAAGTCCATCGGTGCTTCACTCCTCAGCTGTTGAGTGCGTCGAGTCCGTTGCGGACGAGGCCGGGCACGAGCGCGCCGATCCGGTCGAACCCGGGACCGATCGTCTTGCCCAGCATGAATCGGTAGTAGATGCCTTCCAGGACCACCGCGAGTTTGAAGCTGGCGAGCCCGACGTACCAGTCCAGTTGGGACACGTCGGTGCCGGTGCGGTCGGCGTAGCGGGCGATCTGTTCGGTGATCGGCGGGAACCCGGGCGCGCTGGTCACACCCCCGGTGACCGGGTCGTCCTTGCCTGCGCCGCGCGAGTAGATCACGAAAAGGCCGAGGTCGGCGAGCGGGTCGCCGAGGGTGGCCATTTCCCAGTCCAGCACGGCGGTGATGCGCTGCTGCTCGCGGTCGGCCCAGCCGGTGACGAGCACGTTGTCCAGCCGGAAGTCGCCGTGCAGCAACGAATACCGTTGCGAGGACGGCACCGAGTCGGCGAGTTTTTCGTAGAGTTCGTCGATGCCGTCGACCTCACGGCTGCGCGAGGAGTCGAGTTGTTTGCGCCAGCGCGACACCTGCCGGGTCAGATACCCTTCGGGCCGGCCGAAATCGCCGAGCCCGACTTCTTCCGGGTGCAGGTTGTGCAGGTCGGCGAGCACGTCGACGAGCTGGTGGCCGAGGGCCTCGCAGGCGGCGGGGCCGATGCGTTCGGTGTCGCGGAAGGAGCGCAGCACCACGCCGTCCACGCGCTGCATCAGGTAGAACGGGGCGCCGAGGACCTCAGGGTCAGTGCACATGGTCACGGTGCCGGGCACCGGAATGCCGGTCGCGGCCAACGCTTGCAGGACCCGGTATTCGCGGGCCATGTCGTGCGCGGTGGCGAGCACGTGCCCGAGCGGCGGACGGCGCAGCACCCATCGGTTGGTGCCGTCGCCGACGTAGTAGGTGAGGTTGGAGCGCCCGCCCGCGATCAGTTCCGCCTGGAGCGGCCCGCTGACCAGGCCGGGGTGCCGATCCCGCAGATAGGTGTCCAGCGTGGCCAGGTCGAGGCCCGGAGTGTCGGTCATGGTGTCACCTTTCGCAGGCCCGGGATCAACGCGGCCAGTTCCGCCCGGGTGCCCGCCGCGTCCCGGTGCCGGATCGCGGTCATGCCCAGCGCGGTCGCGGCGTCCACGTTGATCGGCGCGTCGTCGACGAACACGCACCGCTGCGCGGGCAGGCCGAGCTGGTCGAGGACGAGGCGGTAGATCTTCGGGTCGGGTTTGCGCAGCCCGACCTCGCCGCTGATCACGACCGCGTCGACGAGTTCCGCGATGTTGTCCGGGTAGGTGTTGGCCCAGCTGTTGGACAGCACGGCGACCTTGACCAGGTCGCGGAGTTCGGCGAGCAGCGCGAACATGGCCGGGTCGGGCCGCATTCCGGCGAACATGCGGGCCAGCAGGCCGTCCGCGACGACCGTGCCGCCGCTGGTGGTGCGCAGCCGGGCGGCGAACTCGATCTCGAACTCGGGTCCGGTGAGCTCGCCGGTTTCCAGCCGGTGCACGGGCGAGCCGGTCTGCGCGTCGCGGGCCATCCATTCGCGCATCACCGTGGTGAAGCTGGTTTGGTCGATGGTGTCGGCGGCCAGCCACTGCGCGGTGGTCTCGCGCACCGCGCTGGTCAGCACTCCGCCGTAGTCGAACACGACCGCGTCAACCGTCACACCCGGATAGTACCGACCAGTTGGTATGTGCACAACGGGGTGCGGTTCACTCCCCGCACGCAGGCCCGTGACCAGCAATTTCCGCCCGACCGGCGGCACGGGAGGCATTCCACGTCCGCCAGTCGTCCGTGCCCAGCCGGTCCGCGATCACCACCAGCACGCACCCCTGGCTCGGCTCCGGCAACGCCCGCACCGCGTCCATCGCGTCCGGCGACAACCCCTTCAGATACGGGAGGTCGATCCGGCCGGTCGCCTGGAACCGTTCGATGTTGTGCCGGGCGATGAACCCGTCCGGGTTGAGCGCCGCCAACCCCAGCAACATCACCATCCCCAACGCCACCGACGCCCGAGGAATCCAGCCCGCCCGCATCCGCATCCCCGCCCCGATGATCAACAGGTAGACCACGCCCAGCCACACCTCGCACGACTCCACCAGCAACCGCAACACGGTGAACCCGTACGCCTGCTGATGCGACCACATGCGCAGCAGCGACGACACCACGATCAGCACCGAGAACACCGCCAGCAACCCCAGCAACACCCGCAGCCAGCCCCGGTCGCGATCCCGGTCCGCGAACCGCACCGCGCCCCAGATCACCAGCAACGTCAGCACGGCCACCACCAGCAACTCCCAGAACCCGCCCCGCGCGTACTGCGCATAGGTCAGCCCCGGCGTGCTGAGCACATAACCGCTGCCCCCGAACATCGCCACCACCTGCACACCCACGAACGCCGCGAACAACACCACCAGCGCCCCCACGGGCACCGCCCACTCCGCGCGCCGCAACCGCGCCCAGGTCTGACCGGCCGCAAACACCGGCCGCGACACCAGCAGATAACACGCGCCCGCCCCACAAGTCGCGGCCACCCAGAACACGAACACCGCCCACACCACCGACCCGATGTCCAGGCGCGGCGTCAGATCCCGCAACAACTCGGCGAACCCGGCGTCCGCACCGGCGAACAACGCCCCGAACACCACCAGCAACGCCATCCCGACCAGCACCGCCGCCAGCAGGCGTGCGGTGTGCTGCTCGGTGCGCCGCACCGTCCGCAGCCCCCGGCCCAGCCACGGCAACCCGCGCAACCCCGCCACCGGTACCGCGATCACCGCGAACGCCAACTCCCCCAACCGGCGCCCGCCGGTCACCGCCAACGCCGCCGCCACCATCGACGCGAGCAGCGCCAACGTGCCCAGCCAGCCTGCGCTGCGCAGCACGCACACCGCCGCCAGCACCACCGCGAGCACCGCCCACCCGGCCCGCTCCCACCGCGCCAGCCACCAGTCCCGGCCGCCCGGCGCGAACCGCTGCCACGCCGCCCACCCGATCCCGCCCACCGCCACGATCACGGTCACCAGCCAGCCAAGCCCCGGCGTCACGCCCGGCAGCATGATCGCCGCGACCACACCCACCGCCCCGACCGCGACCATCACCCGCGTGCTCGGCCGACCAGCCACCGGCGGCCACGATTCACTCGGATGCACCTGATACACCGCAGTGGCGACCGGCGGCATGGCCGGGAACTCCGGCAGCGGCGCCAACACCGCGGGCGGCTTGTGCAGGCCGATCCGTTGCGCGGACGGCCGACGATCAGCAGACATGGTTGTCCTCCAAGGAAGAAATGGACAGGCGTCATCAACCGCGCGACCCGAAGACGGCCGCCGGTAAGAGAAAACAACAATCAGATGGCGGGCAGAGTCACCCGGATCCGGCACCCCGGCAGGTCCGCGCTCACCGGCTCATCGGGTTCGACCACCGCGATCGTGCCGCCGTGCAGGTCGACCGCCCACCGCGCGATCGCCAACCCCAACCCGGTCCCCCCGCCGCCCGCGCGCTCCCCGCGCACGAACCGCTCGAACACCCGCTCCCGCTCCGCGACCGGAATACCCGGCCCCTGATCCCGCACCTCCAACACCAGCTCGCTGCCGGTGCCCTGCGCGCGCACCCGCACCTCGCCGCCCGCCGGTCCGTGCCGGGCCGCGTTGTCCACCAGGTTCGCCACCACCTGCTGCAACCGGCCCCGGTCCGCGAACACCGTCGCCTCCGGCGGCGCCACCCCCACGGTGAATCGCACATCGCCCCGCGCCGCCTGGGCCTCCGCGACGACCTCGGCGAGCAGCGGCGCCACCGGAAACTCCGCGCGCGCCAACTCCGCAACGCCCGCGTCGATCCGGGACAGATCCAGCAACTCCGCGACCAAAGTGGACAGTCGCTCGGTCTGGCGCAGCGCGGTCGCCATCGTGTCCGGGCCGGTGTCCGCGACCCCGTCCACCACGTTCTCCAGCAACGCCCGCAACGCCGCGATCGGCGTGCGCAACTCGTGCGACACGTTCGCGATCAGCTCGCGCCGCTGCCGATCCGACGCCGCCAGATCCGCCGCCATCTGATTGAACGCCGTCGCCAACTGACCGACCTCGTCCCGCGCGGTCGCCCGCACCCGCAACGAATAGTTCCCGCGCGCCATCGCATGCGCGGCAGCGGTCATCTCCCGCAACGGCCGGGTCATGCCGTGCGCCAGCACCTGCGAGGTCACCAACCCCAGCACGATCGCCGTGATCGACGTGCGCGGCGGCAACCAGCCGATCTGGTAGCGGAAGAACAGGAACGCCGCCGCACCCGAACTGACCAGCAGAATCCCCAGCTTCAGCTTGATCGACCGGACCGGATCCAACGGTCGCGGCAGCCACTCCAGCAGCTCTCCGAGCCGCTGCCAACGACCGCTCATCTCGGCACCTCCAGCGCGTACCCGACGCCGTGCACGGTCCGGATCAACTCCGGGCCCAGCTTGCGCCGCAACGCCTTGATGTGACTGTCCACCGTGCGCGTCGTCGACGCGGCTGTCATTCCAGCCCACCCCCACACCTCCCCCAGCAACTGCTCCCGCGCCACCACCGCCCTCGGCCGCGCCGCGAGGTGCGCCAGCAACTGGAACTCGGTCGGCGTCAGATGCACCTCGACACCGCCCCGCCGCACCCGCCGCTCCACCTGATCGATCACCACGTCCCCCAACGTGATCCGGGACCGGTCGTGCTCCGCCCGCGTCCGCTCCACCCGGCGCAACATCGCATGCACCCGGGCCGCCAACTCCCGCATCGAGAACGGCTTGGTCAGATAGTCGTCCGCACCGACAGCCAACCCCACCAGCAGGTCGGTCTCGTCGTCACGCGCGGTCAACATCAACACCGGCACCGGGCGCGTCGCCTGGATCCGCCGACACACCTCAAGCCCGTCGAACCCGGGCAGCATCACATCCAGCACCACCAGGTCCGGGTCATCCCGCTCGACCGCGGCCACCGCGCCCGGCCCGTCCATGGCAACGGTGACCGTGAACCCCTCCGCCCGCAACCGGGCCGCCACGGACTCCGCGATCGTCGGCTCGTCGTCGACGACCAGCACTCTGCGCTGCTCCACGAACCAGACACTAGCCAGTCGAGATGTAGATCATCCGTGCGGAATGTGGAGATCGTGTGCAGATCAGCGGGACGCCGCCGCGCGCAACGCCCGGTAGATGAACGCCTGGTCACCCAGCCGGTGCCGCAGATGCTTCTCCAGGCCCGCGATCGGATACAGGTTCTGCGGCGCCCGCGCGTCCTTGTACTCCTCCGACGCGAACCGCCCCAGCACCCGCTGCGTCACGTTCGCCAACGCCACCGCCTCCGGCGCCGCCAACCGCGGCCCCGCCTCCAACCGCACCACACCCGCCCACGGCGCCCCGCTCTGCCCCGGCAGCCGCAGATACCAGGAGTAACGCTCCCACGTGGTGCCCATCAGGAACACCGGCGTCCGCTGCCCCGGCCGCAACGCCCCCACCAGCACGTTCTGCTCCGCGTCCAAATATTCGGTCTGGTGACTCTTGATGTAGCCGACCGCCCGCTCCAGCTTCTCCCTGCCCCGCAACGGACCGTCGATCACCAGCAGATCGTTGGTGGACGCGGGATGCCCGTCGGTGTCGATCCGGGCCGCCGTCGCCGTCTCGATCTCCGTCGCGGTCAACTGCTCCTGCAACGCCTCGGACAGCGCCAGCGACGGCGGCGTGTCCGTGTTCGCCCGCGCCCGCCACGCCGCATACACGCCAGCCCGGGTATCGATGTCCTGCGCATGCTCCGCGAACGTGAACATCCCCCGCCGCACATCCGCGGACGCCACATGCGACCGCCCGTCACAGCAACACACCACCCCCGCCGCGTACGACGCACAGATCCCGGCCGCCGACGCTGTCCCGGACACCACGCCCGCGTCACCCTGATCCGCCAGCCACACCCGCGCGTCGATCCGCCGCACCCCGTCCACGAACAACACCGCGTCCGGCATCGCCACCCGCGAATCGACGTCGATCGCCGCCCACTCCGACAACGGCAACTCCACGTCCAACTTCGTCGGCGCATCCGACTGACGCAGCCCACTGGTCTCCATCGCGGAGCCGTAACCAGCGTCCCAACTGTCGATGCTGAACCGCATCGGCGGCGCCTGCGTCATGCCAGGCCCTCCTGTTCGATGTGCGAACCGTTGCCGTCCCGCGTCACCACGAACCGCACCGGCACCCGCTCAGCCAACGCCGCCACGTGCGTGATCACCCCGACCATCCGCGACCCCGAACTCGCCAAGTTCTCCAACGTCGACGCGACCGTGTCCAACGTGGCCTCGTCCAACGTGCCGAACCCCTCATCCAGGAAGATCGACTCCAACCGGGTCGCGCCAGCCGCCGCCAACGCCCCCAACTGCGACGACAATGCCAACGCCAGCGCCAACGACGCCTGGAACGTCTCCCCACCCGACAGCGTCTTCACCGGACGCGGAATGCCCGCCTCGTTGTGGTCGACCACCAGGAAATCGCCGTTCTCGTGAGTCAACTCGAACTGCCCACCCGAGAGCTCCACCAGCGACCGCGACGCCTCCTCCACCAACGTGTCCAGCGCCGACGCCACCAGCCAACGCGGAAACTGGTTGGACCGCATCAGATCCGCCAACTGCTTGGCCACCCGCGACTGCTCCCGCGCCGCCGCGATCTCGCCCGTCAGCTTCTTCGCGCCGTCGAGCCTGCGCGCCAACTCGTCATGCTCAGCCCGCGCCGACGTGATCGCCGTCGCCACCGCCACCGGCGCCCGATCCCGCACCGGCGCACCAGCCACGACCTCGGCCGCAGCGAGATCGTCCAGCACCGCCTGCTCCGCCGACCGCAACGCCGCCGCCAACCGCTCCGCGCCGGCCTGCGCCGTCTCGATCCGCGACCCGACCCGCCCCGCATGCTCGCCAACCCACGCCAGCAGCGCCGACCAACCAGCAGCGAGATCAGCGTCATCGATCGCGGGCGCACCGAACCGGACCAGCGGATCCCGCGTCTCCCGCAGCTGCCGCCGCGCCGCCACCACCTCCCGCTCGACCCGCTCCGCCCGATCCCGCGCCCCCGCCGCCGCATCCCGCGCCGCAGACAACCCCGCATCCGCCGCATCCGCCGCCTGCTGCAACGCCGCCACCTGCGCGAGCTGCTCACCTGCCGCGTCCGCGCTCGGCGCCTGCGCCAACCGCTCAGCCAACCCCTCACGCTGACTCGACGCGTCGGTGAACCGCGACCGCGCCTCCTGCTCCGCCAGCGCAGCCTGCCGACCCGCCAGGCGCGCCCGCTTCGCCGCGTCCTCCGCCGCCGCCAACGCCCGCGTCGCCGTCGCGACCTCCTGCGTCAGTTCCTGAGCAGCAGCCACCAACCCACCCAACTCCGCGACCCGAACACCGAGCGCATCCCGCGCCCAGCCGCTCAACGCCGCCCACCCCGCGCCAACATCCGTCTCGTCCACCGCGGGCGCACCCAACGCCACCAGCGGATCCCGCGCCGACCGCAACCGCGACCGGGCATCCGACACCGCATCCGCGACCGCCGCCACCGCCCGCTGCGCCGCCTCCCGCGCCCGCCGCGCCGCCCCCAACTCCCGCTCCGCAGCACTGGCCCGCGTGGCAGCAGCGGCCCGCTCCGCCAACCGGCCCGTCAACGACGCCTCCGCCGCCTCGGCAGCGACCCGCCCCGCCCCCAAATCCTCCGCAGAACTCCGCACCGACAACCCCGGCAGCTCGCCAGCCAACTCGGCCCGGAACTGCTCAGCCCGCCCGAACGCCGCCACCAACGTCGCCGACGCATGCGTCTCCGCCTGCTCCAACTCGCGCACCGCCGACGTCGCCGACCGCACCCGCCGCTGCGCCTCCTCGACCGCGCGCCGCGCACCGTCCAGCCGCTCCGGCACATCCACCGGCGGCACCACCGCGACCTGCTGCGCACACACCGGACACGCGTCACCAGCATGCAGATGCGCCCGCAACGCCAACGCCCGGTCCGCGCGATCCGCCGCCGCCAACGCCTCCTGCGCCTCGACCAGCGCCGCCTCCGCGGCAGTCACCTCATCGCGTGCCGCCACCAGCCGACGCCCACGCTCCGCCCGCTCCGCCAACCCCGCCACCTGCGCCACACAGAATTCCGCCAGCTCCCGCGCATGCTCAGCCGCCGCCGGCAACCCCGCCGCATCCGGCAACCCGCCCAACACACCCCGAGCGGCTTCATCCGCCCGTTCCGCCTCGACAACGCGCGTCCCGGCAGCCGACAGATCAGCGTCCGCACGACTCATCGCATCCGCCACCCCAGCCAACCCGTCCGGCACCCGCACCGCACCCAACAAGTCCCGTTCCCGCGACACCCGCTCCACCTCGGCCGCCGCGTCCCGCTCCGCCCGCACCCGCGCCTCGTGCGCCGCCCGCGCCGCATCCGCGGCACCCGTCGCCTCCGATTCCGCGAACTCGGCGGAGTCCTGCGCGTCCCGCGCCCGCTTCGCCACCACCTCCAACTCCGGCAACGCCGTCGTCACCTCGGCCAGCGACCGCCAATCCGCCAGTACCCGCTCCACAACGACCCGATCCGGCCCATTCCGCAACGCCGTCCGCGCCTCCTTGTCCACCGCCTCAGCCGACGACACCGCGCGCACGGCCTCACCAGCCGCATCAACCGCGACCCGCCGCGCCTGCGCCAACTCGTCGATCCCCTGCGGCATCCGCACCGCCGCGACCAACTCCCGCTCCTCCGTCACCGCCACCACAGCGGCCCGCGCCTCATCGAACGCACCCGACGCCGCCACCAACCCCGGCACAGCAGCATCAACCCGCGCAGCCAACTCCCCCAACGCGGCCACCCGCTCCGCCAACCGAGCCAGATCATCCGGCGTCGCATCGGCAAAACCCGCCAACTGCTCACCCAGCACCGCCGCCCGCTCACCCTGCGCCCGCGCCAGGTCATTGGCCCGCCGCTGAATCCGCTCGTACACCTCAAGACCCAGCAACTTCATCAAAATCTTCTGCCGCTCACCCGCCGTAGCATGCAGAAACTCCGCGAACGCCCCCTGCGGCAACGCCACACACGTACAGAAATGCTTGAACGACAACCCCAGCAACCGCTCGATCTCCGGCGTCACCGCCGAATCCGCCGCCACCACATCCGTCTCATCCTCAGCAGCACCCAGCGAATCCGGATCAACCAACCGTTCCAACCGGACACTGCGCACCTGCACGATCGGGTTCTTCCCACCAGTCCGGCGCAACTCCCGCACCACGCTGTACCGCGTGCCCGCGACATCGAACACCAACCGCACAATGCCCCGGTTCACCGTCGGCGCCAGCGCGGGCGACACCAAACCCTCGCGATCCCACCGCGCCACCGACCCGTACAACGCGAACGTCAACGCGTCGATCACCGTGCTCTTACCGGCACCCGTCGGCCCCACCAACGCGAAATAGTCCGCATCGGAGAAAAGCAACGAAGTCGGCTCACGAAACGACGCGAACCCGTTCATCTCCAGCAAAACCGGCCGCATCAGGCACTCGTCTCCTCATCGTGCAACCGCGCGAACAACGCCCCCACCCGGTCATCCGAAATCACGTTCTCCTCGCAGAACGACGCGAACAACTCACCAGGAGTCCGATCCGCACCCGCCGAACTCGACGACACCTTCCGCGTCGCCGCCACGAACTCCGGATCGATCCTGATCTCCAACGCGTTCGGCAACCCGTCCTGCACCTCCTCCCGCAACCCCGCCCGGCCCGGCTCCCGCACATACACCCGCAGATAGTCCGCACCGAACTCACCGGCCCGCGCCAGCAACTCCGCCACCGTCCCGTGCACCGTCCGCAACCGACGCCCCGCGCCCACCGGCACCTCGGTGATCCGCGCAGGCGTCGACGGCGTCGCCTCCACCACCAACACCACACTCGTGTTGTCCTGCTCGCCGAAATCCACCGCCAACGGCGCACCCGAATAATGCACAGGACACGCCGCCGGAATCGACTGCCTGCGATGCAAGTGCCCCAACGCCACATAATGCGGATCGCTACCGAACGCCGTCGCAGGCACGTGATACTCGAAAATCGACTGCGCCGCCCGCTCCCCACCACCGAACGCGCCACCCGTCACGGTCAGATGCGCCATGATGACGTTGACCGCGTCCGGCGTGAAACCCCCCTTCAACGCCGCGATGATGTCCCGCACCTGCTGGTCGTACTTCCCGACATGATCAGACGGCGTCCCCGACAACAACTCCGCAGCCCGAATCGCATACCGCTGCGACACGAACGGCAACACCGCCACATTCACCCGCTCACCAGAACTCCGCGCGGTGAAACTCACCACCCCACCATCAGCAGGCGGCCGCACCGTCCCCACCAACTGAATCCCCGCCGCCAACATCACCGGCCGATACGCGTCGAACGTCGCAGCATGATCATGATTGCCCGCGATCGCGATCACCTCACACCCGAGATCCCGCAACGCCAGCAACGCCCGCACCACCAACTGCTGCGCCTGCGCCGACGGCGCCGACGTCTCATACAGATCCCCCGCCACCAACACCGCGTCGACCTGCTCAGACCTCGCGATCCGGTGAATCTCCCGCAACACGTCCCGCTGCTCGTCAAGCCGGCTCCGGCCCTTCAACGCCTTGCCGACATGCCAGTCCGACGTATGCAGAAACTTCACGAAAACCCTTTCCCTCAAGCCTAGAACGGCGGCGGATCATCCCCGAACGGATCCACATCCGCAGGCAACCCCGCGAACGGATCCGAACCATTCCGCGACGGCGCCCCCACCGACACCGCGGCCGGAACCTCCCCCGCCTCCGAACCCCGCGTAGCCCACGCCGGAAACGGAAACTCCACCGCCAACGGCACCGGAATCTCCGGCTGCGAAACAAACATCGTCCCCGGCTTCGCCAACGTCGCCCGAATCCGCTGACTCGCAGGCAAAAACCCATACTCCGGCCGCGACGCCTCCGCGGCGTCCAACCGGCCCACGATCCGCACCGACGAGTTACTCACAATCCGGCGCTCCACCTCCGACGCCGTCTGCTGCGCACCGATCAAGATCACCCCAAGCGACCGGCCCCGCTCCGCCACATCGAGCAGCACCTCCTTGATCGGCGACGAACCCTCCCTCGGCGCGTACTTGTTCAACTCGTCCAACATCGTGAACAACAACCCGCCAGGACCAGCGGCCTCCTTGCGCGCCGTCTCCGCAGACAACGTCACACCCACCACGAACCGCTGCGCCCGCTCCACCAGATTGTGGATATCGACCACCGTGACCTGCTGGTTCTCCGTCGACAACCGACGAACAGCCGAATCCGGCAAATCGCCCCGGATCAACCCCGACAACGCTCGCTGACTCGACCGCAACCGGCGCACGAACGCATTGATCGTCCCCGCACCCGTCACCGGCCCCGCCCACGTCGACCGCGTGTCCTCATCCATCACCCGAGCACAGATCACATCCACCAACTCGGCATACGTCCGGCACAACTCGCCATCGACCGTCGCCGCACCGTCCTTACCGGCCGACGACGAATCCAACCGCAACCGGTTCGCGACCTGATGCACCACCATCGTGTACTGGTTGCGCTCATCCTCCGCATCCGCGAACACGTACGGCAGCAACTCATCCGCGCAGAACTCCGCGATCGTCCACCAGAACGCTCCCACCCCCGACGTCCGACCAGCCACATGCGGCCGCCCCGTCAGATCATCCGGCGTCGGCGGAGCAAAGAACCCCACCGAAGCGAACGGCTCAGCAGGCAACCCCAACGCCGCGTACTCCGCCCGCAGATCCCCGTCCAAGCGCACATTCGGCCGGTCGAGGAACAACAAATCCTCGCCCTTCACCGAAAAGATCAACGCCTTCGCATTGTGCACGTCCCGCAGCGCACCGCCACGAAAGATCGAATGCAACAAGAACAACGCGAACGACGTCTTCGTCGCCACCCCCGACACACCACTGATGCTCACATGCGCACCACGCGTGCCATCCAAAAAGTCCATGTTCAGATAGATCGGCTCGCCGTCCCGCCCCTGCCCGACCGCGACCTTCCGCTCCATCTTGTCGAAATACAACGCCTGCGCGCGCTCGTCACCCGTCGCCCGGTACACCGCCGAACCCGGCACCGGCGGCACATACCGCTCCGGCTGCACCCGCGTCGTCGCGATCTCCGCCGTCTCCTGCACCTGCGCGGGCAACACCCCCGCCGAGATCAGGAACACGTCACTGGCGAAACTCGCACCCTCGTGCCGAGCGGTCACCTGCGTGACCACCCCCGACGTCAACACCGGCTCCCCACCAGGAATCGCGCGCGTCGTGACAACCACGTCGTCGAGTTGCAGATAGGCATCCGGACCGACCGCGACGTGAAAAACCAGCGGAGTGGAATCCTCAACACCGGAAACGCGACCGACGATCACCTTCTCCTGATCCACAATCCTCCTGTCAGGTCGGCTCGCCGAAGACTAGTCCGTCGCCCCCGCGAACACCCACCCGACACACCCTTGCCCACCCGAGGACCATGGCCCAATGCGACGTCTACGGTGGTTGAGCGCGGCAGCCTGGATCGTCAGCTGGCGCATCGTCTACCTGGAAATCTTCCGCTGGCACCACATGAGCCGAACCCTGCGCTTCACCGGCCCGCCCGGCGCCAGACCCGGCCTCCCCGTTCGCGCGATCCGCGTCGTGGCGATCGCCGCACCCGTTGCGTTCCTGGCAAGTTCTTTTTTTGGACCCGAAGAGACTGACTTCAGTCCTCACTGAACTCATAGTACTAAATTCTCAACGGCCCCATCGGCCCACCGCACCGTCACCGACCGCCCCGCAACCTCAACCCCGGCACCCGACAAATCCACCCCCACCCCCGACAACACCACCAACGCCGCATACACCTCCCCCACCAGCACCGGCTCAGCGCCGACCACCCACGGCGTCGCCGACACCGCCCCCATCGGATTGCGCCCCTCCCCGCGCGACCACCCCGCCATCGACAACCCCCGCAGCCCCACCACCGTGCTGGTCAACCCGTCCGCACGCCGGCACGTCGCCGACGCGCCAGCCACCTCCACGGCCGGCTCCGCCTCGTCCGCGATCGCCCAACCGCCCATCCGCAGCCACAACGAACCAACCTCGCTCGACTCCTCCACCAGCGCCAACCGCACCTCGACCGCGCCCCGCAACACCGAAGCCGACGTCACCTCCGGCCCCGCCACCCACTCCCCCGACTCGGTCACCGGCCCCCACGGCTCCGGCGGCACGCCCACCGGCCAATGCGCCCGCGAACGCGACACCGCCGCCCGATCCTGGATCCGCACCGGCCGAACCGGACGCCGATGCGACACCGCGCCAGCGTCCGTCAGCAACGCGATGTGCGAATCGACCGGACGCACCAACTCCATCTCCGGCGCCGCATGCGAAGAAAACCCGTACCGCGCATACTCCGGCTCGTCCACGCTCGGCCGACTCAACGGCGCGTGATCGGGACCGTGCGCGGCCACCCGCACCACCCCGTCCGCCGCCGTACCCGACACCAGCCAACCCGGCCGCGCCAACCGCACCGCGACATCGCCCTGCTCGATCGCGAGCGGCTCCTCCACGTCCGTCCACACCGGATGGTCGGCAGGCAGAACCAAACCGGCGAACGCCTTGCTCGCCCAGTACGGTGACCCCGGCCCCGAATACGGCTGGCGCATCAAGGGAAACGCACCGTGCCACCCCAGCGACAGCAACCCCGCGTCGTCGAAGCACCCGTTCGACACAAAATGTCGCACCACCCCACTCGCCAACCGCCGCGTCCGCCCGGCAGACAACGGCGACGCGTCGAAGATCGCGCCCATCCAGAACGGCGCCAGCATCGCGAACCGGTACGTCAACGACCGCCCCTGGAACACCGGCGACCCATCCGCGCCGATCAGGTGCTGCGCGTCGGCCAGATAGCGGCACAGCCGGGCCTGGTACCTGTGCAGCAACGGATCCGCGGCCGGTCCGGTCATCCGGCAGTACCACAAGGGATAGAAATGCATCGCCCAACCGCTGTAGTAATCGAAGTTGCGCAGCCCTTCCGCGCGATCGGTCCCGTCCGAGTACCAGCCATCGCCCACGTACCAGGCTTCGGTACGGTCCAGCGTCCGCTCGATGTCCGCCGCCGACCACGGCCCGCCGACCGAGCGCAGGAACGCCTCGATGATCGCCTGGAACCAGGTCCAGTTGTTCTCCCAGATCGGGTCGCCGATGATCGCCGCCAACCACTCGATCACCCGCTGCCGCACCGAATCCGTCAGCCGATCCCACACCAACGGCCGCGTTTCGTGCAGAGCCAGCGCGATCGACGCGGCCTCGACCTTCGCCTGGGCGCCTTCGGCAAACGTCGGCCAGCGTTCCGGCGAGTGCGGATCGGTCCCGGCAGCCAGACCGGCCGCGTACCACTCGGCCAGGTCACCGCGATCCGATTGGGACATCCGAAAAGCCGCCAGCAGGAAGGTCCGCGCGAACCCCTCAAGACCGTCGCTGCGCTCCCCCGACCGGCTCGCCGGGCCGGGCAGGTTGATCAACGCGTGCCCGGGTGTCGCGTAAGGCCGCACCGCCGCGAGCATCCGATCGGCAAGGTCTTCCCAGTTCCGCCGAGTCCACCCCGTGTACGGCGAGTTGTCCTCGACCGGCTCGTCGCTCATGGCCTCATCGTATGAGCCGTTGCGGAACATCAATTTCATTCGATACTGAAGCTATAGTATTACTAACGCACGCCGCGCGGACGGAACTGGATACTGATCCTTGGCGCGACCGGCTTGCCACTCTTGGGAATCGCGTGTTCCCAGGTGCGCTGGCAGGAGCCGCCCATCACGATCAGGTCGCCGTGGCCCAGCGAATGCCGGATGACCTCGCCCCCGCCGCGCGGGCGCAACAACAGCGGTCGCGGTGCGCCGACCGACACGATCGCGACCATCGTGTCCTCGGTACTTCCCCGGCCGATCGTGTCACCGTGCCAGGCGACGCTGTCCCGGCCGTCGCGATAACAGCACAAGCCCGCTGTGCGGAACGGTTCGCCGAGTTCGTCGCGGTAGTGCGCGGTCAGCGCGTCGCGCGCCTGGTCGAGAACCGGATGCGGCAGCGTCGCGTCCTCCGGGTAATAGGCGAGCAACCGGGGCACGTCGACGACTCGGTCGTACATGGCGCGGCGTTCTTCCCGCCACGGCACCCCAGTCATCAGCCAGTCGAACAGCGCCGCCGCGCCGGTGAACCAACCGGGCAGCACGTCGATCCACGCGCCAGCGCTCAGCGTGGTGCGGCGGGCCGTGGCGAGCGTGCGGAACCCGATCGACTCGATGTCGTCGAACTGATCCAGCAACGAACCCTGCATCGGCAGCACCATGGCCGACACCCTACCCCATTTTCGAACATGCGTTCGAACGGACTCGTCATCATGCTGGCTCTGCGACGAGGTCGGCCAAGTGGTGCAGGGAGTTGATGAGGTGGTCGGGGCCGAAGGGCGGGAAGTGAATGCCGCGGTCCCGGATGTACTGCGGCACGGCCGACCAGTCGTAGGTGAGCGTGACAGCGGTTTCGGACGGGCCGAGCAGCGCCAGGTCGTAGCGCCAGAGCCAGCCGCCGAACTCGAAGTCGCCGCCGCCCTTGTCCTGGCCGGTCAGCCAGCCGATGGCGCGCGGCGGCTGGAACACCTGGACCTTGTTGACGGTCTGGTAGTTCCCGTCGGGGTGGCCCGCGTGGTACATGCCCATCCGGAAGATCTGGCCGAGTCCGGTCAGCGGCATCAGGTCCACGGATTCCTGGACCCAGCCGGTGCCGTCGATCGAGGCATGCCGGGTCGGGTCCGCGAGCACCGCGAACACCCGCGCGACAGGCTCGGCGACGGTCAGGGTGGCGCGCACGTTCTCCTGATCCACGGTGTCCACACTCCTCATCATCTCGTGCCGTATCTGTAGACCGCGCTGCGACGCCGAAGTCATCGGTCCTGCGGGCGAAATCCTCGCCGAGGGACCACGATGGCCGGGTGAACGATCAACCTGGGCGCTGGACGCGGGCGACGGTCTACCCGGACATGTGGCTGGATCCGGACGACGATCCGCGCGACAGCGAGTACGTGAGTCCGGACGGCGAGTTGCCGACGTTGCTGGACTACCTGAAGAACTACCGGCTCACGCTGTTGATGAAGTGCGCGGAGCTGAGCCCGGAGCAGTTGGCTCGCCGGTCGGTGCCGCCGTCGACCATGTCGCTGCTCGGGTTGCTGCGACACCTCGCCGAGGTGGAGCGGGACTGGCGCGGCTGGATCCGACCTGAGGGTCCGCTGCCGAAACTCTACGGTCCGCATGACGCCGATTTCGACGGCGCGGTTGCCGATCAGGCGATCGTCGATGCCGCGTACGCCGACCTGGCACGCGAGCAGGCCGCGACCGACGCGGCATTGGCCGGGCACCCGGATCTGGGTGTGCGCCTTGGCAAGGCCGGGATCGCGGTCCGGGAGCTACACGTGCACCGGATCGACGAGTACGCGCGGCACTGCGGGCACGCGGATCTGCTGCGCGAGTGCGTCGACGGCCGGGTCGGCCAGTGAGCTAGTTGGCTTGCACGGCGAGGCCGGTCGGTTGGTCGGCTTGCACGAACCACTGGTTGCCGTCGATGAGTTCGCGGGCCGCGTCGAGATGTCCGGCGTGGCAGGCGGTTTCGGTGATGACGTGCACCAGCACCTCGTAGTTGGTGTCCAGGCGCCAGTCGCCGAACTGGTCGCCGGGCCACCACGCGGGGGCGGCGTCCAGGTCGGTCGCGGCGAGGACGGCGTCGGCCAGTTCGACCTGCTTGCGGTAGTTGGCGAGGATCTTCTCGGCGGGCACGCCGGGGTCGACCTGCCAGGCGTCGGCGATGAGGTCGAGTTCGGCGATGGCATCGGGTTGGCCGTCGATCACCGCGCGGAACCAGAACAGTTCGACGTCCAGGGCGAGGTGGTTGATCAGGCCCGCGCAGGTCCAGCCGGAGGGCAGCGCTGGACGGCGCAGGTCCGCGTCGGTGAGGCCGGCGACGACGCCGAGCACGTGTCTGCGCTGGCTGGTGAGTGTGCCGATCAGGTGCCGCGACCGCATGTGGTGCCCCCTCAGGTTGGTGGGCATCACGTTACTGGGCGAGGCCGAACGTCGGCGTTCTCGGCCGCGTCGAGGTCAGCGACTTCGGTCATGGTGAACATGCCGCCGTGCATGCGGACCGACCCGCGCTCCGCGCACAGCGCGAACTCGTACCAGGGCCGGTCCAGCTCTGGCCTGCCCACCGTCACGCTGGCCAAGGATTCCGTGTTCGTGGTGCCGCGCGGCGTCGAGCACAAACCGTCCTCAATGGATGGTGCGTCGATCCTGATGTCCGAGCCGACCGGCACCGTCAACACCGGCGACCAGCACGAGCAACTGCCCGAGCACATCACCACGACCACCGGGCACGCGTTGACCTAGCGACCGGGAATGCGCCGGTGTGCGTCGGCGAGCAGGTCGAGCATGGTGTTGCCGAAGATCCCGGCCTGCCCGGCGCCGAGGAAATCGGTGTGCCCGAACACTTCCAGCACGACGAGACCGTGCACGTGGCCCCACATGCTGATGAACAGCGCGACCGCGCAGCTGAAGGTCGGGACCCCAGCCTGACCGACGCGACGCGCCGGCCGACTGATCAAGGTCGGTCGGCGCGGGTCGCCCGGTCGAACAGCGCGACCACTTCCGCGGTGAACGCGGCCATGTCCGCGTCCGGGTTGATGGCGAACTCCAGGCTGGCGGCGTCGATGGCCTGACGGATCAGGACCGCGACGACATGCGGATCGAACTCGCCGAACTCACCGTTGCGCTGGCCATCGGCGAGCAACTCCTCGATGCCCTCGACGGTCGTAGTGGTGAGCCGGGTGCGGGCAGGCAGCGACCGCATCATGTTCCAGGTTTCCAGCGCGGCCAACGCCTGCGTGCGGTGCGCGGGGATGAACCCGATCACGATCTCCAGCGCCACCCTGAGCTTGTCGCGTGCGGTGTGCTCGGCGGCGAGGCGTTCCGGCACTCCTTCGATGCTCGCCGTGCCGACCGCGGTGAGTACCTGTTCGACCAGTTCGTCCTTGTTGGCGAAGTGGTAGAGCACCACGCTCTTGGCCACGCCAGCCCGCTGCGCGATCCGGGCCAGCGACGCCTGGGCGAACCCCTCTTCGGCGATGACCTCGATCGCGCAGTCCACCAATTGCCGTCGCCGGGCCTCGTCCGCGAACGTTCGACCGCCCGGACTGTTGCTCGCCCGCACGGTCTAATCGTCTACGGTCACCGTGACCGCGTCAAAACGCCACGCCCCCGGGTCGGGCACGCGGTGTGCGGCGACCGTGAACGTGCCGAACCGGCGGAGGAACGCGCCGAGCGCGACCTGGACCTGAACACGAGCGAGGGCGGCACCGAGGCAGTAGTGCGGGCCGTGCGCGTAGCCGAGGTGTGCCGGTTCGCTGGTCGGGCGACGCAGGTCGAGGCGCTCGGGGTCGGTGAACACGCGCGGATCGCGGTTCGCACAAGCCAGCGCGGCGAGCACCGGTTCGCCCTTCGCGATCGGCACGCCGCCGATCTCCAGGTCCTGCTGGGCGAAGCGGGGCAGGCTCAGCAGTTGCGGACCGCACCAACGGGTCAACTCCTCGACCGTGCGCGGCAGCAGGCTCTCGTCCGCGCGCAACGCGGCGAGCTGGTCGGGGTGGCGGGCGAGGGCGTCGAGTGCGTTGCCGATGAGGTGGGTCGGCACCTGACCGGCCAGGACGAGATGCCAGACCAGCGTGATCAACTCGTCGGCGTCGGCCTGTCCGCCGATGAGGTCGGCCAGCAGGTCCGTGCCAGGCTGGTGGCGCTCGATGACCGCTGCCGCATCGCGGATGATCGCGGGCACGGCTTTGGTGAACGTGGCGCCGTTGCCGGTCGCGATGGCGAGACCGTATTCGCGCCAGGCGCCCCGGTCCGAGTTCGGGATGCCGACGAGTTCGCAGATCACGTCGATCGGTAACGGGCGGGCGAACTCCGTGAGCAGATCGACCTCACCGGTGAGCTTCTCCAGCAGTGCGTCGACGATGCGGGCGATGCGCGGCCGAAGGCGCTCGGCGCGACGGGCGGTGAACGCGGGCGAGGCGAGCCGCCGCAGGCGAGCGTGTTCGGCGCCATCCATGCCCTGCATGGTGCGCAGGTACTTCCGGCAGTGTTCTGGCACGTCCAGCCGCAGGTAGGTCTGGTCGGTGAGGTGCAGCCGGGGGTCGGTCAGCATCGCTTTCGCGTCGTCGTAGCGGGTGACCGCCCACATCGAGCCGAAACCCGGTGTCACCAGACGCGCGACGGGTCCGCGTTCGCGGGCTCGGCCGTAGGCGGTGAACGGGTCGGTCAGCACCTCGGGGTCGGACAGGTCGATGTCCGGGACGTCGATCATGCGCGCTCCATCCAGATGGCAACATCATATGTTCATATCATCTGAGTGATGCCAGTATCCTAGCGCGATGGCTCGACTCAGCAGAGCGGAACTCCAGGAACACAACCGCGCCAAGGTGCTCACCGCGGCACGAGCCGAGTTCACCGAACGCGGCTTCCGGGACGCCAAGATCGATCAGATCGCCGAGCGCGCCGAGCTCACCAGGGGCGCGGTCTACTCGAACTTCCCCAGCAAGCGAGCCCTGTATTTCGGGGTACTGGGGCAGGCCGCCGAGGAAGCCGCGACCCCCGAATACCCGCCGACCGCGATGACCGCGACCGGCGCGCTGGCCGACTTCGCCCGCGCCTGGCTGGCCCGCCTCCCGCTGTCCACCGACGACCTGCGCAGCGCCAGTCGACTCGACCGCGATTTGCTGCCGGAGATCATGGCCGACGCGCACACGGCTCAACCGTTCGCGCAGCTGACCAGCCTCAACGCGATCGTGCTCGGACTGTGCCTGGAGCGGCTGCGTCCGTCTCCCCGGATGGTGCGAGTAGCCGAACTGGCGTTGACGACGTTGCACGGCACGAGCCAACTGGCGGCTGCCGCGCCTGGGTTCGGTGAGCCGTTCGCGGTGGTCAGCGCCTGCGCCCAGCTCGCGGCGCTCGACCTCGACGACCGATGGCAGCCCGCGTATCTGCCGCACGTCTCCCCCGCCCGTCCGGCCGACCAGCCGTGGACCGCACCCCCGGCGACTGACGCGCTGCGCGCCGAACCCGCGCGGCTCGACCGAGACGGCGTCGTCGCGGTGCTCGGTCTGCATCGACTGGTCGCCATCGAGGAGGCACTCCGCGCCGCGCCGCCCGACGCCGAGGTCACCGCCGTTCTGGTCACCGGCGATCCTGGTGAACTCGGTCCGCTCGCGCGGCTCGCGATCACCGGGTTGCGCGGCTGTCTGAGCGCGGCGGTTGCCCGGTCGGACTGGCCGCGACTGCGGATCGTCCTGGACGAGTCAGTGGCAGCGGCGGCGGGCGTGTCCGCGGTCAGCGACGCGACCGAGAGCGCGGTGCGGATCAGTGGCGGCCGGATCGTCGCGCGCGCCGACGGCTACGGCGCGTGTCACGCGGCGGCGTCGGCATAGGTCGGCGCGGCCGGGAGCTGCTGGACGGCTCGCACCAGTGGCAGCGGCGCACCTTCGCCGAGCTCATCGCGACCTGGTTCGCGGCGGACCGGCAGCGCTTCGCCGGCTACCTGCTGCGCGTCGCGACCGAGCTCGACCTCGCCCGAAACTGTGGAGTACATTCATGTTCGGCGGTTGCCGGCCGCCCCTGGGTCCGCGGGCAGGGCTACAAGCTCACCGGTTTCAATCACCTTCTGACGGCTGTCTTTCCTGCCCGATGACGCGGACCCACGGGCGCCGAGGGAAGGACTGCCTTGTCCGATCAATCGCGTCAGCTGCCCGACACCCCGAACCTCCGGTTCCTCAAAGTCGAGGCGAAGCGTCGCCTCGCCGCCGGTGAGTTCGCCAATCTGCACGACGCCCAACTGGCCATCGCCCGCGAGCACGGGTTCTCCAGTTGGACCGCGCTCAAGATCGCGGTCGATGGCGAGCAGAGTCCGGCGCTGCACCATGTTCGCTGGCTGGTCAGCCGGTTCGCGCAGGCTCGTCGTCCGGAGTGGACGGCGCCGGACGAGTCCGAGATCCGCGCGCATTTCCACGACCGGTTCCTGGCCGCGGTGCCACTGGAGAAGTTGGTCACGAATCTGCGTGCGGTCGCCGTGCCCGAGCCTGCCGAGTTGGTGATCACGCACGCCGGCGCGGCGGGCGTGCGCGCGCAACTCGGTGACGTGCGCATCGAAGCGGCCGCCGAGGCGGAGCCGCCACACCGGTTCGCGGCGCTACGGCTCTACCCGGTCGGCAACCGGGTCACCGATCAGCGCGTCGCCGATCCGGTGACCGTGACCGAAGGCGAGGCGCCCGCGCGGGCACTCGAACTGGCCGCCGAGTCGCTGACCGACGTGGGCCTGCCCGGATTGGTGCTGGCCAGCGGTTCCTGGGGGCTCGCCAGGGGCTGGGCCGATCTGGAAACCGGTGAGCAGCTGCGCGTCGAGCACCGGTTCCCGGCATACGGCATCACCAAGTTGATCACCTCGACCGTGGTGTTGCGGCTGATCGCGGAGGGCCGGATCGAGTTGGACGCACCGGCCAACGCGTATCTGCGCTCGATGCGGCTGTCCGATGACGAGGTGACGGTTCGCGAAATCCTGACCCATACGGGCGGCGTGGTCAGCCCGACCGAACAGTTCGCCGAGCGCGTGCCGGAGCGAGTCGCGCTGGGCGCGGTGGTCGAGCGCGGGACGTTCGCGCCGAGCAACGGTGGCTTCGCGGTGCTCGGTCAGCTCATCGCGGACGTCACCGGTTCGTCGTACCCGGACGCGGCCGACGCGCTTGTGCTGGCGCCGCTCGGCATGCGTGACTCGTCGTTCCCGGTGAGCTGGCCGACGGCCGGCGCGATCCACGGCCACCACCTGGCCGACGATGGCTCGTTCGAGCCCACTCCTCCGCTGGTGTCGATCCTGCCCGCGGCCGGCGGGCTGTGGACGACCGCCGCCGACCTGGTGCGGTTCGGCAACGGCTGGTCGGCGCTGCTGCCGACCGAACTGGCGCAGGACGCGGTGCGACCACACGCAGCCCAGCGCGCGGCAGGCGCCGACGTCGGGCTCGGCTGGTTGTGCAACACGTCAGCGGGCGTGTACGGGCACGCTGGCGCCGGTCAGGGCGTCGCGACCTCGCTGATCGTGCGCGCGGACAGCGGTGCGGTGACGGTCGCGCTGACGAACCGGCTGGTGCCGGTCGAGCCGATCAACGCGCGGCTGAACCGGCCCGCCTGAGGTGTGGGAACCGGGCTAGGGGGTCGGCCAGTCTGGTTCGGCCGGCCAGCCCGGTTCCTGCCGGTTTTCGCCTTCGTTGGCTGGTTGCGGACCGCGCTGCGGCACCGTGGCCGGGCGCGGGAGCCGCTGGCTCGGGCGCAGCGGGCGCTCGCCGGCACGCTGGGCCGGCGCACCGTTCCGCTGCGGGGTCTCGGCGCCACTGCTGTTGGCGGCGCCGTTGATGCGGGTGGCGCCGGTGCCGTTGGCGCGGGCGGGATGGTCGGCGGGCGCGCCATTTGTGCGAGGTGCGGCGCCATTGCGCTCGGCGGCGACGCTGCGGGACGCGGCGCCATTCCGCTCAGCGGGCACACCATTCGTGCGGGTGGCGCCGTTGCGCTCGGCGGGCATGCCGTCCATGCGGGTGGCGCCGTTGCGGTCAGCGGGCACACCGTTCGGGCGAGTAGCGCCATTGCGCTCGGCAGGCACGCCATTGGTCCGAGTAGCGCCGTTGCGCTCGGCGGAAGCGCCGTTCATGTGGGTCGGGGTGGCGCCGGTTACTCGGGTTCGTTCCGCCGGGGTGCCGTTGGTGCGGGTCGCGCCGTTGCGGGCGGGAGGGCCGCCGAGGCGCGCGGCGATACGCCCGGAATCGGGGTCGCTGTCGCCGTTCGTCCCGTTCGCGGCAGGCTCGGCGACGGCGCGCCACTGACCCGTGGAGGGCCAGGCGTGGTCGCGGCGCGGCTCGGAGCGGGGCTCGGCGAACCTGCGGGCCGGGCTGACCTTGCGGGTCTCGGTGGCGGGCGGGGTCCGGCGCGGCGCGGGCTCGCTGCTGGGCCGGGCCGACTTCGACTCCTCGCGCAGTTCCGCCATGGAGACCTGCACGGTCTGGGCCGCAGCCAGGCGCGCGGCAGCGGCCGCGCGGGCCTTCTTCTTCTGGCGGCTGCGCACCGCGAGTATCCCGATCAGGACCACGGCCACCGCGGCCGCGATGGTGATCGGCACACCGACGGTGCCGAACAAGCTCAGGGATGGCTGCGGGGCGCCTGCTGCGAGTGACGAGCCGTTCGGCATGACCGGGCCTCCTCATCGGGCGACGACGTTTCGGGTTCAACAGTTACATCGCGCCCAACCGCTGACAGGTGACATCCTGCCACTCCGCGCGCGCAACGCCACGATCGCCATCGATCCTGGACGAGACTACCCATCCCGTTCACAAGTCATTCGCGCGGAATGGCGCAGTGGGCCGATCACTGTTGATTTGTCACCCGTTGGTGTCAGCGGGTGAAGTCGCCTACCAGCACTTCTGGCTTGTCCCGCTTGGCATATCGGTCCCAGAAGTGCTCGGCATAGGTGTCCGGGTGGATCACCTCACCGCGAAATTCCGAACCCAGTGCGCCCAGGACGAACTGGTGCGGCACGCTTCCCTCGATCAGCGCGCCGATGTTGACCGCGCCCACGTAGACGCCGCTGCCTGCGAGTTCGCTGTTCAGGTTGAGGAAGTAGTTGCGCAGCGCGGCTTGTGCCATCCCGATGTTGCCCATTCGGGACTTCGGATGAATACCGGATTGCCCGGCAGTGAACAGAATCGCTCCGTCGCGGCGCGCGATCATGCCTGGTAGCACGGCATGAACGAGCGTGATCGCCGGAATCAGGAACTGATCCAGAATCGATTGGAGATTGCCGGGGTCTACGTCCAAAACGGACACAATGCCTCCGCCGGCGTTACCGCCGCCGGGACTGAACTCGGCGACGTCGATCTGCCCGAAGTGGGCGGTGATCTCGTCGACCACCTCGGCGAGTCGCGCGAGGTCGGTGAGATCGGCGGTGAAACCGGCGGCGTCGATGCCCTCCTGCGCGAGTTCGGCGACGAGCGCGTCCAGGTTCGGCCTGGTCCTGGCGATCAACGCGATACGGAAGCCGTCCCGGCCGAAGCGGCGGGCCAGCGAGCGACCGAGGCCGGGACCGGCGCCGAAGATGGCGAGAGTTCTGGACAAAGCGGACTCCTAAGTTGAGGGTCGACTCAGGATATCCATGTTGAGGATCTCGTCAACTTAGCAAGTGGCCCAGGTGAGGGTGTGCGCCTCGGTCAGGTCCGGCGCCTCCCAGCGCCGGATCAGCCGGTCGAGCACTGCCGACGGCACCGGCTCCGACCTGGCTCGATTGCGCCCGCGCAGGGTCTGCGACGCAGTCTCGACCGCGACCAGGTCAACCCGGCCGTGGTAGTCCGCGACCAGTCCGATGCACCGCTCGCGCAACTGGCGAGAGATATTCGTCGCATTCCACACGAACGATCTACCGGCGCGCAGGTGCTCGCGGGCGCGCTGGTAGGCGGCAGCCACGACGACGCGCTGGTCGCCGGTCGGGGCGACACCGAGTTCGGCGCGCACCGCGTCCAGGCTGACCACCGGATCGTCCGGTCGGTTGGCCGCGATCCAGGTGTCCTTGCCCGCGCCCGGCAGGCCGGACAGCACGGTCGCGGTGAGCCGGGTGTCGTCGTACGCGGCGTAGTCCGGGTCGCGGCCGGGCGTGCGGAAGTACCAGAACCGCGCGTGATCGGACGGGAACGCGCGCGGACCGTCCACGCAGCCCAGGTCGGCGCAGAACTCGCGGAACAGCGCGATGTTCTCCAAGACCTCGTCGGCGTCCGCGCAGATCCGGCCGAGAATGTCGGCGGTGGCGAGGATCGCCAGGTCGGCGTTGCTCGCGACCAGGCTGACCCGGAACACGATCCCCTCCAGGTCGGGTCGCTCCAACGCCCAGAACGGCACCTGGTGGTAGCGGATCAGCGCGGCCACGTGCTCCCGCCAGGCAACCGGCGCGCCCAACTCCCACAGCACCCGGCGTGCGATCAGTTCGCCGCCCCGCGAATGGCCGCCCGCAGTGATCCGGCCGTCCGGTTCGTGCCGCGTGCAGTCCGGTTTGGCCACGTCGTGCAGGAGCACGGCGGCGAACAGGCGAACCCGCTCGCCGACCGGACGGGCGCGCCACTCCGGCAACGCGGCGAGCGCCTCGCACGCCATCCGGGTGTGCGTTGCCACGTCGCCCTCGGCGTGGTGGATCGCGTCCTGCGGCACGCCGGCCATCCTGCGCACCCAGTCGAACTCGGCGGTGAGGTCCGGCCATGGCACCGTCCACATCGGAGGCGAGGGGCAGAGTCGCTCAAAGATGTCCATACAGCGCCTCCGGGTCGGCCAGCTGGTTGGGCAGGATCGGCCGGTCCATCCAGTGCGTGCCCGCGTCGAGGATGCTGGTCAGGAAGCTGCGCCTGACCCATTTCACCCGCCCGACGGTCTGCCCGCCGCGTTCGACCTTGAGATAGACGCCCTCCATCTCCTCCGCCGAGTCGGTTTCGGCGGCGGCCTGGGCCGGGTCGAGGCCCTGCGCCCGGGCGGTGTCCGCGAGCGCGTCGCGCCAGTTCGGCGTGCGGCAGGTGGACGGGCCGACCAGCGCGGTCAACTCGGCCAGGCTCGCGATCTCGCCTTCGCGCAGGATCGGCACGGACACGATCGGCGTGCCCGCCAGCAGGTCCTGACGCGCCTTGGTGGACAGGAAGACGTCCTCGGCGCGGTCATAGATGTCGAACTCGCAGAAGTAGTGCGGCAACGCGTCGTAGAACACGGTGTGCTTGGCGTAGAGCCATTCGCCGTAGAGGACGTAGCGGTCGCGCAGGATCGGCGCGAGCACGTGCCGCACGGTCGCCGCCCACGCCTTGAACGGACCGAACTGGCGTTCGCGCGGCCCGCCGGTCAGGTAGTGGCCCCGGCTCTGCAAGAGCAGTTCGCCGTCGGCGCCGAAGCTGATCGCCGCGTTCGCGCCGTCGAGCTTCTCCTCGACCACCAGGTAGCGCCCGGCCAGTTCGGTGAACGGCACGGCCGCGAGGTCGGCGTCGCCCGGTTGCAGGCGGGAGCCGACCAGGTGCGGTGTCCTGGGGTACTTGCGCAACATGCGTGCAGTTGTAGTCGCGACAACAACCCCGGCGCTACCGATTTTTGCCCTGCTAGTTTTTTAGGGCCGCGGCGCGCGATTCGAGGTAGCGGCGTTCGGCGAGACTCGCCGTTTCGCGCGCGGCGCGCAGGTAGTTCTCTCGCGCGGCGGGCAGGTTGCCCGCGTCTTCGAGCAGGTGCGCACGCACGGCGGCCAACCGGTGGTGGCCGGACATCCGCTCGTCGTCGTCCAAAGTGGACAACAGGTCGAGACCGGCGGCCGGGCCTTCCAGTTCGGCGAGGGCGACCGCGCGATTGAGCGTGACCATCGGGTTCGGGGCGATGCGCTCCAGGATCTTGTAGAGGATGTGCACCTGGCGCCAGTTGGTGTCCTCGGCCCGGGCCGCGTCCGCGTGCGTCGCGGCGATCGCGGCCTGCAACTGGTACGGGCCCAGCGGTGCCTTGGTCATCGCGGCGCTGATCAACTCGGTGCCTTCGGCGATCAACGCCGCGTCCCAGGCAGTCCGGTTCTGTTCGGCGAGCGGGATCAGGTCGCCGTCGGCGGTGGTGCGGGCGGTCCGGCGCGCGTCGGTGAGCAGCATCAACGCCAGCAGCGCCGCGACTTCGGCGTCGCCAGGCAACTGCCTGTGCACCATGCGGGTCAGCCGGATCGCCTCGCCTGCCAGTTCGACCCGGTCCAGGTTCGCGCCGGAGGACGCCGTGTACCCCTCGTTGAAGATCAGGTACAGCACGTGCAGGACGACGCCGAGCCGCTGCGGCCATTCTTCCTTCGCCGGTAGCGCGAACTGGCTGCCCGCCTGCTTGACCTTCTGCTTGGCGCGACTGATCCGGGCGCCCATGGTCGGCTCCGGTACCAGGAATGCGGCGGCGATCTCGCCGGTGGTCAGGCCGCCGACGGCGCGCAGGGTGAGCGCGGTCTGCGAAGCGGCGGTGAGCACCGGGTGGCAGCACAGGAACAGCAGGACCAGGGCGTCGTCCTGGTCCTGCACATCCTCGGCGTCGCCCCGAGCCTCGGCCTCGATCGCGACGGTGGTCTCGCGTTCGCGGCGGGCGTGTTCGCTGCGCAGCTGGTCGATCAGCTTGCGCGAGGCGACCGTGATCAGCCAGCCGCGCGGGTTGGCGGGCACGCCATCGGTAGGCCACTGCATCGACGCGGCGAGGATCGCCTCCTGGACCGCGTCCTCGCATTCCTCGAAGTGGCCGTGCCTGCGCACGAGCGAGCCGAGGACCTGCGGCGTGAGTTCACGCAGCAGGTCCTCGACGGCCGGCTCGACCACGGTCAGACCGTCAACTCGCCGTTGTCGGCCATGATCCGGCGGACCTCGATGCCCAGCCCGGGCACCTTGGCATCGGGGATCATCGCGGCAAGTTCCAGCGCGCGTTCCTTGTTCTCCACGTCGACCAGGTAGTAGCCGCCCAGGTATTCCTTGGCCTCCAGATAGGGGCCGTCGGTGACGAGGCGTTCGCCGTCGCGCACCCGGACCACCGCGCTCTGCGACGGGTCGGCGAGCGCCTGGGTCAGGATCATCTCGCCGGAGTTCCGCACGGTTTCCATGAACGCGCCGTGACCGTTCATCACCTCGTTGCGCTCGTCCTCGGTGAGTGACTCCCAGACAGTCGGGTTGACGTGCATCAACAGCAGGAACTTCATGGCTTACTCCTCGTCGTCTTCACCGCCCGGTTGGGCGTTGTCACCCTCTGGTCGGAGCCGACGCCGTGACTTTGACACGAACTCTGGCACAGATGTCAAAACCCGGCGCGCGGTTCCGACCGAAGGGCAACACCAACCCATCGGGAAGGACGACGACATGGAAACCACGCCGCTTGGCAGCCGCCGGGAATGGCTCGGCCTGCTGGTCCTGATCGTGCCGACGCTGCTGGTCGCGCTGGACATGACCGCGCTGTTCCTGGCGCTCCCCCGGATCTCCGCCGACCTGGGCGCGAGCCACGTGCAGCAACTGTGGATCAGCGACAGTTACGGCTTCCTGGTCGCCGGATTCGTGATCACCATGGGCACCCTGGGCGACCGGATCGGCCGCCGGAAGCTGCTGCTGATCGGCGCGGCGGGCTTCCTGCTGATGTCACTGGTCGGCGCGTTCTCGACCAGTCCGGAGATGCTGATCGCGGCGCGTGCCTTGCAGGGCCTCGCCGGTGCGACGTTGATGCCCTCGACGTTGGCGCTGATCAGCAACATGTTCCGGGACGAGCGGCAGCGCGGGAAGGCGATCGCGGCCTGGGCGACCTGCCAGTTCGCCGGTGGCGCGCTCGGCCCGGTGGTCGCGGGCGTGCTGTTGCAGCACTTCTGGTGGGGTTCGGTGTTCCTGATGGCGGTGCCGATGCTCGGTCTGCTGCTGATCCTCGGCCCGATCCTGCTGCCCGAGTTCCGCAACCCGGACGCGGGCCGGATCGACCCGGCGAGCGTGGCGTTGTCCCTGATCGCGATCCTGCCGGTGGTCTACGGGCTGAAGGAGCTGACCGTGGACGGCACGCAGAGCGTGGTCCTGCCGCTCGCGGCGATCGTGGTCGGGGTGGCGGTCGGCGTGGTGTTCGTACGGCGTCAACTGCGGTTGACCACTCCCCTGCTCGACCTGCGGCTGCTGCGCAATCCCCGGTTCAGCGCGGTGCTGATCGGCCTGGTGCTGGCCGGGATCGCGATGGCGGGCTGTGGGCTGCTGGTCACCCAGTTCCTGCAGAACGTGCTCGGCCTCGGTCCGTTGGCGGCCGCCATCCTGTTCTGCCCGATGGGGATCGGCGTCGCGATCGGCACGATGACCGCGCCGCTGCTGGCGCGCCGGCTGGCCGCGCACACCGCGATCACCAGCGGGCTGTGCGTGTCGGTGCTGGGCTGCCTTGCCATCGCGGTCGCGCACGGTGCGGCGACGTTGCCGCTGGTCATCGTGGGGATCACCGTGCTCGCCCTGGGCACCGGCCCGCTGTTCGCGCTCGGCACCGGCCTGGTGGTCGGCTCAGTGCCGCCGGAGCGGGCCGGTTCGGCGGCGTCGATGTCGGAGACCAGCAACTACCTTGGCGGGTCGCTGGGCATCGCGGTGCTGGGCGCGGTCGGTGCCGCCGTGTACCGGCTGAACCTGGCGAGTGGGACGCCAAGCGGTCCGGCGTTCACCGCAGGTCTGCACGTGGTCGGTGTGGTGTCCGCGGTGATCTTCGCGGTCATCGCCGGTCTGGTGCTCGGCGCCGGGTCGCGCGCCGCGAAGGCCACGCGACCCGGCGCACTTGTCACGTCCCGCAGCTGAACAGATAACCCGCCTGGAGGGCGTCCGGTCCGATCGCGGCCGGGCGCACCGGCACGCAGTGCCGCGTCACCCAGTCGATCCGGGTCTGGAGCGTGTTCATGTCCAGGCTCGGTGTGGCCTTCGCGGCCTCGGTGGCGGGCGTGCCCTGGAGCAGTTTGCCAAGCTCCAGCAACGGTCCGGGCAGCAGCACGAAACCGAGCTGGTGGGTGGCGGACCACTGGGCGACCTGCGCCGCCGTCGGGCTCGGGTCCAGACCGACGTAACCGCCGAACGCGGCGACGCGCGCGGACGAGTTGACCAGGAACGGGTCCGCGCCCCAGCTGCCGAGTTCGACCGCCAGCTGGATCCGCGCGTCCGGCGCGTGCGCGGTCACGTAGGCGAGCACCTCGCGCTGGCCAGAGGTGAGGGTGGCGGCCTGGTCCATGAAGGACACGTACGCCTGCGCGGCTTTGCCGGACTTCAACGCGCTCTGCGCCGTCGCAGCGACCATCCCGTCGGGCGGAATAGGGCCCGCTGCCGGATCGGCGGCGGAGATCACCGTCTGCGGGGTCACCGTCGTGGCGACCGAGAACGCGACCGGGCCGGCGAGCAACGCGACCACGCCGAGCGCGACAACCGGACGGGCCACCCGAACCCGGCGACCGGGGAACGCGGCAAGCAGCGCCACCACGACGACCACGGTCACGATCGCGACGGCAAACCGTAGCCACGGCTGCCAGTCCGGCGTGCGCGACAACACGAGGACCGCGAACGCACCGGAACCGAGGATGGCCAACGGCAACAGCAACCCGGCGCGGCGTCCGGCCCGGTACCAGCCCCAGCACGCACTCAGCCCGACCGAGGACAGCGCGGCGATGGCAGGCACGAGTTCGACGGTGTAGTAGCGGTGGAAAATGCCGCCCGCGAAGGAGAACACCAACCCTGCGACGATCAGCCAGCCGCCCCACAGCAGCCAGCCCGCGCGCTGTTCCGGTGTGCCGCAGCGGGTGCGCGCCCAGAGGATGATCGCGCCGAGCACGGTCGCCAGCGCGAGCGGCAACAACCAGCCGACCTGACTGGCCAGCGATTCGCTGACCAGCCGCAACGGTCCGGGTGGCGCGGCGAGCTGGGCGCCGTAGGCGCTGCCGAGACTGCCCAGCGAGCCGATGCTGCCGCCCGCGACCCGGCCGAACCCGTTGTAGCCGAAGATGAGCTGCCAGATCGAGTTGTCCGAGGTGCTGCCGATGTAGGGCCGGTCGCTCGCGGGCCACAGGCTGACCATGACCGGCCAGGCAAGCGAGACAGCGGCCGTGGTGATGCCCGCGAGCAGGATGCGCAGCAGGCGTTTCGGCCAGCTGATCGGCGCGGCCAGGTAGGCGATGGCGAGTGCGGGCAACAGGATCCAGCCCGCGAGCATCTTGGCGAAGAACGCCAATCCGACCAGCGCGCCCGCCGATACCAGCCAACCGGTGCCCTTCCCGGTCGACGCGCGCTCGACCGCGCGGGTCACGCAGTAGGCGGCGAGCAGCAGCAACAGCACCATCAGCGCGTCAGCCTGGTTGGCGCGGTTGATGGCAGTGCTGATCGGCGACACCGCCAGGATCAGCGCGGCGACCAACGCGGGCCGCTCTCCCGCCCAGCGCCGCACCAACCGGTGCAGCACGAACACCGCCGCGACGCCTTCGACCGCCTGCACCAGCGCGATCGCCCACCAGTGATAGCCGAAGATCCATACGCCGATGCCCTGCACCCAGAACCCGAACGGCGTCTTGTCGATGGTCACCACGCCCGCCGGATCGAACCCGCCGAGCAGGAACGCCTTCACACTCTCGGTCATCGACCGGACCCCGGCCGCGTAGTACGGCTGCAAGGCGCGGTCGCCGATCCCCCAGCAGTACAGCACTGCCGCCACGGCGAGAATCGCCAGCAGTGCGATGCCTTCCCAGCGTCGCCGTGGCGGATCATCGGGTTGTTGGCTGGCTGTGCGTTCGAGTACCCCAGTAGTCACGCTCTGATTGAACCGGCTCACGCGCCGGAGTTCGTCAACCCTCGGGTCGAGCTCGCGATCAACCCTGAGTTCTAGAGACTGGACAGTTCCGTAGCCAGATTGGATTTCGCACGCTGCTCCCAGTGTTTCCTGGCGGGCTCGGTGTGGAAGAGCGGATCGCGGGCGGCGAGGCTCGTCAGCACGGCGGCGCGGCCGGAGCGCCAGGCATCGTCCGATACGGACGCGTATTCGGCGCGGACGGCGCGTCGATATCGTTCGTAGTCCTCGGGTTGGGCGGCGAGGATGGCCAGGTCGGCGTCGAACAGGATCTGCGCGGCGAGGTCGGTGGGAGCCCCGGCGTGGTCGATGGTCGCGAGGACCAGACGCTCCACTTCGGACACGTCGGTGTCGGTGATTCCGCCGCGGCGCAACCAGGTTCCGGCCCATTCGGCGCTGCGCCGCTCGTCGTCGCCGGGCTTGCCGTCGTAGTGCACGTCGTGCGCGCACGCGGCGAGCGTCACGATCGCGCGATCATGGGCCGCCAGGCCGAGTTCGTCGGCGAGCAGCGCGGCATCGCGCAGCACGGCGAGCACGTGCGCGGTGTTGTGGTAGCGCCGGTGCGGCTCGGCATAGCGCGCGACGAGGTCTGCGGCGGCCTCCCGCGCGACCGAGGCGTTCCCAGAAAGCGAACACGTTGCGTCGACCCAGGACTCACGCATTACGGCATTCTGACACCATGACGGCGATCGAGGTGGTGCGCGATGACATCACCGCGCAGCGGGTGGACGCGATAGTGACCGCAGCGAACGAGTCACTCCTCGGCGGTGGCGGGGTGGACGGCGCGATCCATCGCGCAGCCGGGCCCCGGTTGGCGGCGGCGGGTGCGGCGATCGCGCCGTGCGATCCGGGGGATGCCAAGGCGACGCCCGCGTTCGACCTGGATCCGCCGGTGCGGCATGTGATCCACACGGTCGGGCCGGTGTGGGAAGGCGGCGGCTACGGCGAAGCCGAGACGTTGGCATCGTGTTATCGCGCCAGTCTCGCGGTGGCCGACGAGCTCGGCGCGCGCAGTGTCGCGTTTCCGACCATCGCGACCGGTGTGTACGGCTATCCGATCGCCGACGCCGCGCGGATCGCGGTACAGACGATCCGCGCGACGCCGACCGAGGTCGAACGGGTGCTGCTCGTCGCGTTCGACGAGCAGTCACACACCGAGTTGGTCAGGCAGGTTGGCCCATGACGCCGGCCAGGTAGTCCTTGGCCTTCTCCGGGTCCAGGAACCAGTTCTCGAAATCGGACGGGTCGTTGAACCCGTTGGCGAAGCGCTGCGCGACGGCCGGGCTGACGCTGGCCGCGCCGAGGATCTCCAGCACGTGCGGGGGCGGCGGGGCGAGCAGCGCGTTCGTCCACATGGTGACGTGCTGGGCATACTCCCAGTAGTGGTCGAAGGTGGACTGCATCCAGGCGCGGTCGAACGGCCGGTCGCCGTGCGCGAGGATGTCGGTGAGGTAGGACGCGGCGCATTTGCTCGCGTTGTTGCTGCCCTGGCCGGTGATCGGATCGTTGGCGACGACCACGTCGGCCATGCCGAGCACGATGCCGCCGGATTCCAGTTCGCCGATGGGCTGGCGGACGACCGGGGTGTAGCCGCCCGCGAGGACGGCCTTGTCGTCGGTCAGTTCGACCTCGCCCGCGCGCTCGTACTCCCACGGGGTGTAGGTCTTCATCAGTTCGAGGATCCGCTTGAGGTGCTCCTGCGGCGTCATCCGCTCCTTGAAGATGTCGCCGGGACCGCCGGGAATCGTTTCCCAGAACAGGATGTCGCAGTTTCCGCTGAGCGTGTACGCGGGGATCATGAACAGTTCGCCGACGCCGGGCGCGATGTTGAACCGGACCGCGTGCTTGTCCGGGTGCTCGGGTCGCGGCCCGAGACCGTGCACGTAGGCGAGCGAGAGCGCGCGCTGCGGGCTGGTGTACGGCGAGCGGGACGGGTCGCGGTCGAACAGGCCGACCAGTTCACCCTTGCCCGCAGACACGATGGTCAGGTCGTAGCGGGAGGTGAGCGCGTCGATGTCGGCGGTGGTCACCCCGGAGATGATCAGCTTGCCACCGCGCTGCGCGAACAGGTCCAGCCAGCCGGCCATCTTCACCCGCTGGTCGACGGACTGGGCGTAGTGGTCGAGATCGGCGAACCAGTCCAGGGCGCGCTGCCCGTCCGGGCCGAGCACGGACACGCCGAGGCCGTCGACCTTGACGCAGTCCTTCTCCCACAGGTTCAGGCCGTGGTCGCGTTCGTTCTGCAGGGCGTTGTCGAACATGCACTGGGTCGACGTCACTTTGCCGTTGCGGATCTCCTCCGCCGTGCGCGCCGACATCAGGGTGACCTGATAGCCGTTCTCCAACAGGGTGAGCGCGAGTTGCAGGCCGGACTGTCCCGCACCGACGACCAGGATCTTGCGCACCCTATTCACCACCTTCCCGATCGAACCCGAACGCTAACCTGGCTTGCCGCATACCGCTTCCTTTACTTGTCACTGCCTCTTCCTCGCCGCACGCTAGAGACCCACTCCTACCTTGAGACCACCGAGCGTGAACTGGACCAACGCGCTGAGGGTGTCGATGACCGAGGTGCGGTCGCGTGCGTCGCAGGTGACCAGCGGGACCGACGGCGAGAGCGCAAGGGCGTCTCGTAATTCGCCTGGCTGGTGGGCCAGCTGGCCGTCCCACATGTTGACCGCGACGATGAACGGCACGTCGGAGTCGTTCTCGAAGTAGTTGATGGCGGGGAAGGACTTCTCGATCTGGTTCGGCCTGCCGTCGACGAGCACGATCGCGCCGATGGCGCCGCGCGCGAGGTCGTCCCACATGAACCAGAACCGCGGCTGGCCAGGGGTGCCGAACAGGTAGAGCATCAGGTCGTCGGCGAGGGTGCGCTTGCCGAAGTCCATGGCGACCGTGGTCTTGGTCTTGCCGCCGACGCCACCGAGGTCGTCGACGCCTTCGCTGGGGCCGGTCATCCACGCTTCGGTGTTGAGCGGGGGCACCTCGCTGACCGTGCTGACGAACGTGGTCTTGCCGACGCCGAAACCGCCGGCCACCACAATCTTCGCCGAGATCATCAAGCTGTTGGCAGGTGCGGTCACGGCTGCACCTTCAAGTTCTGCAAGGCGTCGAGCACACGCTGCATGGTCGCCCCGTCATGTCGGAAGGTGGACGCGGTCGGGTGGATCACGATCGCACCGTAGTCGGCAAGATCGCTGACCAACACCCTGATCACGGCGAGCGGGATTGTCAGCAACGCCGACAGTTCCGCGACGGACACCCGGGATCTGGCGAGCGTGTACAACTCGCGCGACTCCGGCATGAGCCGGGCGGCGAGCGCCTGGTCGTAGTTGGGCACCGAGATGATGGTCTCCACCAGCAACTGGTGCGTTGTCGCCGTGCGGCCACCGGTGAGCAGGTACGGACGGATGCGGTCGGCGACCCAGGTGTTCACCGGAGGAGTCGAGCCTGCGGTTGTGGACATGTGCTTACCTCCTTCCTCCTGGATCAGCCCAGGTCGGGCGGGGCCGACGCCATCGGGCGCAGCGCGTTGCGGACCCTGGGGGTCAGGTGCCGCGCGTAGCTCTGGACGAACGTGGTCATTTCGTGGGCGACGGCCTGCATGTCGCACCGGGGGCCGGTGAGCACGACGAGTCCGCCTTGCTCACCCATGGGCATGAACAGGAAGTGCCCGCCGCTGTGCCGGTGGATGATCACCTCGCAGTTGCCCATACCGAACATTTCCGAGCTGGTCCTGGCCAGGCCGAGCACGCCGCTGGCGATCGCGGCGAGGCTGTCCGCCGAGGTCTGGTCGGTCGAGCGGGACGCGGTGAGCGGCAGTCCGTCGGACGACAGGATCAGGGCGTGCGTGACGCCGTGCACCCGGTTGACGAAGTCGCTGATCAGCCAGGTGAAGTCGGGAATGCTCGCGGCGTCGTGGTACGCCGTCACGTGTCTTGCCCTTCGGGTTGTGCGGAGCCGGTTTCCTCGTCGGACTGCCCGGTCCGAGCCGATTCGATACCGTCGTCGAACGCGGCGAGGTCGCTGAGCATGCGTTCATGCCCGGCCGCGACGTCCTTCGGATCGGTCGGCGCGGGCTGGGCAGCTTGCTTGCGACCGGCGGGACGCAGGCTGCTCGGTACCCGGCGGGGCAGGCCGATGGCGGTGGTCGGCCCTTCGGTTTCGGTGGTCCCCGGCCATTTCGGGCCGGCGGAGGCGGCCGGGGTGATCGGGGTGAACGCGTCGCGCTCGGCGTCGTCCACGCGTGGATCGGGCCCGGCGGGCGCGAGCGGCGATGCCTGGTTGGGGACGGTGTGGTTGCCGGACCACATGTCCTCGGCGGGCAGATCGCAGACCAGCGCGGCCGGAATGGTGACCAGGCTGGTGGTACCCGCGGGGGTGCGCCGGTCGAGCCGGACGCGCAGGTGGTGGCGGGCGGCGAGCCGGGCGATCACGGACAGGCCCATGTGCGCGACGGCGTCGGCTTCGAACTCGGGTGTGCGGGAGAGCCGCTTGTTCACGCTGAACAGTTGCTCCTCGGACATGCCGATGCCGTCGTCCTCGATGCGCACCAGCACGCTGCCGGACTCGGTGAAGTGCGCGCTGGCCCGGACCTGGGTGGTGGGCGGCGAATTGTTGGCCGCGTTGTCGAGCAATTCGGCGAGTACGCGGACGATGTCGGCGGTGGCGGGCGCGACGATTCCGACAGCGACGATTCGACCGAAGGCGATTCGGTCGAACTGGCGGATCGGGGACGCGGCCGCGCGTAAGAGATCGACCAATGACGCGTCGCCGACGCCGGTGTCGTTGGCGCCTTTTCCGGCCAGTACCAGCATGTTTTCCGAATTGCGGCGCAGCAGGTTGGCCAGGTTGTCGATGCGGTACAGCTTGTCGAGAAGATCCGGATTGCTCTCGTTGCGGTACATCTCCTGCAACTCGTCGAGCACCGAGTTGATCAGGTTCAGGTCGCGTAACGCGAGGGTCGAGCAGACCTCGCCGATCTGTTCCTCGGGGACGCCGGAAGGCTGGATCTGCTGGTGAACAACGGTTTGGGGTTGGGGAGCTGGCAGGTAGCGGTTGAGTGCCTCGGCGGCGACGGGCGCGTAGCGGCGGGCCGCCTCATTGACCACCGCTCGGCCGCGAAGCCACAGGTCACGTGCTGTCCTCACCGTCGCGGACACCCGCCGAGCTCTGCGCCCCCGGTTACGGCCACATACGTGAACATGCGCAGTATGCAATCAGACAGATGCGGGACAGGTCCAGTGCGGGTAGCAAACACCGCCGGAAGGAGTGAGGCTCACCACGCCTTTGGCGGTACCGCTAGCGCGAATTCGGACGCCCTGTAATCCCTATTACGATTCGATCAACTAATCCACGACCAGCCCATACTCCTGCGCGAGGATCGCGGCCTGGCCCCGGGATCGGACACCGAGTTTGGTCAACACGCGCGAGACGTGCGTCTTGACCGTCGTCTCACCGATGTGCAAGCGAGAACTGATCTGCGCGTTCGACATTCCGGACCCGAGGCAGCCGAACACCTCGCGTTCGCGCTCGGTAAGGTCGTCGAGTCCGTTCGGCGGAACGGGCGCTTCGCCGCTGGTCGCGGCGAAGGCACTGATCAGTCGGCGCGTCACGGTCGGCGCGAGCACGCCGTCCCCGGACGCGACCAGCTTGACGGCCTCGACGAGGTGCCGCGCCTCGACGGATTTGAGGAGGAACCCGGCAGCTCCCGCGCGCAGTGCCGCGTGCACGTACTCGTCGAGGTCGAACGTGGTCAGCACGAGCACGTTGGCCAGCCCTTCGGCGCTGATCCGCCGGGTCGCGGCTTCGCCGTCGGCGGCTTCGCCGACCACCTCGATGTCCGGGTCGCTGCCGAGCATCAGCATGAGGCCGGCGCGGATCGCGCCGTGATCGTCGGCGGCCAGCACCCTGATGGTCATACGCGCCCTTCCGCGACGGGGAGTTCGGCGCGGACCAGCCAGCCGGTGCCGACCGGTCCGGCGCTCAGCGTGCCACCGACCGCGTCCGCTCGCGCGCGCATGTTCAGCAGGCCATGCCCGGTCCCGTCCGGTTCGGGTTGTCGCTCGGTCAGTTCGTTGTGCACCTCGACGGTGAGCACTCCCCCGCGTTTGCCGATCTCCACGTGCACCCGGCCACCTGGCGCGTGTTTCATGGTGTTGGTCAGCGCTTCCTGCGCGATCCGGTACGCGGTCAGGTCGACCGCGACCGGCAGCGCCGCACCCTCCACAGTGGACTCGACGGTGACCTGCATGCCACCGGCACGGGCCGAGGCGACCAGCCGCGACAGTTCGGCCAGGCGCGCGGGCGCGGTGGTCTCGTCCTCCAGGGTTTCCGCCTCGGCGCGCAGCAGGCCGATCATGGCGCGCATCTCGGCCAGCGCGTGCACACTGTTCTCACGGACCGAGGTGAGCACGGTGCGCGCGGTGCGCGGATCGTCGGCGAGCGAGAGCGCCGCGCCGGACTGGATCGCGATGGCGGAGAGGTGGCCCGCGATCACGTCGTGCAGGTCGCGGGCCATCCGGCCGCGTTCGGCCGCGACCGCGGCGCGCCGGTCCAACTCGGCGATCCGGGCCACCTGGGTGGCGTTGGCGCGTTCGGCGTCGGCGGCGTCGTGCTGCTGGCGGACGTGCGCTGCCCACCAGATCGGGATGATCACGAACGGCACCACGCCCAGCGTGACGTCCACCGCGACGGGCAGCACGTGCGTGTAGCTGAGCAGGAAGACGAACACCGAGATCGGGCCGAGCACAGCCAGACCGACCATGACCCGGTTGACCCGCCACGACCCGTAGAGCGTGGCCGCGTAGAGGAAATCGGTGTAGACGAGCACCACCGGCAGCGAGACGCCGATCGACACGTCGACCGCGAGGCAGGCGGTGGCCAGCAGCAACCCGCCCGGCACCCAGCGACGGGTCAGCTCCAGCCCGCACACGGCCGCCAGTTCGACCAGCCGCGCCCACAGCGGCACGCCCGAGCCGAACGGGACGAGCTGGGCGACGTCGGTCGTGTAGAGCAGCACACCGAGGGCCAGGGTGAACAGCGCGATGAGGGCGTCCTGCTGCCATACCGGCAGGTCCCGCTGGCGCCAGCCGGCCAGCTTGCGGACGACTCGCATGCGCACGGCTCCATGACAGCACACGAGCGGGCCGGTCCGCCTCCTACGAAGTGATGATCCCCGATCATGCGCTCCGCCGACGCGCCGAGCGGCGCAGCACGGCGGTGTTGGTCGCGCTGCCCGTGAGCTGGCTGCCCCGGCTGGGTGGGCTGTCCGGCGCGTGGCTGTTGTCCGGGCTGGCCTACCAGGAGGTCTTCGGCCGCAGGACCGGCGAGGGCGCGGCCGTGATCGACCTGATCGGCGCGACGGTCACTGAGCGACCGGGCTCAGCCGGGTGCGCACGGTGTCGGCCAACGGCAGTTGCAGGTCCTCCATGATCGTCAGCGCGCGCTGCCAGTCCTCGCGCGCGGACTCGACCTCGCCGAGCGCGAGTCGTGAATCACCGCGCCACAAGAGGCATTCGGCGGTATCCGCACGGTCGCCCGCGTTGGCGAGTTGCTCGAACGCGGCGGAGAAGCATTCGATCGCGGACTCGTGCTCGCCGAGCGACTGGCGCAGCTTGCCAAGGGCCGACCAGCAGTAGCCGACGCCGTTGGTGTCGCCGACCTGGCGGTAGAGCTGCATGCCCTGCTCGATCAGGCCGACCGCGACGCAGATGTTGCCGTACTGGGTCTCGCACCAGCTGATGCCCTCCAGCGCGGTGGCCTTGCCCTTGGCGTTGTCCATCTCGCGGAACAGCTCCAGCGCGTCCTTGTAGTGCTGCATGGCCGCGTCGACCTGGCCGAGTTCGCGGCGGATCGCGCCGAAGTTGGCGCACACGTAGCCGTGTTCGAGCCGGTAGCCGAGCTGGTGGAACAGGGCGCAGGTGCTGGTCAGGTGCTCGATCGCGGGTTCGTCGCGGCGCAGGAAGTGGTAGGCGCCTGCCAGGCTGCGGTGCATGCGGGCCTGCGCGGGCAGGTCGCCCTGTTCACGCGCGGCCTGCAACGCGACCCGCATCGTGCCCGCCCAGTCGTGGTAGCGCGCGGAGAGCTGGAAGAACTGCTGCTGGCGCAGCGCCAACTCCCAGGCGTAGGAGGCGAGTTCGCCGGTCGCGGCGCTGCGGATCGCGGAGGTGAGCACCTGCCGGTGTTCGGTGAACCAGTCCAGCGCGCTCGCCCGGTCCGCACAGTCCTCCGGGGTGACCCCGGGCCGGGCGGGCGGCGGTTCGGCCGGGATGTAGAGCGGCCACAGTTTGAGCTGGGCGTGGTGCGCGGTGATCAGGTAGTGGTCGAGCAGCCTGCCCAGCGCCTCGCGCCGCTCGTCCTCGCCGTCCAGCGATTCGCTCAGCTCCGACGCGTACACCCGGACGAGGTCGTGGAGGCTGTAGCGGCCCGGATAGTGCTCGATGAGCAGCCGGGCACTGGTGAGTTCGGTGAGCAGGTGGCGGACCTCACGCCTGCCGACGCCGAGCAGACTGGCCGCGGCGTTGCGGGAGATGTCCGGTCCGGCGCCGACGGACAGCAGCCGGAACAGTCTGCCCGCGGACTGGCTGAGCTGCCGGTAGGACCAGGAGAACACCGCGCGCACGTCGGCGGCGACGTCGCCGTCCGCGCTGAACGCGTCGAGCCGGGTGCGCTCGTCGCGCAGTTCGTCGGCGATCGCGGCGAGCGGCATGTTCGGGTGGATGGTGGCGCGCGCCGCGACGATCGCGGTCGCCAGCGGCAGACCCGCGCAGCCCGCGATGATCTCGTCGAGCGCCGTGACCTCGTCGGCCAGCCGTTTCACGCCGAGCCGCCTGGTGAGCACCTCGCGCGCCTCGTCGACCGAGAACGGGTCGAGGGTCAGCGTGCGGGCGGCGTGCGTGGTGATCAGGCCGGAGAGCTGGTTGCGGCTGGTGATGATCACCAGGCAGCCCGCCGCCGCGGGCAGCAGCGGCCGGACCTGGGCGACGTCGCGCGCGTTGTCCAGCAGGATCAGCACGCGGCGGCCGTTGAGCAGGCTGCGGTACAGCCCCGCCTGGGCTTCCATGCTGTCTGGGACGCGTTGCGGTCCGACGCCGAGCGCGTCGAGGAACCCGCGCAGTGCCTTGCTCGCGCCGAGCACCGCGCCGCTCGGATCGAATCCGCGCAGGTCGACGTAGAGCTGACCGTCCGGGTAGCGGCCGGCGAGCTGGTGCGCCCAGTGCACGGCGAAGCTGGTTTTGCCGATGCCCGCGATGCCGTCCACGACGCAGATCGGCATCGCGGGCGCGGCGCGCTCCGGGTCGAGCAGCGCGTTCAACCGGTCCAGTTCGGTCCGCCGCCCGGTGAACATCGGCAGGTCCGGCGGCAGTTGGGCGGGCAGGATCACCGGCGAGGTGCGGCTGGGCGGGGTGGCCTGGGCCTCGGTGGGCGGCATGGCGACCGCGATCGACGCCGCCGTCGGCTGACCGACCTGCTGGCGCAGCACGCGCTGGTGCGCGGCGCGCAGTTCGGCACCGGGGTCGATGCCGAGTTCCTCGGCCAGCCGCGCGGACACCTCGCGGAACGTGGCGAGCGCGTCGGCCTGGTAGCCGCTGGCGGCGAGGGTGAGCATCAGCCGGGTCTGCAACGGTTCGTCCAACGGGTGCAGCGCGGCGACCTCGCGCACTGCCGCGAGCACCTTACGGGACCGGCCGACGGACAGTGCCGCGTCGGCGGCTTCCAGCGCGACCACGACGCGTTCGCGGTCGACCTCGGCGAACGCGGCCTGCGCGTGCGCCGACGCCTCGACGCCTGCCAGGCACGGTCCGCGCCACAGCGCGAGCGCGGTCACGAACTCGTCGACCGCACCCGCGACCGTCTCCTCGGACTGGCCCCGCGCGGCGTGACCGCGCGCGACGTGCACGAGTTCGCGGAAGCGCAGTACATCCAGCGATTCGGCGTCGACGTTGAGCCGGTAGCTGCCGACCTGCCGGACCAGCCAGCGACCCGCGACCCTGGTGGGCAGGCCGGGTTCGAGCTGACGGCGCAGCATGCCGATGTAGCGGTGCACGACGTTGGCGGCGCTGGGCGGCGGGTCGGTCGGCCAGAGCAGGCCGGTCAACTCGGCCATACTGACCGGCCCGCCCGCTCTGACCAGGAGCAACGCCAGGATGGCGCGTTGTTGGGGCGGCCCGCCGACGACCTCGTCTGGCCCGCGCCAGACCCGGACCGGGCCGAGCACGGAGAACCGGATCGGTTCGACAACCGATTCGGGGGCCGGCATCGCGGCGGACATCAGCAGGCAGCCCTGTATCGCATGTCGTCCCCGATCGCCTCAGCGGAAAGCGCGCACCGAGGCACACTCTACTTATTGCCGCAACAAGCAAACTCACTTCCTAGGAATTTGCTTCCATGGAATGTACATTGTTCGGCATGACGGACCTGCGGACCCTCTTCCACCACCTCGTGCGGCTGGAAATCGAACTGTGGGACGCGCTGGACCAGCGGCTTCAGGCTGAGGTCGACCTGTCCATGGCCAACCTGGACGTGCTTCTCGCGATCCAGCGCACCCCGGACGCGCGCGTGCAGGACGTCGCCAGGGAGCTGTCGATCACGGTCGGCGGCACCAGCAAGGCGATCGACCGGATCGAGGCGGCCGGTCGCTGCGCGCGCAAGCCGAACCCGCAGGACCGGCGCTCGTCGATCATCGAGATCACCCCACTCGGCGCCGAGTTGCTGGAGCGCGCGCTGGTGATCTTCGACGCCGAACTCGAACTGCGGCTCGGCTCGGTGCTGCCGGACGATGGCCTCACCCGACTCAGCGCCTCGCTCGCCATGCTCCGCCAGGCGGGCCAGGTAGTGCAGGAGAGGATCACCACGACATGACGACCACACCGTCGACGATGCGCGCGATCGTGCTGGACGCGCCGGGCCCGGCGACCGCCCTGACCATCCGCGAACTGCCGGTGCCCGAACCGGAACCGGGGTGGGTGCTGATCCGGGTGCGGGCATTCGGCCTGAACCGCTCGGAACTGCACACCCGGCTCGGCCTCGCCGAAGGCGTGACGTTCCCGCGCGTGCTCGGCATCGAGGCGACCGGCGTGGTCGCGAAGTGTCCCGGTGGCGAGTTCGCCGAGGGCCAGCAGGTGATGGCGATGATGGGCGGGATGGGCCGCACGTTCGACGGTGGCTACGCCGAGTACACCTGCGTGCCTGCGACCCAGCTGATCCCGTTCTCGTCCGACCTGGACTGGGCGGTGCTCGGCGCGGTGCCGGAGATGCTGCAGACCGCGTACGGCTCGCTGACCGTCGGTCTCGACGTGCGGCCGGGCGGGTCGATCCTGATCCGGGGCGGTACGTCGTCGGTCGGTATGGCCGCTGCCGTGCTGGCCAAACAGCAGGACATGACCGTGTTCGCGACGACGCGCAGCACTGCCAAGGCGGACGCGCTCACCACGCTCGGCGTCGACCACGTGCTCATCGACGACGGCGCGGTGGCGCCCAAACTCCGGGCGATCGTGCCCGACGGCGTGGACTCCGCACTCGAACTGGTCGGCGCGCCGACCCTGCCGGACACGCTGCGCGCGGTGCGCGTGCACGGCGTCGTCTGCTTCACCGGCATGCTGTCCAACGAGTGGATCATCAAGGACTTCTACCCGAACGCGTACCTGCCGCGCGGCGTGCGACTTGCCGCATATGGCGGCGACGCGAGCGACCTGCCCGCCGATGCGCTGCACGGCTTCCTGGACGCGGTCGCGGCCGAGAAGGCGACCGTGCCGATCCATCGCGTGTACGCGTTCGACGAGATCGCGCAGGCGCACGCCGACATGGAAACCAACCAGGCCACCGGAAAGCTCGTGGTTCGCGTCTAGGGGTCCAGGCCGTCGCGGTCGGCCCAGGCGAGCAGGGTGTCCAGCGAGTAGGCGACGTCGTCGATGCCCGCGTGCAGGTCGCCGAGCTCGCGGAACCGTGCGGGCACGGTCGCGATCGTGCACTCCTTCGGTTCGACGTCGTCGACTTCGGCCCAGGTGATCGGCGTGGACACGGTCGCCTCGGGCACGCCGCGCACCGAGTAGGCGCTGGCGATGGTGTGGTCGCGCGAGTTCTGGTTGTAGTCCACGAACAGGGCGCGCGGATCGCGGTCCTTGCGCCACCAGGTGGTGGTGACCAGTTCGGGGGCACGGCGTTCCACTTCGCGGGCGAACGCGAGCGCGGCCCTGCGCACCTCGTGGAAACCCCAGCGCGGTTCGATCCGCACGTAGATGTGCAGTCCGTTGCCGCCGGAGGTCTTCGGCCAGCCGACCGCGCCGAGTTCGTCGAGTACCTCGTGCGCGATGTGCGCGACCCTGCGCACGGTGCTGAACGGGCATTCGGGCATCGGGTCGAGGTCGATGCGCCACTCGTCGGGTTGCTCGGTGTCCGCGCGACGCGAGTTCCACGGGTGGAACTCCACTGTGGACATCTGCACCGCCCAGATCACGCTGGCCAGCTCGGTGACGCACAGTTCGTCCGCGTAGCGGTTGTAGCGCGGGAAGCTGACTCGGACGGTCTCCAGCCAGGGTGGCGCGCCGCTGGGAATCCGCTTCTGGTGCACCTTGTCGCCTGCGACGCCGCTCGGGAAGCGGTGCATCATGCACGGTCGCTCGCGCAGCGCGCGGACGATGCCCTCGCCGACCGAGAGGTAGTAGTGGACCAGGTCGAGCTTTGTCTCGCCGCGCGCCGGGAAGTACACCCGGTCCGGGCTGGAGACGCGAACGGTCCGGTCACCGACGTCGAGTTCCACCGCGGGCGCCGAGGCCATGGCCCCAACGTAGTGCTGTTGGATCAAATCCGCACTGGCAGCGCGGTGGCCGTGTTGCCAAGGAAGCTCACGTCGCGCGGCAGTTCGGCATCGGGAACGGCGAGGTCGAGCTGCGGGAACCGGGTGAACAACCGCTCCAGCGCGACGGTCGCCTCCAACCGGGCCAGCGGCGCGCCGAGGCAGAAGTGCGGGCCGTGCCCGAAGGACAGGTGCCGGGCCGAGTCGCGGGTGATGTCGAAACGGTCCGCACTGTCGCCGTAAACCCGCTGGTCACGGCCTGCCGAAGCGTATCCGGCGAGCACCGGCGTACCGGCTGGGATGGTGACGCCGTCGACGTCGAGATCGCGGGCCGGATAGCGGAACGGGAAGTAGTTCAGCGGTCCGTCGAACCGCAACGCCTCCTCGACCACCTGCGCCCAGCTCGCCTCGCCGCGCAGCACAAGTGCCAGCTGGTCGCGATGCGCGCACAGGGCGCGGACCGCGTTGGTGATCAGGTTGAACGTGGTCTCGTGACCGGCGATGATCAGGATCTGCATGATCCCGATCAGTTCGGGCTCGCTGAACCGGTCGCCGTTCTCCTCGCGCACCGCGATCAACGCGCTGGTCAGGTCGTTGCCAGGGTGCGCGCGCCGTTCGGCGGTGACCTCGGCGAGAACCGCGCGCAGCTCCAGGCTGGCCGCGATCGCCTCGTCGGGCGTGGCCAACGGGCTGACCACCACGTTCGACACCTCGTGCAGCCGCTGCCGGTAGCGCTCGTCGACGCCGAACAGTTCGGTGATCACCCGCAGCGGCAGCGGTAACGCGAAATGCCTGCGCAGGTCGGCGACGCCGTCGTTGTTCGCGGCGGCTTCGCCGAGGTCGTCGAGCAACTTCTCGGTCAGCTCGGCGACACGCGGCCGCAGGCTCTCCACCCGGCGCGGAGTGAACTCCTGCGCCACCAGCCCGCGCAACCGCCGCAGGTCGGCGCCGTCGGCGGTGGTCATGCCGGGCACAGTGGCGAAACCGAGCAACGGCCACCCGGCCGGGATCTCGCCGCGCCGCATGGCGCCGAAGTGTTCGGGTGCCTTGCGCACGTCCGGGTCGGTGAGGAACTCGCGCAGCGGCTCGTGCTGGGTGATCACGAAGCCGTCGATCTCGCCCGGCAACACCACCGGCACGGCGGCGCCGCGTGCGCGCAGTTCCGCGTTGACCTGGTGGGTGCGGCCTCGGACATCCGTCATGCGGTACGGCTCGGTCACCTGCTGAGCTTATCCGTTGATAATGATCGAGTGCTGATCCCGCTCGTGCTGACCACGCTCGCCCTCGCTGCCTGGATCTATCTACTGCTCGCGCACGGCGGTTACTGGCGCACCGGCCACCGTCTGTCCTGTTCGGACACCGTGGCCGGGTACCCGTCGGTGGTCGCGGTGGTGCCCGCGCGCAACGAGGCCGACATCCTGGGCGTGTCCCTGCCGACGCTGCTCGCGCAGGACTATCCCGGCGACTTCCGGGTGATCCTGGTCGACGATGCCAGCACCGACGACACCTCGACCGTCGCCAAATCCCTCGGCACCGACCGGCTCACGATCGTGCGTGGTGACGGCCCGCCGCCGGGCTGGGCGGGCAAGGTGGCTGCGATGGCGCGCGGCGTCGACGCGGCGGGTGAGCCGGACTACTTCCTGTTCACCGACGCGGACATCGCGCATCCGGCCGACAGCGTGCGCACGCTCGCCGCCAAGGCGCAGCGCGACCGGCTGGACCTGGTCTCGTTGATGGCGCGCCTGGGCACCGACACGAGCTGGGAACGCTGGGTGGTCCCGGCGTTCGTGTACTTCTTCGCGCAGCTCTATCCGTTCCGCCTGGTGAGCAAGCCGCGCTCGCGGGTCGCGGCAGCGGCGGGCGGTTGCATGCTGGTCCGTCGCGAAACTCTCGCCACCACGGGCGGTCTGGCCGAGATCAAGGACGCGCACATCGACGACGTCGCGCTCGGCAAACTGCTCAAACGCCACGGCCGAACCTGGCTCGGATTCACCACATCCGTGCGCAGCCTGCGTCCCTACCCGCGCTTCGGCGACCTGTGGGACATGGTGGCCCGGTCGGCGTACACCCAGTTGCGCTACTCCCCCGCGCTGCTGCTCGGCACCATCGTCGGCCTGCTGCTGCTCTACGTGCTCCCGCCGGTCGCCACGATCGCCGGCCTGTTCGGGTGGTGGTGGCTGCTCGGCGTCGGCGGGCCGGCGTGGCTGATCATGAGCGCCACCTTCATACCGGTGCTGCGCCTCTACGACCTGCCGCCGTGGCGCGCTCCGCTGCTCCCCGTGATCGCGCTGCTCTACGCGGGCATGACCGTCGATTCCGCGCGGCGGCACTGGCTCGGCCGGGGTGGCGCGTGGAAGGGGCGCACGGTCAGTCGCCCGGTTTGACGCCGAGTCCTTCCTGGATCGCCAACCGGGTCAGTTCCGGCCTGCGGCGCCGTCCGGTCTTGTCCCTGATCCGGTCCAAATAGGACCGTACGGTGCGGATGCTGATCGACATCGCCTCGGCGATGTCCGCGTCGCGCTCGCCCGCCGCGAGCAGCGCCAGCACCTGACGCTCCCGTTCGGACAGTACGATCCTCGGGCCTGCCTGCGGTTGCCGCGTCGAGTCGAGCACGAACGCGGCCAGCGTCGGTGACACATAACTGTTGCCTGCGGCGATCTGGCGCACCGCGCGCAGGATCTCCGGTCCGTCCACGTCCTTGGACAGGTAACCGCTGGCTCCTGCCGCCATCGCACTGAGCACTTCGGACTGACCGGCGTGCGCGGACACCACCAGCACCCGGTGCCCCATGCCGACGACCTCCATGACCGCCGCCGCGTCCTTCACCCCGCGCAGCTTCAGATCCAGCACGACCACGCTGCCCGCCGGTTGACGGCCAACCGCGAACCTGGCCACCGAATCGGCGACCACGCCGACCTCGACATCGGGCGACTGGCGCAGCACGCGTTCCACCGCGGCCCGGTACAGCGGATGATCCTCAACGATGCCAACGAGAATCCGATCGGTCGGCATATCCGCCACCTCGGGTGACTCGGCGCGCACTTCCAGGTCCGTCATCCCGTACCGCCCTCGCTCACCGGAATCCCGGCCTTGTTCGGATCCAGTGCCGGGCCGTTCGGCAGCAGCGCGAGCAGCGGTTCGGCAACGTCGGTCGCGGTCAGCGAGCCGTAGCCGAGCGACGCGATCGCCGCAGAAGAGGGCAACTGGTACTTCCGCCCGGTGTCGGTGATCAGATAGGTGGCACCGGTATCGGTGGTCAGCCCGGTCTGTTCGCGCACCAGCACGCCGCCGCTCGGCGGCACGTACACCTGGTCGGCGAGCTGGCCGCCGCCCGAGGTGCTGATGGCTTGCGCGCCACGGGGCAGGGGCAGCGCGGCACCGACGGTGAGCACGCTGCCGTTCGTGCCGTCGCCGGTCGCGCACAGCGCCGGATTGGCGCCCAGCGCGAGGATGCGCGGCAACTGGCTGGGCAGACCGATGATGCCGGTCTGCCTGGATTTCGCGGTGGAGCTGATCGCCGCGACCGACGTCGGGATCGGCGCGGGCTGGTTGCCCGGGTAGGCGTCCGCGTTGTGCTGGTCGCCGGTGATCAGGTACGCCTCGGTCTGGCTGACCGGTTCCAGGCCGTCCGAGCGGACCACGTAGTACTCGCCGTCGGTGAGCACCTGCCCGACCCTGGTGCTCTGCCCGCCGACGTCCGGACCGGACGAACCGGCATCGGAGACGTCCACCAGGCCCAGATCCGGTCCGGCCGGGACCGCGCCCAGCCAGTTGGACGCGACCGGCAGCTGACTGATCGTGTCGTAGTGCAGGGCGGCGAGCGTGCCCGAACTCGGCACCCGGAACCGGAACCCGTCGGCGACCAGGAAAACCTGACCGTTGCTCGCGGACACCAGCAGCCCCTGTCCGTTGGCGAGCGCCTGCTGGCCGGTGTCCGCCGAGGAACCGAGGATCAGCGTCGAGGTGGGCTCCACACCGGTCGGCTGGTTCGGCGAGGTCCTGCTGCACACGGTGAACACGTGATCCGCCATGGCCGTACCGGTGGGCAGGGAGTCTGGCGCGCCCGGGATGCCGAGCATCGGTCCACGGGACACCGAGGACAGTGCCTGCGCCGATACGGTCGCCGTCGCCGTGCCGTTGCCCGCGGCCAGCAGGCGCGCGGACGCGTAGTTCAGCACTGGGTAGAGCCGGCCGTCCTTGCCGAGGATGTAGCGGGCGCCGGTGTCCTGTTCGACGATGACCTGGCCGCCCTGTTTCCAGTTCGCCGTACTGCTCGGGTTGAGCAGACCGAGCACGCCGAACACGGCGGCAGTCAGCACCGCGGCGGCCACGCCGAGGATGGTGCCGAGGACGAGCCTGCGGCTCGGCGAGGTCGGGTGGTTGGCGTCGGCAGCGACCAGCGCGGAGACCAGGCGTCGGCGCAGGAACTGATAAGCCTGGATTTGATCACGCTGGGTCCACACCGTGACTTCCCCCAATTACCCTTTCGGAAGTTGATTTCGCTGTACGCGGCGGAGTCAGCATACCTATGCTTGTCCATGTTCCACATGGGCGTGCCATTGTTTTAGCTGACGCGGGAGCTGTTTCGGCCGATGACGCAAATATCCGCTCCACCAAAGACATTCGCCGAGCAGCACAAGGGTAAAAATACCCTCGCCGAGGGTATGGTCACGGCAAAACGCATTGGCAGATTCCGCCCTGTGGGAATCCGACAGATTATGCTGTGGGAAATCGCCGCCGTCGTCGTGGTGGCCGCCTGGTTTCCGTTGCGCTTGGCGAGTTGGATCGTCCTCGGTGTCGGAATCGTTATCGTCGCGCTGACCTCGACGCGCTTCGACGGGCTGTGCGGCTACCAGTGGGTGGGCGTGTACCAGCGGTTCCGCGCGCGGCGCTCGACGCACCAGCAGCGGGGCGGCGATCCGTTGCAGGCCATGCTGCCCGGCCTGCGGATCAGCCAGCACATCGACCGGGCGGGCAACCGGGCCGGCGTGGCCAAGGTGGACGATTCGTTCGTGTCGGTGGTGCGGGTGGCGCCCGCACTGCCGGTGTCGTCGAGTGTCCTGTTGGGATTACTGCGAAAGGCCTACGACCGTACCGACATTCGGCTGTGCACGGCCGAGCTGGTGACCTGGTCGGTGCCGAGCCCGCCGCGCGCCCGCTATTACGGCGACGAGCGAGACACCCACCCGTTGCAGATCCACTGGCTCGCGCTGCGCTACAAACCAGCGCTGGCGCCGAGCGCCGCGTTGGCCAGGGGCGGCGGCGACACGGGCGCGGTGCGCGCCGCGGCGAGTTCGGCGATCGCGTTGGTCAGCGAGGTCGCCAAGCTGGGCCTGCCCGCGGTTGCCCTGGACCAGAACGATCTGCGCCAGGAGCTGCTGGTCGCGCTGGGCGTCGGCAATCCGGGTGCGGTGAAGATCACCGAGACCTGGCAGGACTTCTCGTTCGGCGCGATCCGCCAGATCGGCTTCGGCACCCGGCAGGGCCGCGACGATCTCGCGGTGCTCGGCCGCTGGGTGAATGGAGCCGCGTTCACCGCGACATCGTTGACGCTGCACCGCGATCAACGCGGCCGGGTGCGCGGCACCGGGTTGGTGCGGGTTGGGGTTCGGCCGACCGACGGGAAGATGACCATCCGCCAGTTGAGCAAGACGCTCGGTGTCCGGCTGACAACCAGGAACGGGCGGCAGGAGCTCGCGATGCGTGGCACCCTGCCGCTCGCCATCTGATGGGTTACAGCGCGCCGCGCAGCGCGGCGTAGAGACCGACGACCTCACCGGCCAGCGGGATGATCGCGATCAACCCGATGAACTCGGCGATGTCCAGCAGTCGCGACCAGTACGGCGACTGTTTGCCGCGCACCGCGCGACTCGCGTAGCTGACGCAGATCGCGCCGGCGGCGGCGAGCACGCCCGCGCCGATCAGCGTCGCGGTGCGGTCGGGCGAGAGCGCGAGCCAGCCGCCGAGGCAGACCAGCACAGCGAGCCCGGTCACCACGAACACGACGCGTGGCCGGGTGCCCGAATAGGACCGCGACCGCAGCAGCCACACCACGCCGACCGTGCCGACCAGCGCGGCTTGGGCGGTGTCGCTCCCGCGCAGCAGGACGGCGACAGCGCCGAGCACGACGAGGCCGAACGCGCCGAGCAGGCCACACAGCAGCGCCTCGGCCTGGCCGGTCTGGTCCAATACGGACGGTCCGAGGGTGGGCTTTTCCTTCTCCCGGAACGAGTCCATGTCGGTCGGTACGGTCGGCAGCGGCAGTTTCGCCAGGCGCAACGAGAGCATCGGCGCGACGGCGGCCAGCGCGGTGGCCAGGGCGATGGCGATCGCGGCCGACCCCTCCGCGGCCATGTCTCCGATCAGCGGAACAGCCCCGGCCAGCGCGCCGAGCAGGGCGGCGACGGTGATGCCGAGGAACCACGGCAGCCGGGAGCCGACCACCACGACGGCGAGCGCGCCGTAGACGGTGATCGCGGCGAGCGCGGTGGCGACCTCGGCGGCGCCGAGCGCCAGTGTGTGCGTGCCGAACACGAGCAGCCCGGCGAGCCCCGCGACCGGCACGCCGACCAGCGCGCACACGGCGCCCGCGTCCGCGTCACCGTAGGCACGGGCCAGCGCTCCCCCACCGACGAGCAGGAGCACCGCCAGTGCGGCGACGCCGACCGACGCGAACGGCGAACCCCACAAACCGCGCAGCAGCAGGAATGCCGCGCCGATGAACACCACCGCCGCACCGGCCATGCCCGCACGGTAAGCGGCTTTGGCGCCCCAGGTTCCGTCGCGGTTCTCGGCGGCGCTGGCGATCGCGTCGACCACGTCGTCGAACAGCAGCGGCGCCATGCGCCGTTCCTTGGGGTTCAGGTAGAGCACGTCGCCGTCGCGGATGCCGGCAGCCGTGGGGGTCATGCCGAGCGGCATGGGTGCGCCGCCGAGGCGGGACAGCAGCCAACCCGGGTTGTCCGCCTGCGCCAGGCTTTCCGCGCCGGACAGCCGGATCAGCTGCGGGATCAGCTCGACCAGCGTGCTGCCCAGCGGCAGTGCCACGTCCACCCGGGCCTGCGGGGTGACCACGGTGACCCGGCAGGCCGAGGACACCGAAGCAGGAACGGTCACTGGCCCGCCCGTTCGATCCGGCCGGCGGCCTCGATGATCGGCTTGAACCGTGCGGTGCTGGCCTCACCGAGCTTGCGCAGCCCGTCATTGACCGCTTCCAGCACGATGTCGCCGAGGTCGCGCGCGTTGAACTTGCGTAGCGACTCCGGGTCGATGTCGATCTCGGTGAACCGGCCGGTTCCGGTCACCGTCACGGTCACCTCGTTGTTGCGCGAGTTGCCCTTGACCTGCATGGCTTCCACGCTGCGCTGGATGCGCTGCACCTCGTCGGCCTGCTGGCGCACCTGGTCGAGCAGACCGGCGACATCAACGTCAACTTCCGGGTTCACCTGTGATCTCCTTATCCGGTAAGAACTACGGTTCCAGCGCGATACTGCGCACGATCTCGGTGAACTCCCGCTCAACCAGTGATCGCTGGGCGGGCAGGCAGGACAGCACCAGAGTGGCCACATCGTGCCGCGCGCCGTCGCGCGAGGGCAGTCCGGCATGCACCTGGAACCGGGTCAGCCGCATCGGGTTCTGGGTCGAGCTGGACCGGTTGGTCAGCTGGAAACCGCGCAACACCACGGTTTCCGCGCCGCTGCCCCAGTCCTGTTCGGTGAACACCGCGATGCTCGCCGATTCCCGCGCCGCCCTGCCCAGCGCACGATCCGCCAACGTGCGCACCGCGACGTCGACCGGGGTGGTCCTGGTGAGCAGGGTCAGGTTCGGCGTGAACGATTCGCCCGGTTCCGGGTGGCGGAACGCGGCGAGGTCGGTGCCGTCGTCGTGTTCGATGCCGACCGCCTGCCAGTTGCGGGGCAGCTCAATGCGCAGCGGCATCAGGACTCCTCGCCATCTCGATCATTTTCAGCACGGATGTGGAAGCTGGCCACGAAGTGCTGGAAGTCGCCGGTCACGGCAGGCAGCTGCGGCAGCGTGCAACTGCACACCATCTCGACCGCGAGCCGGTCCTGCGGCGCGTCGCCGAGCGGGATCAGCAGGTGCACCTGCGACTGCACCACGGTCTGGTCACCGCGCGCGCACTGGACGAGCTGCGTGACGCACGGTGCGTCGTTCTCCGCGACCACGTCCCGCTCCAGCACGGACACCTCGACCCCGGTCGCCGCCAACCGGCCGATCGCCTCGTCCGCGATGTCGGCGATACCGGCGTCGTCGGTGCGTCGGGCGAGGCCCATGGTGATGTTCGGGGTGAACCCGGCACTTTCCGGGACCCCCTCCCGCAACAACACGACAACGGCGCCAGGTGCCCCGACCGAAGCCGGATCCACCGGGCGCCACTCGTCCGGAACATCAAAGCCGAGCGGCACGTCCAGCCGCTCGGCGCCGATGGGAGCCATCTACTGCCAGCCTCCCCAATAGTTGCCGACCGCGGTGGCAGCCGAACTGGCCGCACTGGACACCGAGTTCGCGACCGAGCTGCCGTAGCTTTGCACGTTGTCCCACATCTTCGGCAGGTTGACTTCCACGTTACCGCCCACACTCGCGCCGAGCCCGAGCGCGGCACCCGCCTTGAAGTTGGCCTTGATGTCGCCGTTGTTCCAGGTCGCCTGACCGTCGAGCTGGGCGCCGATACCGGCCTGCAGCGACCCGTTCACGCCCGCCCCGAGCCCGCCGACGTCCGCGCTCGCGCTGCCGGAAACCTGCGCGCCCGCGAACGCGTTGAGGTGCGCCTCGACGCCGTTCGTGCCCGCGGTCAGGTGGCCCGCGAGGTCACCGCCAACGTACCCGTCCACTTTGCCGTCCGCGCCAAGCAAGCCATCCTGGTAGGTTCCGGAGGCGTTCGCGTCGACCAGGGTGCCCTTGAGGTCGCCGGAAAGCTGCAACTGTCCACCGTGGATGTTGGCGGACATGTTGTCGGTCAGCTGCGGGCCCGCGTCGAAGTCGGCCTTGCCGGACACCGTGCCGTACATGCCCATGTCGAGCTTGCCGCTGTCCTTGGCCTCGTAGCCGAGGCCGTTGTCTGCGCCGTTGTAGAGCGTCTGGTCGCCCGAGTTCCACAGCGTGACATTGCTGTCGTGCAACAGTTTCGCGCCGGTGGACGCGTCCTCTGGCGGATCGGCGAGCGAGCCGAACGGCGTGTCCGCCTTGAGCGGCGCGCTGGTCGGCGAGAAGCCGTCGCTGGTGACCTTGTACCAGCCGGAGTTGGTGAACGCGGAGAACGCCGCCGACTTGGGTCTGCCGCGCCCGTCCAGCACGTCGTCCTCGTCGAACCAGTTCAGCGCGCCGAACTTGATGTTCTCCTCGTTCGGGTCCTTGCCGTAGGTCGACTTGTACCAGCTCTTGAACCAGGGCTGGTTCGCCAGCCACTTGTTGACGGCCTTCTTCTGCTCGAACTCGGTGTTGCCGAGTTTCTTCTTCTCCTCGTCGCTCTCTTCGCCTTCTTTTTCACCGGATTCCGCCGAGAGGCCGAAGATGCTGGCGAGGCTGGCGCCGAGCTGCTCGATGATCGAGGTCGCCGCGTTCACCGCCGACTGGCCGAGCTGCTGGGCGGCGTTGATGAACGCCTTGACGGCGGCGGGCGCGGCTGCCGAGGATTCGGAGAGCAACTGGTTGGCGGCGCTGGTGAACTGGCTCAGCACACTGTCCATTGCGGACTTCGCGGTGGTCAGCGCGGTTGCCGCGCTGGTCAGCTTCTTGGCCTCCTGCACGAGGCTGTCGTGCACCGCGTCGAGCTGGGTGGCGAAGGTGCCGGTGGAGGTGCTGAACGCGTCGAACGCGGTGCCCTCCCACTGCGCGCCCAGGCCCTGCGCCTGCTGCTGCACGGTGCCTGCGACGCCGGAGAGGTTGTTCGCCTGGTCGGTCGCCGAGGTCGCGGCCGCGGTGAGCGCGGACGGGTCGCCCGTGACGACCTGCTGGCAGTTCTGCAATACGTTCTGGTAGTTGCGCAGGATGGAACCGACCACACCGGACAGGTCGACCGTGCCGGAATCCGCGAGAACGCTCATGGTCAGCTCACCGAAACCGATCCGTCAGCGCCGATGTTGAGGTGTTCGGCGACGTGGTCGCCGTTGATCGTGGTGTCCAGGTTGATGTTGGCGGCCTGACCGGCAGGCACCGAGACCGTGGTGGTGATGCCGTTGTCCGTCGTGGTCACCGAAACGTCCTGGCCGTTGCCGACCGGAGCGGTCGGCGCTGTCGGCGCGGTGGCGGGAGCGGTTGTCGCTGATGGGTCGACCGCGATCCAGCTGTCGGCCGGGTTGATGCTCGGCGTACCGCCCGGGGTGACCGAACCGGTCGTCGGGTAGTTGCCGGTCGTGCCGGTCGGCGTGCCCGTTGTCGTGCCGGTGTAGCCGTTCAGGGCGGCCGGGGTGTAGCCGGTGATCGCCTGCTGCCCGGCGCTGGTGGCGACCTGCGGCGGCGCCTGCGGCATGGTGATCGCCGGGGTGCTCACCGTCGGCGTTGTCGGCGTCGCGCCCGAGGTGGCCGCCGCGTTCGGACCCGCCGCCAGTTGCTCGATCTCGGTGATGATCTGCACGACCGTCGCGATCTCGGTGGCCAGCTTGCCCGCGCCCAACGCGCTGAGCAGACCCTCCACCGCGGTGATGAACGCGCGCAGCGCGGCACTGGTCGACGTGGCCAGCGCGACACCCGCGCTGTAGGTCCACGGGTTGGAGATCAGCCCGGCGACCGTCGGGTTCACCGAGGACACCACGCTGGTGTAGGCGGTCTGCGCGGACTTGACCATGGTGCCGGAGATGCCGAGCAGCGCGGCGCCGCCCTCCACCGCCTTGATGATGTTCTGCAACGCCGAGAGCGAATCGGTGATCTTCTTGACCGCGGTCTCGGACGCCGCGCCGGACCACACCTGGCTCAGCGACTGACCGGCCTTGCTGAACTCCTCCAGCAGCGACGCGAACTGCGCGGCCTTGGCCAGTAGCCCGGTGGTGTGCTGCGCGATCTGCTCGGGTTGCCCGGTGATGATCTGCGGCAGGATCGTGATCGGCCCGCCGCCGGCCGCCGCGATGTCCATCGCGCTGGAATTGGGGAACGCGAACATGCTCAAGCGCCCTCTCTGTCCGTCCGGTGGGGATCAGGCCGACATCGGCCGGTAGACCTGCAAGTTGGCCAGGCCACCGAAGTCCGGTTGGATCAGGCCGTTGTTGTAGAGCTGTCCGTTGTTGGCGACGATCCCGAGCATCGTGCTCTGGTCGGTCGCGGTGGTGCCGGGGTTGATCACCACCATGTCGCCGTTGTGCACGCCACCGGGGATGTCGCCGAAGCCGCGGGCCGCACCCGAGTAGGTGCCGAGCACGCCGAGCGCGGCCTGGTGGTCGGGGCTGGCGTCCAGCCAGTTGGCGAACGCGGCTGGCGATCCGGTCGGCGCGCCGGTCGGGCCGCCGCCGGTCAGGCCGGACTGGTTGAGGTAACCGAGCACAGTGGACACCGAGTGCGGCGTGCCCGGCCCACCGACGCTGCCCGCGACCGCGCTGGTGGCCAGCGTGCTGGCCGCGCCGCCCGCCCAGATGCCGCTGCCGCTGGTCGTGGCAGTGTTGCCACCATATGAGGCGGCGGCCGCCTGGTCAGCGGTGTCGTAGCCCTCGACGCTGCGCTGCACCAGGTTGTTCACCTGCGTCATCAGGTTCAGCAGGTTCTTCAGCGCGGTGATCTGCTGGGCCTGCATGGCGGTGTTGGCGGAGGCGACCGCGCTGCCGATGGTCGCGAACGAGGTCGGTGGCACGATCATGGTTTCCAGTTCCATGACGGTGTTGACCGCCTGCATGATGAGTCCGCCGACATTGCCGACCGACGACCGGACTGCCTCCGGCGCGACAACGTACTGTCCAGCGGACGTCATGGTGGCTCCTCGCTTCACGCGAACAAGGGGTCGGGAATACCTGCGATAAGCAGCCTAAATTTGTGGGCCGACCTGGCCGGACGGCAAAAGTACCCACCGCGCGGGCGGTTGATTTCCCCCAAATACCCACGGTGCCCGCAGGAGTTTTTATCGGTCTGTCACCAAGGCACGGCAAAAGTACCCACCACGGGGCGGCGACATCTCGCCAGAATCGGCCCGGTATGCCCTCGACGCCGTCAGGAGCCTTCCGCAGTGACCTCGCCCAGCAGCCAGGGGACATCGCCAGCGCGACGCGAACGGCGCGCCGCCGTGCCGGAGACGCCGACCGGCGAAATCCTGTTGCAGTCCCCGCCGTTGCTGCCCAAGGGCTCCAACTCCGGCGCCATGCAGATGCTGTTCTTCCTGCCGATGATGCTCGGGATGGGCGCGATGTCGTTCATCTACATCGGTCGCAGCGGCGGCGCCATGACCTACATCTTCGGCGCGTTGTTCGCGTCGTCCATGCTGGGTATGATCATCATGTCGCTGGCGCGCGGCGGCACCGCGAAGAAGGCGCAGATCAACGAGGAGCGCCGCGACTACCAGCGTTATCTCTCCGGTCTGCGGCAACAGGTCCGCGACGTCGCCGAGGATCAGCGCTCGACGCTGCTCGCGTCGCAACCCGATCCGGACGATCTCTGGGCGGTGATCGAACGCGGCAGGCTGTGGGAGCGTCGCCGCTACGACCCGGATTTCGGCCGGGTCCGGATCGGCACCGGCCCGCAGCGCCTGGCCACCCCACTGCGCGCGCCGCAGACCGCGCCGCTGGAGGACCTCGACCCGGTCTCGTCGACCGCGCTGCGCCACTTCATCCGCGCCTACGCGACCGTGTCGGACCTGCCGGTCGCGGTGTCGCTGCGCTCCTTCGCCCAGCTCGACGTGAGCGGTGACCGCCGCGCCGTGCTGGACCTGGTGCGCTCGTTGCTGGCCCAGCTCGCCGCCTTCCACTCCCCGGACGACCTGCGCATCGGCCTGTGCCTGGCGGTCGACCGGAACAAGGACTGGGAATGGGCGAAGTGGCTGCCGCACGCGCAGGCGACACCGACCAAGGAGGACAGCAGCACCGACGCGGCGGGCACCGCGCGCCTGGTCGCGGACAACCTGACCGCGCTGGCCGAACTGTTCGGACCGGACCTGGGCGAACGCCCGATGTTCAGCAAGTCCACCGCGCTCGGTTTCGACTACCGGCACCTGGTGGTGATCGTGGACGGTGGCGACCTCTCCGGTGACACCGTTCTGGTGCCGAGCAGCGGCCGGTACGCGGTGACGATGATCGACGTCAGCGGGTCGGCGCCGCCGCGCAACCCGCCGTCGAACACGCTGTGCCTGCACATCGCGCACGACAAGGTCGGCATGGTGGTCGGCACCGACGACGAGCAGCGGATCAACCTGCTCGGCACCGGTGACAGGGTCGATCCCGCGTCGGCGGAAGCGCTGGCCCGCCAACTCACTCCGCTCTACCGCGCCGCGCCGGTGATGACCGAGTCGCCGATGGCCAACGCGCTGAGCCTGCCCGGCCTGCTCGGCATCGGCGACGCGCGCGACCTGGACACCGACCTCACCTGGCAGCGCCGCCCACCGCGCAACCGGCTGCGCCTCCCGATCGGCGTCGACCCCGAAGGACGTCCGGTCGAACTGGACATCAAGGAGTCGGCAGAAGGCGGCATGGGCCCGCACGGACTGGTGATCGGCGCGACCGGTTCCGGCAAGAGCGAACTGCTGCGCACCCTGGTCACCGGGCTGGCCGCGACGCACTCGTCCGAGGCGGTCAACCTGGCGCTGATCGACTTCAAGGGTGGCGCCACCTTCGCCGGGATGGCGGAACTCCCGCACACCTGCGCGGTCATCACCAACCTCTCCGACGACCTTGCCCTGGTCGACCGGATGGGCGACGCGATCAACGGCGAGGTCAACCGGCGCCAGGAACTGCTGCGCTCGGCAGGCAACTTCGCGTCCGTGCGCGACTACGAGAAGGCCAGAATGGACGGCGCGGACCTGACGCCGTTGCCGTCGTTGCTGGTCATCATCGACGAGTTCTCCGAACTGCTGTCCAGCCGCCCCGACTTCATCGACCTGTTCGTGATGATCGGCCGCCTCGGCCGTTCGCTCGCCATTCACCTGTTGCTTGCTTCGCAGCGTCTTGAGGAGGGCCGACTGCGCGGCCTGGACTCGCACCTGTCCTACCGGATCGGTCTGCGCACGTTCTCCGCTGCGGAAAGCCGCACCGTGCTCGGTGTCGCGGACGCGTACACGCTGCCGCCGGTGCCGGGTTCGGCGTACCTGAAGTTCGACACCGAATCGCTGGTCCGCCTGCGCGCCGCCTACGTCTCCGGTGAACTGCCCGCGCGCGGGCACCAGATCGGCGGCTTGGGGCCGAGCGGGCAGGAGTTCGCGCTGCCGTTCACGCTGGGCCGGGTGCGCGCGCCGCGCCAGCCTGCCGAGTCCGCGGTGACCATGCCCGCGTTGCGCGGCGTGATCACCGAACCGGCCGGTGACACGATCATGGGCGCGATGGTGTCCAGAATGGTCGGCCACGGCCCGGCCGCGCACCAGATCTGGTTGCCGCCGCTGGACGAACCGCCCGCCCTGGACCAACTGCTCACCCCGCTCGGCGTCGACGAGAAACGCGGTCTGTGCCCGGTCGGCTGGGGCGGCAACGGCCGGCTGATCGTGCCGATCGCGATCGTGGACAAGCCGTTCGAGCAACGCCGCGACCTGCTCTGGGCCGATCTCTCGGGCGCGGCAGGGCACGCGATCGTGGTCGGCGCACCGCAGAGCGGCAAGAGCACCCTGCTGCGCACGCTGCTCTGCTCGATCGCGGTCACCCACACGCCCGCCGAGGCCCAGTTCTTCCTGCTCGACATGGGCGGCGGCGCGCTCGGTTCGATCGCCGGCCTGCCGCACGTCTCCGGCTACGCGACCAGGCGCGACCCGAACCGGGCGCGCCGGGTCGTCGCCGAAGCGGTCACCCTGCTCGCGCAACGGGAACAGTTCTTCGCCACCAACGGCATCGACTCGGCGGCGGCGTTCCGGCAGCGCCGCGCCGATCTGCAGGAGAGCGACGGTGAGGGCCGCGAGTTCGGCGACGTGTTCGTGGTCGTCGACGACTGGACCACACTGCGGCACGAGTACGAACAGCTCGACGAGGCCATCACCAACCTGGCCGCGCGCGGCCTCGGGTTCGGCATCCACGTGATCGTGTCGGCGAACTCGTGGATGGGCGTGCGGGCCCCGCTGCGCGACGCGATCGGCACCCGGTTCGAACTGCGCCTCGGCGACCCGGCCGACTCCTCGATCGACCGCAGAGCCGCCATGAACGTACCTGCCGACGCACCCGGCCGTGGCCTGACCAAAGACAAACTGCACTTCCTCACCGCGCTCCCCCGCATCGACGGCAAACAGCTGCCATCGACGATGGGCGACGGCACCCAGGACCTGGTCAAACGCATCCGCGAGGGCTGGACCGGCGCGCCTGCGCCTGCGGTCCGCCTGCTGCCCGGTCGCGTCCCACTGTCCGCAATAGACAGAGAGGCGCCGCCGACCCGGCGCTCGATCCCGATCGGCATCGCCGAACACGACCTCAAACCGGTCTACCTGGACTTCACCACCGACCCGCACTTCATCGCGTTCGGGGACGTCGAATCCGGCAAGTCCGGGCTGCTGCGCGGCATCGCCACCGGCATCATGCGCCGCTACACCGCGCAGGAGAGCGCCATCATCGTGGTCGACTACCGGCGTGGTCTGCTCGACGCGGTCACCGGCGACCACCTGCTCGGCTACGCGGGCGCGGAACCCGTCCTCACCGGACTCGTCGAACAGGTCACGGCCGGTATGCAGACCCGGTTGCCCGGTCCGGACGTCACCGCCGAGGCGCTGCGCACCCGGAGTTGGTGGCATGGCCCGGAAGTGTTCGTGCTCGTCGACGACTACGAGCTGGTCGCCACCGCGGGCCGCAACCCGTTGGCACCGTTGCTGGAATACCTGCCGCAGGCCCGCGACATCGGCCTGCACCTGGTCGTGGCCAGAGCCAGCGGCGGCGCGGCTCGGTCCATGTTCGACCCGATGCTGCAACGCGTCCGTGAACTCGGTTCGCCCGGCATGCTGCTCTCCGGCAGCAAAGAGGAGGGTCCGTTGCTCGGTGACGTCAAAGCCAGCCCGCAGCCGCCTGGACGCGGTTCGCTGGTGCGCAGGCGCACCGGTTCCATGCTGGTCCAGATCGCTTGGCAGGAACCGAGTTCAACAGCGGATGAACACAAGGCCGAGGTGGGTATCGGTGGGTAATAGTGCCGCCATTTCAACCGGCACTTGTGCCGTTTGCGGGCAGTCGATGATTTTCTAGTGTTCAACATGGCAAGACGCGCGGGGCTCGAACCGGCCCCGACGACCAACCAGGCGAGAAAGAGGAGGTGGCCCACCCGTGACTGGTGGCTCAGGTTACAAGATCGATGCCGCGTCCATGACCCGTGCGGTCCAGGGCTTCTCGGAGTCGGCAGCCAACGCCAAGAAGACGATGAGCGACCTGGAGAACGAACTGGTCGCCACTCTGAGCAGCTACGCGGGCGACCAGGCTACCGCCTTCTGGCAGTTGCACACCCAGTTGCAGGAGAAGATGCAGCAGGCGAGCAACGAACTGGACCAGATGTCCAGCCTGGTCAACAGCAGCAACACCAACTACAACAGCGGAGACTCGCAGGCACAGCAGAGCTTCCGCACGGTGGCCAGCAACCTGAGCTCCGGCGGTGCTGTCCTCAACCGGATCATCGGCGCCTGATCGTTTCGCACGGTCAGCACTACCAACGGTTGGTATTAGAGAAGGGGACCAGCAGCAATGGCAGATCAGATCAGCGTCAACTTCGCCTCGTTGCAGGCCGGTTCGCAGGCGCTGTCGGTCAAGGCGACCGCGTTGAACACCTGCTTGCAGGACCTGCAGAGCAACCTGGCTCCGCTGAAGGAGAACTGGTACGCCTCCGGCAGTTCCGCCGGTGACGCCGCCCAGCAGTGCGAGACCCGGCTGCGCTCGGCGACGAACGACATCATCGGCATCATCGCGCAGTTCTCGCAGAAGGTGTCCGAGGCGCACGACCAGCAGTACGCGTTGGAGCAGCGCAACACCAGCTACTTCGCCTGATCGTTTTCCACCCGTTGGCGGAGGGATCGACACGTCCCTCCGTCGGCGGGTTTTCGAGCGCCAGCCTACGGGGAGGCCACGGGTCCCATGACCGACCAGTCGTTCTTCGTCCACCTGCAGACCCTGCTCGACTTCGCCCAGGAGTTACAGACGCAGCTGGGCGGGCTGGGCACACCGATCGACAAGCTCTCCGCCCTGCAGGACACGCCGATGAAGCTCGGGGCGTTCGGTGAGGCGACCAGTCTGGTCACCGCGCAGCAGGCGGCCATCGTCGAGATGTCCGACTTGCTCGGCCAGGTCCAGCAGGCGATCTCCTTCGCCGAGGACATCACCAACACCGTCGCCACCGGCTACCAGGACGCCGACCAGAACGCGGCAGGCAGTATGCAGGTCACCAACGGCTACGCGGCGAACCCCGGTGATCCCGGCTACGG
>DASXOJ010000182.1:0-12644 GCA_036494465.1 Pseudonocardiaceae bacterium
CTCGGATCCGGTGATCCAGGTGGTTCCTCGCAAGGCGAAGGAGGAGCCGGTACCTCTGTTGTACCGGGGACGACGACAACGCGGCGAGGGGCCGCCTGGGCGCCGGAGACGAGTAAGACGAACAGGATTACACGACACTAGAGTCCGGCGAGGAACTTCCGCACCGCGCGCGGCGAGGTGAGGAAGTGTTGTTCGACGTCTTTGCCGTGTTCGGCGAGGACGGCCAGCGAGCGCTGCCGGGCGTCGCGGCGGTAGTTCCAGATCCAGGCGAGGAACTCGCGATCCACTTTGTCCGGACAGCCGGGTGCCTGGGTGTCGCGGCGCCTGCTGGCGATGGTCCTGCGGATGACCCTGCTCAGGCACAGCCAGCGCGGGAAGTCGAGGAAGATCACGGTGTCCGCGGCGGCGACCCGGATCTCCAGCGTGCTGTCGTAGTTGCCGTCCAGGACCCACTGCCCGCCCGCGACGAGTTCGCGTTGGATTTCCTGCCAGCGGGTCCGCTCGGTGGGCTGCCAGCCGGGCTGCCAGAACAGGCGGTCGAGGTGGGTGACCGGGAGGTCGAGGCGCTTGCCGAGGTCGCGGGCGAGAGTGGACTTTCCGGCCCCTGCGCAGCCGATGATCGCGATTCTGCGCACGATCGGTCAGGCTATCTGAATTGCTCAAGATCGGCCTTTGGTTTTCTGCGCCTCGCGATTCGGCCGTGCAACGGCTTAACTAGTCGGTAACCGCGAGCAGCCAACGAAGGAGTCGGAGATCGCGATGCTGAGCACCATGCAGGACGGCGAGCTGTCCATTGCCACGCTGCTGCGGTACGGGTCCACCGTGCACAGCCGCTCCGAGGTGTCGACCTGGACCGGGGAGTCCTCCCGCAGGCTGAGTTATGCCGACCTGGGCAAGCAGGCCGCCCAACTGGCACACGCGCTGCGCGGTCTCGGCATCACCGGCGATGCGCGGGTGGGCACGTTCATGTGGAACAACAACGAGCACTACGTCGCCTACATGGCGGTGCCCGCGATGGGCGCGGTGCTGCACACGCTGAACATCCGGCTGTTCCCCGAGCAGGTCACCTACATCGCCAACCACGCGGAAGACCAGGTCGTGCTGGTGGACGCGAGCCTGGCGCCGCTGTTCAACCCGCTGCTGCCGACGTTCGAGACGGTGCGGCACGTGATCGTGGTCAACGGCGACCCTTCGGTGATCACCGCGCCGGACGGGGTCACCGTGCACGCCTACGCCGAGCTGCTGGCCGGTCAGCCGACCGAGTTCGACTGGCCCGCGATCGACGAACGCCAGGCCGCCGCCATGTGCTACACCTCGGGCACGACCGGCAACCCGAAGGGCGTCGTCTACTCGCACCGGTCGATCTGGCTGCATTCGATGCAGGTCTGCATGACCGACTCGATGGCGCTGTCCCAGGCGGATCGCGGGCTGGTGATCGTGCCGCAGTTCCACGCGATGTCCTGGGGCCTGCCCTACGCGGCCATGATGATCGGCGCCTCGTTGATCATGCCGGACCGGTTCCTTCAGCCGGAGCCGCTGGCGAAGATCATTGCCGCGGAGCGGCCGACGTTCGCCGGTGCGGTGCCGACGATCTGGCAGGGCCTGCTCGGTCTGCTGGAGACGCACCCACAGGATCTGGCACCGCTGCGCGAGGTGGTGGTCGGCGGATCGGCCTGCCCGCCCTCGTTGATGCGCACGTTCCAGGACAAGTACGGGGTGCACATCCTGCACGCCTGGGGCATGACGGAAACCTCGCCGCTGGGCAGCGTGGCCCGGCCGCCGTCGTCGGCGACCGGCGAGGATGCCTGGAACTACCGGTTCACCCAGGGGCGGTTCCCGGCGTCGGTGAGCGCGCGCCTTGTCGACGACAACGATCAGGAACTGCCGTGGGACAACGAGAGCGTCGGCGAGCTGGAGGTCAGCGGGCCGTGGGTGGCTGGCGCGTACTACGGCGTTGAGGACAAGGACAAGTTCCGCGGCGGCTGGCTGCGCACCGGTGACGTGGGCGCGATCAGCCCGGACGGCTTCCTGCGGCTGACCGACCGGGCCAAGGACGTGATCAAGTCCGGCGGCGAGTGGATCTCCTCGGTCGAGCTGGAGAACCAGGTGATGGCGCACGAGGCGGTGGCGGAGGCCGCGGTGATCGGCGTGCCGGACGAGAAGTGGGACGAGCGGCCGCTGGTCGCGGTGGTGGTCAAGGAGGGGCACCAGGTCACCGCCGAGGAGCTGCGCGCGTTCCTGGCCGACCGGGTCGCGCGCTGGCAGCTGCCGGAGAACTGGACGTTCATCGCCGAGGTGCCCAAGACCAGCGTCGGCAAGTACGACAAGAAGCGGCTGCGCGGTCAACACGCCGATGGTCAACTCCAGGTGGAGCGGATCATCAAGGCGTAGTTTCAAGCGTTCCGGACAGGACAATCCGTGCGCGTTCCCGGAATCCGGGAACGCGCACGTCTGGTCTCCGCACCACGCCGGTATGCACCACGATGTCTGGAAAAGCACGCGAAACTGGGAGGTTGATCGCCGTGGCTTCTGCTCAACACAGCCGACGTGGATTCCTGGGGATGGCAGGCACTGTCGCGCTGGCGGGTCTGGCCGCAGCCGCCTGCGGTTCGAACACCGGGCGGGGCGGTTCCGGGAGTGGTTCGGCCGCTGCCCTGCAACAGTGGTATCACCAGTACGGCGAGGATGGCGTCGAGGACGCGGTGAAGCGCTACGCGGCCGCGTACAAGCAGGCGCAGGTGCAGGTCGGCTGGAAGATCGGCGACTACGACTCGCTGATCACCACCGCGCTGGAGAACAGCGCCGTGCCGGACATCTTCGAGGCCCAGGTGAAGATCGACTGGGTGCGGGCCAAGCAGGTGGTCGCGCTGGACGACATCATCGCGCCGGTCAAGGATGACTTCACGCCGTCGGTGCTGGCCGGGCACACGGTCGCGGGCAAGGTGTACGGGATTCCGCAGGCGGTGGACACGCAGGTGCTGTTCTACCGCAAGAGCCTGCTCCAGGCGGCTGGCGTGCAGCCGCCGAGCACGGTCGCCGAACTGGTCGACGCGGCGCAGAAGCTGACCAGAAACGGCGTGAAGGGCCTGTTCGCCGGCAACGACGGCGGGGTCGGCGTGCTGGCCGGGCCGCTGCTCTGGTCGGTCGGCCTTGACTACCTGCACGAGGACGGCAGCGGCACCTACTCGCCAGGGTTCGACGACCCGCGCGCCGCGCAGGCGGTGGCGACACTGCACACGTTGAACAGCAACGGCAGCCTGCTGCTCGGCGCCCCGGCCGACTGGTCGGACCCGAGTGCGTTCACCCAGGAACTGTGCGCGATGCAGTGGACCGGGCTGTGGAACGTGCCCGTCATCAAGCAGAAGTTCGGCGACGATTTCGGCGTGCTGCCGTTCCCGAAGTTCGACGACTCAGGTGCGGTGTCGGTGCCGGTCGGCGCGTTCGGGTCGATGATCAACGCGAAGAGCGCGCACGTCGACGAGGCCAAGGCATTCATCAAGTGGCTGTGGATCGACCAGACCGCCGACCAGTTGCAGTTCGACACCGCGTTCGGTTTCCACATCCCCTCGCGCAAGTCGCTGATCCCGAAGGCCACCAACCTCAGCTCGGGGCCTGCCGCCGATGCGGTCAAGTACGTGCAGGAGTCCAGCCACCTGGTCGGCGGTCCGGTGTGGACGGACGCGATGAACACCGCGCTGTCCGACGCGCTGACCACGGCCGCCAAGAACGGCGGTGACCCGAGCGGGCCGTTGCGGACCGCGGTCGGCACGGTGAACAGCCAGCTCAAGCAACTGTTCGGCTGATGGCGGCGAAGAAGGGAGCGCGCACCGCAGGCGCGTTCTGGTTGTTCGTCGGGCCGTTCCTGATCGGCCTGGCGATCTTCGTGTACCTGCCGATCGGGTGGAGCGCGGTGCTGAGCTTCTTCCAGGCGCGCAACACCGTGACGCCCACGAAGTTCGTCGGCTTCGCGAACTACCTGGACATGCTGCGTGATCCGGCGTTCCTGTCCAGCCTCGGCACGTTCAGCCTGTTCGCGCTGTTCATCGTGCCGCTGACATTCGTGCTGTCGCTCGGTTTGGCGTTGCTGGTCAACCAGTTGCGGTTCATGCGGACGTTCTTCCGGTCGGTGTTCTTCCTGCCGACCGCGTGTTCGTACGTGGTGGCCGCGCTGGTCTGGCGGACGTCGATCTTCTCCGGTGTCCGCTACGGCCTGGCCAACACCGTGCTGAACTGGCTGGACCCGACCAGCGGCCCGGTGGCCTGGACGGCGACCACGCACCCGCCGCTGTACTGGGTGGTGCTGGTGACCCTGCGGTTGTGGTTGCAGCTGGGCTTCTACATGATCCTGTTCCTGGCCGGGTTGCAGCGGATTCCGCGTCCGCTCTACGAGGCGGCCTGGATCGACGGGGCCAAACCGGGCTGGCAGACGTTCTGGCACGTGACGTTCCCGCAGCTGCGCGCGTCGTCGGTCGCGGTCGTGCTGTTGCTGCTGATCAACGCCTACCAGGCGTTCGACGAGTTCATCAACGTGCTGGCGGACAACAGCAACAACGCCTATCCGCCCTACGCCCGGCCACCGCTGGTGTACCTGTACTACACGTCATTGGGCAGCGGCGGCCAGGATCTCGGGCACGGCAGCGCGGGCGCGATCATCCTGGCGCTGATCATCGCGATCGTGACCGTGTTGCAGAGCCGGTTCCTGCGACTGGGCAGGCGGGAGGTCGCATGATCGGCAAGGACGAACTGCTCCGGCCGCCGGTGCGCGGCAGCGGGCCCGGCCGGATCGTCGGCGGCACCGTGCGCACGATCGTGCTGGTGGTCGCCGGGGTACTGTTCCTGATCCCGTTCTACCTTTTGATCCGCAACGGTCTGTCCACTGAGGACGACATCACCGCGAAGACCTGGACGATCATCCCGCATTCGTTGCAGTGGGGGAACTTCAAGCAGGTGTTCGACGATCCCGAGGTGCCCTTGGCGTCCAGCCTGGTCAACTCGGTGATCGTCTCGGTATTGCAGACCGTTGGCCAGCTGCTGTTCTGTTCGCTGGCCGGGTACGGGCTGGCGCGGATTCCCTACCGGCACGCGAACAAGGTGTTCTACGCGATCGTGGCGACCTTGATGATCCCCGCCGCGGTCACCTTCCTGCCCACGTTCGTGGTGGTCTCCTCGCTCGGCTGGATCGACGATCTGCGCGGCCTGATCATCCCCGGGCTGTTCAGCGGGTTCACCGCGTTCCTGTTCCGCCAGTACTTCCTGGACTTCCCCAAGGAACTGGAGGAGGCAGGCCGGATCGACGGGCTCGGCTACTTCGGCACGTTCACGCGGATCGTGGTGCCGAACTCGTCCGGGTTCTTCGCCGCGATCGGGGTCATCGACTTCATCGGCGCGTGGAACTCGTTCCTGTGGCCGTTGATCATCGCGCAGGACTCGTCGTCCTACACGGTCCAGGTGGCGATCTCGGCGTTCAACCTCTCCCAGCACCCGGCCATCCATGAGCTGTTCCTGGCCGGTGCGATCTCCATCGTGCCGCTGCTGCTGGTCTTCGTGTTCCTGCAACGGTTCCTGGTGCGGGGCATCGCGGAAACCGGTATCAAGGGCTGATCGACAAACTGGAAGGAGCGCCCGTGCGCGCCGTCGACCCGCAGGCGACCGAACTGATGCACTCGGCCATGCCGTTCACCCAGGAGCTGGGCATCGAGGTGCTGGAGAGCAGCACGGCCGTGGTGTCCACCAGACTCGCCTGGGCAGTGGGGAAGTGCACCGCGAACGGTGCCCTGCACGGCGGCGCGCTGATGGCCCTGGCGGACGCGACCGGCGGCATGTGCGCGTTCCTGAACCTGCCCGATGGCGGTACTGGCACCAGCACGATCGAGTCCAAGACGAACTTCCTGCGGCCGGTGACCTCCGGATACGCCACCGCGACCGCGCAGCCGCTGCACATCGGGCGGCGCACGATCGTGGTGGAGACGGAGATCCGCGGTGACAACGACAAGCTGGTCGCCAAGGTCACCCAGACCCAGGCCGTGCTCTAGGCGGTCACGGTTTCGGCGGCCTGGGCCCGGTAGCCGGCGATGTTCCTGCGCATCGCGGTGCGGATGCCGATGACCAGTCCGGCGGAGACCGCGATCTGCACCACGTTCAACGCGGGCAGCGCGAACCCGATCGGCAGTGTGAAGGCGCCGGTCACCTGGACGGCGACCAGGGCGAGCAGCACCAGTCCGGCCAGCACGGTCGCGCGGCGCAGCGCGATGCGGTACCCCTCGAACCGCATCGCATCCGCCATCCGCTCCCGGGCCGACGGGTCGTCCACCGTGAACATCCTGCCCATCAGGTGCAGGAACGGGGTTTTGCCGACCACCAGCGAGACCAGCATCGCGCCGCCGAGGATCAACGGGAACAGGCCGTCCTTGGCGATCATGAAGCGCGCGTTGCCGGTCAGCATGGACGTGCCGATCGCGATCGCGATGGTGATCAGGGACAGGATGCCCAGCAGGTCGAGCCGGTGGCTGCGCAGGGCGGTGAACACGGTGAGCACCACCGGCGGTATCGCGCTTGCGGTGAGCGCGGTCATGGTGGACATGCCCGAGTTGCTCAGCACGAGGTAGATCAGGTACGGCAGCACCGCGTTGCCGATGAGCATCGGCGCCAGTTTGCGCAGGCCGTTCATCTTCGCCTGTCCTGATTTGACCATGTTTTCCATTTCGCACCCCAACGATGTTTTGTCCTCTGCGCTGTTCGCCTGTTCAGCGTCTCGCCGTTGACCTCGCGGTTGATCGCCTCGGGGATGGAGCACAGGTGGAAAACAGGGGCTTTGGGTGGAGACCGCCGTCCACCCACCAGACAGCGGTTTACAAACCGCTCGCTCAGCATGAAAATCTCTGACCAACCGGCGACAGACAAGGGGAATGTCGATGAAGCTGCGGAAAACCCGAATCCTGCTTGCGTTACTCGCGGGCGGCGCGCTCGCATTGACCATGGCTCCCGCCAATGCCGCCCCGACCACGGACAGCGCGCCGGCCAACTTCCACCAGTGGCGTGGCCCGCTGGCGTTCCTGACCGGCAAGTTCGACGGCACCCGGCCCGCACTCGGCGGCCTGGTGATCAACCGGCCGACCGGCACCATGAACTACACCGACCCGACGCTGGGCACCACCAAGCCCTACGACTACGCGACCTGGCAGTCGCCCACCTACCAGCAGGGCTTCGGCGCGTCGCAGCTGGTCGCCTCCTGGAACGCGACGACCCCGGCGGGCACCTGGCTCCAGGTGGAGATGCACGGCACCACCAACACCGGCGCGCAGACCGGCTGGTACGTGATGGGCCGCTGGGCCTCCGGTGACCAGGACATCCACCGCACCAGCGTGCCCGGCCAGTCCGACGCCAACGGCGACGTCGACGTGGACACGTTCGAGGCGAACACGCCGGTCACGCTGACCTCCTACCAGCTGCGCGTCACCCTCTACCGGGCGCAGGGCAGCAAGGCGACGCCGACGGTCGCCATGGTCGGCGCGATGACCTCGAACATCCCGAACCGGTTCACCGTGCCGGTCAGCCCGCTCGGCGGCGCGGAGGGCATCACTCTGCCCGTGCCGCAGTACTCGCAGGACGTGCACACCGGGCAGTACCCGCAGTACGACAACGGCGGCGAAGCCTGGTGCAGCCCGACCTCGACCTCGATGGTGGTCGCATACTGGGGCAAGAGCCCGACCAAGGAACAGATGTCCTGGATCGACCCGAGCTACGCCGACCCGCAGGTGGACGAGGCCGCGCGCGGCACATACGACTACGACTACCAGGGCGCGGGCAACTGGCCGTTCAACAACGCCTACGCGGCCGAGTACGGCTTGGACGCACACGTGACCCGGCTGCACTCACTGACCGAGGCGGAGTCCTACATCAAGCGCGGCATCCCGGTGGTCACCTCGGTGTCGTTCCTGGCCAGCGAACTGGACGGGTCGGGCTACAGCACCAGCGGTCACCTGATGGTCATCGTCGGGTTCACCAAGGACGGTGACGTGGTCGCCAACGACCCGGCATCGCCCAACGACCCGGCGGTCCGGCACATCTACAACCGCGCGCAGTTCGAGACGGTCTGGCAACGCACCCAGCGGATCACCGCGAGCGGCAGCGTGGGCAGTGGCCCCGGTGGCGTCGCCTACATCATCACGCCGCACGGGATGCCGCTCCCCCAGAGCTGACCGGATGCGGAAATATCGCCCGAACGGCGGATGGTGAACGCGTCCATCCGTTGGCGGGTGCAACGAAATGCCACCGAAAGTGGTCAACCACCCACCCGGCGGATGGCCAATTGATCGCAACGGGCTAGAGTCCCGCAGCTATGGGTGACCGTTGATCGGGGTTTGGGTCGCATACCAGAGCTAGGGTCAACGGTCGCTCAGAGTGGGGCGAGTCCGTGACGACGCGCATCGTCACGGGCTCGCCCGTACTTTTTGTCTAGGCTGACGCCGATGTTCGTCGACGCCGACTACCCGGCCAACCCGTATCCCGGCGCCCGTCCGGACTTCTCCTTCGTGCACCAGGGCGGCCAGTTCACCGAGCTGCGCCCGGTCGATCTCGCCGAGGGCATTCCGGTGCTCGCCTACGGCTCGAACGCCTGCCCGTCGAAGATCACCTGGTTGCGCGAGGAACTCGGGCTCACCGGGCCGGTCACCGTGTTGCGGGTGCACTGCACCGGCCTTGCCGCCGTATGGGCGTCGGCGTTGCGCGTGCGGGACGGTCAGCGACCCGCGACGCTCGCTGCCGCGCCCGGCCGGGTGGAGACGCACGCGGTCTGGCTGGCGACGCCCGAGCAGGTACGGGTGCTGGACGCGTGCGAGGGGCGCGGTGCGCGCTACCGGCTGGTCCGGTTGCACACCGGCGAGATCCGCACCGAGGACGGCCTGCTGCTGCCCGATGTGCTCGCTTACGTTGGCGCGAGCGAAATCCGGCTGCCGCTGCTGGTCGATGGCGCACCGGTGCCGTGCGCGGAGGTGACGCAGGCAGACGCGATCGGCCTGGTCGGTGTGCCAGGACCGGACGGGCTGGACGCCACCACGATCACGGGTGATCCCCAGGCAGACGACTGGCCGGAGCAGGTGTTCGTCTACGGCACCTTGCAGCCGAGGGGTACCGCGTGGCACATCGCCGCGCCGTGGAGCGTCGGCGAGCCAGTCAGAGCGGAGCTGACCGGCACGCTCTACGACTCCGGGTTCGGTTGGCCAGCGCTGCGCCTGACCGGCACCGACACTGTGCCCGGCTACCTGGTGCGGTTGCGGTCGCCCGCCGAGGCGTTCGCGGTGCTGGACGACTACGAGGACACCGACTACCGGCGGGTGCGCACCGTGCTCGCGGACGGCACCCTGTGCTGGACCTACGAGTGGATCGCGCCGGTCGAGGGCATGATCACGCTGCCCCGGGGTTGGTGAGCGCGCGCAGCTGTGTTGAGCTGAGGGCATGGAATGGACGCTGTCCGGGCATGCGGGAACCCTCGTCGGGCGCACCTGGCCGAATCCGGCCGCGAGCTGGCTCGCGGTGCTGGCACACGGCTACGGCGAACACATCGGGCGCTACGAGCACGTGGCGGCGGCGCTGGTCGCTGCGGGCGCGGTGGTGTTCGGGCACGACCACGCAGGGCACGGCCGTTCGGACGGCGAACGCGCGCTGATCGCCGATTTCGAACCCATCGTCGACGACGAGCACCTGGTCGTCCAGTACGCGAAGACCGAGTTCCCCAGCCTGCCGACCGTCCTGATCGGACATTCGATGGGCGGCATGATCGCGGCTCGGTACGCGCAGCGCTTTCCAGAAGACCTCGCGGCACTGGTGCTGTCCGGTCCGTTGCTGGGCGGGTGGCCCGGTCTCGACCTGCTCGAACTCGACGAGATGCCGGACGAGCCGATCAGTCCCGCCGTGCTCTCCCGTGACGAGTCGGTCGGCGCCGCCTACGTCGCCGACCCGCTGGTCTGGCATGGGCCGCTGGCGCGGGAAACCCTGCTGGCGATGGACGAGTGCCTGCGCACCATCGACTTCGACCACCCGCTCGGTGACGAACTGCCCGCGCTGTGGCTGCATGGCGAGGACGACCAGCTGGTGCCGATGGTGGAGACCAGGACCGGGATGGACCGGATCAGGGGCCTGCGGTTCGAGGAGGCCATCTACCCCGGCGCGCGGCACGAGGTGTTCAACGAGACCAACTCCGCGCAGGTGCTCGCCGATCTCACCGACTTCGTGCACCGGACCGTCCTCATCGGACACTAGTCGGCAACGTCGCCCTCCTGGACGGCGAGGAACTTGGTCAGCAGACCGCGGATCACGGTGGCCATGGCGAAGCCGTGCTCGGTGCACCAGTCGCGCAGTTGCGCGTGCAGCTCGGCGGGCAGCCGCACCGGCACCACCTGGTGGTCGCCCTTGAGCGTGGTTCCCGCGAACAACGCCGCGTCCGGCATCGCGATCGCGGCATCCGCCGAGTACGCGGCGTAGGGCAGCCGCCGCGCCTGCGGCGTCGATGCGCCGCCTTCCCTGCTCATCCAGCCGTACTGCCTGGTCACCCTGCTGAGCACCCAGGCGGTGGCCCGCTTGCGGTCCTCGGGTTCGAGGTGTTCCAGGGCCTCGACGAGCAGATCGGGGATGGGTTTCTTCTCGGCCATCGGGCCCTCCAATATCGGTGCGCTATCGCCACGATACCTCGTCCGATTTGTTCAAGACCGGAACCGAACCGGTGATTTACCGTTCCGGTATGCCTTTCGAACGACTCGACGACGCCGCCCGGTTCCTCGCGGCCAGCGCGCGAGTGCTGGAATACCGCCGGTTCCGCCACCTGTTCGTCGCGCCCGACCCGGACGGCGTGCTCGCCGCGCTCGGCGCGTACGCGACACCGGACGGCGGCTACGGCTACGCCCTCGAACCGGACGGCCGGGGCCCGGTCAGCCAGCCGCTGCACGTCGATCTCGCGCTGTCCGTGCTCACCGAGATCGGTCAGCTCGATGACGCCACCGCCGCGCCGATCATCGCCTACCTCGCCTCGATCACCTGCGCGGACAACGGGCTCCCCGCTGTCCTGCCGAACATCGCCGAGTACCCGCGCGCGCCCTGGTGGGCGATACCGGACGAGCTCACCGGTTCGCCGATCCCGACCGCGAACATCGTGGGCCTGCTGCACAGAGCCGGTATCGCACACCCGTGGCTGGACGCGGCGACCGAATTCTGTTGGCCGAGGGTGGAAAGCCTGACCGAAACGCACCCCTACGAGATCATCAACGCGATCGCGTTCCTCGATGCCGCGCCGGACCGGCCCCGCGCCGAAGCCGCCGCCAAACGCCTCGGCGAACTGGTCAGGGACCGGCGCTTCGTACTGCTCGACCCGACCCGCCCCGAGGACGCGCAACTGCCGCCCGGTTACGCGCCCGGCGAGTACATGACCGCGATCGACTACGCCGCCCACCCGAATTCGCTTGCCGCGCGGTGGTTCTCGACCGGCGAGCTGCGCGTCGCGCTCGCGCACCTGGCCGCGAGCCAGGCCGACGACGGCGGCTGGTCGGCGCATTCACTGGCGTGGACGGAAGCCGTTGGCGTGGAGTGGCGCGGGCTCGCCACGCTGACCGCGCTGGTCAGGCTGACCGCGTTCGGCTGAGCAGTTTCGTGGCGCCGCGCCGGACCTCATCAGCCACGACGTGCAGGGCGCGGCCGACCGAGCGGCGACCGTGCCGGGCGAGCAGCAGGGAGGGTTCCGGCACCGGCGGCGCGGTGAACCGGGCCAGCGTGCGTTCGTTGACGGCGAAGCTCGGCAGCACCGCGAGGCCGAGACCGGCGGCGACACACGCCCGGGTGGCCTCGACGCTGCCCAGCCTGGTCGCGCGCACGGTCGCACCCAGGCTGCGCGCGACCTCGTCGCTGTACGCGCACCCCTCCTCCAGCAGGAACCAGGGCCAGCGCGCGAGTTCGGCCCAGGTCCTACCGGCCACCTCGGTGCCACGGCCGGACACGAAGGCCAGTTCGAGCGCGCCGAGCGGGTCGACGACGAGATCGGGCGCGTCGATACCCGGTTCGATCAGCACCGCGAGCGACAGCGAACCGTCGCGCAGCGCGTCGACCGCCGACGAGGTGCCTGCGGGCGTCAGCGTGACGTCGACCCCGGGGTAGCGCCGCCGCAACGCGGCGACCACCGGTGGCAGCAAGGCACCGCACAGGGATTCCGGTGCGCCGATCCGCACGGTGCCTTCGATCGGTCCTGCCTCGGCCGGTTCCGCGCGCAGCACCGCCTCGGCATCCAGCATCAGGGTGGCCTTGTCCAGCACTCGCCTGCCCGCGTCGGTCAGGATGGTGCCGGCGGGGAGCCGGTCGAACAGGCGCAGCCGCAGTTGTTTTTCCAGCGCCTGGATGTGCGCGGTGACCGTCGACTGGGCGAGGTGCAGCTCGGCGGCGGTCGCGGTGAAGCTGCCGGTCCTGGCCAGCGCGACGAAGGTGGCGAGCAGGCGGGTGTCCACCGCGTCATGCTATCGGTACTCCCGATAGTCGGTATCAGTTTTCATCGTTGGATTCGATCGGTGAAGAGTGCCAGCATTGCTGCCATGAGCACCGAAGTACTGCGCTACACCGCGTTCAGCACCGACCCGGCAGGCGGCAATCCGGCCGGAGTCGTCCTCGAC
>DASXOJ010000183.1:0-19666 GCA_036494465.1 Pseudonocardiaceae bacterium
CACCGCGTCCGCGACCGAACCCTGGTCGCACCCCAGCGAGGAATGCGTCGTCGTCATCGCGGGCAAACTCGTCGTCGAGGTGGCAGGCACCGAACGCGCCCTGGACGTCGGCGACAGCTGCTACTTCGACTCCCGCCTGCCACACCGCTACGTCAACCCCCACCGCAAGCCGACCGAGTTCATCCTCTCGGTCACCCCACCCAGCTACTGAAGTCCTTTGTGGTCCGACGAGCGAGCTCGTGCGCGACGCAGTAAAGGAGCCCAGGGTGTCGTACACGATCCGTCCGCTCGACGCCTCGACATGGGACCTGTTCGCGGAACTCGTCGAGCGCAACAACGGGATCTTCGGTGGCTGCTGGTGCCTCGGCTACCACCCGGAACGCAACCGGCGCGACGGCCGCCGAACCATCAAGGAAGACCGGGTACGCAGCGACCGGGCACACGCCGCGCTCGTGCTCGACGAGAACGGCCGCGCGCAGGGCTGGTGCCAGTACGGCAGCACCGGGGAACTGCCTGGTATCAAACACAAACGCGAATACGACAAAGCCCCACCGGCCCACCCGGACTGGCGCATCACCTGCTGCTATGTCGACCCGAAACATCGCGGTCAGGGCGTCGCCAGGGCCGCGCTGGAAGGCGCGCTCGACCAGATCTCCCGCGCAGGCGGCGGCCGCGTCGAAGCGATCTCCGAGACCACCGCCGACCGGCAGACACCAGGCCGGTTCCTGTTCAGCGCCACCGTCGAACTCTTCGAACAATCCGGATTCACCCGCGAGCGACAGGTCGGCAAACACGCCTGGATCGTCAGCCGGGTGCTGAATCCAGCCTGAGCCATCACCCATCCGGATGAGATTGCGGCCTTTGCGCGAAACGGGGCATTCGCGCGGCTGGTTGTTTTACGTTGAGATCGGCGACCCACCGCCAGTCACCGGGTTACCGTGAAGCCGTGCCGAACATCGCCCTCCGCGCCGGCCCCATCCGGCTCGCCGAAGCACTCGCGGCAGGTCACGTCACCGCCACCGACCTGACCACCCGGGCACTCGCAGGCATCAACGCCACCCAACCCACCATCAACGCCTTCCGCCTCGTCCGCACCTCCGCACTCGCCGAAGCCGAACACGCCGACCAGCGACTCCGCACAGGCGAACGACTCCCACTGCTCGGCGTACCCATCGCCGTCAAAGACGACCAGGACGTCACCGGCGAACCCACCGCCTACGGCTGCCCCGGCACCTTCCCACCCGCCACCAGCGACTCCGACGTCGTCCGGCAACTGCGCGCAGCAGGCGCCATCATCGTCGGCAAAACCAACGAACCCGAACTCGGCCAATGGCCCTTCACCGAAGGCAGCGCCTTCGGCGCCACCCGCAACCCCTGGCAACTCGACTACTCCCCCGGCGGATCCTCCGGCGGCTCGGCCGCCGCCGTCGCCGCAGGCCTGGTGCCCGCGGCCATGGGCACCGACGGCGCAGGCTCCGTCCGAATCCCAGCAGCCTGGACCCACCTGGTCGGCATCAAACCCGGCCGACAATCCTCCGACGGCCGGTTCGGCGGCGTCAGCATCGCCGGACCACTCACCACGACCACCGCCGACGCCGCACTCCTGCTGGACGTCCTCACCGAACAACCAGGCAACTTCCTCGCCGCCGCCCACACACCGCCAAGCCGCCTCCGGGTCGCCATCTCGCTGCGACCACCATTCACCGGCTTCCGGCCCCGACTCGACCCACACATCCGCGCCGCCGTCCTCCGCCTCGCACGCGCACTCGCCGAACTCGGCCACCAGGTCATCACCGCAGAACCACGCTACGGCGTGGTCGGCGTGAACTTCCTCGCCAAATCCGCGGGCGGCCTGCACGCGTGGGCAGCGAGCCTGCCCGACCTGAGCCTGCTCGACGAACGCACCCGGCAGAACATGACCTCCGGCCACCGCGTCAGCGTGCCCCTCCAGCGCCTCATCGGCCCAACCGACACCTGGTCACAACGCCAAGCCGGCCGGATCTTCCAGCACGTCGACGTCGTCTTGGCTCCGACAACCGCGACCGGGCCGCCGAAAATCGGCCAATGGCAAGGCCTGTCGGTACGCGCGCTCAACCGCGCGGTCATCTCGGCGTGCCCCTATGCCTGGCCGTGGAACGCACTGGGCTGGCCCGCCATCAACATCCCAGCCGGCTTCGATCCGCACGGCCTGCCGATCGGCGCCCAACTGCTCGGACCTGGTGATTCCGAAGCACTGCTGATCTCACTCGCCGCCCAACTCGAACAGCACCAAGGCTGGTCCCACCAGCAACCCACCTGACACGCGCCGCCACCAGCACCTCGATGCGGTCCTGGTGTTTGGTCTTGGTTGGTCGCAGGGAGTACTGATTTCAGTTATCACTGAAGTCATAGTACTAAATCTGCCAAGTTTTCCGCGTCGCGCGGAGCGTGGCCCTTCGCTGTGTTGTCGAAGTAGACGTACACATCACCCTGCCGCGCCCAGTCCCGGATCGTCGCCGCCCAACCGTCCAGCGACCGTCCCGAATAGCCGCTCGCGTAGAGCTCGGTGTGCCCGTGCAACCGGAAGTAACCGAAGCTCGCGGTGATCTCTTCGAAGTAGGGCCAAGTCCGGGGACTGTCGGACGCGACCAACGCGATGTCGTTGGCGCGCAACAGATCGCTGAACACCTCACTGCGGAAGCTCTCGTGCCGCACCTCGATCGCATGCCGCACCGGACGGTCCTGGTCCACGGCGAGCCAGGTCCGGTCGGCGGGCAGCACGTCGCTGTGCCGGTTGGCGAGTTCGGCCGCCGCCGTGGTGCTTCGCGGCAGCAGGGCGAGGAATTCGGCGATCCGGTCGACGTCGAAGGACAGGGTCGCGGGCAACTGCCACAACACCGGACCGAGCTTGTCGCCGAGCGCGAGCACTCCGGAGGCGAAGAAGTTCGCCAGCGGAATCTCGGGATCGCGCAGCTGTTTGAGGTGGGTGATGAACCGTCCGCCCTTGACCGCGAAACAGAAGTCGCCCGGCACTTGTGCTGCCCAGTTCTGATAGCTGGTTGGGCGCTGCAACGAGTAGAAGGAGCCGTTGATCTCGACCGTCGACAACCGCTCGGCCAGATGTGCCAGTTGGCGACGCTGTGGCAGGTCGCTCGGGTAGAACGCGCCCCGCCACTCGGGGTAGGCCCAGCCGGACGTGCCGATCCTGATCATCTCGGCGGGTCAGCCTACCCCGTCGCGCAGGTGCGATCCGGCCTGTTCCTCCAGCAGCGCGGATGCCATCAATTCGCCGTTGACCTGGCCATATCTGGTCAGTGCCGAGCGGTGCAATTCGGCTACGGCGGTGGTGATCGGGTGCGGTGTTCCGCCCCGCTGGGCGCTCTGCTCGACGGAGTTCAACTCCTCGACGCAGCGATCGAGGCCGAAGTCTGCGAGGTAGTCACCGGCGAGCAGAGCGGGCAGGTGCTGACGCGCGAAGGCGCTGTCACCCGCGCTGCCGAGCAGGACTTCGCGCAGCCGGTCGGGCGCGATGCCGTTGCGCTGGCCGAGCAGCAACGCCTCGGTGGTCAGCGACGCGGTGCCGAACCAGAGCAGGTTGATCAGCAGCTTGGTCAGGTATCCGCTGCCCGGACCGCCTACGTGGTGGATGGTCTCGGCGAACGCGCGCAGTACCGGCCCGACCCGGGCGAGTATGGCCTCATCGCCGCCGACATAGAGGCGGACGGTGCCCGCGCGCATGGCAGGTACTCCCCCGCCGATCGGCGCGTCGAGGCGCGCGATGCCCTGTTTTGCCGCGGCAAGCGCGAAGTCCTGAGCTGCTTCGAACGACGCGCTGGTCAGGTCCACCCAGACCGCCACACTGTCCATCCGGGACAGTAGCTGGCCGGAACCCAGGACCAGGTCGGTGAGTTCGGGGATGCCAGGGAGCGCAGTGAAGACGATCTCGGCAGCCGCGATGTCCGGAGACCAGCGGGCGCCCGCCGCTTCGACCGTGGCGCGGCGATCCGGGTCGATGTCGGTGGCGAGGACGTCGTGGCCTGCGGCCACCAGGCGCTCGACCAGCGCGGAGCCGATCCGGCCCACGCCGAGCACGGCGATCGAGGTACGCACCGCAGGGAGGCTACCCTCCCGGTCAGAGCCGTTTCGCGGCGCGGAACGCCTGGGCGTACTTGCCGTCGCCGTCGATGAACGACCCGCCACCGGAATCTCCGAACGTCGGCCCGTCCGCGCTTGGTCGGCTGGACAGCACGCGGCGATGACCGTCGCTGTCGATGCCCAGGTAGATACCGACCCGGATGATGGCCTTTGGGCCGAGCGCGAAGAACAGCAGGTCGCCGGGTTGCAGTCGGGAGTAGTCGGTGGCGCGCCGGCCAGTATCGGGCAGGATAGCGGCGGTAGTGGTTGCGTTGTTCGAGAATTCCGGCGACCAGCAGCGAGACCGTGGCCAGCAGTAGCACGCCGTAGAGGAACGTCATGCTCAGAACCTGTTTCCGGACAGCGACAGCGCGGTGGGTACGGTGCCGAGTTCGCCGACGCCGTCGGCCAGCGCCTGTCGGCAGATCTCCACGCAGGCCGCGACCGTGCCGATCTCGTCCTGCCGTTGCGGATAGACGACCTCGGTGGACTGACCGGTCGCGACCCGCTCAGTGGCCGAGGCGACCCGGCGCAGTGGCCGCACCAGCACCAACTCGTGCCACCCGCACAGCAGGATCGCGAGCGCGGCGGCGATCAGGGCCGCTGCCTGCGCTCCCCCGCGCACCACGTTGGCGGCGATGCCCAGCACGCTGACCGGCTGTTCGGCCAGCACCACCCAGTCCAGCGCGGAGGCCGCGCCGTCGTGGGCGAGCGCGCTGGCCACGACCAGGGTGTTGCCGTCGGTCTGGTTGGGGATCTGCCCGGTGCGCGCGGTCGCGGTCGCGGTGCGCAGGGTGGCGTCGCTGAGCGGGTCGAAGGCGAGGTAGCCCTGGGTGTCCAGAATGGTGCGGTCGCCCTCGTCGACGACCCGCACCTGCTCCCCCGTGAGTTCCAGCGGCTCGGTGAGCCGGGTGATGTCGAACTCCCCGATCAGCATCCGGCCGCCGGAGAGCTGCGCGTACGCGTACACGACCGGCACGCGGCCGCTGGTGTTCTGCTGGTGCAGACCGGTTTGACCCGCGCCGCTCGGCAGTGGACCGGTGCGCAACGGAGCACGGCCGCCGCGCTGTTGGACGGTGCCGGTCGAGTCGGTCACGTAGACGCTGCGGAAGGCCGGATCGGTGGCCAGCTGGGCGACCAGCGGCGGTAACTGCGCGGCTGGCTTTGTGGCGTTGAGCTGTGCCGCCGCGCGGAGTTCGGCGAGGCTGTCGATGAGACCGGTGCGTAGCGCGTCCGTCGAGCGATCCAGGCGCAACCCCTGCTCGGCGACGACGGCGGCGGGTACCGCCGAGCGTTGCAGGCCGACGGTGCAGAAGACGGCCGCCGCCCAGCCGAGGATGGCGACGGTCACCAGACCGACCAGCAACCGCGCGGGCACTCCCCTGCGCGTCGAGGGCCGGTCCGGGTTGGTCTCGCCACACAACAACCGGCGGCACCGTTCCAGCGCGGTGGCGGTCCTGCGTACTTCGGCGATCCGGGACGGACGCACCGGTTCGCCGCGATCACCGGCGGCGACCGCGAGCGCGTCCATCCGCAACCGGCGGATCGGCGCGATCAGGCCGCACCGCAACAGCAACAGCGCGAGCGCCGCGACGATCAGCAGCGCACCCGCCGGGATCAGGCCGGGCCATTGTGGCGGGGTGGTGTCGGCGGGCAGCCAGGTCGTGGTCACGACGGCGAGCCCGAGATCCCCGGTGACCAGCGGGGTGTTCACCGGCGCGTACGCGACGACCGGCGCGATCGGTTGTGGCCCAGCCGAATTCGGGCCGGTGAGCACACCGGGGCCGTTCGCTGCCGCGTTGGCGGCGGCGGTGAGCAGTCCGCGCACCGAAGGATCGTCGGGCACGCCGACGCTTTCCAGGACGGTGCCGTTGGCGGACACCAGGCGAAGTTGTTGCCGCACCGGGCCGGTCGGTGGCGTGCTGGTCAGCGGCAGCGCGGTGGACACGACCAGCACCTGGTCCGCGCGATCACCGGTGAGTGGCACCGCGCTGAGCATCAGCGGCACGCCGCCGGGTTGGGTTGCCGCACGGACGGTCAGCCGGTCGAGGTCGACGCCGTCCAGCACGTCCAGCGGCACGGTTTCCCCGTGCGCGGCGAGCAGTGCGCGCGAGTCGGCGTCGATGAGCGCGACGCCGCGCCAGGTCGGGTAGACCACGCTCAACGAGCTGAGCAGCTGGTCGTTGCCGGGGTCGTCGAAGGCTCGCGCGCTCGCCACGACCTGGAGGTCGTGTGCGGCTGAGGTCGCCGAGGTGGCGATGGAGGCGGCGAGTGACTGGGCGTCGCGGCGCTGTTCGGCGACCACGCCCGATGGCACGGTCGGCGTTGTCATCCCGAATGGGCCCGCTGTGGTCAGGTCGAGCAGGCAGAATCCCGCTATCAGCAGTAAAAGCAGGAATCCCGCTGCCGACGCGATGCCTGCGGTGCGCGGAAATCCGGCTTCGGGTAACCGGTCTTCCGAACCGTCGGCTCGTCTGTTGGTTCTGTCTGCGACAGGTATTTTCGCGGGGAAACGCGTTCCGCGCGCAAGAGACGAGTACGGCTTTCCACGGCGAATCCGCATGCACGCTCCTAGACCGGCCAGGTCACCTATCGCCTGCTGTGACAGGGAAAACGGCGTTGTGAGGGCGCGGGTCACCGCCTCGGCGGGCAGCCGAGTCCAGTAATTGGTCCCTGTTTGTTAGGAAAGCTACTTTCCGAACTGGCCAAGAATGATCCGCCCGTATCGGACTGTCAAGACTCTTCGCGACACTCGGTGTCCAACCGAATCGGGACAGTGGCGAATCCCTGCCGGGAACCGGCGACTCGCGTGTAACCTCCTGCCGTGAACCGCAAGCGGGCAGTTCTCACTACACTCGCAGGGCTGGCGGTGTTGGCGCTGGTAGCGATAGGGATCGTGGCGCTCGATCCGACGGCGAAAGGCGGGGTGACTCCAGTTCCCGACGTACTGACCGCGCGCATCGAAAGCTTCACCGGCGCCATGTCCGCGAGACAGCCGTACCGGCCACCGAACCAGACCGAACAAGCGACCGCGGCGCGTGGCTTCGCCGACGTGGTGGCGCACGACCGGGGCAGCGACGCCGACCTGGCGAGCCTCGGCTTCACCGTCGCCGACCTCGTCGACCCGGTGACGCACCGCCCGTTGACTCTCGTCCAGAACGAACCCGGCTCGGCGCGCGCCTGGGGCCTGTTCCTGATCGACCGCTCCGCTCCCCCGTCCCTCGCGGTCGAAGCTGCACACCCAGCGTTCGATCTGCACTCCGAACTGTTCGCGCTCGACCTGTTCCGCGCGACGCCCGGCGCGGTGCTGTTGATGGCGGGCGCGCACCGCCGCGCGGACGGCAACCGGGCCGACGTCGCGCACGACCCGGACTCGATGTTCCAGGTCATGGCGACCTACCTGGCCGGACGCGGCCTGGCGCAGGTGCAGACGCACGGGTTCGACAACCAATCCGCGCCCGGCTACGACATCGTGCTGTCGACCGGAACCACCCCGACCAGCAACGCGGCCATCCGCCTCGGCGACGGCTTCCGCGCGGCCGGGCTCGCGACCTGCCTTGCCTGGGCACAGGTCTGCGCCGGTCTGGAGGGCACCACCAACGTTCAGGGGCAACAGGCCAAGCGGGACGGCACGGTGTTCCTGCACGTGGAGATGAGCCGCACCGTGCGAGACAGCGAGATGTACCGCGCACTGGTCGGCAAGGTGCTGACGGACGCGGACATCGGCAAGCCCTGAATCGCCCGCGTGCCGACAATATCGGTACCGCGACAGATGTTTTCGTTGCTCTGAAACGACTTCCGCTCAGGATGTGGGACCGGCCGACCATCCCCTCGACACGTTGCCGCGCGGTGAGTCAGAGTCCCTGCCATGACCACCCCGCCACTGCTCGGCGCCGCTGAGGACACCACCGACCCTCGCCTGGCCGACCTGGCGCGTGGCAGAGTAGCGCCGCTGCGCCATCCGGGCCGGTGGGTAGCCAGCGCGATCGCGGTCGTGCTGCTCGCGCAGTTCGGGCACGCACTGGTCACCAACCGGGTGTTCCAGTGGTCCGCGTTCGGGTACTGGTTCTTCCGCCCGGTGATCGTGCACGGCCTGGTGCTCACCCTCGAACTGACCGGCCTGAGCGCGGCGTTCGGCCTGGTCGGCGGGCTGGTGCTCGCGTTGATGCGAATGTCGAAAAGTCCGCTGTTGCAGGCGATCTCCTGGGGCTATATCTGGGTTTTCCGGTCGATCCCGCTGATCGTGTTGCTGCTGTTCCTGGCGAACGTGACCGCGCTCTACGACAGCCTGAGCCTCGGTATCCCGTTCGGACCGTCGTTCCTGCGCTTCAACGCCAACGACGTGCTGAGCTTCTTCGTGGTCGCCGTGCTCGGGTTGAGCCTCAACGAGGCGGCGTACGCGGCCGAGATCGTCCGATCCGGACTCATTTCTGTCGACAGTGGACAGTTGGCTGCCGCTGCCGCACTCGGCCTGCCGAAGTGGCGGCAGTACCGCAGGGTCATCCTGCCGCAGGCGACCCGCACGATCATCCCGGCTTACGCCAACCAGCTCATCGGCCTGCTCAAAGGCACCTCGGTCGTGTACATCACCTCGTTGCTCGAACTGTTCGGCGAGGTGGAGACGCAGGCGAGCACGAACAGCGGGCAGATCATCCCGCTGCTGATGGTCGGCACGGTCTGGTACATCATCCTGACCAGCGCGCTGTCCGTCGTGCAGCACTACGTGGAACGCTATTTCGCGCGCGGAGCACAACGGTGACGGCGGTCCAGGTCGTCAACGCGACCAAGTCCTTCGGCACCAACCAGGTCCTGGACGGGCTCGACTTCAGCGCGGAGCGCGGCAAGGTCACGGTGATCATCGGCCCGTCCGGGTCGGGCAAGTCCACGTTGCTGCGGGTGATCAACCACCTCGAACGGCTTGACACCGGCTGTGTCAGCGTCGATGGCGAGCTGATCGGCGTTCGGGTGCACCGCGACCGGCTCAAGGAACTGAGCGAGCGGGCAATCCTCAAGCAGCGCGCCCGGATCGGTTTCGTGTTCCAGCACTTCAACCTGTTCCCGAACCTGACCGTGCTGGACAACATCGTCGAGGCACCGGTCGCCGCTCTCGGCGTCGAACGCGGGCGGGCCGACCGTCGCGCCCGCGACCTCCTGGCCAGGGTCGGACTCGCCGACAAAGCCGATTCCTTCCCCCGTCAGCTTTCCGGCGGTCAGCAGCAGCGGGTCGCCATCGCGCGGGCGCTCGCCCTCGACCCGAAACTCATCCTGTTCGACGAGCCGACCTCGGCGCTCGACCCGCAGCTGGTCGGCGAGGTACTCGCGGTCATCCGCGACCTCGCTCGGGCCGGAACGACCATGATCGTGGTCACCCACGAGATCGGTTTCGCCAGGGAGATCGCCGACCACGTGGTCTTCCTGGATGCCGGGCGGATCGTCGAACAGGGCCCGGCACAGCAGGTGCTCGACGCGCCAGCCGAGCCCAGAACACGCGAATTCCTGAGCAACGTGCTCTGAACCAAGGAGAACCATGTCCACCATGCGCGTCGCCGTTGTGCTGACCGCCCTGCTCGGCGTCGTCGCCTGTGGTGCCAGTGCCGCGTCGACCCCGACCAAGAACGCCGACGGCGACACCATCGTCACCGTCGCCGCCAACGCGAGCGCGGCCACCCCGGCTCAACTGACCGTGCCCGAGGTCGCCGCGATCAGGGCCGAACTGCCGAAGTCCATTGTGGCCAGTGGCAGGCTGGTGATCGGCGTCGGCGCGCTGCCCGCCGGTTTCCCGCCGCTGGCCTACGTCGGCACCGACCAGCAGACACTCACCGGCTCCGAACCGGACCTCGGCAGGCTGGTCGCCGCGGTGTTCGGCCTCACCCCGGACGTGCAGAACGCGTCCTGGCAGAACCTGTTCGTGCGCCTGCAAAGCGGCCAGTTCAACGTCGGTTTCTCCAACATCACCGACACCGAGCTGCGCAAGCAGCAGGGCTTCGACTTCGCGTCCTACCGGCAGGACAACCTCGGTTTCGAGGTGAAGAAGCCGAGCACCTGGAACTTCGACGGCGACTACGCGAACCTGGCGGGCAAAACGGTGGCGGTGAGCTCGGGCACCAACCAGGAGAAGATCCTGTTGCAGTGGCAGAACCAGCTTCAGGCGCAGGGCAAGACGTTGACCGTGCGCTACTTCAACGACGACAACAGCACGTACCTCGCGTTGGACTCCCGCCGGATCGACGCCTACTTCGGACCGAACCCGGACATCGCCTACCACGTCGCGCAGGACACCGGCACGCCCAACCCGACCCGTTCGGCAGGCAAGTACTCCGGCGCGGGCGCGAGCCTGCAAGGGCTGATCGCGGCGACCACCAAACATGGCGACGGCCTGGTGAAACCGCTGGCCGACGCGATCAACTACCTGATCACGCACGGCCAGTACGCCCGCTGGCTGGCGGCGTACGGCCTGCGCGACGAGGCAGTGACCGCGTCCTCGATCAACCCGCCCGGTCTGCCGCTGAGCAACTCCTGAGTTCGGCGGATATCAGAAACGTATCGAAAAACGCATACGCGATCGCTACCGCCCGTCGGGTTCACTGGAGCCCGGCGGAGCGGAGGCAGCGTGGTCAGGGGGTGGCACGGCTGGTTCGGCACGTTCACCGGCGTGGCCGTCGTCGCGGCGGTCGCGCTGCCGTTCGCGGTGCTGGCGGTGTGGGCGTTTGCTCGCCGCCGACGTGCTCGGGGCGAGGCACCGGGGTGGGCGTTACGCATGTCGCTCGCGGAGGTCGGCCTGGTCTACTGGACGGTGCCGTGGGTGTGGATGACCATGTTGCCGGGCAGCAGGGCGGGCCGGGTCCCCGGTCGGGTGAGCCTGATACCGCTGCGGGATCTGATCACGGTCATGTCGGCCGGACCGCTGACGGCGACGGTCCAGATCGTCGGCAACCTGCTGCTGTTCGCCGCGCTGGGGTTCTTCGCTCCGATGCGGTTCACGGCGCTGTCGTCGTTATCGCGCATCCTGGTGCTCGCGGCGTCCTGCTCGATCGTGATCGAGATCGCGCAGTTCGTGCTACGACTGGACCGGGTGTCCTCCGTGGACGATGTCCTGCTCAACACGATCGGCGCCGGGCTCGCCGCGCTGGCGTCGCGCCACTGGTGGCGGGCCGGCTCAGCTGCTTGACATGGGGAGAAACGGATGCGTGTGCTGATCGTGGAGGACGAGCCCTGCCTGGCCGAAGCCGTCCGGGACGGGCTCCGGCTGGAAGCGATCGCCGCCGACGTCGCAGGCGACGGCGACACCGCCCTGGAGCTGCTCAGCGTCAACTCCGACGACCTCGCGGTACTGGACCGCGACATCCCCGGCCCGTCCGGTGACGAGGTGGCCAGGCGAATCGTCGCCTCGGGCAGCGGTGCCCCGATCCTGATGCTGACCGCCGCCGACCGGATCGACGACAAGGCATCGGGTTTCGGCCTCGGCGCCGACGACTACCTCACCAGACCGTTCGAGCTGCGCGAGCTGGTGATGCGGCTGCGCGCGCTGGACCGCAGGCGCGCGCACGCCCGGCCGCCAGTCCGCGAGATCGCCGGACTGCGGCTGGACCCGTTCCGCAGAGAGGTCTTCCGTGACGGCCGCTACGTCGCGCTCACCCGCAAGCAGTTCGCCATGCTGGAAGTCCTGGTCGTGGCAGAAGGCGGGGTGGTCAGCGCGGAAGACCTGCTGGAGCGGGCCTGGGACGAGAACGCCGATCCGTTCACCAACGCCGTCCGCATCACCGTCTCCGCCCTGCGCAAACGACTCGGCACACCATGGCCCACGGTGCCCGGTGTCGGCTACCGGATCGAGCCCGGCGGTGTTCATGACTAGACGCCCAGGGGTGAGCGCCCGCCTCAAACTCACCATCAGCTACGCAGGGTTCCTCATGCTCGCCGGCGCGCTGCTGCTCGGCGCCGTGTGGGCGTACATCCTGCGCTACGTTCCGAACAACACGCGCGGCCTGCTCGGCATCTCCCCCAACCGCGACATCCTGGAGCGCACGTTCGTTCCGGCTGCGGCCCTCGTCCTCGCGTTCCTGCTGGTGTTCGGCCTGGTCGGCGGCTGGCTCCTGGCGGGCCGGATGCTCGCACCGCTCGTCCAGATCACGGCGGCGGCGCGGCTGGCCGCGAACGGATCGCTGTCGCACCGAATCACGCTGCCGGGCCGTGCAGACGAATTCCGCGAACTCGCCGACGTCTTCGACACCATGCTCGAACAGCTCGAATCGCACGTCGCAAAACAGCAGCGGTTCGCCGCGAACGCCTCGCACGAACTGCGCACCCCGCTGACAATCTCCCAGGCGCTGCTGGAGGTCGCCCGCAACGACCCCGCCCGGGATCAGGGCGAACTCATCGAACGCCTGCACACGGTCAACACCAGGGCGATCGACCTCACCGAAGCCCTGCTGCTGCTCAGCCGCACTGACCGGCACAACTTCACCAGCGAAACCGTCGACCTGTCGCTGATCGCGGAGGAAGCAGTCGAAACGCTGCTTCCCCTCGCCGAACAACGCGACATCACGCTCGACGTCGCGGGCGAGCCGACGCCGACCCCCGGTTCCGCCGCGCTCATCCTGCGAATGGTGACGAACCTGGTCCAGAACGCCATTGTGCACAACCTTCCCTCCGGCGGCACCATCACCATCCACACCGAATCGCGGCACGACGTGAGTGTGCTGCGAGTGGAGAACACCGGCCAGCCGCTCCCGCCGGAACTGGTGCCGACCCTCACCGAACCCTTCCGGCGCGCGACCGACCGCATCCGCACCAATGAGCACGTCGGCGTCGGCCTCGGCCTGGCGATCGTGGACAGCATCGTCCGAGCCCACTACGGAGTCCTCGACCTCAAGCCCCGTCCGACCGGTGGTCTGCTCGTCACGATTCGACTCCCCGGTGCGTTAGAGTCGTTGGGGTGAGCCGGATTCCTCGCCCCACCCGCGCAGAACTCGATGACGAACAACGCGAACTCTACGACGCGATCGCGGGTGGACCGCGCGCGAAGAACCCGTTCGGCATCGCCGACGCGGGCGGCGCGCTGGACGGTCCGTTCAACGCGATGCTGCTGCACCCGCCGGTCGGCGACGCGCAACAGCGGCTCGGCGCGGCCATCCGCTACCGGGGTTCGCTGTCCGATCGCGCCCGCGAGATCGCCGTGCTCACCGTCGCCGCGTCCGTCCACAGTGGCTTCGAGCAGTACGCGCACGAACACCTCGGACGGGAACTCGGCCTGACCGACGCGGAGATCGAAGCGCTGCGCGCCGGTCGGCTCCCCGAACTCGCCGATCCGGAAGAGGCGGCCGTCGCGGAGTTCACCAGGTCCATCCTGGACACCGGTACCCTCGACGACGACCAGTTCGCCCGCGCCGGTGCGACGCTGGGCACGGGCAAACTGTACGAGCTGAGCACGGTGATCGGCTACTACCGGATGATCGCGCTGCAACTGCGGATCTTCGGCGTCGACGCGCCCCGGTAGCGCTACGCGCCGAGTTGCTCGGCCCAGTCCTCGGGCACCCGATCGGCAGGGCCGGGCACGGTCTGGTCGGCCGGGCGGCTCTCCGGCGGGGCGAGGTCCGGCCCGGACTCGTAGAACTCCGAGGTGTCGTAGTTCCAGAACCAGACCTCGCCCGGTTCGAAGCTGGTGATCACCGGGTGGCCGGTCGCCTCAGCATGCGCCGTCGCGTGCTTGGACGGCGAGTCGTCGCAGCAGCCGATGTGGCCGCACCGCGCGCAGCGCCGCAGGTGCAGCCACCAGCCGCCAGCCGCGTCGCACTCGACGCACCCGGTGCCGCTCGGCGGAACGGCCGGATCGATGGCGGTGTCGGTATTCATCGCCTGCGACTCTACCCGGAACGGGTCGACATCCGCGCCTCCCGCTCGACCTGGCGAACCGTCGCCCCGATGTTGGAGGTCGGGAACGGCAACCGCGACCGCGCCTGCAACAACACACCCCGCTCGGTGTCGCGGACGAGCAGGAAGATCCCGAACCCGCGCGACATCGACCAGACCGTCGGCAGCACCGAGACCAGCGCCTCGCGGTCGTTCCGCTCGACCAGGCGCACCCCCGGCAGGGCCAGGAGTGCCTCGACGAGCCGGGCGTGCGCGTCGGCTCCGGTCAACTGGCTCAACACCGAGAGCTCCGCGCGGAACGTGTCCAGCGAACAGACGCTCAGTGCCGACCAGGTCAGCAGGACCAGGCTGATCACCAGCATGATCACCAGGACGGTCACGGCTCAGCCCGCGACGGTCGCGTGCACGTCGGCGCGCTGCACCGCGCCGAGGAAGGCGTTCATCCGCCAGCGCAGCGTGTACGCCTTGGTCGGTCCGCCGAACACCTTCTTCGAATAGCGCAGTACGCGGATCTCAGCGACCATTCCCGTACCGAGCAACGTGGTCCTCAGCGCGATCTGTTGCCGAATACCGGCGAGCAGTCCGGATTGGGCGACAATCGGGTTTCCGTCGTCGACGATGGTCCAGCCCGTCCCGCAGACCGTCTGCTCGAAAATCACCCGCAGCTGTTCGGTGGACAGGCTGGTCTGGACGGTCCTCGGCCGGAAACCCCGGTATTTGAACGAGTTGTACGCGATTGCCGCGCCGATGAGCACGGCCAGCAGGATGATGCCACCGATGATTCCACCGACGCTGGTGCCGGTGTCAGCGGCCGACGTTTCTCCCATGAGTGACCTCCACGAGTCGGGTTCGTGGCGGTTATCGGGGTGTTCGCGTTTTCGTTTCTCCTTGTCCGGCGGCGTCCGGGAATGGCCACTGTTCGGCCACGGAATTGCCACTCCAGAAAACGCGGTTCACTCCTGCCAGGCGGCGCTGGGCAGCAGCATCGGCTTGTCTGCGACCTCGGCGCGGAGCCGGAGACGGCGTCGATTCCACCGGCCGGTGGAATCCAGGCACCGATCAGGTAGGTTCTTACTCGTTCGATGTGCTTCCGGTTGAATATTCACAGGAGGTCGCGATGACGACAGATCGGCGGGTGGCCCGGCGGGCCGCGATCGCGGGCTCGGTCGGCAACTTCATCGAGTGGTACGACTTCGCCGCCTACGCCTATCTGGGCGTCGTGCTCGGCAAGGTCTTCTTCCACGCGGACGACCCGTTCTCCGCTTTCCTGGACGCGTTCGGCGTGTACGCATCGTCCTATGTGGTCCGTCCTGTCGGCGCGGCCGTCCTCGGCAGGCTCGGCGACCGGTGGGGTCGCAAACCGACGTTGCTGGTCACGTTGATCGGCATGTGCGTCGCGACCGCGTTGATCGGTGTCCTCCCCAGTTATGCGGCGGCCGGTGCGATCGCGCCCGTACTGCTGGTGTTGCTGCGCATCCTGCAAGGTCTCTCCGCGGGCGGCGAGTTCGGTGGCGCGGTGTCGCTGATGGCCGAGTTCGCGCCGACGAACCGGCGCGGACTCTACGGCAGCTGGCAGTCCTTCACCGTCGGGCTCGGGCTGCTCGCCGGATCCGGTTTCGCCACCTTGCTGACCAGTGTGCTCAGCGCGGACGCGCTCGCCTCGTGGGGTTGGCGGCTGCCGTTCCTCGCCGCGGTCGTGTTCGGCCTGATCGCCGTCTATCTGCGACGCAAGGTCGACGAGACACCCGCGTTCCTGCGACTGCGCGACCAAGCGCCACTCCCGAACACCGCACGCCCGCTGCGCTTCGCCGCGCCGACCTGGGTGCTGGTGCTGTTCGTGATCGGCTCGCTGCTCGCCTGGACGACCGCGGGCAACGTCTTCCTGGTGGTGCTCCCGTCCTATGCGGCCGCCACCCTGCACCTCGCCGCTGGTCTGGCGCAATGGCTCAGCTTCACCGCGAACGCCGTGTTCACCGCGACGATCCCGCTGTTCGGCCTGCTCTCCGACCGGCTCGGCAGACGAGTCGTCATGCTCACCGGCGCCGCGCTGATCCTGGTGCTGTCCTATCCGCTGTTCCTGGCCATCAACGGCGGCAGCAGCGGACTGATGTTCGCCTGTGCCGCGGTCGCGGGCGCCGCCGTCGCCATGATGGCCGGACCCGGACCGGCCATGCTCGCCGAGCTGTTCCCAGCCCGTATCCGGGTCACCGGGCTCGGCTTCGGTTATGCCTTGTCGGCGGCGGCATTCGGCGGCACGGCGGCGTTGATCGTCGGCGGGCTGAAGGTGCTCACCGGCGACCCGCTCGCCGCCGCGTACTACCCGATCATCGGTGGCGTGGTGTCGTTGATCTGCCTGTCGATGTTGCGCCGCACCGACCGCGAACCCCTCCCGGAGAGCTGACATGCGCGTGATCGGCCTGATGTCCGGCACCTCCTACGACGCCATCGACGCGGCCGCCGCCGACCTCACCCTGGACGGCGAGGACCTCGTCCTGCACCCACTCGGCGCGCTCCGCCTCCCCATGCCCGACTCCGTCCGCACAACGCTCGCCGCGGCACTCCCGCCCGCGTCCACCACCCTGCAACAGGTCTGCGAACTCGACACCGGACTCGGCCACGCGTTCACCGCCGCCGCCCAGCGCGCCAACGCCGAACTCTGCGCGGGCAACGCGGAACTGGTGGCGTCACACGGTCAAACGGTCTTCCACTGGGTCGAGGACGACCGGGTGCGCGGCACGCTGCAACTCGGTCAACCGGCGTGGATCGCGGAGGGCACCGGCCTGCCGGTGGTCGCCGACTTCCGTCCGCGCGACGTCGCCGCGGGCGGACAGGGCGCGCCGCTGGTGAGCATCGTGGACGTCCTGTTGTTGCGCGGGCGGCCAGGCACCGCGGTCGCGCTGAACCTCGGCGGCATCGCCAACCTGACCGTGGTTTCCGCCGACCAGGACCCGATCGCCTACGACACCGGCCCGGCCAACGCGCTGATCGACGCGGCCGCGCGCGAGTACACCGGCCAGGACTACGACGTGGACGGCGCCCTCGCCGCACGCGGCACGGTCCTGCCCGCGCTGCTCGACCGGCTGCTGGCGGAGCCCTACTACCGCCGCCCCGCACCGAAAACCACCGGCAAGGAACTCTTCCACGCCACCTACCTCGACCAGCTGCGCGCGGATCTCGGCGACCTCGCCCCGGCCGACGTGCTCGCCACGCTCACCGAACTCACCGCCCGCACCGTCGCCGACGCGATCCGCGCCAACGCAGCCACCGAGGTGATCGCCTCCGGCGGCGGCACCCGCAACCCGGTCCTGATGAACAGGCTCGCCGCGCGGCTCCCCGGCGTCACATTGTCCACATCGGACTCGATCGGCCTGCCGAGCGCCGCGAAGGAAGCGTACGCGTTCGCGGTGCTCGGTTTTCTCACCGCGCACCAGCTACCCGGCACCATCGCCTCGTGCACCGGCGCACGCCACACCACCGTCCTCGGCACCATCACCCCCGGCGCGAAACCGTTGGCGTGGCCCACCCCGGCCACCCCGCCGAGCAGGCTGCGCATCGCGCCCGGTACATCGCAAGACTGACGACGTACGTCGCAAGTCACACACCGCCGCCACCCAAAGATCAATCTTGAGACCGTCGCGCTCCAGGTCGGGGATTCGTAATGTCGACGGCATGATCACAGCCAGAGCACTGTCCAAACGATACGGCGACAAGGTCGCTGTCGACGACATCACCTTCACCGCCCGCCCGGCGTGGTCACCGGATTCCTCGGGCCGAACGGGGCGGGCAAGTCCACCACCATGCGCCTGATTCTCGGCCTCGACGCACCCACCTCGGGCGAGGTCACGGTGAACGGCAAGCGCTACGCCGAACACCGCGCGCCACTGCGCGAGGTCGGCGCCTTACTGGAAGCCCGCGCCGTGCACATCGGCCGGACCGCCTACCAGCACCTGCTCGCCCAGGCGCTCACCACCGGCATCCCCGCAGACGGGTCGAGGAAGTGATCGACCTCGTCGGCCTGCGCGAGGTCGCCAATCGGCGAGCAGGCGCGTTCTCCCTGGGAATGGGCCAACGCCTCGGCGTCGCGTCCGCGTTGCACGGCGACCCGGCCACGTTGATCCTGGACGAGCCGGTCAACGGGCTGGCCCCCGAAGGGATCCGGTGGATCCGCAACCTGATGCGCGCGCTCGCCGCCGAGGGCCGCGCCGTGTTCGTTTCCTCGCGCCTGATGAGCGAGATGTCGCTGACCGCCGATCATCTGATCGTCATCGGCAAAGGCCGGTTGATCGCGGACATGTCGGTCACCGAGTTCATCAACCGCGCGTCGCCGAGTCCCCCCGGGCCGGACAGGTCGTGGTGGGTTGAGGTGACACCGGCCACGCAACCGGCCACACGGTCAGCCGACCGGCCGAATCGCCGATCTCACAGTCGACCCGGGCAGCCGGCTTGTCGCGAACCGGCCCGGAGCACCAGCCGCCAGGTGATCCCGGCGCGTTCCCAGCTCGGCGCACGGGCGGTTCGATGTTGGATCACCAGCGGAGTGGAGATGTGAAGTTTCACTGGATGACGGCGACCGGCGGATCATTGCGAACAAACTTAGCTAAGGCTAGCCTTACCGACTTGTGATCAGGACTCCATTAGCCGCCGCAGCCGCGACCCCGACGCTTCCTGCCTGGTGGCGGGTGCTCACCGAGGTCGGCTACTTCGTCGCGTTGTTCGCCGTCATCGGCGGTGCGCTCACCTACCTCGCGGTCATCCGCCCGGTGCTGCGCACCGACATCGACGACGAGGACGGCCGGGTGGCGCGGCACCGGTATGCGCGATTTCTCGCCTGGTGCGGGCCGGTGCTCCTGGTCGCCGCCTATTTCCAGCTGGCGGGCCGGGTCGCGCGAGGACAGCACGGGGTGAGCTTCGGTCAGGCGCTCGCGCCGCAGCGGATCTGGGCGTTCCTGGCCATCCCAGCCACCAAGGGCAGCTGGGTGTCCTCGGGCGCACTGGTCGTCGCGCAGAACGCCCTGTTCGTGCTGGCCGCGCTGGTGCTGCTCACGCTGTTCGTGCGGGAACGGCCCGCCATCGTGGCCTCGGTCTCGTTGGCGCTGACCGTGCTGGGCTCGCTGGTGCTCTCGGCACCCACCAAGATCGCCGGGCTCACCCTCGACGACCAGCTGGACACCTGGCTGACCCAGGCACACGTGGTCGCGGCAGGCACCTGGCTCGGTGGGCTGGCCAGTCTCGCGGTGGTCGCGCGCAGCCGGTTGTTCGGGCAGCGCGCCGGGTTGTGCTGGGCGCGGACCTGGCAGCGGTTCAGCTCGGTCGCGTTGGTCGCGGTGGGAGTGCTGGTCGCGTCGGGATCCTGGCTGGCGTTCCGGCACGTCGGCAACGTCGGCGAGCTGTTCACGACGACGTACGGCAGGTTCCTGCTGGTCAAGCTGATCATCGTGATCACGATGGTGTCCGCGGGCGGGTACAACCAGCTCGTGCTCACGCCGCGCATCGCCCGGGTGCAGGCGGAGGGCGATCACGGGCGCGGGTTCGCGCTCACGTTGCGGCACTTCCCGGTCGTGGTCACGGTCGAGGCGCTGCTCGGGTTGTGCGTGCTGTTCGTGGTGCCGTTCCTGACCGGGTCGGCCCGTACGCAGGCCGGTGAGGTGATCAAGCCGACCTTCGACGGCGGCATTCTCGCGTTGGG
>DASXOJ010000184.1:0-14496 GCA_036494465.1 Pseudonocardiaceae bacterium
GCCGAATCGCCTGGGCATGCCGGTCATGGTCGTGGAATCGCCTACCAGGTTGGCCAGATAAGTGAAGAACTTTCGCGAATGGTCGGTCGAGGGAAAGTATCGATCACACGTTGCGTAAGACTCGGCTGATCTTCCCGCACCACACCGTAAGCTCCCGAATATGAGTCGGTTCGTTGACACGCTGTTGGCCACGGCACGCGGCAGCACAAGGGGATTCGTCACCGGCGAGCCCAAGGCCCCGCACCGCAGCACCTGGGGTGAAGTGCACGAACTGGCCGCGAAAATGGCAGGCGCACTGGTCGCGACCGGCTTCGAGCCCGGCGCGGCGGTCGGCGTGCTGGCGGGCGAACCCGCGTTGATCGCACCGGCCGTGCAGGCCGTGTGGCTCTCCGGCGGCAGCGTGACCATGCTGCACCAGCCGACTCCGCGCACCGATCTCGCGCTCTGGTCCGAAGACACCGTCGCCGTGCTCGGCATGATCGGCGCGAAGCTGGTTCTGCTCGGGTCGCCGTTCGAGGCGCTCGCCCCGGTGCTCGACCAACACCACATCCGCTACCTGCTCGTCGCCGACCTCGCGAACGGCGAACCGCTCGCCGCGCCCGTCGAGATGCCCGGCGACGCGACCGCGCTGCTGCAACTGACGTCCGGTTCGACCGCCGATCCGAAAGCCGTGCGGATCACGCACGACAACCTGATCGCGAACATCCGCTCGATGGCCGAAGCCGCGGCACTGGACCCGGCCAAGGACACGATGATGTCCTGGCTGCCGCTGTTCCACGACATGGGCATGGTCGGGTTCATGACCGTCCCGATGACGATCGGCATCGAGCTGGTCAAGGTCACGCCGGTCGACTTCCTGTCCGGTCCGCTGCTGTGGCCGGGCCTGATCAGCAAGTACCACGCCACCATCACCGCCGCGCCGAACTTCGCCTATGCGATGGTCGGCCGCAGGATGGCCAAGGTCGACGAGGACGACGCCTACGACCTGAGCCAGCTGCGCCTCGCGCTCAACGGCGCGGAACCCATCGACGTCGCCGCGGTGCGCAACTTCACCGACGCGGGCGCGCGGTTCGGGATGCCGCCCGAGTGCGTGCTGCCCGCCTACGGCATGGCCGAGGCGACGCTCGCGGTCTCGTTCGCGCACCTGTTCACCGGTCTGTCCGTGGACACCATCGACGCGGTCGAGCTCGAACAGCACGCGAAAGCCGTTCCTGCGCAACCGTCCGACGATCCGGCCGTCACCCGCTCGTTCTCGCTGCTCGGTCCGCCACTGCCCGGCCTGGAAGTCGACGTCGTCGACGAGGAGGGCAACGTGCGCGGCGAGCGCGAGGTCGGCGAACTGCGGGTGCGCGGCGAGGCCGTCACCCCCGGCTACCTGACCATGAACGGCCCGCTCGCCACCCAGAACGCGGAGGGCTGGCTGGCTACCGGCGACCTCGGCTACCTGATCGGCGATCAGGTCGTGGTGTGCGGCCGCCGCAAGGACGTGATCATCATGGGCGGTCGCAACATCTACCCGACCGACATCGAACGCGCCGCACTGTCCGTCGACGGCGTCCGCGCGGGCAACGCGGTCGCGGTCCGGTTGGACGCGGGCACCCGCCGCGAACGGTTCGCCGTGGTCGTCGAGTCCAAACTGGCCGGTGACACCGACGCGGAACGCCTGCTGGACAAGCAGATCGCCGCGCGCGTGATGGACGCGGTCGGCGCCCGCCCGGCCGGTGTCTTCGTGCTCGGACCGGGCAGCCTGCCCAAGACGCCCTCCGGCAAACTGCGCAGGGCAGCGGCCGGTGACTGGGTCGCCGAGCGGCTCGCCGAACGCGCCGCAGCCAAGTCGTAACCGCAGAAGCAGCAGGCCACACCGCGCCGCAACCGAGCCAATGGCACCATCAGCTGGTGCCTCTTCGCTCGCGTCGCCGTCTCCTGTTGCCGCTGACCAGCCTGGCCGCCGTGCTGCTCGCCGCCACCACGGCGTGCACCAGCCTGTCGACCGGACTGTCCGGTCTCGCGCCGCAGACGACGGAGAAACACGCGCCGACCGGCCCGGTCCCCACCGGCCTTGACAAGTTCTACAACCAGGCCCTGGTCTGGGGTTCGTGCCAGTCCTACGCGTCCAGCGACACCGGCAAGCAGCTGTTCACCGGCAGCACCATGCAGTGCGCGCGGGTCACCGTGCCGATGGACTACAAAGCACCGCAGGGCACCACGATCACCCTCGGCCTGCTGCGGATCAAGGCGACCGACCCGAGTAAACGCATCGGCTCGCTGCTGATGAACCCGGGCGGACCGGGCGCGTCCGGCATGGAAGCCGCCGCGGGCATGGCGCAGACCTGGAGCTCGTCGGCGCTGTCCCAACGGTTCGACCTGGTCGGGTTCGACCCGCGCGGCATCGGCGCCAGCCTGCCCGCGATCCGCTGCCTCAGCGGCTCGCAGTTCGACCAGCAGCGTGCCGACGACCTCGACGACGACTCGTCACCTGCGGGCGTCGCCAAGTTCGAGCAGCAGCAGAAGGACTACGCGAACGACTGCGTCGCCAACACCCCGAACGGCAAGACCATGCTGGCCAACGTCGGCACCGTCGATGCCGCCCGAGATCTGGACATCCTGCGTTCGGTGCTCGGTGACAAACAACTCACCTACCTCGGCTACTCCTACGGCACCCTGCTCGGCACCACCTACGCCGAGCAGTTCCCGAACAACGTCCGGGCGATGATCCTGGACGGCGCGGTCGACCCGACCGAGGATCCGGTCGCGCAGCTCGTCGGACAGGGCACTGGTTTCCAGGGCGCGTTCAACCAGTTCGCCATCTGGTGCGCGAAACAGTCCGATTGCGCCGTCGGCAACGATCCGACCAAGGCGACCCAGGTGTTCCGCAGCCTCGTCGACCCGCTGTTGACCAATCCCGTTCCGGTTGGCGACGGCCGCAAGCTCGGCTACGACGACGCCACCACCGGCGCCATCCAGTCCCTCTACTCGCAGAACCTCTGGACCTACCTCAACACCGGCCTCGACCAGCTCAAAAAGGGCGACGGCGACGTGTTGATGGAACTGGCCGACAACTACAACGGGCGCAACAGCAACGGCACCTACTCCAACGAGCAGGACGCGTTCACCGCTATCCACTGCGTCGACGGACCGCCGATCACCAACGCGACGACGCTGCTCACCGAGGCCCAGCAGTACCGGCAGGCAGCCCCCTTCCTGGACGACGGCAGGCCCCCGGTCGCCGAAACGGACTCATGCGCCTACTGGCCGGTCCCGCCGACCGATCAACCGCATCTGCCGAACGTGCCCGGCCTCGCCCCCACCTTGGTAATCTCCACCACCAACGACCCTGCGACGCCATATCAGTCGGGCGTGAACCTGGCGAACGCGTTGCACGGCTCGCTGTTGACGTACCAAAGCACGCAGCACACCGCGTTTCTCCAGGGCAACGCGTGTGTCGACAAGTGGGGGGCGAACTACCTGATGGACCTGACGCTGCCACCGGCCGGTGCCCGGTGTTCGTCTTGAGCGGCAAAGTGAGTGGCAGACCCCGGCTCGCGTTCATCGCCGTTGCCGTAGCTCTGGTGGTTTCCGGCTGCGGCACCGAGATCTCCGGCTCGCCGATCGCGGAAGGCTACGTCCCGCCCGCGCTCGCCTCGTTCTACAACCAGACCCCGGCCTGGGGCCCGTGCGAGAGCTACGCCACCGACGACGAGACCCGCAAGCTGTACGACCGGGTCGACATCTCCTGCGCGCGACTGAGCGTGCCGCTGGACTACCGCAAACCGACCGGCACGGTGATCAGCCTCGGCCTGTTGAAGGTGGACGCGCTGAGCCCGTCGCGGCGGATCGGGTCGCTGATCATGAACCCGGGCGGGCCCGGTGATTCGGGCATGGTGCAGGCCGTCGAACTGTCCAGCCAGATCTCCGACACCGACCTCGCCGCCCGCTTCGACCTCGTCGGGTTCGACCCGCGCGGGGTCGGCGCCAGCCTGCCCCAGGTGCACTGCCTGACCGACGCGGAGCAGGACGGGCAACGCCTCGAAGTCCCGCTGGACGACGAGAACCGGGAAGCCGACCGTGAGCAGATCGAGAACCAGCAGTACGCGACCGACTGCGCCAAGCGCACCGGCGACGCGATGCTGGCGAACGTCGGTACCCGCGATGTCGCCAAGGACCTCGACGTCATGCGCGCCGCGCTCGGCGACGAGAAGCTGACCTACCTCGGCTACTCCTACGGCACCGCGATCGGCACCCGCTACGCGGCCGATTTCCCGAAGAACGTGCGCGCGATGATCCTGGACGGCGCGGTCGATCCCGACCAGAACGACACCGACGCGAGCCTGGCGCAGGGTTCCGGTTTCTCCGACGCGTTCGACGCTTTCGCCCAGTGGTGCGCGAAACAGAGCACCTGCGGCATCGGCACGGACCCGGACAAGGACGAGGATCAGCTCGGCAAGCTCAGCGATCCGTTGAAGACCAAGCCGATCGACGTCGGCAGCAGGAAACTGTCCTTTCAGGACATCCAGACCGCGGTGTCCGCCGCGCTGTACAGCCAGGACCAGTGGCCGACCCTGAACAAGGGCCTGATCCAACTGGGCGACGGCCAGGGCGACATCCTGTTGTCCCTCGCCGACCAGTACCTACAGCGCGACGAAGACGGCCACTACTCCAACACCAACGACGTGTTCAACGCGGTGCACTGCGCGGACTATCCGGCGGTGAAGGACCGGCAAACGTTGGTGCAGCAGGAAAAGTCGTACGACCAGAGCGTCGGCGTCGATCCGTCGACCGATGACTACGTGCCTCCACTGGGCATCTGCGCTTTCTGGCCGGTGCCCAACACCAGTGAGCCGTACGTGCCGAGCGCGCAGGGTCTGCCGCAGGTGCTGGTCGTCTCCACCACGCACGACCCGGCCACCCCGTACCAGCAAGGGGTGAACCTGGCGAAGGATCTCAACGCGCGGCTGCTGACCTTCGACGGCACGCAGCACACCGCGTTCCTGTCCGGCAACGACTGCGTGGACAAGTGGGGGATCGGCTACCTGGCCAACCTCACCCTGCCGCCGACCGGGACGACCTGCTCGCCCCAATGAACGCGGACAACACCGCGCCCGCTGCGCAGATCACCGCGGTCACCAGGAAGATCTCCCGGTACTCGGACAGCAGGGCTGCGCGGATCGCGGCTTCGTAGCCGGCGAGTTCGCGGTGGAACTCGGTGGCGGTGACGCCGAAGGGCAACGGGGTGTTCAGGTTCGCGGTGAGGCTGGCGAAGCGGTGCAGGCCCCACGCGGACAGCGCGGACACACCGACCAGCATCCCGGTCATCCGCGCCACCACGACCGACGCGGAGGCGACCCCGTGCTGCGTCGCGGGCACGACCCGCAGCACCGCACCCGACAACGGCGCGATGACCAGTCCCAGCCCGAGTCCGGCGACGATCAGATCCGTCGGCAACACCGGCAGACCCAACACGAAACGCGCCGACAGCACGTTCGCGGGCCACCGCGAAATCAGCAGGTATCCGAGTCCCGCGATGACCATTCCCACGCATCCGACGACCGCATCTCCGACCCGCGAAGCCAGCAACCCGCCCACGACCGCACCGACCGGCAGCGCGCCCAGGAACCACACCAGCAGTACCGCGGTCTGGCCGGCGCTGTAGCCGAGCAACGTCTGCGCGAACAACTCGACGTCGACCAGCGTCACCATCAACGCCGCGCCCGCGGCGACACTGGCGCCGAGCACGCACAGGAACACCGGTTTGCGCACGTCCCGCCAAACAACCAACTGGTTGTTTGTTTGGCGTTCCCACCCGAGGAAACCGACAAAAACCACAATCGCGGCGCCGAGCACCGGCCAACCCCAAGCCGGTAGCACCGAGGTCTGCGGATCCGGGTTGTACAGCGCGACCACCAGCAGTCCCAGCGCACCGGCCAGCAACCCGCCACCCACGAAGTCCGGCCGACCGCCACGCCCATCCGAATTCGGTCGGCCTCCGCGTCCAGCCGAATTCGTCAAATCCAGCCGACCGCCGTGCCCAGCCGAATTCGGTCGGCCGCCGCGTCCAGCCGAATTCGTCAAATCCGGCCGACCGCCGCGTCCGCCCGGAATCGCGAACTGCACCACCACGACCGCGATCGCGGCGAGCGGCACGTTCGCCCAGAACACCCCGCGCCACCCGATCAGCGCCGCCAGCCCGACCCCGTACAACGGCCCGAGCACGCTGCCCAACTCCTGCGCGGCGCCGACCGCGCCCAGCACCCCGGACCGCCGCTGCTCGGCCCACAGATCGCCGGCCAGCGCCAAGGTCACCGGCAGCAGCGCGCCGCCGGAGATTCCCTGGACCACTCGCCCGGCGACCAGCTCGGTCAACCCACCGGACGACGCGGTGACCGCCGAGCCGGCCGCGAAGACGATCAGGCAGCTCTGCAACAACACTCGCCGCCCGAGCACGTCCGAGAGCTGCCCGAGCAGCGGCATCGCAGCCACATACCCGAGCAGGTACCCGGTGACGATCGGCGTGGCCTGTTCGAGGTGGTTGATCGGTACGCCAAGGTCGCGCACCACGTCGATCAGGATGCCGACCACCACGTACGCGTCCAGCGCGGCGAGCAGGACCGCCAGCCCGCCCGCGCCGACCGCGATCCGGCGCCGGGGAATCATCCGGTCGGCGCGGTGATCGTGACCGGCTGGTTGTAGTTGGACAGATCCACGTCCACCTTGGCGCCGCTGTTGCCCGCGGTCGTCGGCACCACGAGTTCCGCCTTCACCGGCAGCGCCTTGTCGTCGTTGGCCAGCCACAGCGTCGCGTTGACATCAGCGCCGATCCCCGGCACCAGGTCGCCGGCGATCTGCTTGCTCACCTTCCCGGTGATCTTCGTGGTCGCGATCCCGTCCACGGTCTCCCCGCCGCCCGGCTGCGCGTTCTGCACGCTGGCCAGCACGTGCGCGACGCCCCGGTTCGGGTCCAGGATCGCGGTCGGGTCGAAGATCGATTTCGCCAGCGACGCGGCGAGCTTCTGATATTTCCCGGTCGGGCCCTTGAGGTAGAAGGTGTCGCCGACCAGCACGAAGTCGACCTGGATCAGTTGCCCGAGTTCGGTGATCTGCGCGTTGCCCTTGGCGTCGCCTGCCTTGGTCAGGGTGCCGGTCGCGTTGTGCACCGGGATCGCGGTCAAGTCACCGGCCACCGTCAGGGTGAACTGGACGCTGGTCACCGCCTTCATCGACGCGCCGGATTTCTGCAACAGCTGCTGCGCGCCCTGTGCCGTGGACGTGGCGGCGGTGTCGCTCGCCCCGCTCGTGCAACTCGCGACCGCGATCAGCGCCGCGCACAACAACAGGACCACCCGAGTTCGCATGCCGCGATCGTAGAGCGCGCACGAAAAACCCGGCCGCCCGTTTCGGGCGACCGGGTTTTGGAGAGAAACCGTCAGCGGGTAGTGACCGGTGCCTCGCTGGTGATCGTGCCGAACTCCACGCCTTTCGCTTCCTTGCCGAACAACGTCAGCAGCACCACCGCGATCAGCACCGGCCCGATCGTCACCGTCAACGCGAACGGATACCCGTGCGAGGCCGCCACCGCCTGCTGGATCGGCAGGTTGAACGCGGCCAGACAGTTACCGAGCTGATACGTGACACCCGGGTAGAAGCCGCGGATCGCGTCCGGCGACATCTCGGTCAGGTGCGCCGGGATGACACCCCAGGCACCCTGCACCGCCAGTTGCATCAGGAACGAGCCAAGACACAGCATCCCCGCGGACGTCGAGTAGGCGAACAGCGGAATGATCGGCAGACCGAGGACCGCGCAGAAGATGATCGTGTGCCGCCTGCCGAACCGTTCGGACAGCGTGCCGAAGATCAACCCGCCCGCGATCGCGCCGACGTTGTAGACCACCGCTATCCAGGTCGCCGTGGTCGCGGACAGGCCGGCGCCGCCCTCCGACGTCGCCTTCAGGAAGGTCGGATACACGTCCTGCGTGCCGTGGCTCATCCAGTTGAACGCGGTCATCAGCAGGATCAGGTAGATGAACCGGCGGATGATCTTCCCGTTGAGCAGGATGTCCTTCATCGACGTCTTGGTCGACTTCAACTGCTGCCGGGCCTTCTCCCAGACCTCCGACTCCTTCACCCGCGAACGGATGATCAGGCTGATCAGCGCCGGGATGATGCTCAACGCGAACAGCCACCGCCAGGACAGACCCAGCTCGGTGATCACCAGCAACGAGGCCAGCGACGCCAGCAGGTACCCGAAGGAGTAGCCCTCCTGAAGCAGGCCGGAGAAGAAACCGCGCCGGTTGGTCGGGATCTTCTCCATGGCCAGCGCGGCACCGAGGCCCCACTCGCCGCCCATACCGATGCCGTAGAGCAACCGCAGGATCACCAGGATCGTGAAGTTCGGCGCGAACGCGCACAGGAAGCCGACCACCGAGTAGAAGCACACGTCCACGATCAGTGGCCGCCGTCGGCCCACCCGGTCCGCCCACAACCCGAAGATCAGTGCACCGACCGGCCGCATGATCAGCGTGGCGGTGGTCACGAACGCCACCGTGGTCAGCGACACCTTGAAGTCCTTGGCGATGTCGGCGTAGACGAACACGACGATGAAGTAGTCGAACGCGTCCATGGTCCAACCCAGTACGGCCGCGAGGAAAGCGTTTCGCTGGTCCGAGTTGAGTCGCTGCCTTGGCGCGGCGGCACTGCTGGTCACGGTGATCCTTCCAGTCAGTAGGTGTGGCCAGTTAGTACACCGCTCCGCACACGCCCGGCAACAGTTCGCGACATCACGAACCGGTGACGGGACGGCAACCTGAGCAACCGCTTACCGGCGAGCCGGAAACACGTCCTTAACAGAGCGTGCCTACCCTGCGGGTATGGATCGTCAGCGGGAGTTCGTGCTGCGCACCCTCGAGGAGCGCGACATCCGGTTCGTCCGGCTTTGGTTCACCGACGTACTGGGCTTCCTCAAGTCGGTCGCGGTCGCTCCCGCCGAGCTCGAAGGCGCCTTCAGCGAGGGCATCGGCTTCGACGGATCCGCCATCGAAGGCTTCTCCCGCGTCTACGAGTCGGACATGATCGCCAAGCCCGACCCGTCGACCTTCCAGGTCCTCCCGTGGGAGACCGACGGCGGCGACCACTACTCCGCGCGGATGTTCTGCGACATCGCCATGCCCGACGGCTCGCCCTCCTGGGCCGACCCCCGGCACGTGCTGCGCCGCACCCTCGCCAAGGCCACCGAGGCCGGTTTCACCTGCTACGTCCACCCCGAGATCGAGTTCTTCCTGCTCACCGACCTCAGCGACGATGGCAAGGAACCGGTCCCGGCCGACAACGGCGGCTACTTCGACCAGGCCAGCCACGCCACCGCCACCCACTTCCGCCGCCACGCCATCGAGGCGCTGGAGGCGATGGGCATCTCGGTCGAGTTCAGCCACCACGAAGGCGCGCCCGGCCAGCAGGAGATCGACCTGCGCTACGCCGACGCGCTGACCATGGCCGACAACGTGATGACCTTCCGCTACCTGATCAAGGAAGTCGCCATCACCCAGGGCGTGCGCGCCTCGTTCATGCCCAAACCGTTCACCGGCCGGCCCGGCTCCGGCATGCACACCCACGTCAGCCTGTTCGAGGGCGACCGCAACGCCTTCTACGACAGCGAGGACCCCTACGAGCTGTCCAAGACCGGGAAGGCGTTCGTCGCAGGACTGCTCAGGCACGCGCGCGAGATCAGCGCGGTCACCAACCAATGGGTGAACTCCTACAAGCGGCTGATCGTCGGCGGCGAAGCCCCGACCGCGGTCTGCTGGGGTCACGCCAACCGGTCCGCGCTGGTCAGGGTGCCGCTCTACTCCAAGGGCAAGGCGTCCTCGCGTCGAGTGGAGATCCGCAGTCCAGACTCGGCCTGCAACCCCTACCTCGCCTACGCCGTGATCATGGCCGCCGGGCTGAAGGGCGTGCAGGAGAACTACGAGCTCCCGCCCGCCACCGAGGACGACGTCTGGTCGCTGTCCGACGCGGAACGCAAAGCCGCCGGTTACGGCAGCCTCCCGCAGAACCTCGGCGAGGCGCTCGTCGAGCTGGAGAACTCCGAACTGGTCGCGGAAGCCCTCGGCGAACACGTCTACGACTTCTTCCTGCGCAACAAACGCCGCGAATGGGACGGGTACCGCAGCGAAGTCACTCCCTACGAACTTCGCACCGGCCTGCCCGTCCTCTGACTGAGCCGGTTAGCGTTTCCGGTGTGAATGAGGTCCCCACCGCATCAGTCACGGCATGCACCGCGGCAACCGTCGCGCAACTGCCCGCAGTACGAGTGCTGCTCAAATCGTTTCTCGACCACCACCCGGACGCACGCTTCCACGTGCTGCTCGTCGACTCCGACGATCCCAGCGGCGTCGCCGTGCCGGACGGGCCGGTCGAGTTCCTGCACCCGTCCGTGATCGGCGTCGACGCGGAACAGCTCGCCCGGCTGCGCACCGCCTACCACGGCGCCGAGCTCGCGCACGTGCTGCGCCCGGTGCTGATGCGCAGGCTGGTCAACGCCACCGACACCAGCGGCGTCGTGCTGCACCTCGACCCGAGCGTGCTGGTGCTCGCCCCGCTCGTCGAACCGATCCTGGCGGGTCTGGTCCAGCGCTGCGTCGTCCTGCTCCCGCGCGTGCTCAAACCACTGCCCGAGGACAACCGCCGGCCAGACGCCGCCGACCTGCACAAAGCCGGCCTGTTCGACCCCGCGCTGATCGCGGTCAACCGAGGCGCGGAAGACTTCCTGCGCTCGTGGACCGAACACGTCCTTGCCGACGGCTCCGCAGCCTTCCTCGACGGCGCCTCGGTGCTCGTCGACCACCACGTGCTACGCGACCCCGGCATCGGCCTGTCCGTGTTCAACGCGAGCCAGCGCGCGCTGCGCGCCGACGAAACCGGCCGCGTCACGGTCGACGGCGCGCCCCTGCGCTCGGTGCACTTCGCAGGCTTCGACCCCACCCGCCCGTGGCTGCTCTCCGCCGACATCGCCGAGCGCCCGCGCGTGCTGCTCTCCGAACACCGCCTGCTCGCCCGCCTCTGCGCCGGGTATGTCAACGCGCTCGCCGCCGCCGTCGACCCCGGCGAACCCACCGCCATCGAACAACGCGTCGGCCCCGCCCGGCCGCCCGGCGCGCTGCGCGCCATGTACCGCACCGCCTGGTTCGAAGCCGACCGCGACGGCGAAACCCCACCCCCGCCCTGGCGCGGCGACGGCGAGGAATTCGCCCAATGGGCGTACGAACCCGTCCCCGGCCACCCCACCAGCACCCGCTGGGCGATGGCCCTCTGGCAGAGCGATGCCGACCTCCGCCGCCGTTTCCCGCACCCGCTGGACACCGACGCCGCCGCGTTCCGCGACTGGTGCGCCGGTGTCGGCGTGCCCAGCGGCGTCCTGCCACCCGACGCGGTCCCGTCCGCGCTCGCCACCAGCGCCGCGCTCACCGACACCCTCGGCGTCTCCGTGCTCGGCACCGGTCACGTCGCCGGACTGCTCCGCGCCGCCGCCACCGCGTCCGGCCTGCCCGTCTCCGACAAGCCCGAATACCCGGTGCTGATCGCCGCCGACCCCGCGGCCGTCCCACCCGACCTGGCGACCGCGCGCTACCTGGTCGCGGTCCCGCCCAATCCGGCGGCGCTGCCCACCTTCACCGAGGTGGACGAGGTCTGGTCGCTTTCCACTGCGGGCAAAACCGGCCTCGACGGCGTGCTGCCCACCTCCGTGTACGCGATGACCCTGCCCGTCCTCGACGCGGGCGAACGCGACCCGCTCGCGATGGCCGAAGCCCGCGAAAAACTCGGCTGGCCCGGCGAAGATCCGGACATCGTCGTCTTCGCCTGCGTCGCCGACCACGCACACGAACGGGTGGACAACGTCCTCGGTACCGTCGCCGCCTTCCGCGCGGCTTTCCCCGAGGCCGACGACGTCCGGCTCGTCCTGCTCCAGCACGGTGCGCCCAGCCACCCCGAAGCAGCGGAACGCCTCCGACTTGCCGTCGCACCCGACGATCGCATTCGCCTGATCGAGGATCCGGAATCAACCGATCAGGCACTCTGGCTCGACACCGCCAACTGCCTCGTCTCGCTGCACCGCGCCGACCACAGCGGCGCCGAGCGGGTGATGCTCGCCCTCGCCGAACCAGCCGCGCGCGGCATCCCGCTGGTGTGCAGCGAAACCGGGGCAGCGGGCGAACTGCTCAGCACCGGCGGCGCCCTCCTGGTCCCCGAAAACGACCCGGCAGCCGCCGTCGAAGCCCTCCGAGCCGCCGCCAGCGACCTCGACGCCGCCGACCACCTCGGCCAACTCGGCCGTGCCGAACTGCTCCGCGCGCACGCCGTCGGCATAGCCGGGAAAGACCTCCGCAACCGCGTCGAAGCGGCTTACCACGCCTGGCGCGCCAGCCGGGCCGTCGAACGACCAGAGCTCATGTCCGACCCGCTCCGCCCGCTGCGCTCCGCCCGGCATGTCCTGCTCCGCGAACCCGACGTCACCGCCCAGCACAAGGTGCCCATGGCGCCCGCGCTGCGCAAAGCGGTACTCCGCGTGCTCAACCACTACGACGAGCACCTGCGCGGCATGCTCACCACCCTCATGGACGGCGTCGAACGCACCAGCGAGGAGCTGCTGCGCAGGCAGGACGCGGCCACGGGGGGAGAACCCGCCGAAGTCGGCATGCTCCGCGACCGCGTCGACCTGCTCACCGAACGAGCCACCCAGGTCGACGACGCACTCACCAGGGCGGACGACGGCGTCCTGCGGGCCAGAGCCGACCTCGCCACCCAGTCCCGCCGACTCGACGAAGTCGAGGACGCGGTCGTCACCGAGGCAGGCAAGCGCGGGAAGAACCTGCAAACCATCGCCGACCGGCTCGACCGGCTCACCGAAGCCCTGGACCGCACCCTCGACCGCATCGACGGACTCGAAGCCAGCACCAACACGGTCCTCGACGAGCAGCAGGGCCGTAGCCAGGTCACCGTCCGCGCGGCCAGCCAGGCCCTGCGCACCTCCGACGCGCTGCGCCGGGTGGTGTTGCGCGAGTACGAACGCCGCGCCGAACAAGAGCCACCAGACTCCGAACTCGGCCGCACCGCCAGCTCCCTCGTGCTCTGCGACGCGGGACTGCTGCGCCTTCCCGCCGACGACGGCGTGATGCTCCCGCTGTTGTCCAGCAATGGAGTCTGGGAACCAGAACTGTCCACATTGATCGATTCTCTGGTCGACCCCGGCGGAATCTTCGTCGATATCGGCGCCTACGTCGGCTACCACACCCTGAGAGTCCTTTCCAGACTTGGCACCAGCGGGGCCGTGGTCGCGGTGGAACCCAACAACGAAGCCACAATCCTGCTCCGGCACAACATCGAAATGAACGTGTCGCAGCCCGTCGCCGACCGGCTCACCGTCATCGAGGCCGCCGCCTGGGACACCCCGGGCAAGCTCCGCACCGAGCCCGCGATGACGGGTGGCTACCAGGTCTACCCACTCCTGCCCGGCAACCCGGACGCCCCTGAACCGGAGCCGCCCACGGTCGCCTCCGTCCGCCTCGACAAGGAGCTCGAATCCGTCACCGCGCTCCAGGGCATGCCCCTGTCCGTGGTGAAGGTCGACGCACCAGGACGCGGGCACCGAGCCTTGGGCGGCCTGGTCCGACTGCTGCGCAGAGACCGGCCCAACGTGTTCTGCGCGTTCTCCGCCAGTCAGACCTCGGCAGTGGGTGACGACCCGAGCGCCGTTCTCCGCGAGTTCGGCACCTGGGGTTTCGACGTGGCCCTGCTCGGCGACGACGAGCCGGCCACGCCCGCCCAGGTGATCGAGCGAGCCGAGGACCAGCACAGCGTGACCCTCTGGCTTCGGCCTCGCACCACCCGCTGACCTGCGCGAACACCAGGGGTGGGCCCTCCGTGAAGGGGGTGCCCGCCCCTTCGTCGTCCGGTGGTTCGGCAGGCGCCGAAGAACTTTTTTGAAGAAGTTCGAACCCGACCCTCCGAGTGATCCACTCCGACCTGCGACGATGATCGAGCCAACCCGCTCTGACCAGGCGATTTGACTCTCGTTTCGGAGCTGCGTAAGTTTCTCCATGTCGCCAGGAACACCGGACGGAACGGGCCGAAACACTAGCCCGGCGGGGACGGTAAAGTAGACGAAGAACTTCCGGGTCTGACTCGGTGGTTTGGATGAGTTCGGCCCCGGTTTGACACCGGAATCCGGATCTACTAAGCTAGTGCGGCACTCCTCGGAACGGAGCAAGGTTCTTCCGATCCCTCGCGGATCGGTCAGGGACCTGAACCCAGACCTGGGAACAAAGCTTGAAACACAATGCAGTACGATGGAATGACGCCCCGATCGTCGAGCACTTTCGAGTGTGAGGTGAGGGTGTGCGTGTGTTCTTTGAGAACTCAACAGCGTGCCGATAATGCCAGTAGAGCATTTATGAAATACCTCGTCAGAGGAATTTCTTTGAGCGCATCCTTTGGGATGCTGCCATGGTT
>DASXOJ010000185.1:0-17150 GCA_036494465.1 Pseudonocardiaceae bacterium
AATGCGCGAAACCCGTGACACGACCGTCCGGACGCACCACGGGCTCACTTCTCGGCCCACCGGGCCTTGCGCCATCAGTATGCAGTGAGCCGGGCAGCGGCGTCAAATCAGACCCCGGAAAAGCGCGGAACCCGTCCGGCCGCCTCACGGGTCCACTTCTCAAGCTGAGCAGGCTTCGCCGCGCTCATGCTTGGGCTCCGACCGCTCGCGCAAGTCGATTGACCGCAATACCTTGCATGCCGGGAAATCCAGGGACCCTCACGCCGTCTCGCCGGACCTCCGCGCCCACCGAAAACAGATTTCCTTGGATATCTCCCCAGCTCGAACCACGCCTCCTGATATTTCATTCGAAGAAATGGACTCCGGAGGATCTTCGCGGAATTGGTGCCCGTATCGTAATCGATCACTCACCCTTGATCGGTTTACGGGAGGCGATCCTCATGGCAGTTCACGCGTGCTGATGCCCGGACAACGCGAATTGCACTTCTACCATGAGAAGGCGCCTCGGCGGCGCGCCCTCTCCGACAAGATCGCGAGACTTCCAGTCGTGGTCCGGATCTACCAAACCTCGTGCACACCCAGAACCGGAGAGATCGCCCGCCAGACGTGCCTCGAACTGGCAGTGGCTGACTTGTTGAAGATGGGTGCGCATCGACTCGTCATTGACAGTCGCGCCGAGCGCGACAGGTTCGACGGCAAGACGATCGGAAAGCAGTTGCACGGTCAGCAGGTCGATTGCAATTTCAGCTACGAGCACAACGCTTCGGAACTGGAGCCGCTGTGCTGGATCGCCGATACTGCGGGATGGTGCTTCGGCGCTGGCGGCGACTGGCGGAGGCGCATCATGCCGATCATCGACGACGTGATCGAGCTGTAGAAAGCGCGAAACCCGTGACGCCACCGTCCGGAGACCCCACGGGTTCACTTCTCAGCCTTAGAAGGCTTCGCTGAGGCCAGTATGGATAGAACCAGGCAGCGGTGTCAAATCGGCACAGGAAAGCGAAACCCGTGACACGACCGTCCGGACACCCCACGGGTTCACTTCTCAGCCTCAGAAGGCTTCGCAGTGATCGTTATCGGTGCGCCCGGGCGACTCGCGCAAATCGATTGAGCGCAATTCCTGCCTCGGCGCGGTTTGTCTACGAAACATCGATTGGATGAGTAGACAAGCCGATATAGAACCAGTGCCGGTCGAATGTTCTCAGCGTGCATGCCCTAACGTAGTCGATCACTCACAGTTGGTCGGATTACGAGAGGGCACCATCCGGTGACAGTTCATGTGTTCATGGATGAGTCCACTCGGGCGACAAATATGCGCTCCGCGCGGCGATTGTGGAGCCCGGCGAACTCAAGGTGCTGCGCAAGTACGTCACTGGTTTGTTGTTGCCGGGCCAAACCGCGAAAGCGGGTGCTCGCCGATCGGATCGCTCGACTCTTGGTCAACGTCACCGTCGACCGGACGACGACCGCTCCCCGAACCGAAGGACGCGACCGGCAACGATGCCTTGAGCAAGCCGCCCGAGACCTCAGAGAGCTGCGCGCATACCGACTCGTCATGGACAGCCGCAAAAAACGCGATCAACATGACGATCCAATTCGCCGCGTGGTGCTTCGGGGGCCGGTGGCGATTGGCGACGCTGGATCACGCCGATTGTGCAGAAGGTCATCGACCTCTGGAAAGCGCGAAACCCGCGAGACTGTCGTCCGGCAGCGTCGCGGGTCCACTTCTCGGCCCAGCGGGCCTTGCGGTGATCATTGTCGCCACACTGCGGCGACTCGCGCAAATCCGTTGATCAGAGAGAGCTGATCAGGCGCTCCACTCGTTCGTCCACCGCGCGGAACGGGTCCTTGCAGAGGACGGTGCGCTGGGCCTGATCGTTGAGCTTGAGGTGCACCCAGTCGACGGTGAAGTCGCGGCCTGCTTGCTGGGCGGCGGCGATGAAGTCGCCGCGGAGCTTGGCGCGGGTGGTTTGTGGCGGCAGATCCTTGGCTGCTTCGATGGCGGCGTCGTCGGTGACGCGTTCGACGAGGCCCCTGCGCTGGAGCAGGTCGAAGATGCCTCGGCCGCGCCGGATGTCGTGGTAGGCGAGGTCCATCTGCGCGATGCGCGGGCTGGAGAGTTCGAGGCCGTGCTTGGCGCGGTACTGCTCGACGAGCCGGTATTTGATGGCCCAGTCGATCTCGCGGTCGATCTTGGACAGCTCCTGGCCGTCGACCGCGTCGAGGGTCCGGCCCCACAGTTCGATGACGCGGTCGGCGACCGGGTCGGAGCCGCGGCGGGCGACGTGTTCGGCGGCTTTGGCGTGGTATTCGCGCTGGATGTCGAGGGCCGACGCCTCGCGTCCGCCTGCGAGGCGGACGGGGCGCTTGCCGGTGAGGTCGTGGCTGATCTCGCGGATGGCCCTGATCGGGTTGTCCAGGCTGAAGTCGCGGAACTGGACGCCCTGCTCGATCATTTCCAGCACCAGGTTCGCGCTGCCGACCTTGAGCAGCGTGGTCACCTCGGACATGTTCGAGTCGCCGACGATGACGTGCAGGCGGCGGTAACGCTCCGCGTCCGCGTGGGGCTCGTCGCGGGTGTTGATGATGGGGCGGGACCGCGTTGTCGCGCTGGAGACGCCTTCCCAGATGTGTTCGGCGCGCTGCGAGAGGCAGTAGACGGCGCCGCGCGGCGTCTGGAGGACCTTGCCCGCACCGCAGATGAGCTGGCGGGTGACCAGGAAGGGCAGCAGGATGTCCGCGATGCGGGAGAACTCGCCAGCGCGGCCGACGAGGTAGTTCTCGTGGCAGCCGTAGGAGTTGCCCGCGGAGTCGGTGTTGTTCTTGAACAGGAAGATGTCGCCGCCGATGCCTTCGTCGGCGAGCCTGCGCTCGGCGTCGACGAGCAGGTCTTCGAGGATCCGCTCCCCGGCCTTGTCGTGGGTGACGAGCTGGGCGAGGTCGTCGCATTCGGCCGTGGCGTACTCGGGGTGGGAGCCCACGTCGAGGTACAGCCGTGAGCCGTTGCGCAGGAACACGTTCGACGAACGCCCCCACGACACCACCCGCCGGAACAGATAGCGGGCCACCTCGTCCGGGGACAGTCGACGCTGCCCGTGGAAAGTGCAGGTGACCCCGTACTCGGTCTCGATACCGAAGATCCGCCGCTGCATCCTTCTACCCTAGGCGTTCCCGGACGTTTCCATGGTGCGCCGTTCGGGGGTGAGTGGTCGTGTCGGGCACATATCCGGGCGTTTTCCACCTGGTGGAAACCTTTGACGGCCTCTTTCGAGGCCGTCCGGTTACCGGTCCGCGATCAGATCGCGCAGCTGTCGTCGGTGCACGCGGCGGCGTCATCGCCGGAGGTGCCATCCGAAACAGCGCCATCAGAAACGGGCGCTGCGGCTTTGATCTGTTCCAGCACCTGGAGGAAGGCCGAGGTGGGTTGCGCGCCCTGCACGGCCCATTTGCCCTCGAAGACGAACGTGGGCACGGAGTTGATGCCGATTTCGTGCGCCTGGTCCAGTTCGGCCTTGACATCGTCGACGCCATCGTCGCTGGTCAGCCAGGCGCGGGCGGTGTCACCGTCGACGCCTACCTCTTCTGCGAGCCGCACGAGGGTGTCAGTGTCGTTGACGTTGCCACCGTCGCTGAAGTAGGTGCGCATGAGCGCGGATTTGAGGTCGCGCTGCGTCTGGGCGCCGTAGTTCTGGAGGGTCAGCCAGAGCAGCCGGTGCGCGGTGAACGTGTTGACTGCCAGCGCGACGTCCATGTGGAACTCAAGACCCTCGTCGGCGGCGACATCGCTGATCCGGGCGTGGTTGTCGCGGAATCCGGGCCCGAAGCGCTCGTCGTAGTACTCGTAGAGGGACTGGGGCTCGTCCGACATGGCCGGGTTGAGCTGGAAGGGCCGGTAGCTCACCTCGACGTCGCCTGCCTGCGGAAAGGCGGCGAGGGCGCGTTCGAACCGCTCCTTGCCGACGTAGCACCACGGACAGGCGACGTCCGAGTAGATATCAACCTTCATCGCGTCTCCAAGTAGTCAAAAGTTGAACTACTTACCGACAACGCGAGTGAAGTTCGACTTGTTCCACCAGCTGGGAGGTATCAGCTTTCGTCGGACTTGGTGTCCTTGCCGTCCTTCTCATCCTTTTCGTCCGATTCCTCCGGCTTGCTGTCGCCAGCCTCGACCTCGGCGACCGGCGCGGGCAGCAGCTCCGCCACGGCCTGACCGGTGATCCGGCGGAACGCGCGCCGCGGCCGGGCGCGGTCCAGCACCGCGACCTCCAGCCGGTCCACGTCCAGCATCGGCTTGTCCGCACTGGTGGACGCCCCGTTGGACGCGCCAGGGACGCTGCTGGGGGTACTGGGGGTGATGTTGCCCAGCGCCTTGACTGCCACCTGGAGCGCCTGACTCAGGTCCATGCCGTCCTGGTAGGTGTTCTTCAGCTCGGCGCTGATGGCGTCCGCCTGGCCACCCATGACCACGTATTGCGGCTCGTCGCCGATGGAGCCGTCGAAGGTCAACCGGAACAGCTGGTCCTCGCCGTAGTTCGCGCCGACCTCGGCGACACAGATCTCCACCTCGTAGGGCTTGAGCTGGTCGGAGAAGATGCTGCTCAACGTCTGCGCGTACACGTTCGCGAGCTGCCGCGCGGACACGTCGCGCCGGTCGTAGGAGTAGCCGCGCATGTCCACGTACTGGATGCCGGCCCGCCGCAGGCTCTCGAACTCGCTGTACCGGCCTGCCGCCGCGAAGCCGATCCGGTCGTAGATCTCGGAGACCTTGTGCAGCGTGGACTTCGGGGGGATCTCGGCGACGAACAGCACCCCACCGGTGTAGGTGAGCACCACGACGCTGCGGCCCCGAGCAATGCCCTTGCGGGCAAGTTCGGAGCGCTCGCGCATGAGCTGCTCGGGTGAGGCGTAGATCGGCATCGTCACGGTGCGGGCTCCTGCTCACTCTTTGTCGCGGCAAACCAGGGCGTCTCGTCGAGCGAGACGCCAGAAAAGGGGCTGAGCCGGGGCTGGCCCGGCTCAACGGAAAACTACCGGGGCCTACTCCCCGCCCTTCTGCACGTAGGCACGGACGAAGTCCTCGGCGTTCTCCTCGAGCACGTCGTCGATCTCGTCCAGGATCGAGTCGACATCCTCGTTGAGCTGTTCACGTCGTTCCTGGCCCGCTGCTACGCCGGCTTCGTCACCATCGTCGCCGTCGCCGCCGCCCTGGCGCTGAACCTGTTCCTGGGCCATTTTGCCTCCCGTTGTCGAGGTTTGGCCGCGCTACCTTTCAAGATTACCCAGCCAGACCGACATCGGGCGAACACCGCGCGGCCACCGCGCTTCGGTTACACCCGAATGTCGGCCGATTTGATCATCCTCGGGTCAGCGCGTCAACCAGTTCCTCGGCCGTGTTCGCGGCCTCCAGCAACGCGCCGACGTGGGCTTTGGTGCCGCGCAACGGTTCCAGGGTCGGAATCCGCACCAGCGACTCGCGGCCGAGATCGAAAATCACCGAATCCCACGATGCGGCCGCGATCGCGCTCGGGTAACGCTCCAGGCAGCGACCGCGGAAGTACGCCCTGGTGTCCTCCGGCGGCTTGGTCACCGCGTCCAGCACCTCTTCCTCGCTGACCAGGCGTTTCATCGACCCGCGCGAGACCAGCCGGTTGTACAGGCCCTTGTCCAGCCGCACGTCCGAGTACTGCAGGTCGACCAGCTGCAACCGGGAGGAACCCCAGGCCAGGCCGTCCCGCTGGCGGTAACCCTCCAGCAGGCGCAGCTTGGCGGGCCAGTCCAGCCGGTCCGCGCACTCCATCGGGTCGCGGGCCAGCGCGTCGAGGATCTCGCCCCACATGCGCAGCACGTCCATGGTGACCCGGTCCGCGCCTTCCTTCTCCACGTAGGCGCTGGCCAGTTCGTGATAGGCGAACTGGATGTCCAGGCCGGTGAACTTCTTGCCACCGGACAGTTCGACGGTCGCCTTGAGGCTCGGGTCGTGGCTGATCACGTGCACGGAGCGGACCGGGTCGGCGAGCCGGAGATGGTCGAAGCGCTGGCCGGACTCGATCATGTCCAGCACCAGGGCGGCCGTACCGACCTTGAGGTAGGTGGACGTCTCGGCGAGGTTGGCGTCACCGATGATGACGTGCAGCCGCCGGTACTTGTCCGCGTCCGAGTGCGGTTCGTCGCGGGTGTTGATGATGCCGCGCTTGAGGGTGGTCTCCAGGCCGACCTCGACCTCGATGTAGTCGGCGCGCTGGGAGAGCTGGAAGCCCGCCTTGTCGCCGGTCGCACCCAGCCCGACCCGGCCGGACCCGCACATGACCTGACGGGACGCGAAGAACGGGGTCAAGCCCGAGATGACCGAGGTGAACGGGGTGGAGCGGGCCATCAGGTAGTTCTCGTGGGTGCCGTAGCTGGCACCCTTGTTGTCCACGTTGTTCTTGTAGAGCTGGAGGCGCTGCTGGCCCGGGACGGTCGCGGCCTTCATCGCGGCCTGCTCCATCACCCGCTCCCCAGCCTTGTCCCAGATGACCGCGTCGCGCGCGTTGGTGACCTCGGGCGCGGAGTACTCGGGGTGGGCGTGGTCGACGTAGAGCCGGGCGCCGTTGGTGAGGATGACGTTGGCTGCGCCGAGGTCGTCCACGTCGGGTTCGTTCTGCGACACGCCTGGTGCGCCCAGGTCGAAGCCGCGGGCGTCGCGCAACGGCGACTCGACCTCGTAGTCCCAGCGGGCCCGCCGCGCGCGCGGCACCTCGGCCGCTGCCGCGTAGGCGAGCACTACCTGGGTGGACGTGAGCACTGGATTGGCCGTGGCATCGCCCGGCACCGCAATCCCGTACTCGACCTCGGTTCCCATGATCCGGCGCATTCCCCAAGCCTACGGGGCGGGCCTCAAGGCCGGGTCTGGGACCATGTGACGGTGCGCACGACCGACGAACTGATCGACGAGTACGACGAGTCAGGCAACGTGATCGGCACGGTGTCCAGGGCACGGATGCGCGCGGAGGGTCTGTGGCACGCGGCCACCCTCATCCTGGTCCGATCCGGCGACGGCCAGCGGGTTTACGTGCATCGGCGGCATCCGGGCAAGGACGTCTACCCGGGTCTGTACGACTGCTGGGCGGGCGGCGTGGTCGGCGCGGGTGAGACGCCGCAGGCGGGCGCGGAGCGTGAACTGGCGGAGGAGCTCGGCGTGTCGGGCGTGCCGGTCCGGCCACTGTTCACCTTCCGGTTCGAGCAGCCGCCGGTCCGCTATCACGCGTTTGCCTACGAAGTGACGTGGGACGGCCCGGTCATCCACCAGCCGGAGGAGATCGTGGCGGGCTGGTGGATGACGTTGACGGAACTGCGCGCCAAGCTGGCCGACCCGGACGGCCGGTTCGTGCCGGACGGCCGGGCCGGGATCAACGAGTGGTTCAGTCGGGCAACGGGTTCTGGCCAATGACCCGGACGCCGTTCGACGCCGAGTAGCGCACCGCGGCGAAGCCGTAGTCGCGCATGGCTGCCTCGTATTCGGCGAGCCTTGGTTCGACGGGTTTGCCTGCCGCGATGTCGATCAGCGCGTTGGTGAGACCGGCCGCGTCGCGCAGCGCGGTGTTCGCGCCGACGCCGCCCGCCGGTGTCATGGCGTGGATGGCGTCGCCGAGCAGCGTCACCCGGCTGGTCGGCCACGCCGGCAGCGGCACACTGGTGCGCAGGATCAGCGGGAACACCGTGGCCAGGTCCCAGTGCGCGAACATGGCGCGCACGCGGGGATGCCAGTCCGCAATGACCTCCAGCACCATGTCCCGCAACGCGGTCCCGTCCATCGCGCGCAGTTCGTCGTCGGTGCGCGGCATCAGCTCGGCCCGGCAGCCGAAGCTGAGCACCGAATAGTCACCGATGTCGCTGAGGTTCGCCTCAGGCACGAGCCGGGCGACGGCGGACGGGATCGGTTCCGGGTGGCGCACCGGTCCGAGGCCGACGAACCTGCGTTCCGGGCCGATGATCGGGGTGAACACGCCGAACATGCCGTCCAGGAACAGTTCCCTGGATTCCGGGGTGAACGGCATCTTGCCGGTGATCTGCCGGACGCCCGCGTCCACCACCCGTGCGTGCGGCAGATACCGCTCGCGTATCACCGAGTTCACGCCGTCAGCGGCCACCAGGACGTCGCCGGTCGCGGTCCGCCCGTTCGCGAACTGTGCCGTGACCTGGTCCCTCTGGACCGAATATCCGGTGCACCGGTGGCCGAAGCGGACCGCGTCCTCGATGCCGGTGAGCAGGATCTGCCGCAGGGTCAGCCGATCCACCGCGAGCGGATCCTCGTGCGGCTCGCCGATCGAACCGGCGAGCAGGTTCAGCTGGCTGTCGAACAGCGGAGTGTCCGTGTCGGCGTGTCCCGAGGTGGCTCGGAACAGCTGGTAGAGCTGGGGTGGCAGGTTGTGCGCGAGGCCGGCGCGGCCGTCGGCGTTGATGTGGATGCGGTAACCCTGTTGCCGGGCAACGGCTTGCTCGTCGCGTTCGCAGACGGTGAAATCGATGCCCGCTCTGCGCAGTCCCTGCGCGAGGCACAGCCCGCCAAGACCGGCGCCGATGATGACGACATGCGGAGAACCCATGGGGCGTAGTCCCTTTCTCAGAGTACGGCTGAGTAAAGGGACGCACTGGGCCCGCACCGAGGTGCCGTCAACGCAGTTCGCGCCGCCTGGACTATCCCATACCAAGCATGTCTTTCGCGCGTCCGGGATCGACGCTACCGGATGAGGCCGCCCGCGTACGCGGAACTGGTCAGCACGTCGGGATTTCCGCTGCGGGTGTACACATCCACCGCGGTGTCGGCGAATTTGATGACGTGCTCGTCGCCGTGTCGCGCGGCGCGATCGAGCACGTCCGCGACGGGATCGGTGCGGTCCAACGAGATCGGCGCGCCGTCCGGTTCGATCGGGCCGGCGGGCGCGTAGGCCGCGGTGATCGCCGCGCAGGCGGCCCAGGCTGCCATGAAGCTGGGCTGCCACAAGTCCTTGGGCAGCACCGGAAGGACGTGCTGGACCGCGTTCGGCGCGGTCGCCACGTGCACGAGCAGCACCGGCGCGGCCCGGCCGTGAGTGCGGTAGCGGAGCACGCCGGCCTCGACCAGCTCGTCCAGTTGCGCGGGCACGGCATCCGGATCGGCTGGTGCGCGTAGCGCGGCAAGGGCGTCCGACCAGCCGGGTAGCCGCGCGAGCCGGCCGACGCGGTCCGCGATGAGCCCGGTTTGGTCGACAAGGCGCGGCACGCCTGCCAATGCGTCCGCCGTGGCCAAGGTGCCGACGGGTTCGGTGACATCGGGCAGCGCGCGGGAACGGGCCGCCCAGAACGCCAGACCGTTGGCGAGTTCGCGCAGTGCGGGCGCGCCGGCCTCGCCCGCGCGCAGGGTGCGCACCGCGTGACCGACCCGGATGACGCCGTGCGTCGATCCGGCGACGATGCCCGGCAGCAGGCGCGGCCACCAGATGGCGAGCACCGGCTGCCAGGGACCTTCGGTGAGCGCCCGGTCGAAGTAGGCGGTCCAGTCGCCCACTCGCTTCCCCTCGCCCAGCGCCTCGGTCCAGTTGGTCTCGTCGATGGGCCGACCGGGTTCGGGTAGGTCGTGCAGCCGGGTCAGGTAGCGGTCCAGCCACTGGTGCACGTCGACGTCGAGCCCTCGGCGCACCATCACCTCGACCGCCATCGGGCCATGGTTGGTCAGCCCGTTGTTGCCTTCTTCGTCGCCGCCGAACTCCGGCCCCTTGCCGTGCAGCCGCTCGTACGCCTCGTCGAGACTGTTCATGCGCACAGCCTGACCTGCGACAACAGCTCTGGTCGACGATTAGGTTCTGGACTAATCTTCCTGCGCGTGATCCAGCTGCGGTTCAGCCTTGACGACCTCGGTCTGGTCCGGTTCGCGTTCTGCCCGGCCTGGGAGGCCGTGATCAGCGTGCGCAGCCTGGCCACCGCCTCGCCGACTGGCCTATACGGACCGTGGCTACGCCAGGTCCAGCCGAAACTCGTGGAGATCGGCGACCTGGAGTTGCTCCAGGCACTGGTGCGGCCGAGGGGTTACCTGCCGGATTTCCTGCATCCGACGCCGACCCGCCAGGTGATGAGCTTCGAGGCCGGACTGGCCGCGATGGGCGCCGCCGACCACGACATCGTCGCCGCCGAGCTCACCCACCTCGCCCAGCACCGCATCGCCCAGCACGGCCCCGGCAGAGCCCGGCGCCAGGCGCTGCTGGCCGAACTCGCCGCCGACCCCGCTGCCGGACTGGACCGGATCACGACCGCGCTGCGCGGCTACTGGCGGATCGCGATCGCGCCGTACTGGCCCCGCATGCGCGCGGTGCTCGACGCCGACCTGGCGTTCCGGCTGGGCGAACTGGCCACCGGCGGCGTGCGCGGACTGTTCCGGACGCTGCATCCGGCGGTCAGTTTCGACCGGGACACGTTGCGCGTGGTCAAGTACTACGAGGGCACCGCCGAACTCGGCAATCAGGGCCTGCTGCTGATCCCCTGCGTGTTCGCCTGGCCGGACGTGATCGTGCGCACCGCCGACCCGCAACCCACGGTCAGCTACACGCCGCGCGGCGTCGGCAGGCTGTGGGAGAGCCGCACAACCGAACCCGGACAGTCGCCGTTGGCGGGCGTGCTGGGCAACACGAGGGCCGCCATCCTGGTCCAGCTCGACCTGCCGATGTCCACAACGCACCTGGCCAGCCAACTCGAACTCGCGGCGCCGACGGTGAACGTGCACCTCAAAGCGTTGCACCAGGCCGGGATCGTGTGCTCGCATCGCGACGGACGCAGCGTCGTCTACGAACGCACCCAACTCGGCGACCTGCTGTTGACCGGCCAGGCAACTTGACGTTGTGTGGGGTTCACGTTGACGGCGCATGCTGTCGACTGGACAGACGCATCGGGCCCCGCCCACCGAAACGGTGAGCAGGGCCCGATTTCGTTCGAGCAGTGCGTCTTACAGGTACTGACCGGTGTTCGTGCTGGTGTCGATCGCCCGGCCGGTCTCCTGGTTCTTACCGGTGACCAGGGTGCGGATGTAGACGATCCGCTCGCCCTTCTTGCCCGAGATCCGTGCCCAGTCGTCCGGGTTGGTGGTGTTGGGCAGGTCCTCGTTCTCCGCGAACTCGTCCACGATCGCGTTGAGCAGGTGCGCCACCCGCAGACCCGGCTGCTTGGTCTCCAGTACGGCCTTGATGGCCGACTTCTTGGCCCGGTCCACGATGTTCTGGATCATCGCGCCCGAGTTGAAGTCGCGGAAGTACAGGACTTCCTTGTCCCCGTTGGCGTAGGTGACCTCCAGGAACCGGTTCTCCTCGCTCTCGGCGTACATGCGCTCGACCGTGTGCTGGATCATCGCGTCGATGCACGCCTGCCGCTCGCCACCGAACTCCGCCAGGTCGTCGGCGTGGATCGGCAGGTTCGCGGTCAGGTACTTGGCGAAGATGTCCTGCGCCGCCTCGGCGTCCGGCCGCTCGATCTTGATCTTCACGTCGAGCCGGCCCGGGCGCAGAATGGCCGGGTCGATCATGTCCTCGCGGTTGGAGGCGCCGATGACGATGACGTTCTCCAAGCCCTCGACACCGTCGATCTCCGAGAGCAGCTGCGGCACGATCGTCGTCTCCACATCGGAGGAGACACCACTGCCACGGGTGCGGAAGATCGAGTCCATCTCGTCGAAGAACACGATGACCGGGGTGCCCTCGGAGGCCTTCTCCCGAGCGCGCTGGAAGATCAACCGGATGTGCCGTTCGGTCTCACCGACGAACTTGTTCAGCAGCTCGGGGCCCTTGATGTTGAGGAAGTAGGACTTCGCCTGGCCGTCCTCGTCACCGCGAGCCAGCGCGACCTGCTTGGCCAGCGAGTTCGCCACCGCCTTGGCGATCAGCGTCTTACCGCAACCAGGCGGGCCGTAGAGCAGCACGCCCTTGGGCGGCCGCAGCTTGTACTCGTTGAACAGGTCCGCGTGCAGGAACGGCAGTTCCACCGCGTCGCGGATCTGCTCGATCTGCCGGAACAGGCCACCGATGTCCTCGTAGCGGATGTCCGGCACCTCTTCGAGCACGAGGTCCTCGACCTCGGCCTTGGGCACCCGCTCGTAGGCGTAGCCCGCCTTGCCGTCCACCAGCAGTGAGTCGCCCGGCTTGATCGGCGCCAAGGTCAGCGGCTCGGCCAAGAACACCACGCGCTCCTCGTCGGCATGGCCGACCACCAGCGCGCGGGCCGGCAGACCCTCGCGCTCCGGAGCAAGCACTTCGCGTAGCGTGCTCACCTCGCCGATTCGCTCGAAGTCGCAGCCCTCCACGACGGTGAGCGCCTCGTTGAGCCGAACCGACTGGCCCATCTGCAGACCGTCACCCTCCACGGCGGGCGAAACGGCGACGCGCATCCGCCTGCCCGAGGTGAACACGTCGACCGTGCCGTCCTCGTGCCTGGTCAGGAACACGCCATACCCGCTGGGTGGCTGGGCTAGCCGGTCAACTTCCTCACGCAGCGCGAGAAGCTGCCCGCGCGCCTCACGCAACGTCTCAACGAGCTTGGTGTTGCGTTCGGTGAGTTGGCTTACCCGTTCGGACGCCTCGGCGAGGCGCTGCTCCAGCAACCTCGTGTGCCGTGGCGATTCATTGGCTTTCCTGCGCAGGAGCGCTACTTCGTCTTCCAGGAAACGGATCTGCGCGGAAAGTTCGACATTGCTCTGGCCGATCCTGCTTTGGTCGATCCTGTGCTCGCCACCCTCATCTTCGGGCTGGCTGCTGGGACGGTCGTGCTGCATGTCGGCACCCTCCTCCAGCGGTCGTCAACTTCTACGATACTGGCGATCACCGACAATCGGGGGGAAGTGTCCATCACCTGGGCATGGTCGCGTCGCGCAAACCTTCGCTCAGCGGGATGAACTACTCCATACCGGTGTCCGGTGGAACCGGTGGGCCGCTACGGTGCGTCGGAGTGCTAGTCCAACCGCGCGGACTACTCGTGATCCGCGTCACAGCGAAATCGTTATGAGCAAGGGGCCATCGTGACCTACCCACCCCAGCCACCCGGTCCGCCACCCGGTCCGTACGGCCCGCCGCCCGGCGGCTACGGCCAACAGCCTGGCCAGAACCCGCAGCAGGGCGGATATCCGCAGCAAGGCGGCGGTTACCCGCAAACCGGCGGCCAGCCCCAGCAGCCCGGTGGCTACCCGCAGCAGCAGCCCGGTGCCTACCCGCCCGGCGCGCCGCAGCAGCCCGGCGGCTACCCGCAGACCGGTGGGTTCGGTCAGCAACCAGGTGGTTACCCACAGACCGGCGGCTACGGCCAGCCGGGCGCATATGGCCAGCAACCAGGTGGTTTCCCGCCGGGTTACCCGGCCGGTGGTGGTCCGGGCAAGAGCAAGACCCCGTTCATCCTGGCCGGCGTCGGCGCCGTCGTCGTCCTGCTGGTGGTCTTCGTCGGCGGCTTCGCGTGGCCCGGCTTCTTCAACGGCAGCAGCACCAGCAGCCCCACCGACGTGGCCAACGCCTTCATCAGCGCGGCCAAGACCGGCGACCTCACCTCGGAGGACGCGCTGGCCCTGTTCTGCACCCGGCCGACCGCCGACCAGATCGCCGAACAGAAGAAGGAACAGCAGGAAGACCCGACCACGGTCACCGCTGCCAGCATCGTGGGCAACCCGCAGATCAACGGCACCAACGCGACGGTCAAGGTCAGCGTCACCGCGAGCAGCAAGAGCAGCAGCAAGCCGGACACCGAGCAGCTGACCATCTCGATGCAGCAGCAGAACGGCAAGTGGTGCATCGTCCAGCACAACCCGACCTCGTCGCCGTCGGCGACCGAACCGGCCATGCCGTCGGATTTCCCCAGCACCGACTCCGGCTCCGACTCCGGATCGGACTCCGGCGACAACGGGTTCAGCGACTCGGGCGAGCCGTCCGACCCGCCCAGCGGCGACAGCGGCTCCAACGGCTTCGGCGGCTGACCAGCACATTCACATGGCTCACGCATCCAGATCCCGGTTCCCGGCTCCGCTGGTCCTCAGCGGAGCCGGGCTCGTGCTGGTCCTGGCCGTCGTGCTGATCGGCGGCTTCGTCTGGCCCGGTTTCTTCACCGGCTCAGACAGCGACTCGCCGCAGGCACTCATCCAGAGCTACCTCGCCGACCTGCGCAAGGGCGACGCGGTCGACATGAACAACAGCCTGGTCTGCGCCGACCACAAGCTCTCCGCGACCCAACTGCAACAGACACAGCAGGTCTACGCCCAGGTAAAGGTGGTTTCCGCCACGGCGGGCCAGGTCTCGGTCACCGGCGACACCGCGAAGGTGTCGATCACCGCGGTGTCCGCGCAGAACGGATCCAACTCGCAGGTGCTGAACCTCAAGCGGGTCAACGGCAACTGGTGCGTCGAAGGCTTTTAGCCCCTTGACACGGCACCCTCGATCACCGTCCGTCGCATGTGATCGGTTTCGTATCAACTGGGTCTCGGTTCGCTAACCAGGCCCCGATTCCACGGTTCGAGACCGCGTGCACGCGGAGCGTGCCCAGTTGGGCAGAGCGCGACTCAACCTTTACTCGGCCTGCGCTGCGGTCGAGGGGGCGTGACACCGTCGGCGAGACGTCGGGCGGTCAACAGGAAAGCGGTGTGCGCGACCATCCGGTGCTCCGGCCGAACCGCCAGCCCGACCACGTGCCACGGCCGCATCAGCGCTTCCCACGCCTCCGGTTCCGTCCAGCACTGCTGTTCGCGAATCGCCTCGGTGATCCTGGACAGCTGCGTGGTCGTGGCCACGTACACGGTGAGCACCCCGCCCGGCACCAGGTTCTCGAACACGGTCGGCAACGCCTCCCACGGCGCGACCATGTCCAGCACCACCCGGTCGACCTCGCCCTTGTGCTCGGCGACATCGCCGCGGTGCAGCGTCCAGTTCTCCGGCCTGGCACCGAAGAAGCTGTCCACGTTGCGTTCCGCGTAGACGGCGTGGTCGTCCCTGACCTCGTAGGAGGTCACCGACCCGTGCTCGCCGACCGCGCGCAACAGCGAGCAGGTCAACGCACCCGAACCCGCGCCCGCCTCCAGCACGCGCGCGCCCGGGAAGATGTCGCCCCACATCACGATCTGCGCGGAGTCCTTCGGGTAGATCACCTGCGCGCCGCGCGGCATGGACAGTACGTAGTCCGGCAGCAGCGGGCGCAGTGCCAGGTAGGACGTGCCTGCCGCGGAAACCACGACGGAACCTTCGGGCGCACCGATGAGCTGGTCGTGGTCGACCGCACCGCGATGGGTGTGGTAGCTGCGACCGGGCTCAAGGACCACGGTGTAGTGCCGCCCCTTGGGGTCGGTCAACTGCACACGGTCACCGGCCCGAAACGGGCCACTCGCGGTGCTCACCGCAGGGAACCTCCTGGTACGTCGCACGGGGTCGAGGATCACGATGGTGACAGAGGGTGGTTCGATCCCCCGCACCAACCCCGGCAAACACCTCAGCCGAGGCCGTGCGAGTTCAGCGCAGCGCTCAGATCCTCCCGGCGCAACACTCCGGTCGGGTTCCCGTCGTCGTCGACCACAAGGAACTGCCAGGCAGCCGTCTCCCGCACCCGTTCCACGATGTCCTCACCCGACTCGGACGCGAACAACACCGTGTCCGGCCCGAGCGGCTGCGCGGCGTGCTCGGCAGGAGCATGCGGCGAATGCGCGGCCAGTTGGCGTGCGGCCACCTCGTCCAGCAACGCGGCGGCCAGCCCGTCCGGTCGCACCAACAACACCCCGCGCCCGGCCGAGGCCACCAGCGCGTCGCCGACCGGGCTCTCCGCGGGCAGCTGCAACACCGGCCGGACGACCTCGGACACCCGCAACCCGACCGGCCACTTGCGGCGCTGCTCCGCGCTCAACTCGCCACTCGCGCCGCTGATCACGTACCAGGCCATCAGCACGTAGACGGCCACCAGCACCCACCGGTACGGGCTGTCGGTGAACAGCAGCGTCAGTCCCCAGATCAGCAGCGCGACCGCGATCAGCCAACCGCCGATCGCACCGGCCCAGGTACCGATCGAGCGGCGCCCGGTGATCGCCCAGAACCCGGCGCGCAGCACCCGGCCACCGTCCAGCGGGAGGCCAGGCAGCGCGTTGAAGATCGTCACGGCCCCGTTGCCGAGGAAGCCCTCGAACATCAGTACCCAGATCGCCGTCCTGCTCGGCACCGCGAGCATCAGCAGCAGGAACACCCCGGTGAGCACCAGCGACACCGCAGGTCCGGCGACCGCCACCCAGCCTTCCTGCCGCGGCCTGCGCGCGCTCTTCGCGATCTCGGTCAGCCCGCCAAGCAGGAACAGCCGCACCCTGCGCACCGGAATGCCCATGTTCAGCGCGACCAGGCAGTGGCCCAACTCGTGCAGCAACACCGAGATCCCGAGGATCACCGCGAACGCGGCGGCCAACAGGATCGACGACAGCACGCTCGCGTCCGGCATGAACTGCCGGACGATCGGTGCGTAGAACGCCGCGATCACGATCGTTCCGACCCACCACGACGGGGAGAGCAGCACCGGCACGTCGCGGACCCGGAACAGCAGCAGCCCGCCGCCGTCGCCGGTCCGGAAAGTCCTGGAAGCCCTTTGCGCACCTGTTGCCACCCCATGAGACTAGATCGCCGCACGTCGCCCCGCCGTGAACCCCGGCTGAGGGGGTGACCTGCCCGCTGGCCACCTGCTCCGGCTGCCTACATCGAATGTCGCATGTCACGAGGCGGAATTCGGAAGGGCTCGGCGATGACAGTGGGCGGATTTCCGTACAAGTCGAATCTTTCGCGGCAGCAGTCCCAACAACAAGCCGAACGGATGGCGATCTCGCCGATTCCGTACAAAAACAAGGCGCAGTTCTGAACGGCGCTGGTTCATTCCGGGGAACGACCGCGCGCGATGCCGGGTCTTGCCATGCAAGGAGTCGGCACCGGCCTTGTGGGCATGGGCACGCAGTACGGCGTTACGGAACAGCAGATCATGGCTTCATTCAAGCACGGGATGATCTGATGGATGTCGCGGCGGTCCTGAACAGATTCGGTATTCCCTGGCCCGGCGCGGACAGCGGCAAAGCCCACCAAGCGGCGAATGCCTGGACGGCCATCGCGAACGCCCCGAATATCGCGTTGGATCACAGCAGCACCATGATCACCGGACCGCAG
>DASXOJ010000186.1:0-16410 GCA_036494465.1 Pseudonocardiaceae bacterium
CAGCGCTGGGACATCAGTTACCCAACAGGTTCAAACCGTGTACGGAAACCTGCTGGGACTGCCCAAGGAACTACTCCCCGACACCCCCGGCGGATCAGCGGCCGGTGAGCCCAGGTGGCGACCAGATGCCGAGCACCTCGCCATGACGACAACGATCAGGAAACCGTGCAGGTCAAGGCCCGCTCTACCAGCCGGGCCGCGTTGGTCATGCCAGTCACGTTCGGGTGGTAGGGGACGAGCCCGGCCGCCACGTCGAAGGTGTTGACCCAGGGCCGCGCGGAGCAGGCACTGTGATCCGCGCTGGCTCCCGCCAGATTGACTACCGTGGCACCGGTGGCCCTCGCGGCCGCCGAGGTGTCGCTGAGCAGCTTGGCAGCCAGATACCGCTCATAACCGAGCTGGTCGGTTGTCAGCGGCACACCGTCGCAGGAACCCTGGCGCGGCAGGATGGTGAAGTAGTTCACCAGGAGCACCCGGGCTCGCGGTGCGCGGGCCCGGACCGCTCGGACCACGTTATTCAACCGCTGCGTCAGCACGGTCAGCGTGGTCGCGATCGCGCCGGTATCCACTGTGCCGCAGTTGGTGCCGTTCTCGTCCTGACAGGAGTAGCTGTCCAGGCTGCCGAGATAGTCGATGTCGTTGCCGCCGATCGTCACCGTGACCAGGCGCGTGCCCGATCCCACCGCGTCGATCTGCGGCGGTTGCCCGGCCTGGTCGTCGGTCAGCACGTTGGCCGTTGTCGCGCCACTGCACGCGACATCGGTCAGCTGCGCGCCGATGTCCCTGGCCACGATGTTCGGGTAGTTGTCCTCGGAACGGCCGCACGCCGCCGGGCTGCCGGGCTCGGTCGGCAGAATGCCGGGACCAGCGGCGAACGAGCTACCGATCGCCACATAGGACAAGCCAGCCTGCGTGCTCGCCGACGCGGGTGCCGGCAGCACACCGGTTGCGGCGAGCACGAGCGACAGTGTGCACAGGACAGCGGTTCGGCGAGCGTGCATCACATCTCCGAGGTGTTGTTGCGGGTCATGACATCGAGGTCGGCGTGCACTCTGCCCGGGGTCAGTCCGGCAAGGCCCGGCCACGGGTCTCGTCGCCGAAGAACGCGAGGGCGATGCCCAACACGAACGGGATCGCGGTTGCCGCGAGTGGCAGGGCGAGCGAGCCTGACGCGTGGATGCCGTAGCCGATCAGAAACGTGCCGACCGCCGCGACCCAGCGCGACACCGTAGTGACGAACGCGAACGCGGTCGCCCGAACGGTTGTCGGATACTGCTCCGGCAGCCAGACGGTGAACACCGCGAAGTTGGCGCCGCCGAAGCCGAGTACAGGCAGGAACGCGAAGAACCCGGCGATGCTGTTGGCCGCATAGGCGATCCCGTAGGCGCCGACCGTGCCGATGATCATCAGCACGAACAACACGATCAGCGCACCTCGACGACCGAGCCGGCCCACCAGCCACGGCACCGCCCAGCAGCCCAGGATCGTGCAGACCGCGACCAGGCCGGAGGACAGACTGGCCATTCTGATCGTGGCGGCCGCACTGTAGTGGGCGTGCTGGGCGAGGCCGGTCATGGCGGTCGGCACGTAGGTCGAGCCTGCCCACAACCCAATGACGCACACCACGAGCAGCGCCAGGTTCACCCAGGTGCGCCGCCGGTAGGGCGGCCGGAGAATCTCCCCGAGCGGCTGCCACAGCGACCGCGTGGTGCTCTCGTGTTCGGCGCTGCGCCACTTGGCGGGTTCGACGGTGCCACGCCGAATGACGAAGATCAGCAGGGCCGGCAGCAGACCGAGGAAGAACATGCCGCGCCAGCCCAGATACTGGCCCGCCAGCAGGTAGAGGACGGCCGCGAACAGCACGCCGACGTACGCGGCCGAGTGCAGGAAGCCACCGAAGCGCACCCTGACCCGCTCGGGCACCGACTCGGCGACCAGGGTGCCGGCCATAGCCCATTCGCCACCGATGCCGATGGCGCAGAGGAAGCGGAACACGTTCCACTCCCACAGGTTCGTGGCGATGCCTGCCAACGCGGTGAAGATCGCGTAGGTCAGGATGCTGCCCATCATCGCGGGCCGTCGGCCGAACCGGTCGGCGATCGGGCCCCAGACGAACGAGCAGCCCCAGCCGAGTAGGAAGATCGCCGCGCTGATCTGGCCGAAGTAGCCGACGTTGTTGGCGTTGTCCTGATAGCCGCTAGCCGGTAACAGCACCGCCATGGCCGGCGCCAGGACCAGCCCGAAGATCGTCCAGTTGTAGCCGTCCATCGCCCAACCGCCGAACGAACTCCAGAACGCGGTGCGCGCCGTGGAGCTCAGCGAGGTGGCCGAATCCTGATCCGCAGCCGGGTGCACAGACATTGACAGCGCCTCCTCAATCCTGGTTGGACCCGTGTCGGTTGCCGGCGAGGAAACCGTTGACGCCGGCCCGGAAGCTGTCGAACTCGATGGGCAGGCCCGCGGCGGCGACCCGCGCGGCCGTTCTGATCGGCGCCAGTGCCACGCCGACGGCTCGTTTGGTTGCCTGGTTCGCGGCGACCGGTTGGCGGGTAATCATCCCGACCAGCTCGTCCAACGCCGAGGCGAACACCGAGTCCGGTGCGCTGCGCGTGGCCAGTCCGACGCGCACGGCCTCCTCGGCACCGATCAGTCGCCCGGTGTAGAGCAGGTCGCGGGTCACGGCCGGTCCGGCGAGCACGCTGATCCTGGCCGCGAAACTCGGGCTGATCAGGATGCCCAGCCGGGCGGTCGGCATGCCGATCCGCGCGCTGCTGCTCAGGATCTGCAGGTCGCAGGCGAGGGCGAGCTGGCAGCCTGCGCCCGCGGCCACTCCGTCGACGGCTGCGACCACCGGGATCGGGCATTGTTCGATCGCGGTGAAGGCCGCCTCCATCACCGCGAAGCCGGCTTGCACGTCACCGGGCGCGGCACTGACCCATTCCCGCAGGTCAGAACCGGAGCTGAAGGTTCGGCCCGCGCCGGTGACCACCACGACATGCGTGTCCGGGTCGTCGGCGATGGTCCGGAACACCCGCTCCAGGCTGGCCCAACCCAAGGTGGACAGCGCGTTGCCCCGCACTCCCGAGCCGATCACCACGTCCACGCGGTGATCGTGGCGGCGAACGACGACGGCGTCGGGCACTGCCCCTCCTCAGTAGTTGGACCAGTGGATGGACCACTGAGCCACTGGGCCTGTTCGTTGTAGTGTGGACGGCGACCTACCTGCCGTCAAGAGGAGCGCCACCGTGCCAGATGGCCTGCGACCGCTGGTCAAGCAGCGACTCTACGAACAGGTGATCGACAGCCTGCGCGACCACGTGGTCGAGACCGGTCTCAACGCCGGTGATCGATTGCCGCCCGAACGGGAACTGGCCAGCAGGCTCGGCGTCAGCCGGACATCGGTCCGCCAGGCCATCGTCGCGCTCGAGGTGCAGGGACTGGTCGAGGTCCGTCACGGCGGCGGGGTCTACCTGCGCAAGGACCGGCTGGAACCGGTGCCGCTGGACGCGCTGCTGGCCAGGCGCAGCCGGCTGCCCGGCGTATTGGAGGCGCGGGACGCGATGGAAACCAAGCTGGCCGAACTGGCGGCGCTGCGCCGCACCGACGCGGAGATGCGCGCGATCGACGCCGCCCTGACCGCGATGCGAGTCGCGGTGGACCGAGGGGAACTGGGCGAGGAGCAGGACAGGAAGTTCCACGCCGCGGTGACGGCGGCGGCCCACAGCGCGGTGCTCGCCGAGTTCATGGCCGAGATCGCCGAGCCGATCGCGGAGAGCCGCCGCGAGTCGCTGACCCAACCGGGTCGGCCGGTGCAGTCGCTGCGTCAGCACGGTGCGGTCGCCGAGGCGATCAGGGCGGGCGACGCACCGGGCGCGGCCACGGCGATGCATGCCCATGTGCACAGCGTTGGTCAGGTGCGACTGCTGTCCTGGTCACCGGAAACCGAAAACGAACCATCGGGCACCGAGGAGTCGTCGTGACACTGCTGCCCAGCCTCAACGGTGCCTTCGGCGACCGGGCGGATGCCGTTCGGATCGGTCAACAAACGCTGTCCGACAGCACGCTGCTCGGCGCGGCGACCGCGGTCGCCAACCGGATAGCCGGCGCGAACGCGGTCGCTGTGCTCGCCACCGCGGGCGCGCAGACGGTCGTGGCCGTGCTCGGCGGGTTGCTCGCCGGCGTTCCGGTTGTGCCGGTGCCACCGGATTCCGGTCCGGTCGAGCGCGGGCACATTCTGCGCGATTCAGGGGCCGCGTTGCTGCTTGGCGCGGACGGTGATGTCGACGGCGAGCAACTCGACGGCGTGCCAACAATGCCGGTCCGCCTCACCGAACTCGCCGAGGGGTCCTACCCCGAGCCGAGGCCGGACACGACGGCCCTGATTCTCTACACCAGTGGCACGACCGGTGCGCCCAAAGGCGTGCCCATCACCAGGTCGGCCATTGTCGCCGGCCTGGACGCGTTGGCCGATGCGTGGGCGTGGACCCCGGATGACGTGCTCGTGCACGGGCTTCCGCTGTTCCACATACATGGTCTTGTGCTCGGTGTGCTGGGCCCGCTCCGGCTGGGTTCGGTCCTGCGGCACACCGGTCGGCCCACTGCGCAGGCGTACGCGGCGGCCGAGGGCAGCATGTACTTCGGGGTGCCAACGGTGTGGTCGCGGGTGTGCGACAGTCCCGACTCGGCCCGCGCGCTGCGCCCGGCGCGGTTGCTGGTGTCGGGCAGCGCCCCGCTCGCCGTGCCGGTGTTCCAGCAGATCGTCGCGCTGACCGGCCATCGGCCGATCGAACGCTACGGCATGACCGAAACGCTGATCACGGTCAGCAGCAGGGCCGACGGCGAGCGCAGGCCCGGGCAGGTCGGGGTGCCGATTGCCGGGGTGCGCACCCGTCTGGTCGCCGAGGACGGCGCGATCCTGCCGCACGACGGCGAGTCCCTCGGCGAGTTGCAGGTCACCGGCCCCACCGTCTTCTCTGGCTACCTCGGTCGGCCGGAGACGAACGGAACCTCGTTCACCGGGGACGGCTGGTTCCGAACCGGCGATGTGGCCACGATCGGAACCGACGGCTGGCACCGGATCGTCGGCCGCGCGTCGACGGACCTGATCAAGAGCGGCGGGTACCGGATCGGCGCGGGCGAGGTGGAGAACGTCCTGCTCGCGCATCCGTCGGTGCGCGAAGCAGCGGTGATCGGCGTACCCGATCCCGACCTCGGCCAGCAGGTAACCGCATTCGTGGTCGCGGACGCGGTCACCAGCCAGCAGCTCATCGACTACGTCGCCAGCGAACTGTCCGTCCACAAGCGACCAAGGCAGGTGCACATCGTCGACCGACTGCCGCGCAACGCCATGGGCAAGATCCAGAAGACGCTGCTGAACACTCCCACGAGGGACTGAGCAAGTCCCCATCCCCGCCCCTCGTCCCGCACGCCCCGGCCGCATCGGGACCCGCTGGAGCGCGCGCCTGGCGAAGCCGCGGTGCGCCGACCTCAGCGTCACCGGTGACACAGGACCGGCTTGGCGCCGGGATGTCTGTCACGGCGGAACCGGTCCAGCGGAGTCGCGCACGACCAGCTCGGTGGCCAGCGCGACATGCAGCGCGTCGAGCCGCTGGCGCTCCATGAGTCGGATAAGAAGACTGGCGCCGCTCGGCTCGCTGGTTGCGGTTGCTCCCGAGTTCGGAGGCGGTTTCGGACGGGGTGATCTCGTCCTCGGTCAGACCCTGGTCGACATCAAAACCAGCCCTACACCCGGCCAGCACCTTGAAGAATCCGAGCCGAGGTTGACGGGTACACAGCCTGGCGGCTCCGGCAACAGTCATCGACGCACCAGCAGACGCCACAGGTGACGACCGCCGGCAGCAACCACAGGATCAGGCCGACGCCGAGCATCCGCGGCCAGGTACGCCTGGCCCTGACCGCACCAAAGAACGGATCCGCAGCTGGCACAACGGGACGACACCGTTTCACAGCAACAAGTCGAACAGGCCGAATGCCTGCTCCCACTCCGCGGAACCCGGGTTCTTCAGGTGCGGGTGCACGACCGTGAACGCACGGCCGAGCGCGATGGACAGGCCGCCGACGACCTCCGGCAGCCTGGCCTCCGTCAGCTCGTTGATCGCGATGTCCAGCGGCGGCCAGGCCAGCAGCTGTTCCAGCAGCGGCACGACGTTGAGCTCCTCGTCGAGTGTGCGAAACTCGCGGGTGCACTCCTGGATTCCCTTGGTGATCGGCAAGTCCTGCGGCTCAATCACGTCCCGCCCGTTGGCCTTCGCCGCGGCTTTGGCGACTACGAACAGGTCGTAGACCTTGCGGTCGAGGAACTCGCTGTAGCGCTTGAGATCGTTCTTGTCCACGTCCAGACCCGTGGCCACTCGGAAGAATCGCTCGAACCTGGCCACGCCCATGACCGGCATCAGACCTCCTCGAAGAGATGTTCGTGCACGAACCGGACGGCCATCGCGCCTTCGCCGACGGCCGATGCGACTCGTTTTACGGAGCCCCGGCGCACGTCGCCCACCGCGAACACGCCCGGTCTGCTCGTCTCCAGCACCAGCGGTCGCCGGGACACGTGCCGCCACCCGTCGTCGGTGCGGCTGCCGTCGGCGTCCGCTCCGGTCAGCACGAAGCCGTCCTCGTCGAGTGCCACCAGACCGGAAAGCCAAGCGGTGTGCGGGGAAGCCCCGATGAAGACGAACAGCGCCCGTACGTCGAGCACTCGACGCTCACCGGTGCGGTTGTTCTCGACGACCAACGCTTCGAGCGTCCCGTCACCGACGACGCCCCGGACTTCGTTGTACCTCAACACAGCCACCCTCGGGTGTCGTTCGACCTGGTCAACGAGATAACGCGACATGTTCTGGGTGAGGTCGCCGCTGCGGACCAAGAGGTAGACCTGCGGCGAGTCCTGCGCGAGGAACACCGCTGCCTGGCCGGCCGAGTTGCCGCCGCCCACCACAGCGACCGGCGCCGACCTGCAGATTCTGGCTTCGTGCAGTGTCGCGGCGTAGTGGACACTGGTCCCGTCGAACTTTGCGATGTCGGGCACCTCGAGCCTGCGGTAGCGGGCGCCGGTGGCGATCACCACCGTGCGGGCGGCGATCTCCACACCGTCGTCGAATCCGACCACGTATTCGCCGTCACGCGGCCGCAGCGTCTGCGCGGCGACGGGAACCGCGACGCGGACGCCGAACTTGTCGGCCTGGATCAACGACCGTTCGGCCAGCTCCGCACCGGAGATCCCGACCGGGAAGCCCAGATAGTTCTCGATCCATGACGTCGTCGCAGCCTGCCCACCGGCCGCCAATGCGTCCACTGAGGACACCGACAGCCCGTCGGATGCGCCGTAGACGACCGCGGCCATGCCTGCGGGACCGGCACCGACGACAAGCAGGTCGACGACTCCACGCTGTGCAACCGCTTGTCGCAGGCCCATTCGCCGGGCCAACTCGGCGTTGCTCGGGTTGTGCAGCACCTCCGTTCCGCCCAGCACCACAACCGGGGTGTCTCTGCTGTCCACACCGAACCGGCGCAGCACCACCTCGGCCTGCGTGTCCTTCTCCAGGTCCACCAGCCGGTGCGGCAGTCGGTTGCGCGCCGCGAACTCCAGCAGCCGCCTGGTGTCCGGCGAGTAGCAGGAGCCGACGATGCGGAATCCGTTGCCGTAGCCGATCAGCAGCGAGCGCCGGATCAGGTAGGCGCGCAGGATCTGCTCGCCGAGCGTGGGGTCGCCGAGCACCAGTCCGCGCAGCGCGGCCACCGGCACGGCGAGCACCTCGCCGTCCTCGGCGAGGACCGCGCTGACGAATGCCGGTTGTCCTTCGAGCAGGCCGAGTTCGCCGAGGAACCGACGCGGCCCGTGCACGCGGACGATCTTCTGCTCGTCGCCGAAACCCTCGACGACGGCGACAGTGCCGTCGAGGATCACGAAGAACTCCGGCGTCGGATCTCCCTGGGCGTACAGCACCTCGCCCGCCCGCGTCCGGCGGCGCTCACCTGCGACGGCGAGCCTGTCGATCTGCCCGTCGGTCAGGCGCGGGAACGCGCCGTACGGATCAGGGGTCTCGACGAGCTGCGGGCTCGCCTGCGTGGTCATACGAAGGCCTGGTCGAAGTAGCACCAGCGCCAGGTCTCCCCCGACTCGAACGACCGCACGATCGGGTGGCCGGCGACGTGCGCGTGCTTGCTCGCGTGCTTCATCGGCGACGAGTCGCAGCAGCCGACATGGCCGCAGGTCAGACACAGTCTCAGGTGCAGCCACGGCGTGCCGGCGATCAGGCACTCCTCGCAGCCCTGCGGGGTCCGCGGCACGACATCCCGGACGAACGCGAGGTGCCGGTCGACGACGGCCGTCATCGCCTGCCGCCCTTCCCGGCAAGTCCGTCGAAGGTCAGCGACAGGCCAATGCCGAGCAGCCAGACATCCTTGGCCAGCGTGATTCCCTGTTCGGTCGGCCGGAGACTGCCCTGCTTGCGCATGCCGGGCGTCTTGAGGTACATGCCGATCAGCCCGGCGGAGAACGCCGTGAGGCCGATTCCGGCGACGGCTGCGGGCACGAACGGCACCAGCAGCGCGAGCCCGGTCGCGATCTCGGCCGCCGACAACACCTTGACGAACAGCTCCGGTTCCGCCTTGCCGAGCACGGGATACGCACCGGCCGCGAAGCCGTGCATCTGCTCGGCGGCCGACTTGTCCACGTCGACCTTACCGAACCCGGAGTTGAGCATGAACGCGCCTGCGGTGAGCCGCAACGGCAACCGCCGCAGCGCTTCCTGCCTGTTCATGTCCTGACCTCCTGAGTGGAGTCCTGCGACGACGTGAGCGCCCGGTCGAGCCAGTCGCGCAGCACGTTCACGGGTGCGGCGCCCGCCTGCCGCGCGAGGACCTCGCCGCCCCGCAGCACCAACAGCGTCGGCACGGAGCGGACGCCGAACCGCTGCGACAGCTGCGGCGCCTTGTCGACGTCGACCTTGACGAGCTTGACCCTGCCGGCCCGCTCCTTGGCAAGCTGGACGAGCGCCGGGCTGACCATGCGGCACGGGCCGCACCAGCTCGCCCACAGGTCGGTGAGCACCGGAATCGTCGCCTGCTCGGCGATCTCGGCGAAGTCGGCGTCCCCGGCGTCGACGATCCAGGGAAGTGGTTCGTGGCAGTTGCCGCACTTCGGCCGGCCCCGTGCGGACGCCGGCAGCCGGTTTGTGTGTCCACAGTGCTCGCACACGATGGTGGTGGTTGTCATGCCACACCTCTGCTTTCGCCGGTGGTGTAGGTGACGGTGAGGTCGTCGTCCTTGGCGTCGACAGTGATCACCAGACCGTCGGCGAGTTCGCCGCGCAGCAGCGCGCGGCCTATGCGCGTCTCGACCTCGTGCGAGATGTATCGGTGCAGCGGCCGGGCGCCGTAGACGGGGTCGAAGCCGCGGCGGGCGATGAACTTCCGGGCGGCGTCGGTGAGTTCGACGGTGATGCGCTGCTCGGCGAGCCGGTCGCGCACCTGGTCGAACAGCAGGTCGACGATGCGTTCGATCTGCGGCAGCGCCAGCGGGGTGAACAGTACGATGTCGTCGACGCGGTTGAGGAACTCGGGCCGGAAATGGTGCCGCAGCTCGGCCAGCACCGCGTCGCGGGCGTCCGGTTTGATCTCGCCGTGCGAGGTGACGCCGTCCAGCAGGTGCTGCGAACCGATGTTGGAGGTCATGATGATCACCGTGTTGCGGAAGTCGACGGTGCGGCCCTGCGCGTCGGTGATGCGGCCGTCGTCGAGCACCTGCAGCAGGGTGTTGAACACGTCCGGGTGCGCCTTCTCGATCTCGTCGAACAACACGACGGAGTACGGCTTGCGCCGCACGGCCTCGGTGAGCTGGCCACCCTCGTCGTAGCCGACGTATCCCGGCGGCGCGCCGAGCATCCTGCTGACGGTGTGCCGTTCCTGGTACTCGCTCATGTCCAGCCGGACCATGTTGTCCTCGCTGTCGAACAGCGCGGCGGCCAGCGTCTTGGCGAGTTCGGTCTTCCCCACGCCGGTCGGGCCGAGGAAGATGAACGACCCGATCGGCCTGTGCGGATCGCGGATGCCCGAGCGGGCACGGATGATCGCGTCGGCGACGAGCCGCACCGCCTCTTCCTGGCCGACGACGCGTTCGTGCAGGATCTCGTCGAGCCGCAGCAGTTTCGCCCGTTCGCCCTCCTTCAGCCGGACGACGGGGATGCCGGTCCAGGCGGCGACGATCTCGGCGATCTCGTCCTCGGTGACGACCTCTCGTAGCAGCCGCGTCTTGCCCTGCTTCGACGCGAGTTGGTCCTCCTCGGCGGCCAGTCGCCGTTCGAGCTCGCCGATCTCGCCGTAGCGCAGTTCGGCGGCGCGGTTGAGGTCGTAGTTGCGCTCGGCCTCCTCCGCCTCGTGCCGCAGCCGTTCCAGCTCCGAGCGGAGGTCCTGCACGCGGCGGATCGCCTGCCGCTCGGCCTCCCACTGGGCCGCCTTGGCGTCGGACTCGGCCCGCAGGTCGGCAAGTTCCTTGCGAAGGTCGGCCAGCCTCGCCTCGCTCGCCGCGTCGGTCTCCTTGGACAGCGCGGCGTCCTCGATCTCCAGTCGGGTGACGCGCCGGGTGAGCTCGTCGAGTTCGGCTGGCATGGAGTCAATCTCGGTCCGCAGCCGCGCACACGCCTCGTCGACCAGGTCGATGGCTTTGTCCGGGAGGAACCGGTCGGTGATGTAGCGGTGCGACAGCGTTGCGGCGGCGACCAGCGCGCCGTCCTGGATCTTGACGCCGTGGAACACCTCGAACCGCTCGCGCAGGCCGCGCAGGATCGAGATGGTGTCCTCCACCGTCGGCTCGTCGACCACGACCGGCTGCAACCGGCGCTCGAGGGCGGCGTCGGTCTCGATGTGCTTGCGGTACTCGTCGAGCGTGGTGGCGCCGATCATGTGCAGTTCACCGCGGGCGAGCATCGGCTTGAGCATGTTGCCCGCGTCCATCGCACCCTCGGTTGCGCCGGCGCCGACGACGGTGTGCACCTCGTCGACGAACAGCAGGATGCGGCCCTCGGCGCCCTTGACCTCGGCGAGCACGGCCTTGAGCCGCTCCTCGAACTCGCCGCGGTACTTCGCCCCGGCGACCAGCGCGCCCATGTCGAGAGAGAAGATCGTCCTGTCGCGCAGCCCCTCCGGCACGTCGCCGCGCACTATGCGCTGCGCGAGCCCCTCGACGATCGCGGTCTTGCCGACCCCGGGGTCGCCGATCAGCACCGGGTTGTTCTTCGACTTGCGGGACAGGATCTGCACGACGCGGCGGATCTCGGCGTTCCGGCCGATCACCGGGTCGAGCTTGCCGACGCGCGCGTCGGCGACCAGGTCCCGGCCGTACTTGTCCAGGGCCTCGTAAGCGCCCTCGGGCGTGGCGGAGGTGACCCGCTGGTTGCCGCGGATCTTCGTCAACACATTCAGGAACGACTCCCGCGTAACGCCGAACTCGGCGAGCCGCCGGCCTGCCGCGCTCTGCGACCCCTCGTCCAGCAGCGCGAGCACCAGGTGTTCCACGGAGACGTAGGAGTCCTTGAGTCTGGTCGCCGCCCGCTCGGCCGCGGCCAGCAGGCCGGCGAGACGCTGCGTCACATACACCCGACCGGGCGTCGCACCCGGCCCGGTCACCGCGGGTCGACGGCCGAGTTCCGCCTCGACCGCGGCGCGCAGCCCGACGACGTCAACGCCGGCCTGGTCGAGCAGCCGGGGCACCAGGCCGTCGGACTGGTCGAGCAGCGCCAGCAGCAGGTGCTCGCCGTCGGTCTCGGTGTGGCCCAGCCGAGCGGCCTCGCTCTGGGCCTGCTGCAGCGCTTCCTGCGATTTCTGGGTCAGCTTGCTCATGTCCATCGCCGGTGGCTCCTGACTTGGGCTTCGAGAACCTCGATGCGGTCCAGCAGGTCGAGCACGAGCCCGATCGCCGCGTAGTTGAGGGAAAGTCCGGCGCGCAGCCGCTGGACGCGGGCCAGCGCGGGCACCGCGTTCGGCGTGAACCACAGCCGTCCGGTCGCGTCGGTCGTGCTGTCCACCAGGCTCATCGCGGCGAACCTGCGGACCAGGTCGGGATGCAGTCCACTGTGGGCGGCCACCGCGTCGACGCTGAGCTGCACGGGACGCACGAGCTGGTACTTCGCCATCACGTCCTCCTCGGATCGAACTCGGACACCGCCGCCAACTCCTCGAACAGCTCGCGTTCCCGCTTGCCGAGCCGCTTCGGCACCATGACCCGCACCTCGGCGTACAGATCGCCCGGTTTCCCCTGTGGATTGGGCATTCCCTCGCTGCGCAATCGAAGGCGTCGGCCGCTGGACGAGCCGGGCGTGACCCGCACCTTCACCTCGCCACCCGGTGTGGTGGCGGAGACGGTCGCGCCGAGCGCGGCCTCCCACGGCGACACCGGAAGGTCGATGTGGATGTCCCGGCCGGACAGCCGATAGCGCCGATGCGGCTTGATGCGGACGACGAGGTACAGGTCCCCGGACGCCCCGTTGCCGGATCCCGCGCCGCCCTGCCCGGCGAGGCGGATGCGCTGGCCGTCCATGACCCCGGGCGGGATCGTCACGTCATAGGCGCGCTGCCCCGACCCGCTCAACGTCAGGTGCCTGCGCCCGCCGCGGTAGGCCTCTTCGACGGTGAGTTCCAGCTCGGCCTGCTGGTCGGCGCCGGGGATCGGCCCGCCGCCGCCCCGGCCCCGGAACAGGCCGCTGAACAGGTCCTCGATGTCGATGCCCTCGAAGCCGCCGACGCCCTGGCTCGTCGAGGTGTAGCGGGTGCGGTCGCCGGCGTAGGCACGCTCGTCGACGTCGTCCGGCACGTGCCGGAAGTCCGCCCCGAACCGGTCGTACCTGCGGCGCTGGTCCGGATTGGACAGCACCTGGTATGCCTCACTGACCTCCTTGAAGCGCTCCTCGGCGCCGGGATCGGAGTTGACGTCAGGGTGGTACTGGCGGGCCAGCTTCCGGTACGCCCGCTGTATCTCGTCGGTGCTCGCGGTCCGGTGGACGCCGAGCGCGTCGTAGAAGTCGGTCGCCACGGGCCGTCACTCCCGGGACCCGCTGACGGCCACGGCCGTCGGCCGCAACTCGTGCCCGTCCGTGCCGTAGCCCGGCCGCACCACGCTCACCACGGTGTTCGGCTCGGTCTCCGCGTCGTCGACGACGGCGACGACCTCGTGTCGGTTCGGGTCGAAGGGCACGCCGGTCTCGTCGTTGCGCGGATAGCCGAGCGCGGCGAGCATCTGCACGGCCTGGTCGCGGATCGCCAGCACACCTTGCACGATCGTGTCCGGGTCGGCGTCGGCGTGCGCGAGAGCCAGTTCGAGGTTGTCGAGCACGGGCAGCCAGGCGGCGGCCACCCGTGCGCGTTCGGCCTCCCGGACCCGGGCGAGTTCGACGGCATGGCGCTTACGCAGGTTGTCGAGGTCGGCCACGGTCCGCCGCCACCGGTCGTCGAGCTCGGCAACCCGGTCCTCCACGGTCGGAGCCGGCGCCTCCTGGGCGCGGGAGTCGGCGCCGGCGTCCGCCGCGGCCTTTCCTGGGGTGGTCATCACCGTGTCCTCACGCCCGGTCGAACTCGGCGTCGATCACGTCGTCGTCCGCGCCGCCCTGCGACGGCGGCTCATCGCCACCACTGCGGACAGCGCTGAGGGACGCGTGTACCTGTTGCAGTTCCGAGGTAAGCGACCGGATCTGGTCCAGCGGCGCCTCGGACTTCACGGTCTCGCGGGCCTGATCGATCAGCATCTCCGCGCGTGCCTTCTCGTGCGCGGGCGTGTCCGCGGTGATGGCGCGTTCGACCTGGTAGGCGACCGTGTCCAGCATGTTGCGTGCGTCCACCTCGTTGCGCAGCCGCTGGTCGTCGGCCCGGTTGCGGTCGGCCTCGCTGACCATGCGCTCGATCTCGGTCTTGTCGAGGTTGGAGCTCTCGCTGATCGTGATGCCCTGCTCGGCGCCGGTGTCCTTGTCCTTCGCGGTCACGTTGACGATGCCATTGGCGTCGACGTCGAAGGTGACCTCGATCTGCGGCTCGCCGCGCGGCGCCGGCCGGATGTCGGTGAGCTGGAATCGGCCGAGCACCCGGTTGTCGGCGGCACGCTCCCGTTCGCCCTGTAGCACCACGACGTCCACGGCGGGCTGGTTGTCCTCGGCGGTGGAGAAGACCTCCGTGCGCCGGGCAGGGATCGTCGTGTTCCGCTCAATGATCTTCGTCATCACGCCGCCACGGGTCTCCACGCCCAGCGACAGCGGCGTGACGTCGAGCAGCAACACGTCCTTCACGTCACCCTTGAGCACACCGGCCTGGACGGCGGCGCCGAGCGCCACGACCTCGTCCGGGTTGACGCTCATGTTCGGGTCCTTGCCTCCGGTCAGCCTGCGGACCAGGCTCTGCACGGCCGGGATGCGGGTGGACCCACCGACCAGGATGACCTCGTCGATGTCGTTCGCGGTCACCTTCGCGTCGGCCATCGCCTGCTTGACCGGACTGAGGCAGCGCTCGACCAGGTCGGCTGTGATCTGCTCGAACACCGACCGCATCAGCGTGGTCGTCAGGTGCTTGGGGCCGTCCTTGTCGGCGGTGATGAACGGTAGGCTGACGCTGGTCTGGCTGACCGAGCTGAGTTCGACCTTGGCCTTCTCGGCGGCCTCGAACAGCCGCTGCAACGCCTGCGGGTCCGACCGCAGGTCGATGCCGTTCTCCTGCTGAAACTGGTTCGCCAGGTGGTCGACGATCCGGCGGTCGAAGTCGTCGCCGCCGAGATGGGTGTCGCCGGCCGTCGACCGGACCTCGACCACGCCATCGCCGACGTCGAGCAGGCTCACGTCGAACGTGCCGCCACCGAGGTCGAACACCAGGACCGTCTCGTGGCCCTTCGAGTCCAGCCCGTACGCCAGCGCGGCGGCGGTGGGTTCGTTGATGATCCGCAGCACGTCGAGGCCGGCGATCTTGCCGGCGTCCTTGGTCGCCTGGCGCTGGGCGTCGTTGAAGTAGGCGGGTACCGTGATCACGGCCTCGGTCACCCGCTCGCCGAGGAACTTGCCGGCGTCGTCGGCCAGCTTGCGCAGCACCTGCGCGCTGATCTCCTCCGGCGCGTACAGCTTGCCGCGGACCTTGAAACGGACCACACCGCCGTCGCCCTCGACCACGTCGAAGCCGACGGCCTTGGCCTCGTCGCCGATCTCGTCGTACTTGCGGCCGATGAAGCGCTTCGCGGAGTAGATCGTGCCCTTCGGGTTGAGGATCGCCTGGCGGCGGGCCAGTTGCCCGACCAGTCGTTCACCCGATTCGGTGAACGCGACCACCGATGGGGTGGTGCGGGCGCCTTCGGCGTTGGCGATGACTGTGGGCTCACCGCCCTCCCAGACGGCGATCACCGAGTTGGTTGTGCCGAGGTCGATGCCGACGGCCTTGACCATCACGAGCCTCCGTTCAGCTTGGCCAGCATGTCCTTGGCCCGGTCGGCCACGTCGGCGTCGACGAGCACCTCGTACCGACTCGGCTGCATCAGGCGGATCGAGGCGAAGTCGCGACGGCCGTGCTGCGACGCGTGCACGGCCAGGCCGAAGAGCGCCCCGAAGATCGCGCCGAAGACGAGGCCGTACACGGCGAGCGTGAAGGCCGCCAACACCGGCGTGAACCAGTTGAACAGCCCGAACAGCCAGCCGATCAGCAGACCGGTGAACGCTCCGGAACCGGCACCGCGCAGCGCGGCGCCGCCGTAGTTCAACCGACCGACGACCTGCTCGACCAGTCGCACGTCGGAGCCGACTATCGCCACCCGTTGCACCGGGAAACCGTTGTCCGACAGGTAGTCCACCGCACGCTCGGCATCGCCGTAGTTCGCGTAGGTCGCGATCTGCCGACGGTGGTCGCCGCCTGTCTGTGGTGACGCGGGCGCGGTGGCGCCCTGCTGCGCGGCCATCACGTGCCTCCTAGGCGTGTGCCGGTTCGCGGGAACCGGTCTCGATCGTCCGGCTCTGGTCCGCATGGGTGCCGATCTCGACCTTGCGCGGCTTGCTCGCCTCCGCGACCGGGATGGCGATCATGAGCACCCCTCGGTCAAAGTCGGCGGACAGCTGTCCGCTGTCCAGGTTGTCGCCGAGGAACAGCTGCCGGCTGAACTCGCCCTGCGGCCGTTCGTCAATCACCAGTTCGTCGCCGTCGCCACGCAGCGGGCGGCGGTTGGCCCGCACGGTGATCACGTTGCGCTCCACGGTGACGTCGACCTCGGCGGGGTCCACCCCCGGCAGGTCCAGCGCGACGACGAACTCGTCGCCACGGCGGAAGGCCTCCATCGGCATCGCGTGCGGTCCGCGGCTGCCACCGAAAGCCTGCTCCGCCAGCCGATCCAGATCACGGAACGGGTCAAATCGCATCAACGTCATAATCACGCCTCATTTC
>DASXOJ010000187.1:0-20131 GCA_036494465.1 Pseudonocardiaceae bacterium
CGAGGAGCCGATCGGCAGCGCGGTGCCGGTGCCCGCCGAGGTGCCGCTGGTCATCACCGAGGGCAACTACCTGCTGCTGGACACCCCGCCGTGGCACGAGGTGCGGTCGTTGCTGGACGAGGTCTGGTTCCTGCGGCCGAAGGAGGACGAGCGGGTGCGCAGGCTCCTCGCGCGCCACCAGGCGTACGGGCGCAGCCCGACGGCGGCGAACGAGCGGACGTTCGGGTCGGATCAGCGCAACGCGGAGGCGGTGGCGGCCACGGCGGCCCGCGCGGACCGGATCATCGAGGGTTGGTGAGGCGGCGCCGGAGCACAGCGGGGATGCCGACAGCGCGGATCAGCTCGGGTGCGGACCAGTTCGGGTTGTGGCCCGGGATATGCCCGATCAGCCCTGGGTCTTGATCGCGGGGCTGCGCTTGATGCTCGGCGCGGGCCGCGTCGGGGCCGCCTGCGTGTCGCTGACTTCGGCTGACTCGGTGATCTCGGCGACCTCGTCGGCTTCCTTGGCCTTGAGCTTGCGCATCTCGCCCCGGTAGCGCCAGGCGCCGTAACCGGTGCCGACCACGAAGAACGCGATGGCGATCACGGTGACCGTGGTCTTGAGCCACGGCATCGTGTCCAGGATGCCCGCGCCGTAGTAGCCGCCCATGACCAGCACGGGCACCCAGATCACCGCGCCGATCGCGGTGCCGGTGAGGTACTTGCGCGGGTCCATCCTGGTCATGCCCGCCACGATCGGGGCGAGCGTGCGCACCCACGGGATCCAGCGGGCGAGCACGACCGACCACCAGCCGTGCCGGTCCAGGAACTTCCCCGCTCGATCGAGCCGGTCCTGGGTGATGATCCGGGCGCCCCGCCTGCCGAACAGCTTGGTCGAGGCTTTCCGGGAGATGTAGTAGCCGATCTGGTTGCCGACGGTCGCCACCAGCACGGCGGCGATGGCCAGACCGATCGCGCTCACCAGGTTGCCCCGGTCGGCCAGCACCAGCCCGGCCGTGAACAGCAGCGAGTCGCCGGGCAGGAACAGGCCGAGGATGAACGCGCATTCGACGAACACGAAGCTCAGCACGATGACCCACACCACGATGGGACCCGCGGTCCCCAGACCGAAGGCGAAGTGGTGGTGATCGTGGGCCGAAGGCACGAAATAATCGTACGTGGTCACAAACGGGCTACGCCGGGGGTCCAGGGAATTCCATCCGATTTCGCCCAATATCTCACCGGCTGTGTAGACGTAGAAACGGCGGGTTAGCCGAATCGGACAACCGTGCCCGAAGCCGTCCGGCCCCGGCGGGCAGGAAGGGTTCGACCTGATCGGCCAGGCCGGTGCCGAGCGCGGTCAACGTGGCCAGGGCCTGTTCAGGCCGGTCCAGCGCCCACGGGCGGGTCTGCTCGACGTACCTGTTCCCGGTCGCGACCGCGGCGCGAATGGCGTCGGTGGCGGCGCGGAAATCGAATTCGCGCAGGGCCGAATTGATCTTTTCGCTGGTTACGCCGAGTACATCATCAGCGAGGCCGCCCGGGCCAATTTCATGATCAACAATGCGGGTGTTGAGGGCGGCGGTCCGGTTGACCAGGTTGCCGAGGCCGCCCGCCAGGTCGGTGTCGTGCCGGTGGATCAGCCGAGCTTCGGTGAAGTCCACGTCGCCGACCCTGGGCACCTCGCTGGTCAGCCACCAGCGCACCGCGTCGCTGCCGTGACGCCGCGCCAGCTCGACCGGATCGGCGGCGGCCGGGCCGGATTTGGAGATCTTGGCGCCCTCGACGGTGAGGTAGTCGTGCACCCGGACCGCGTCCGGCAGCGGCAGGCCCGCCGAGCGCAGGATCGCGGGCCAGTAGACCGCGTGGAAGCGCAGGATGCCCTTGCCGATCACGTGCTCGCGGCGCACGCCCGCCCGCCACCAGCCGGCCGCGCCGGTCAGGTAGTAGGCGAGCGCGTCGAACCACACGTAGATCACCTGATCCGGGTCGTCCGGCACCGGGATGCCCCAGCCGTCCGCGCGGGCGGCCGGGCGCGACACACTCAGGTCGGCCAGGCCGCCGCGCAGGAAGGACAGCACCTCGTTGCGCCGTGCGGGCGGCTGCACCAGGAGTTCGCCGGACTCGATCGCGGCGATGATCGCGCCGGCGTGCCGGGAGAGCCGGAAGAACCAGTTCTGCTCGGCGACTTCCTCGGGCGGCACCCGGTGTTCCGGGCAGACGCCGTCGACGAGGTCCTCCGGTGCGTAGAACGCCTCGCAGCCGACGCAGTACAAACCGGTGTAGGTCTTGCGGTAGAGGTCACCTGCCGCGTTGACCGCGCGCCACAGGCGGGTCACCGTCTCCCGGTGGCGCGGGTCGGTGCTGGTGTGCGTGTAGCTGTCGAAGGAGAGCTCCAGCGGTTCGCGCAGCGCGGTGAACGCGGCGCTGTTCGTGGCCACCAAGTCCGCAGTGGACACTCCGGCCGCACGCGCGGCCAGCACGTTCTTCAGCGAGTTGTCATCGGTGCCGGTCAGCGCGCGGACCTTGCGGCCCCGGGCTCTCGCGTGCCGGGCGAGCACGTCGGCCTGCACGAACTCCAGCGCGTGGCCGAGGTGCGGGGCGGCGTTGACGTACGGGATCGAGGTGGCGATCAACAGGTCGGTCATGGTCGGTACTCCAAGCAGGAAAGGCCCCACCGAGTACCGAAAACGCCGGCCCCAGCGGGGACCGGCGGGCTGAGATCAGCGCAGCGCGAACGAACGGTCCCGGCGGGACCGCATCATGATCGCGGCGAAACTACGCATAGCCCCAGGATACGCCGATGGCCGGTCCCCCACTGGGAACCGGCCATCGGCCGAACAAGCGAACTCAGAGGTCGGAGTGGCTGAGCACCACGTCGTGCCGACCATCTTCACCGGCGTGGATCTGACGGTGGCTGGTCACCGGCGGGTAGCCGCTGGCGATCACCGTGTACTCGCCTTCCGGAACCTCCGGGAAGGTGTAGCCGCCGTTGTCGTCGGTGTTGGTCATCGCGACCACGTGCCCGTCCGCGTCGACCAGCGTCACCCTGGCGTCCGGCACCGGCGCGCTGTGCGTCCCGCCGCGCGCCACCCCGGAAAGGCTGGCCGCACCGGAGAGTTCCACGTCGGTGACGATGTCGCCGGTCTCCGGCACGGTCATCGCGACCGCGCCCGGCCGGGCACCCCGAGCGCTGGCGACCAGCGTGTAGGTGCCGCCGATCAGCTCGTTGAACCCGTAGTGGCCGTCCGGTCCGGTGGTGGTCGCGGTGACCACCTCACCGTTGAGGTCGGTCAGGGTGACGGTGGCATCCGAGATGCCCGCGCCGCCCCGCACCCGCACCACACCGGTCGCCCTGGCGGTGCCGTTGAGCGTCACGTCGATCGCGACCGGCTCACCGGCCGCGCGCAGCGTCGAGGCCTGCGGCTGGTGCCCGTTGGACGACGCGATCAGCACGTACACCCCGTCGAGCTCGGCGGAGAGCTGGTAGCTGCCGTCCATCTCGCTGACCGTCCTGGCGACCTGCTGGCCGCTGTGGTTGATCAGCGTGAGCACCGCACCCGACACCGGCGAACGGTCCGCCCTGCGGACGTAGCCGCGAACCGCCGTTCCGGTCCGGTCATCGAGCGCGACCGGCAACTGCATGGTGCTGAAGTCCTCGTCCAGGCCCAGCGCGTGCCTGCCGTTGGCGGGCAGCACCTCGGCGATCGGCGCGATGTCCGGCACCGCCCCGACGTCCTCGTGACCGCCGACGGCCTCCGCACCCTCCATCATGGACTGCATCCCCGACTGGGTGCGCAGCGGAATCTCCTTGATGAACAGGGAGACCAGGAAGGCGAGCAGGCCGACCGCGGCCGCGACCCAGAAGACCAGGTCGATGGAATTGGTGAAGCCGATTTTGAAGGGCGCGCCGAGCACCGGGTCGATCTTCGAGATGAACGAGGCGTCGGTCAGCGGGCCGGTACCACCCTGACCACTGGTCAGCTGGTGGATGATCGGGCCGTTCACCGGATCGTTCGCCAGCGCCGGGTTGTGCAGCGCCGCAACGAAAGCCGGGCTGTGGAAACTGTTCGTGATCGCGGTGACGATCTTGTTGCCGACCGTGCTGAACAGGATCGACAGGAACACCGCGACACCGAGCGTGCCACCCATCTGCCGGAAGAACGTGGCCGACGAGGTCGACACACCCATGTCCTTGGCGGGCGCGGAGTTCTGCGCGGCCAGGTTCAGCGTCTGCATGCACAGACCGACGCCCATACCGAGCAGGAACATGTAGATCATCGGTTGCCACAGCGGCGTGTCGTAGTGCAACTGGGTGAACAGCAGCGAACCGGCCACGATGAACAGTGAACCGATGATCGGGAAGATCTTGTACCTCCCGGTCCGCGCGGTGATCTGACCGGAGCCGAGCGAGGCGCCCATCAGGCCGACCATCAGCGGCAGGGTCTGCAGACCCGAGACCGTCGGCGAGGAACCCTTGACGATCTGCAGGTACTGCGGGATCAGCGTGATGCCACCGAACATGGCCACACCGACGATGACACCGGCGACGATGACCAGGCTGAAGGTCCGGTTCTTGAACAGCCGCAGCGGGATCAGCGCGGCGTCCTTCATCAGCGTTTCGGTCAGGATGAAGGCGGCGATGCCGACCGCGCCCACGACGTAGCAGACGACGGTCTTGATGTCGCCCCAGCCCCAGGTCTGACCCTGTTCGGCCGCGACCAGGATCGGGACGATGCCGATGATCAGCGTTGCCGCGCCCCACCAGTCGATCCGTTGCCGGACACTGTTGTGCGGGATGTTGAGCACCCGCCAGACCACGATGAGCGCGATGATGCCGATCGGCACGTTCACGAAGAACACCCAGCGCCAGCCGGCCAGGCCGATGATGGAGTTCGCGCCGGCCAGCGCGCCACCGACCACCGGGCCGAGCACGCTGGAGGTGCCGAACACGGCCATGAAGTAACCCATGTACCGGGCACGTTGACGGGGAGCGATGATGTCGCCCATGATCGTGAAGGCCAGGGACATCAGACCACCGGCGCCGATGCCCTGGAAGGCCCGGAACGCGGCAAGCATGTACATCGAACTGGCGAACGCCGATGCCGCCGAGCCGACCACGAAGATCGTGATCGCCACCAGGTAGAACGGCTTGCGCCCGTAGATGTCGGACAGCTTGCCGTAGAGCGGCGTGGAAATCGTCGAGGTGATCAGGTAGGCCGTAGTGACCCAGGCCTGGATGTTCAGGCCGTGCAGGTCGTTGGCGATCTTCGGCATCGCCGTACCGACGATGGTCTGGTCGAGTGCGGCAAGGAACATACCGAGCATCAGGCCGGCCAGGATGGTCATGATCTGGCGGTGGGACATGCCCCCGCCGGAAGTTTGTGCGGTCGGCGCCGACGCGGTGTTCTTCGCTGGCGCACGCATTGTGCTGGTCATCGGTTTCCCCCCTTCAACGGAGCGGTGGTCGTGTTGCTGTGAATTTCGGTTTCGTAGCGCTCCAGCTCTCCGTTGAGCCGGTCGAGCAGATCGGCGCCGTCCCGCAGGTCCGTGTCGGACCAGTTGGCGAGCACCTGCATCATTTCGGCGGTGCGGGCCCTGCGGTGCGCCTCGAAACACTCGACGCCGCGTGGTGTCGCGGCGAGCAGGCAGGCCCGGCCGTCGGCCGGATCCGCCTGGCGTTCGACGAGTCCGTGCCGGACCAGAGCCCCCGCTTGGCGGCTGACCGTCGAGGTGTCCGAGTGGATCGCTTCGGCTAGTGCCGTTGTGCGTCGCGGGCCTTCGCTGACCAGGACGTACAGAATGATGTACGCGGCCTGTTCGATTCCGTCGCCGTGGGTGGCGGCGAAGCGAGTGGCGGCCCGCTTGCTCAGCCGCATGAACCGCGTGAGCTGGTTGAGAATCGCTTCCGCGTTCTCGTAGTGCTCACCGTCCAGCGGCTCCGGCGGCCTGACGCGATCCTCGGTGATCGGGAGCGCCGGTGTCGAGCGAGTTTCGGTGACCATCACCCGACTCCTTCTGCTTGTGTTACCCACGCAATTAGTTGCCGACTACAAGCATGCATCTAGATAGGTGTCTCATGCAACTAAATTATCTGTGATGCGCGTCCCACGGTCGCCGCTGGTCACGGTATCGATGGGCACCGACAAAACCGGTCAGAGCGCGGCCAGCAAGGCCAGCGCCGCGCCCTCCAAGAGCTGGAAACCGCGCGCCCTCGCCAACGCCAACGCCTGATCGGCGAGCGCCATTCCCGCCGCCCGCTCGGCAGCCGCCTGCTCGGTGGCGACGCCGGCCTCGCCCAGCGCCAGCCGGTTCTCCGCGAGGCCGAGCAGCGCAACACAGTGTTCCTGCGGCACCCCGAACTCCTCGGCCAGCGCCAGCGCCAGCTCGTGCTGCTCGATCGCGTCCCGACGCCGGCCCGCCGCGCCGTGCGCGACGCCCAGCGCGTTGCGCGCCTGTGCGTCCACCCGCCTGCTCGGGTTCATCCCGGCCCGCTCGACCGCGCGCCTTGCCACCTGCGTGGCCTCCTCCAGCCGCCCGGTCGACACCAGCACCGCGGACAGCCGCGCCAGCGCGGTCGCCTGGTCGGCGGTGGAGCTGACCCGCTCGAACGTGTCGGCCGCGCTGCGCAGATCCCGTTCCGCGTCGGCGTACCGGCCGCGCAGCCGGGCGAGCAGACCCAGGTAGAGCAGGGCACCCGCCTCGCCGACCTCGGAGTGGTGGCTGGCCTTGGCCCGCTGGTGGTAGTCGACCGCGGCCGCCAGCTCGCCCCGCTGCAGGCTCAGCGTGCCCAGGTTGCCCAGCGTCACCGCCTGGCCCTGCGGCCAGCCGATGGCCGTCGCCAGTTCCAGCGCCTGCGTCTGATGCCCGGCCGCCCTGGCCAGGCGGCCCAGCTCCTCGTCGATGAACCCGAGGTTGATGTGCGTCGCGGCCTCGCCACGGGACCACCCCGCGCGCCGGTACAGCTCCAGGACCTCGTGATAGTTCACGATCGCCTCGGCGTAGGAGTTGCGGTTCGTGTAGGCGTGCGCGAGACCGAACCGGGCGCTGCCGTGCGCGAGCGGCTCGGTGGCCGGATCGGTCGCCGCGATCGCGGCCCGCACCGCGATGAACCACTCCACGTAGAACCCGCAGTTGCCGAAGTAGCCGCGCAGCGTGTCGCTGAGCATCCAGGCGATCCGCTTCGGGCCGGTCTCCGCCGCCGACCGGATCGCCGCGACCAGGTTCTGCCGTTCCGCGTGCAGCCAGGCGATGGCCTCGTCCCGGTCCGGAAAGGACACCGCGTACTCGGGTGGGGCCTGAGCCGAGCTGAGCACCTTGGACTTGTCCGGGAACAGCCGCTCCACCGCCGCCAGCGCGGTCCACAGGTAGTGGTCGAACAACGCGGCAAGCGCGGCATCGCGGGCCGGCTCCGGATCGGTCGCGGCACCGGTGTCCTTGGCGTACTCGCGCAGCAGGTCGTGGAAACCGAACCGGCCCGGCGACAACTCCTCCACCAGGTGCGCGGCGGCCAGCTGGTCGAGCAGGGACCCTGCCTGATCGACCGTGCAGCCCGCCATCGGCGCCAGCGACCGCGCGGTGATCGTCCGGCCCGGCACCAGGCCGAGCAGCCGGAACGCCTGCCGCGCATCGGGTTTCAACGCCGCATAGGACAGGTCGAACACGGCCCGGACCGCACGCTGCTCGTCGTCGGCGATGGCCAGCCCGGCCAGCACCCCGCGCTCCCGCAGCTCGTCAAGGTAGTCCGCGATCGACCGGTCCGGTTCGATGATCAGCTGGGCCGCCGAGATCCGCAGCGCCAGCGGCAGGCAGGCGTCCGCGCTGGCCAGCGCGATCGCGGCAGCCGGCTCGGCGGCGACCCGGTCCTCGCCGATGATCCGGCCCAGCAGCGCCACCGCCTCGTCGACGCCGAGCACGTCCAGCGTGATCCGGCGCGCCGAATCCAGCGCGACCAGCCCGTCCAGCCGGTGCCTGCTGGTGACCAGCACCAGGCAGCCCTCCCCGGCAGGCAGCAGCGGACGCACCTGTTCCGCGTCGGAAGCGTTGTCCAGCACTACCAGCATCCGCCGGTCCGCGAGCAGCGTCCGGTACATCCCACCCGCCTCGGCCGGTTCCACCGGCACCCGCTCCGGCGACACGCCCAGCGCGCGCAGGAACTGGGCGAGCACCTGATCCGGCCGCAACGGCGGCCCGACCGCGTAACCGTCCAGGTTCACGTACAGCTGGCCGTCCGGGAACTTCTCCCGCACCTGGTGCGCCCAGCGCACCGCGAGCGCGGTCTTGCCAACCCCGGCCGTGCCCGAGATCGCGCTGATCACCACCGCCATCGGCCGATCCGGCCGGTCCAGCACGTCGTTCAACCAGCTCAGCGCGTCACCCCTGCCGGTGAAGTCGGCGACGCCGGGCGGCAGCATCGCGGGCACCACCAGCCGCTTCCCGCTCGGCTCCGGCCGCGACGGCGCGCGCAGCGCCGGATCGTCACGCAGGATGGCCAGTTCGAGGTCGCGCAGCTCCGGACCGGTGTCGATGCCCAGCTCGTCGGCCAGCAGCGCCTTGGTCCTGCGGAACTCGGCCAGCGCCTTGTCCTTCTGCCCGCCCCGGTAGAGCGCGAGCACCCACTGGCCGACCAGCCGCTCCCGGCTCGGCTGCTCGTCCACCGCGATCGCGAGCTCGCCGAGCAGTTCAGTGGCCTGACCGAGGCGCAGCAGCGCGTCGAACCGGTCCTCCATGGCCAGGCTGCGCGCCGCCACCAGCCGCGCGTTCAGCCGCTGCGCCACGTCCGTGGTCGCGATGTCCACCAGCGCGGGCCCCCGCCACAGCGCCAATGCCTCCTCCAGCAGCGCGATCCTGGCCCGGTCGGGCCCGCCGCGCGCCTCGCCGATCAGCCGCTGGAACCGGTGTACGTCCACCCGCTCCGGATCCACCCGCAACAGATAACCCGGTCCCTGAGTCACCATCGCCAGCTCGGTCGCGGCGATCCCGGCCTCGGTCAACGCCGCGCGCAGGTTGGACACGTACACCCGGATCGCCTGGGTCGCCCTGCGCGGCGGCTCGTCCGGCCACACCCATTCGATCAGCCGCTCGACCGGGACCAGCCGGTTCGCCTCCCAGGCCAGCACGGCGAGCACCAGGCGCTGCTGGCGTGGTCCGAGCCGCACCGGCAGCTCGCCGTCCGGTGCGGTGACCGTCACCGTGAAAGGCCCCAACAGCCGCAGATCGACGCGCACCGCACCCCCGATGACTCGACCCCGTGCCCATTCCGTCTACAGGAATGGTCCCTGGAAAGCCAGATACCCGGTGGCACCTGGTCCACTCAGTGGAACCGACTACGCAGTGCCATCGCTACTTTCGTAGCTGGTTCGGCATTGAACCTCTTCCTATGGTCAGCGGGTTCCGACAACATTGGGAGGCTTCGTTGCAGCACCACGCCAAACGGTTAGCCGGGAGAACCGCCGCCGTACTCGGCACCGCGACGCTCGCGCTCGCGTTGGCCGCGGCCGCGGTTCCGGCGGCAGGCGCGACCACCGCCGCACCGGGCAAGACCATGATTCGGCCGCACCTGGGGGTCGCGGCCGCGCAGGTCGGCGCCAACCCCACGGTGGCGGGCCGGGTCGCCGCCATCGACGCGGTGACCACCACCCTGCCGAGCGTGACCACCGCCTACGGCGTGCCGGACCTGTGGAACTCGGGCATCACCGGCGCGGGCACCACCGTGGCCGTCGTCGACTCCTTCGGCGACCCGGACGCGGCACAGGTCCTGGACAGCTACTCCCAGCAGCACGGTCTGCCGCCCGCCCAGCTCTCGGTGATCGCGCCCGCAGGCCCGATCCCGGTCTGCACCCCCGAACTGGAACAGCAGATCGGCTGCGAGGACTGGATCGGCGAGACCGACCTGGACATCACCATGATCCACGCGATCGCGCCGCAGGCGCACATCGTGATCGCGGCGACCCCGGTCAACGAAACCCAGGGCTTCACCGGTCTGCCCGAGATGATGACGGCCATCGACTACATGGCCAAGCACCAGGTCGCCGACGTGATCTCGCTGAGCTTCGGCACCTCCGAGGACGACTTCCCCACCCTGGACAGCCCCAAGCAGCTCGACTACGCCTTCCGCGACGCCAAGACGGCGGGCATCCCGATCGTCGCGGCCACCGGTGACTGCGGTTCCACCGGCAACACCAGCGCCTCCACCTACCAGTGCGGCGACGTGTTCCCGTACCGGGTCGCCAGCTGGCCGGGCTCCGACCCGCTGGTCACCGCGGTCGGTGGCAGCGTGCTGCACCTGAACGCGAACGGCACCCAGGCCAGCCCGGCCACCCTCTGGCCCGAGTCGGGCGGCGGCCTCTCCAAGACCTACGCGCGTCCGGCCTGGCAGAACAGCGTCAAGTCGATCACCGGCAGCACCCAGCGCTCGCTGCCGGACATCGCCATGGAAGGCATCGAAGGCACCTCGCAGGCGACCCCGCTGTTCGGCGCGGTGCTCGCGCTGGCCACCCAGCTGCACCACGGGCCGCTCGGCTTCGTCAACAACGCGCTCTACCAGCTCGGCCCGAAGGGCGCCAAGGCAGGCGTCGTCGACATCACCACGGGCAACAACGGCCAGTACGGCGTGCCCGGCTTCGCCGCGGGCACCGGCTTCGACATCGCCTCCGGCTGGGGCACCGTCGACCCGAAGTCGTTCGTGCCTGCACTGGTCAAGCAGATCGACAAGCAGTAATACCCACGTGGTGGGCCCCGGAAACCTCGGTTTTCCGGGGCCTATCCTCTGGCCATGGACCCATCCGCGCTGCTCTCCGAACTTCGCGCCGCTGGACTGTCCGAAATAGACATATCGACGCGCAGGCGCGCCGAATACTCCGGGGATGCCTCGCTCTACCGGGTTGCCCCCACCGCGGTCGCCTTCCCCAGGTCGACCGACGAGGTGCTGGCCGCCGTCGCCACCTGCCGCACGCTCGGCGTCCCGATCACCGCGCGCGGCGCGGGCACCTCCATCGCGGGCAACGCGGTCGGTTCCGGTCTGGTCCTCGATTTCGCCCGGCACCTCAACCGGATCACCGCGCTGGACCCGGAATCCGGGACCGCCGTCGTGCAGCCCGGCGTCATCCTCGACGACCTGCAACGCGCCGCCGCCCCGCACGGCCTGCGCTTCGGCCCTGACCCGTCCACGCACAGCCGCTGCACGCTCGGCGGCATGATCGGCAACAACGCCTGCGGCTCGCGCGCACTCGGCTACGGCCGCACCGCCGACAACGTCGCCGCCCTGGATCTGGTGGCAGGCAACGGCGAACGCATCAACGCCGTCCCCGGCGCCCGGACCTCGCCAACCCTCGCCCGATTGTACGATCTCGTACTATCCGAAATCGCACTGATTCGGACCGAGCTCGGCCGGTTCACCCGCCAGGTCTCCGGCTACAGCCTCGAACACCTGTTGCCCGAACGCGGTTTCCACGTACCTGCCGCGCTGGTCGGCACCGAAGGCAGCTGCGGCGTCCTGCTCGGCGCGACCGTGAAACTCCGCCGCGCGCCCGCGAGTACCGCGCTCGTCGTGCTCGGCTACCCCGACATGGCCACCGCCGCCGACGCCGTCCCGGCCCTGCTGCCGCACCACCCCATCGCCGTCGAGGGCCTCGACTCACGCATGCTCGACGTGCTGCCCAGCCTCGCCAGCGTGCCCGAACTCCCGATCGGCAAAGGCTGGCTGTTCGTCGAACTCGACACCACGCACACCCGCGACGCCATCGAAGCCGTCCTGGCCGACGCGGGCACCCCGTCCGCGCGCGTCGTCGACAACCGAGCCGAAGCCGCCGCGCTCTGGCGGATCAGGGAGGACGGCGCCGGACTCGCCGCCCGCGCCAACAACGGCCACGCCGGCTGGGAGGACGCCGCGGTCCCGCCCGAACGACTCGGCGCCTACCTGCGCGAGTTCGAATCCCTGCTGACCGACTACCGGCTGACCGGCACGCCCTACGGGCACTTCGGCGACGGCTGCGTGCACATCAGGATCGACTTCCCGCTCGGCACCCCGGTGTTCCGCGAATTCCTCACCGACGCGGCCAAACTCGTGGCGAGCTATGGCGGTTCCTGCTCCGGCGAACACGGCGACGGCCGAGCCCGCGGCGAACTGCTCCCGCTGATGTACTCGCGCGAAGCCATCGACCTGTTCGCCCGCGTCAAAGCGATCTTCGACCCGGACAACCTGCTCAACCCCGGCATCGTCGTGCGTCCCGACCCGGTCGACGCGCACCTGCGCATCCAGCCCGCGCACCGCCCGTCCGGCCGGCTCGCCCTGCGGTTCGCGCACGACAACGGCGACTTCGGCGCGGCGGTGCACCGCTGCACCGGCGTCGGCAAGTGCCGCGCGGACAACACCGCCAACGGCGGCGTGATGTGCCCGTCCTACCTGGCCACCCGGGACGAGAAGGACAGCACCCGCGGCCGGGCCAGGGTGTTGCAGGACATGCTCGACGGCTCGCTGATCCGCGGCGGCTGGCGCGCACCGGAAGTGCGCGAGGCGTTGGACTTGTGTCTGTCCTGCAAGGGATGCGCGTCCGACTGTCCAACCGGGATCGACATGGCCGCGTACAAGGCCGAAGTGCTGCACCAGGCCTACCGGCACCGGCCGCGCCCGATGGCGCACTACACGCTCGGCGCCCTGCCGCGCTGGGCGCGCATCGCATCCGGAGCGCCCGGCATCGCCAACGCGGCCATGCGTTTCCCCGGCGTTGCGGCACTGGGCAAGCTCCTCGCGGGCGTCGACCCGCGCCGCGAACTGCCGCGCTTCGCCAACCGCACCTTCCAGCAGATCTTCGAACGCCACCAGCGCGCCCAGGGCGATCCGGTGCTGCTCTGGGTCGACACCTTCACCAACCACTTCACGCCGGAGGTCGGCGTCGCCGCGGTGCGCGTGCTGGAATCCGCCGGATACTCCGTCCGCATCCAGCAGCCCGGCCTGTGCTGCGGACTGACCTGGATCTCCACCGGTCAACTCGACGCGGCGAAGCGCATCCTCGGCCGCACCGTCGCCGCCCTGCCCACCGACATGCCCATCGTCGGTCTGGAACCCTCCTGCACCGCCGTTTTCCGCTCCGAGGCGCCCGAACTTCTCGACACGCACGTGCCCCGCGTGGCCACCCTCGCCGAACTGCTCGCCGACCGTCCACAATGGAATCCGCCGGACCTGTCCGGACTCGACGTGCTCGCCCAGCCGCACTGCCACCAGCACGCCGTGCTCGGCTTCACCGCCGACCGCGACCTGCTGGCAGGCGCGGGCGCCAACCTCACCGCGCTGGGCGGCTGTTGCGGCCTCGCGGGCAACTTCGGCGTCGAACGCGGCCACTACGACGTGTCCGTCGCCGTCGCCGAACACACCCTGCTGCCCGCAGTCCGCGCCGCGCAGTCCGCAACCGAAGTCCTCGCCGACGGCTTCTCCTGCCGGACCCAGCTCGCCGAACTCTCCGACCGCAGGGGCCGCCACCTGGCTGAACTGCTCGCTTCCCGGCTGTAGAGAGGTCTACCGTCGACAGTATGGACAGTCTGCTGGTCGAACTGCGCGCCAAACTCGGACCCGACGCGGTGCTCACCGACGCCGACGTGACCGCCAGCTACCAGCGCGACATGATGCCGCTCGCCCCGTACGGCAACCCGCTGGCCGTCGTGCTCCCGGCCGACACGGCAGGCGTGCAGGCAACCGTCCGAGCCTGTGCCGCCGCCGGTGTGCCGATCGTGCCGCGCGGCGCGGGCAGCGGACTTTCCGGCGCCGCCAACGCCATCGACGGCTGCGTCGTGCTCGCGTTGACCAAGATGAACGAGATCCTGGAAATCGACGCGGACAACCGGCTCGCCGTCGTCCAGCCCGGCGTGGTCAACCTCGATTTCCGCAACGCGGTGGAAAAGCACGGCCTGTTCTATCCGCCCGATCCGTCCAGCTACGACTGGTGCACCATCGGCGGCAACCTCTCCACCAACGCGGGCGGGCTGTGCTGCGTCAAATACGGCGTCACCACCGACTCCGTGCTCGGCCTCGACGTCGTCCTCGCCGACGGCGAACTGCTGCACACCGGCCGCCGCACCGTCAAAGGCGTCGCGGGCTACGACCTGACCAAGCTGTTCGTCGGCAGCGAAGGCACCCTCGGCGTGATCACCAAGGCCACCCTCGCGCTGCGCCCGCTCCCGCAGGCGCCCGCCACCCTCGTCGCCACCTTCGACCACGCCGACGCCGCGGGCACCGCGGTCACCAGGGTCATCCGCGAAGGTCTTGTCCCGTCCCTGATGGAGATCATGGACTCGTCCTCGATCAAGGCATCCGAGGCGTACCTGAAAACCGAGATCGGCTCGGGCGAGGACTGTGCCGCCCTGCTGCTGTGCCAGTCCGACGCCGGTGGCGAGGTCGCCGCGCGCGAACTGGCCGCCATCGAAACCATCTGCGGCGACGCGGGCGCCACCATGTCCTACTCGACCACCGACCTCGCAGAAGGCCGGATGTTGTTGCAGGCCCGGCGAGTCGTGCTGATGGCACTGGAAACCTACGGCGCCTGGCTCACCGACGACGTGTGCGTACCGCGCACCCGCATCGCCGAACTCATCTCCGGCTGCGAGCGGATCAGCGCCGAAAGTGGGTTGCGGATCGCCGTCGTCGGCCACGCAGGCGACGGAAACATGCACCCGACCATCGTCTACGACCCCGATTCCGAGGACGAATTCGCGCGCGCCCGGGTCGCGTTCGACGCGATCCTCGCGCTCGGCCTGCGCCTGGGCGGCACCGTCACCGGCGAACACGGCATCGGCAAGATCAAGCGCGAATGGCTGGAAACCGAGATCGGGCCGGTCGGCATGCGCGTGCACCGCACCCTCAAAGCCGCCCTCGACCCCGACAACCTGTTCAACCCCGGCTCCATGTTCGCCATGTCGTGACGGTCGCCGGTCAAATGTGGAAATCTCCCTGACCCCGCCACGACTTTCGGCGCTGCCCAACACATCCGGACATCAGCCACCATCCCGCGCACGGCCCGCAATCCCTGCACCGGCCGACCTGTCGTGGTTGGAGGCCATCCCCGATGTCTCGTTCCCGCTTAGCCAAAATCCTGATCGCCGCGGCCGGACTCGCCGCACTGCTCGGCGCCGTCCCGGCCAACGCCGCTCCCGCTTCGGCGCACGCTCCCGCCCACCTGCCGCACCTGCGCCACGCAGGCGACTTCTGGGGCGGCTACTCCATCCAGCACGGTGGCACCACGGTCACCGCCAGCTGGGTCAACCCGAGCGTCAAGTGCAGTTCCCGCAGCGTCAACTCGCTCTGGGACGGCTTCGACGGCGCAGGCATCAGCGACACCGTCGAACAGATCGGCATCGACCTCGACTGCTCGTCCGGCACCATCGAGTACAACCCCTGGTACGAGATGTACCCGAAGAACTCGATCTACTTCAACGAGCCCACCAAAGCCGGTGACTCGATGACCGCGACCGTCGTGCACAACAGCGGCACCAAGTACACGCTCACCCTCGCCGACCCCACCGAGAACTGGTCCAAGACGTTCACCTCCTCGCTCAGCGGCGCCCAGGACGCCACCGCCGAGGTGATCATGGAGCGGCTGACCGACAACATCGACAACTTCGGCAGCATGAACTTCACCAACTGCACGCTGGACGGCAGCCCGTTCGGCAACTCCTCGACCGACCAGTACGTGCTCGCGAACGACTCCAACACCGTTCAGGTCGCCACCGGCGCCCTGTCCGGCAACCACTTCAGCATGACCTGGAAGCACGCCTGATCACGTCCCAGCGGCTGGGCGGCGCACCCCGCCCAGCCGCTGGGAAGCCAGCCATCGCTGTGCGATCCTCGCTGACATGAGCTGGTCCCTGATCGGTGGTTTCGTGATCGCCGTCGCGCTCGGCGCCATGGTGCCCGGCCCGACCACCGCGTTGGTCATCCGGCGCAGCGCCCTCGGCGGCGCGCGCAAAACCCTGCCGGTCGTCGCCGGTATGGAAATCGGCCTCTACGCGTGGGCCGTCGCCACCGCGTTCGGCCTGTCCGCACTCGTCGCGGCCAGCCGGATCGCCTACACCGCGCTGCGTATCGCGGGCGCGATCGTGCTGGTCACGTTGGGTGTGCTGGCCTGGCTGGCGTCGCGCAAGATCACCGAGGACGCCTCGTTCGACTCCTCCGACCAGGCCCCGACCCTGACCGGACGCTGGTGGCAGCAGTCCGTCGCCGGTCTGCTCACCAACCTGGCCAACCCGAAGATCGCGGTGTTCGCGTTCGCCTTCTACCCGCAGTTCATTCCCACCGGCGCGAACGTGCTCACCACGACCCTGCTGCTCGGCCTGGTCCAGGCGATCATCGACGCGAGCTGGTTCCTGCTGGTCGCGGTGTTCGTCGGCCGGGCCAGGAAGTTCTTCAGCAGGGCCAAGGTCCGGCGCAGGCTGGAACGCACCACCGGCACCGTGCTGATCGCGCTCGGCGCCGGTCTGGCGCTGGAAAACGTCTAGTCGGAACTGCCCTGTCGCGATTGCGCCACTCAGCTCGGCCAGCTGGACTCGCGCTTGATCACCTGGGTCCGCTCCGCGTCCATGATCTGCGTGAGTTCGGCGTCGGCTTCCGGCGCGAGCTTGTTCGCGCGGCGGCTGCGCGCCCACTCGATCACCATCGGGATCACCGAGATCACCACGATCGCGACCAGCACCAGATCCAGGTGGTTGGCGATGAAATCGACCCGGCCGAGGAAGTACCCGAGCACGATGATGCCCGACGCCCAGATCACGCCACCCAGCGCGGAAATGCTCGTGTACCGCCGCACGTCCATCTTGCCGACACCGGCGACCGCGGTAATGAACGTGCGAATGATCGGCACGAACCGGGCCAGGAAGATCGCGCGGCCTCCGTACCGTTCAAAGAATGCGTGCGTTTTCTCGACGTATTCGCGCTTGAACAAGCGGGAGTCCGGTTTGTTGAACAGCTTCGGCCCCACCGCGCGCCCGACCCAGTAGCCGAGCACGTTGCCCACCACCGCGCACGCGCTCATGATCAAGCAGGCCAACCACAAGGGCGTGTGCACGGTGCCCTTGGCGATGTAGAGGCCGAGCGGGAACAGCAGCGTGTCGCCCGGCAGGAAAAAGCCGATCAGCAAGCCGCATTCGGCGAAAATGATGACCGCGATGACCAACAGCAAATAACTACCCAGCGTGCTGAGCAGGTAATTGGGGTCGATCCATTTCGGGCCGAGAGCAACCGTGGTGGTCACGATGGTGTGCAACACGCAGCCAACCGTACAGGGGAAAGATTTGGCCCCGCTGTGCGCAACCCCCTGGCCCGGCCGTCAGACGAGCGTCACGATCCCGGCGATCGCACCGCAGGCCACGCCGAGCGCGATGGCCAGCAACAACATCCACCACCAGGCCAACTGCGGCCGATTGGACGCCAGTGCCGTGGTGGTGACCGGCCCCGTCCGCTCGGCAGGCACCCCGGCATAGGGCACGTCCACCGTGTTCGGATCGCGCCCGGAGATCAGCCCGTGCCCCGAGCCGGACAGCAACTCCACCAGCCGCGCCTCGCCGCCTGTCCCCTCGGTACCCGGCCCAGCACCTGGCGGCGGACCGGCAGGCGGGACCGGAGTGCTCGCCGCCTGCGCGCGCAAAGCCTGCGCGAGCAGCCGTTCCGGGTCCGGTCCTTCGGTCACCCCGCCTACGCTAGTCGACCTGATCCACCACGCTCACCCGACCAGCGCACACCCCGGGACCAGCGGCGCAACCCGAGTTGTCCACAACCCGCCACGCTGTTCACCGCTCACGGTTTCCGGTTTGGCCAGCCATCCACGTCAGAGAGTGACAGGGCGTGGCCCCTTCGTCTGCTCAGTGAATGAAGCCTGATCAGACCCGCCCTGCGCGGTGGTTACAGGAATCCTGCTACGCCGTATCGGCTTGATGGCAACGCCGACGGCAAGCGACACGGCACACTGAGCTGCCCTCGACGTTACGGATGAGGCGGTGTCGGATCACCGAGGTCAAGATAGTTGGCCAGTCTTTCTTGCCAGTCCTCACCAGCGAGGCCAGCCGCCACAAGAAGGTCTCTCCAGTCACGGTGTGCCAGCGCGCTGGCATCCGCAAGAGGGGTTCCACGCTTAACAAGAACAGCGATTGCGACACCGACACGCTCCGCGTCTTGGCCGTCAATCTCTTCCTCATCGAAGCGCTCAAGCAACGCTATTAGGCTTGCCGACCGATCATTCGGAGAGATCTGCCTGAGACGTTCAGCGAGGCGTTGTGAAACTCGCATTCCACCACTCCCCGAAGCTAGCCGTTCAGAACTTTGCCAAGCCACAACCGGGACCTTACGATCCAGGGGGACCATGTAGTTCTCGGCGCCCCGGGTCTCGTCGGGCACCGAGAACTCTTCTTGCTGGCCAGGCCGGTCGCGAGCCGGCGCCTCGTTCACGAGAACTTGTCTCGTTCCGCTCTCGCGCTCGGCGCCTACACCTGGTCCAGGCGGTCGGCCAGACCGGCGGCGGTGAAGGCGGCGAGGAGTTCGGTGCGGCCTTCGGTGAAGTGCGACCAGCTGTCGTAGTGAACCGGAACCACCCGGCGGGCGCCGAGGATCTTCGCGGCTTCGGCCGCCTGGGCGCTGTCCAGGACGATCGGCCGACCGTCGAACAGAGCGGGGACGCGGGGTGCGCCCGCGAAGAGGACAGCCGTGTCCACCGGGCCGAAGCGCGCGGCGATCTGCTCGACCGCGTCGAGCGAGGCGTTGTCGCCGCTGACGTAGATCGTTGGCAGACCGGCCCCGGTGAGCACGAATCCGACGACCTGTCCGGTGATCGGCTCGACCTCCTCGCGAGCGCCCGGTCCATGAATGGCGGGCACTCCGGTCACGGTGACATTGCCGCCGTCCGGCCGGTTCAGCTCGATCGACTCCCAGTCGGCCAGGCCGGTGGCCCGGTCGCCGAGCCGCTGCCCGCCGCCAGGTGTGGTGAGGGTGAGCGGGACCTCGGCGAGCAGGGCCCGGCCGGCCTTGTCGAGGTTGTCGGGGTGCTCGTCGTGGGAGAGCAGGACCACGTCGATGGGGCCGAGGTCGGCCGGAGTGGCGCTGGCTGGGGCGGTCTTGGTCAGCGGGCCGCGGCCCGGCCGCGGGTAGTCGCCGGGGCCGTCGAAGGTCGGGTCGGTGAGGAACGTCAGGCCGCCGTAGCTGAACAGGGCGGTCGGGCCGCCGAAGACGCGGACGGCTAGCTGCTCGGTGGACGTCACGAAAAGCTCCTCACGTATGAATCTGTCTCCATCCGTGAGAAACAGTAGCCGCTTCTCACGGATGGGAGCAAGCCTTACCATGAGGACCATGACTGTCGAGTCCGTACCGCAGCCAGCACCCGGGGCGGAGCAGTACGTCGTCCTCGACTTCGTCGACAGCGCGATGGCGCTGCCGGGCGGCCAGTTCATCGACCTCCTGGGTACCCCGGCGGCAGCGAGCCGGTGGCTGGTCGAGCGCGGACTCGCCCCGGCCGATGCCCAGCTGCGCGAGATGTGCGCGGCGCGGCTGCGCGCGTTGCGCGAACATCTCAGGTCGCTGTGTGCCGCCCGCGTCGACGGGATCGCCGCGCTGCCCGCGGCCCTGTCCGCCGTCAACGACGCGCTGAGCCGGGTTCCCACCGCGGACCTGCTGTACTGGGACGAGAACGACGGCCCGTACCGGGCGGCCCCGCACCCGGTCAGCGAGATCCTCGACCACGCCCTGGCCACCCTCGCGGCCAACGCGGCCGACCTGCTCACCGGTCCCGACGCCGAGCGTCTGACCGCGTGCGACTCCGCTCCGTGCACCCGCTACCTGCTGCGCCACGGCCGTCGCCACTGGTGCTCCACCCGCTGCGGTGACCGCGCTCGCGCTGCCCGTGCCTATTCGCGTCGTACCCGGTCCGAGCAGGAGGTCGACTAGACCCAGGACCCGTTGTGCAGGACCCGGGTGGTGCGGAGTTCGTCGTCGATGACCACCAGGTCGGCCATCGCGCCGGGCTCGATCACGCCGATGGGTCGCTTCACGCCCGGACCGGCGAGTCCGAGCAGTTGCGCGGGCCGGGTGGAGACGGCGGCGACCGCCTCTTCCATCGTCAGGTTGCAGCCCTGGATGACGTTGCGCACGGCCTTGTCGAGGGTGAGCGTGCTCGCGGCCAGC
>DASXOJ010000188.1:0-3518 GCA_036494465.1 Pseudonocardiaceae bacterium
GTCAGTCCACAACGGACACGAGCGACGCTATTCGGCAGACCGGACGGTGAGGATGGTCGGGGTCTGCCCGAGCAGGCCGATCCGCCGCTCGCCGACGCTGATGTCCTTCTCCCGCCTGAGGCGGTGCAGGACACGCTCGGGATCGGTGGTGAGCAGCACGCCGGTGCCGCCGCGCCTGCCGAGGTCGGCGAGGCCGGAACCGATCGTGTCGTACAGCGTCTGTTTGCTCTTGATCGCAATCTGCTTGCCCCACGGCAGGTTCGACACCACCGCCGTCACGGTCCGGTGCTTGTGCCAGGTCCTCGGCGACGTCGAGTCCGCGTTCTCGATACGTCCCCAGAACTCGCGCCGCACCGTCGACATGTTCGCGCGCGACGCGTCGACCGCCTCCGGTTCGATGTCGGTTCCCCAGATCTCGTGCCCCAGCAGCGCGGCCTCGCACAGGATGGTGCCGGAGCCGCAGAACGGGTCCCACACCCGCTGCGTCCTGCGCCCCGGCACGGCCATCCGCACCAGCGCCGCGGCGACGGTGGGCCGCAGCGAACCGCGAACGCTGACCGCGCGGTAGTCCCGCCGGGACAGCGGCTCGTCGAAAACCCTGACCCCCACCAACGTCCAGCCACCGTCGATGAAGACGCGCACGTCGATTGGGGCGCGCCGCAACTGGATGTGCTGCCAGCCGTACCGGGCCGCGATCGCCCGCGCGGCCACCTGCTCTACCTCCGCCGAGGAGCCGATCGGCGTGTGCGCGGCGGACACCGTGACCGAGAACGATCCGTCGAGCCGGTCCGCCCGGCCCGCGATCTCGATCGCGCTGGTGAGGTCTCCCTCGTCGGCGAGCAGAGCGGTCAGGCCCTGCGCGTCCTCGATCGCGGGTGCGATGGTGTCCACCACGGCGACGTCATCGACGGTGCGCAGCAGGCGGAACGCCGCCGGATTCATCGCTCGGCCCAACACGATCTTTGCGCGGGTTTCGACGGTGTCGATGGCCGTCGAGTCGGCGATCTCCGCCGCGGCGACGTCCTCCAGGCCACGCGTGACGAAGGCCGCGAAGGTCGCCGATCGCATTCGGACACCGTAGTACAAGTCCTAGAATGCGCCCGGTGCGCACGCTCAACACCCCGTCCGACCTGGCCCGGCCGTTCGTCCTCTACGCGACCAAGGGCCTGGTCGACGTCGCCGAGGCGGAGCTGCGCGAGATCGTTCCGGACGTGCGGCTCCGCCAGCGCACCGAGCGGTTCCTGGTCGCCGAACTGACTCCCGCCGAGGTCGAGCGGGCCGGTGCGCGGGCCCGGATCCTCGACGACATCCGGCTGCTGGTCGCGGGCCCGTCGACGGTCCGTGACGCGGACGAGCTCGACGCGCTGTGCACGGCCGCCGCGCGGGAGATCCGCGCGTCCGTGCCCGGTGCCGACGATGCCGCGCCGTGGTCGGTCACGCTGTCGACGCGCAACCCGCCGTGGCGGCGCAAACCCCGCTGGGATCCGAAGCCGATCCTGGCTCGCGCGCTGCACGACGCCGACCCGGACTCGACCCAGCGGCAGCCGGTCGACGTGCGCATCCAGCTCGACGGCGAGGATGCCCACGCGACCGTGAACCTCTGGGAGCGCCCGCTCGGCAAGCAGGACCGCGACATCACCGAGTCGTGGCCGGGAGCGCTGCGCCCGACAGTCGCGGCCGCGTTGGTCCGGCTGGCCGTGGAGCTGGGCGGCCCGCACGCGCTCTACGACCCGTTCTGCGGCAGCGGCACCATCGTCGGCGAGGCCGCCCTGCGCGGCCTGCCCGTCTACGCTTCGGACCGCTCACCCGACGCCGTCCGGCTCACCCGCGAACGCCTGACCCGCGCAGGCATCGAAGTGGTGCACCGGGTGTTCGTCCGCGACGCGCAATCCGGACCGGACCCGCGCGTCGATGCCCGGTTGCTGGTGACCAATCCGCCGTGGGGCAAGCAGGTCTCGGTGCGCGACCGGGGCGCCCTGTTCGACGCCCTGGCTCAGCTGGTCGCGCACACCCTGCGCACCGGTGGCGCGGCCGTCGTGCTGACCACCCACGAGGAGCAGTTGATCGCGCGGCTGCGGCGGCACGGGCTGACCGCCGCAGCGCGCCCCATCGGCCTGCTCGGCCAGACCCCGGCCATCGTCACGTCACTCGTGCGGTTCTGACGGTGCCTTGCGGGGCATCAGAGCGACGATCGGCAGGCTGAGGGCAGTAACGGCCAGCACGACGACAAGAGTGACCTCCATCGCGTGGGCCGTTCCGGCGGTCGTTGCCTGGAAGAAGATCGACGTGACCGCGGCCGAGCCGATCGCTGAAGCCAGTTGCTGAATCGAGCTGAACGAGCCGCTGGCGCTGCCTGCTTCGTCGGGCTTCGCGTCGCCGAGAGCGACGACGGGGATCGTGGCGAAGCTGAGGCCGATGCCGACGCCGATGACGAAGAACGCCGGGGCCAGCGTCCAGAGGCTGACGTTCGTCCCGGAGTGAGCGACGAGGACCAGGACCCAACCGCAACCGGCGAGATCGACGGTGAGGCCGATGAAGACGAGTCGGCGACCGAACTTGGCGACCAGGCCGCCCATGGCGGCGAACCCCGCGGCGACGAGCCCCATGGTGAGCGGCACTAGGCCGAGCGAGGTGTCCCTCGGGCTGACGTGCAGCCCTTCCTGGAGGAACAGGGACAGCACGAAGAGCAGGCCGGTGCCTGCGGCGACGGCGACCAGGCACACGAGCAACCCGGAAGTGAAACCTCGGTTCTTCAACAGCGAGGGCGTGATGAGCGGGTGGGTCGCGGTGCGCTGACGGTAGGCGAAAGCAGCGAAGAACAGGACGCCGACGGTGATCGACGCGACCGGGACGGCGCTCCAGCCGTTGGTCGAGCCCTCGATCAGGCCGTACAGCAGCCCGAGCATGGTTACCGCGAGCAGGCCGGAGGCCCAGCCGTCGATGACGGTGGACCGGTCGGCGTCGTCGTCACGCGGCAGGATCTTGACTGCCATGATCAGCCCGATCACGCCAAGGACGATGTTGATGAGGAAGATCGGGCGCCAGGACAGCCCGAACAGGTCGGCGCTGATGAGGAAACCGGCCAGGACCGGGCCGCCGACACTGGAGAGACCGAGAACCGGGCCGAACAGCCCGAACGCCTTGGCGAGCATGTCGCGGTCGAACGCTTTCGTCATGATCGACATGCCCTGCGGGATGAGTAGCGCCCCGAACGCTCCCTGCGCAATCCGGGCGACGATCAGCAGAGCAGGGTCAGGTGAAAACCCGGCGACGGCCGAGGCCAGGGTGAACCCGCCCATGCCGATCAGGAAAAGCCTGCGTTGGCCGAACTTGTCACCCAGCCGCCCGCCGACCACGAGCAGGATCCCCATCGCGAGCATGTACGCCGGTCCCAACCACTTGATCAGAGTTTCACCGCCGTCGAGCTCGCCCGCGATGGTGGGGGCGGCGATGTTCGTGACCGTCGAATCGATCACGTCGAGGGCGTCGGCAAGCAGCACCAGCCCCAGGATCGCCCA
>DASXOJ010000189.1:0-11085 GCA_036494465.1 Pseudonocardiaceae bacterium
AGCCTCCGCAACCCCAGCCACAGCCCCAATCCCCGCAAGCTCAGCCTCCACAGGCTCAACCACCGCAGCCACGACCCCAGCAACCGAGGCCGCCGCAAACGCAACGGCCGCTGCCGCCTCAGCCCAGGCCGGCCCAGCCCACTCAGTTGATCCCGGTTGTCCCGGCGACCCAGCAGCTTCAGGCACCGCCGGCGCCACCTCGGCCCGCGCCTCCGCAGCCGACGCAGGTGATCTTCCCGGGCGCCCCACCGACCGCGCGGTACGCGCCGCCTCGGCCGGAGGGTGTCGAGGTCACGCAGCACATTCCGGTGGTCCGCGACGACGATGATCGGGCGCGGCCGCAGCGGTTCCAACCGGATGGCTATGACGATGATGATCGGCGCGACGACGACCATCCGATCGCCCGGCCGCACCGGCGTGGCCGGCGGTGGCTGGTGGTTGTCGGGATCATCGTGGTGGTGCTGGCGGTCGGGGTCGGCGTGATCTTCGTGTCGCCGACGGTGGCGACGAAGCTGGGGCTGGGTGGCATCGTGCCGCCGAGCACGCCCGCGCCGCCTTCTCCGGTCGCGGTGAATCCGGCGATCGGCGCGCCGAACGGGCCGGAGCCGAGTGCTTCGGGTGTTGGCGCGAAGCTGAATCCGCTGGCGGCCAGTTCGTCCCTTGGCACGTTCAACGGTCAGGTTGTCGACGCGACCACTGGCAATGTGTTGTGGGATCACGGTTCCGGCAATCAGTCGATTCCGGCTTCCACCAACAAGGTGCTCACGTCGGCGGCCACGCTGCTGAGCGTCAACCCTCTGTCCACTTTGGATACCGAGGTGGTGGCGGGCAGCCAGCCGGGCACTGTCGTGCTGGTCGGCGGCGGCGATCCGACGCTGACGCTCAACGCGGACCAGTCGACCGTCTACACGAACACCGGTCACGTCAGCGACCTTGTCGCGCAGGTGAAGCAGCACGTTTCCGGGCCGATCAACAAGATCATCGTGGACACCAGTGCCTACAGCGGACTGACCGCGGCGCCGGGCTGGTTGCCAGGGGACATCGCGGGCGGCAACTATGCGCCGGTGGTGTCGGCGATGCTCAACGCGGGCCGCACCAACGCGACCAACCCGGATTCGCCCCGGGTGTCCAATCCGAGTCAGGTGCTCGGCAACGCGCTCGCCGGCGGGCTCGGCGTCAGCACGTCCGAGGTGACCGTCGGGGGTGTGGCGCCCAGCGGCGCGCAGGTGCTCGGGGTCGTACATTCGGAGCCGATCCAGGACCTGGTCGGCGACCTGCTGCGGATCTCGGACAACGTGCTGGCGGAGGCGCTCGGTCGCGCGGTCGCCAAGGTGGACGGGCAACCGCAATCGTTCGACGGTTCGCAGAAGGCGATCCACGATGTGTTGTCCCGCAATGGGTTCGACGTGAGCGGGATGAGCACGGTCGACGCGAGCGGCCTGTCGCCGAGCGACCGCGTGCCGCCCACATTGCTCACGTCGGTGCTGCGCGCCGCTTCCGCGCCGGACGGAGCCGTCGCCACGACCGCGAAGCTGCGGCCGATCCTGGCCGGTCTGCCGATCGCGGGTGCCACCGGCACGCTCGCGCCGACCGGACCGTCGCCCCGGTTCAGCGGCTCCGCGCTCTCCGGTCGCGGCTGGGTGCGCGCCAAGACCGGCACGCTGCCGACGGACGGGACGAACGTGCTCGGCGTGAACACGCTCGCCGGGATCGTGCTGGATGCGGATGGGCGGGTGCTGGTGTTCGCGTTCATGTCGGCGAACGCGACGTCCGAAATCAACGCGGTGCCCTACATCGACCGGATGGCGGCGACACTGCATGGTTGCGGCTGTCAGTAGAGCCGATAACGACCAGGCACGATGCCTCGTTGTAGCGCTGTGTGTCAGGTACCGTCGCGAAGGTGAACACTTCCCGGCAGCAGGTCATGGCGCGCCCGGCCGACGGGGCAGCCGCGCCCGTCGACTGGTCGCTCGCGGTCAGCACCGGGCAGGCGCTTGCCAGAGGCGGTCCGGCGATCGACCCGGGTGAGGCCCGCGCGGCAGTGCGCGAACTGCGCGACATCACCACGACGGCGGAGGAGCACGTCCGCGCGCTGACCGGTCTCGGACACGGTCTGCCGCTGCTGGACGGCGAGGTCGTCGACCGACCGGGTTGGGTGCGCGCCGCCGCGGAAGGGCTCGCCGCGCTCACCGAGGGCGCGCTGCCCGCCGCCTACAGCGGTCCGCTCGGCGGTGTGCTCGCCGGTACCGCTGGTGTGCAGGCCGGCATGGTGCTCGCCTTCCTGTCTTCCCGGGTACTTGGCCAGTACGACCCGTTCGGCGGCGACAGCGGCAGGTTGCTGCTGGTCGCGCCCAATGTGGTCGGGGCGCAGCGTGCGCTGGACGTGCCCGCTGCCGATTTCCGGCTGTGGGTGTGCCTGCACGAGTGCACGCACCGTTTGCAGTTCACCGCCGTGCCGTGGCTGCGTTCGTACTTCGCCGGTGAGGTCGCCAAACTGCTCTCCAGCATCGACGGCAGCGTCACCGATCCGATGTCGCGGCTGACCGAAGTGGTCCGGTCGGCGCGGCAGCGGTTACGCGCCAGCGACGCCCGCCCGGTCACCGGGCTGATCGAACTGTTGCAGTCGCCGGAGCAACGCCGTCAGCTCGACCGCCTCATTGCGCTGTCCACGTTGCTCGAAGGCCACGCCGATCACGTGATGGACGCGGTCGGGCCACAGGTGGTGCCGTCGGTGGCGATCATCCGCGAGCGGTTCGCGGAACGGCGCAAGGGCGGCGGTCTGCTCGACCGCGTGCTGCGCACGTTGCTCGGGGTCGAGGCCAAGGTCCGCCAGTACGCGGAGGGCGCCGCGTTCACCCGCGAGGTCATCGACGCGGTCGGCATGGACGGTTTCAACGTGGTCTGGTCCGCGCCGGAGACGCTGCCGACCCGCGCGGAGATCGTGGAGCCGAGCCGTTGGCTGCACCGCGTGCACGGGTGACCGACGACTCCCTGCCGCAGACCCGAGGCGCGGTTCGGCGCCTGCTCGACACCGCGCTGGACCAGGGGTTGCTCGGATCGGGCGAGGTCGCGGTCGGTGTTTCCGGCGGTGCCGATTCGCTGGCGCTCGCCGCCGCTACCTCATATGTCGCGCAACGCCTTGACCTGCGGGTGCACGGGCTGATCGTCGATCACGGTCTCCAGGCCGGATCCGCACAGGTCGCCGAGGACGCCGCCGCGACGCTGCGCAAACTCGGCGTCGACGCGGTGCGGGTACTGCCGGTCGAAGTCGGCACCCAGGGCGGTCCGGAGGCCGCCGCCCGACGCAGCCGCTATGCCGCCCTGCGCGCCGCCCTGCCCGCCCTGGACGCGCTGGTCCTGCTCGGTCACACCCTCGATGACCAGGCCGAAACCGTGTTGCTCGGGCTCGGTCGCGGCTCGGGGCCGAGATCGATCTCCGGTATGCGTCCGCTCGATCCGCCGTGGGGCCGGCCGTTTCTCGGTATCTCCCGCGCGGTCACGGTCGCCGCGTGCGCGCGCCTGGGACTGACGCCGTGGGCCGATCCGCACAACGTCGACCCCAGGTTCACTCGGGTCCGGCTGCGTGCCGAGGTGCTGCCGCTGCTGGAGGACGTGCTGAGCGGGGGAGTCGCGGCCGCGCTCGCCCGCACCGCCGCCCAGCTCCGCGAGGACACCGAGGCTCTGGACCAGTGGGCGGCGCGCATCGTGGCCGAACTGCCGGCAGAACTCCCGGTCGACGACGTGGTCGACCTGCCGCCCGCGGTCCGGCGACGGGTGCTGCGGCGCTGGCTGCTGGCCGGGGATGTGCGCGAACTCACCGATGCGCAACTGCGCTCCGTCGATGAGCTCGTCGGTGTCTGGCGTGGTCAGGGCGGCGTGTGGCTGCCCGGCGGATTGGTCGTGCGCCGCGCGCATGGCAGGCTGCTCCTTGTTCCACCAACCCAGTGAAGGGAAACCTGGCCCGTGTATGAGGGCGATCTCGCCGACGTGCTCATTTCCACCCAGCAGATCGACGAGAAGGTCGACGAGCTCGCCAAGAAGATCGCGGCCGACCGGCCCGCCGATGGCGGCAACGACCTGATCCTGGTCGGGGTGCTCAAGGGTGCGGTGATGTTCATGACCGACCTGGCCAGGGCGCTGACTATTCCGGTGCAGCTGGAATTCATGGCGATCAGTTCCTACGGGACGTCGACCACGTCCTCCGGCGTGGTGCGCATCCTCAAGGATCTGGATCGCGACATCGCCGGGCGGGACGTGCTGATCGTCGAGGACATCATCGATTCCGGCCTGACCCTGTCCTGGCTGCGCAAGAACCTCACCGCCCGTGGCCCCCGCTCCCTTGAGGTCGTCGCGCTGCTGCGCAAGCCGGACGCGGTCAAGGTGGAGGTTCCGGTGCGGTATGTCGGTTTCGACATTCCGAACGAGTTCGTTGTCGGGTACGGTTTGGATTACGCTGAGCGATACCGTGACCTCCCCTACATCGGCACTCTCGATCCCAAGGTCTATGCGGGCTGAGCAGCGGAGATAGCTGGCTAATTGGCTGGAATGCCCGGATCGGGAACGCTTTCGGAGCGGTCTCCGTTACAGCTGGGTAAGGGTTACCGTCCGTCCCACTGGTCTTCCGCTCCCTGGTGAACATGCCGTGGGCGGTACGCTGGCAAGGACCGGTAGTCCCATCCGTCCGGGTGGTGGACTGCCCCCGGTCGAGCACGAGTTTTGGGAGGGTCGAGGCCACCGGCCGTAAGTGCATGGACCGCAAGCGCCTACTACGCAACCCGCTGCTGTGGATCGTTGCGCTGCTGCTTATCTACTACGCCTTCAGCACGCTGTTCGACAGCAACCGTGGTTACACCCAGGTGAACACGTCGCAGGCGCTTGAGCAGATCACGACCAACAACGTCGCGGAAGCCAACATCAGCGACAAGGAACAACAGCTCAAGCTCGACCTGAAGAAGCCGGTCAACGGCTCCAGCAAGATCATCACGTCCTACCCCGGCGGGAACACCGTCAACGAGCTCTTCGACTCGCTCAAGAGCAAGAACGTCAACTTCGACACGACGGTCACCCAGGACTCGATCCTGAGCACCCTGTTGATCTTCGGCATCCCGTTGGGCCTGCTGGTCCTGGTGATGTGGTTCATGATGAACAACGTCCAGGGCGGCGGGAACCGGGTACTGAACTTCGGCAAGTCCAAGGCAAAACAGCTGAACAAGGACATGCCCAAGACCACTTTCGCCGATGTGGCCGGTGCGGACGAAGCCGTCGAGGAGCTCGACGAGATCAAGGACTTCCTGCAGAACCCCGGCCGATATCAGGCGCTCGGCGCCAAGATCCCCAAGGGTGTGCTGCTCTACGGTCCGCCAGGTACCGGTAAGACACTGCTCGCCAGGGCCGTCGCCGGTGAAGCCGGGGTGCCGTTCTACACGATCTCCGGTTCCGACTTCGTCGAGATGTTCGTCGGTGTCGGTGCGTCCCGTGTTCGCGATCTGTTCGAGCAGGCCAAGCAGAACGCGCCCTGCATCATCTTCGTCGACGAGATCGACGCGGTCGGCCGCCAGCGCGGCGCGGGCCTCGGCGGTGGCCACGACGAGCGCGAGCAGACGCTGAACCAGCTGCTGGTCGAGATGGACGGCTTCGACACCCGGGGCGGCATCATCCTGATCGCGGCCACCAACCGGCCCGACATCCTGGACCCGGCGCTGCTCCGGCCAGGCCGGTTCGACCGGCAGATCCCGGTGTCCGCACCGGACCTGCGCGGCCGTCGCGCCATCCTGGCCGTGCACTCCAAGGGCAAGCCGCTCGCCGCGGACGCCGACCTCGACTCGCTGGCCAAGCGCACCGTCGGCATGTCCGGCGCCGACCTGGCCAACGTCATCAACGAGGCCGCGCTGCTCACCGCACGCCACCACGGCAACGTGATCAACGGCGCGGCGCTGGAGGAATCCGTCGACCGCGTGATCGGCGGCCCGGCGCGCAAGAGCCGGATCATTTCCGAGAAGGAACGCAAGATCACCGCGTACCACGAGGGCGGCCACGCGCTCGCGGCCTGGGCCATGCCCGACCTGGAACCGGTGTACAAGCTGACCATCCTGCCGCGCGGCAGGACCGGTGGGCACGCGTTGGTCGTCCCCGAGGACGACAAGGAGTTGATGACCCGCTCCGAGATGATCGCCCGGCTGGTGTTCGCGCTGGGCGGACGGTCCGCGGAGGAGCTGGTCTTCCACGAGCCGACTACCGGTGCGTCCTCGGACATCGAGCAGGCCACCAAGATCGCTCGGGCCATGGTCACCGAGTACGGCATGAGCGCCAAGCTCGGCGCCGTGAAGTACGGCCAGGACCAGGGCGATCCGTTCCTCGGCCGGTCCATGGGCCACCAGGCGGACTACTCGCACGAGGTCGCCCAGGAGATCGACAACGAGGTGCGCAAGCTCATCGAGGCGGCGCACGACGAAGCGTGGGGCGTGCTCAACACCTACCGCGACGTGCTCGACGACCTGGTGCTGGAACTGCTCGACAAGGAGACGTTGCAGCGCAAGGACCTGGCGCGGATCTTCGCCAGGGTGGAGAAGCGGCCCAGGATCACCGCGTTCAACGACTTCGGCAGCCGGGTGCCCTCGGACAAGCCGCCGATCAAGACCAGGGCGGAACTGGCCAAGGAACGCGGCGAGCCGTGGCCGGACAACACGCAGCTCAACCCGGACCCGACCGTGGTCGCGTCGCTGCCCAGCTCGACCGCCGACCCCTCGTCGGCCAGCGGGCAGCAGAACGGTTACGGCTCCCCGCAGCCGGCGCCCAACGGTCAGGCCGGTTCGTTCGGTCAGCCCAATGTGCGCCCCTACGAGGGCCAGACCGGCTACCAGCCGCAGGGCTACCAGGGCCCGAAGGCCACCCCGCCCCAGCCGAACGGCGCGCAGGATGGCGGCAACCAGGGCGGTAACCAGGGCGGTAACCAGGGCGGCCCGCCGAACTACGACGCGCCTCCCGGCTGGACCCCGGCAACCACACCGGCCAGCCACGGCCAGTCGACCTGGAAGCCCTCCTGGGAGGCCAGCGGTGGTGGCCAGCCACCGGCCGACGGCAACGACGACGAGAACAAGAAGCGCTGATCAGCTCAACGCACGGGCGGGCCTGGTTCTGACGAACCGGGCCCGCCCGTTCTTGTCCGGTCCGGACGGTAGCTTGGTGCGGTGACCAGCGGTGCAGTCGATCCCGACGAGGGCGCAACGCAGCGAGCCAATTCCGCCGAGCTGACCTGGCCAGCGCGGGCGAAGGGCACTGCCGTGCGTCCCTTCGATCAGCAGCGGGCCGAACGGGCCGTGCGCGAACTGTTGCTGGCCTGCGGTGAGGACCCGGACCGGGAAGGTCTGCGGGAGACCCCGGCCCGCGTCGCACGCGCCTACCGCGAGCTGTTCGCGGGCCTGTTCATCGACCCGGACGCGGTGCTGGCCAAGACCTTCGACGAGGGGCACGAGGAACTCGTGCTGGTCAGCGAGATCCCGATGTTCAGCTTCTGCGAACACCACCTGCTGCCCTTCCACGGCGTCGCGCACGTCGGCTACATCCCCAACCAGGCGGGCCGGGTCACCGGACTGTCCAAGCTCAGCAGGCTGGTCGACCTGTACGCGCGCAGGCCGCAGGTGCAGGAGCGGCTGACCTCGCAGATCGCCGACGCGCTGGTGCGCAGGCTCGACCCGCGCGGGGTGATCGTGGTGATCGAGGCCGAGCACCTGTGCATGAGCATGCGCGGCATCCGCAAACCCGGCGCCCGCACCACGACCTCGGCGGTGCGCGGCACCCTGCGCAGTTCCGCCTCCTCGCGCGCGGAAGCGATCGCCCTGATCCGAGCGAGTTCGTCGTGAACGCCCGACTGCCCCGCCCGAACCACTGCGTCGTGATGGGCGTGCTCAACGTCACACCCGATTCCTTCTCGGACGGTGGCCGCTACCTGAACCCGGCCGACGCCATCGAGCACGGCATCGCCATGTGGCGGCGCGGCGCGGACCTGATCGACGTCGGCGGCGAATCCACCCGGCCGGGAGCCGAACGCGTAGAGCCCGAGGTGGAAACCGCCCGGGTGATCGGCGTGATCAGCGCACTCGCCGAAGCCGGCGTGCCGGTCAGCGTCGACACCACTCGGGCGCGGGTCGCCGAAGCCGCCCTCGACGCGGGCGCGCAGCTGGTCAACGACGTCTCCGGCGGCCTCGCCGACCCGGACATGGCCAAGCTGATCGCCGAGCGCGGCGTGCCCTGGGTGTTGATGCACTGGCGTGGGCACAGCAGGAACATGACCGCCCTGGCCAACTACGCCGACGTGGTCACCGACGTGCGCGACGAACTCTCCGACCGGGTCGACGCCGCGCTCGCCGCGGGCGTCTCCCCGGACGCGCTGGTGCTCGATCCCGGCCTCGGCTTCGCCAAACACGCCGAACACGACTGGGCGCTGCTGCAACGGCTCGACGTGCTGGGCAAGCTCGGCTTTCCGCTGCTGGTCGGCGCCTCGCGCAAACGCTTCCTGGGCCGGTTGCTCGCCGACCCGGACGGCACCCCCCGCCCACCGGACGGCCGCGAGGTCGCCACCGCCGCCATCTCCGCGCTCGCCGCGGTCGCGGGCGTGTGGGGCGTGCGCGTGCACGACGTCGACAGCTCCCTGGACGCCGTCGCCGTAGCCACCGCCTGGCAGCACGGCGCCGCCCCGGGATCGTCCCGATGACCGACAAGATCACGCTCAGCGGCCTGCGCGTGCGCGGCCACCACGGCGTCTTCGATCACGAACGCCGCGACGGCCAGGACTTCCTGCTCGACGCCACCCTCTGGCTCGACCTGACCGAGGCAGCGACCACCGACGACCTCACGCACACCGTCCACTACGGCGAGCTCGCCGAGAAAGCGGCGGCGATCATCGCGGGCCCGCCCGTTGATCTCATCGAGACGGTCGCGGGCCGCGTCGCCGACATGATCATGGCGGACGCACGTGTGCGGGCCACCGAGGTCACCATCCACAAGCCGTCCGCGCCGATCCCGTTGACCTTCACCGACGTCTCGGTCACCATCCGCCGCTCGCGCCAGCCAGCCGAGGAGTTCCCCGCATGAGCCGGGCAGTGCTGTCCCTCGGTTCGAACCTCGGCGATCGGCTCGGCTACCTGCGCCTCGCCGTCCTCGGTTTCGGCGACGCGGTGCGCGCGGTCTCGCCGGTCTATGAGACCGCGCCGTGGGGCGTCACCGATCAGGGCGATTTTCTCAACGCGATCCTGATCGTCGACGACCCCGACGTCGACGAGTGGGGCTGGCTGCGCCGGGGCCAGCAACTCGAACAGGACGCGCACCGCGAACGCATCCAGCACTGGGGCCCGCGCACCCTGGACGTGGACGTGGTCACCGTCGACGGGGTCACCTCGACCGACCCGGAACTGCTGCTACCCCACCCCGGCACCCCGACCAGGGCCAGTGTCCTGGTGCCCTGGCACGACATCGAGCCCGATGCCCAGCTGGCCGGCCACGGTCCGATCGCCCACCTGCTCACCACGCTCGACCCGGCCGATGTCGCCGGGGTGCGGCGGACCGACCTGAGTTTGGTGGCGGCATGAAGTTCACCAAGGCCAGAGACCTGGTCATCGCCGGGGTAGTGGTCGCGATCCTGGCCAACCTGTTCCTGCGACTCGACTACTCCGCAGTGCCGCCGCTGCCCACCCTGGCCGGCGCCACCTTCGCGTTGATCGCGTTGATCGAGACCTGGTTCGCGTTCGCCATCCGCGCCAGGATCAACCGCAAGCCGGGGACCAAACCGGTCGAGTCGCTCACCGCGGTCCGCGCGGTCGCGCTCGCCAAGGCATCGTCGCTGATCGGCGCGGCGATGATCGGCGCCTGGCTCGGCGTGCTGGTCTACGTGCTGCCGCTGACCGACATCCTCACCGTCGCGGGCGGCGACACCCGGGCGAGCATCGTCGGCCTGGTCTCGTCGGCCGGGTTGATCGCGGCCGGGCTGTGGCTGGAGCACTGTTGTCGGACGCCCGAGGACCCGAACCCGGATCCCGATGACGCAGCAGGGCCGTATTCGGGCTAACGAAGCTGCTCTTTTCAGCGGTATTTCCCCAAAACAAATATGTTCAAACGACCACGGCCTGGTCTCAGATCGATAACTGACCGGTACGGTATCCGCCATGACCGGCCGTAGTGACTCCGACAAGATCGACCCCGATCGGGGTAATGTCTCCGGCCGTCTGATTTTCGGTGCCGCCTTGATCTTCGCGGTCGGCGCCACATTGACGCTGGTCTTCGCGACGAACGCCGAATGGCTCAAGCTCGCCGTCATCGCCGCACTGTGGGCCGCGTTTTTCGGAGCGATGCTCAGCGTGAAGTACCGCCATCAGGCTGCCGCCCGAGCGGGTGAAGTAGCCGACCTCCAGGCCGTGTACGAACTCGAACTCGAACGCGAGGTGGCGGCCCGGCGCGAATACGAGCTCGAAGTCGAAGCCGACACGCGCCGCCGCATCGCCGAGGAGAGCGAGGACAGCGGCCGCGAGGACATCGCCGCGCTGCGCACCGAACTCCGTTCCCTGCGCGAGAACCTCGAACGACTCACCGGCGGCGAGGTGCTGGTGGAGCGCTTCGCGCTGCGCGCGCAATCGACCCGGATGCGCGCCATCACCGACCCGCTGGCCGCGTCCGCCATCGCCGCCGACCAGGGCGCGCTGCGCAGCATCACCGCAGGCCCGAGTGCCGCGCGACCCAACCGCGCTCCCGGCCGCACCGTCGACGCGGTGCTCGACCCGTCTACCGAGCTGTTCGAACCCGCCCCACGACCGCAGCGCCCAGACCCAGCCCGCCGCCCAGGCTCGCAGCGACCGGACGGGCAGCGACCGGACGGGCAGCGACCGGACGGCCAACGCCAGGACGGCAGCCGCCCCGACGGTCAGCGCAGCTCCCAGTCTGCCGACGGTTCGCGCCGCGACGGGCCCACCGGCCAACAGCGCAGGCCCGAGCCGCGCGTGCCGACCCAGTCGACCGGTGAGCAGAGCCGCTCGAACCTCCGCCGCGACCCGATCAACCCGCCGCTGCCGCGCCAACCCGGCAACACCGGCGCCGCCC
>DASXOJ010000190.1:0-48372 GCA_036494465.1 Pseudonocardiaceae bacterium
GCGGGGGCCACGAGATCCGCAGCTGGCTCATCGGGCAGGCCGCGGCAGACATGCCGCTGGTGTGGACCGCCTACGAGCCGGTGCCCGAATGGATCACCGGCATGGGCATCGGCACCACCTTCGAGGTCGCCTGACAGTCACTACCGTCGCTACTGATCGACTCGACCGACTCAGCCGCTGCCCCACGGGAACGGCGGCGCCCACGGCCGGCACGTCAGGCATGGGCGTCCACGCCGATCACCTCGGAGATTCGGGTGACACCGTCGCGTGCCAGCAGCGCAGGCAGCTGCCGCGTGATGCGGGCGGCGACGCCGGGGCCGTGGTAGATCAGCGCGGTGAGAAGCTGAACCAGTGAGGTGCCGAGCCGGATCTTGCGGTACGCGTCCTCGGCTGTACGAATGCCACCCGCGCCGATGATGGCGTAGCGGCCCCTGGGCATCCTGCGGTACAACTCGCGGATCGCCTCGTTGACGAGCGTTTCGACCGGAGAGCCGGACACGGCGCCGGTCATGCCGGGCGACTGCGTCAGGCCGGCAAGCGCGCTACGCGGCAGGTTCACGGCGAAGCCGGACACGATGCCGAAACCGTCCACTGTGGACAGGAAGTTCTCCAGCGCAGCGAGCTGAAATCTGCGCGGCATGTTCCTGCCACTGTTAGCTCCTACGGTGAGCGCACCGGGCGTCGGAGCATTGTCGAGCTCGGCCTGAGCCGCCACCCGCTGTGCGGGCGGCCTCATTCGTCGCCTCGACCAACGCGGGCGGATCAATCCCAGCCTCGATCGGCCCGAACCGCCGGGGACCTGTCCCCGCTCAGGCGAGTACTTTGTCACGTTATGACATCCACTCGGGGAATTGTGATAGCGGCGATCGCATTGGTATTCGGCGGCGGCAGTGTGTTCCCGCCAATGGCAGCGGCTGCCGCGGATGACATGTCCACCTGCGGCCATCCCGCGGACATCCTGAACCTCACCAACTGGAAGGAAACCCTGCCGACCGGCACCCAGGGCAGTCCTACCGAGATCGACCAGCCGCAGCTCGCCACCTATTCGATCGCCCCCTGGTTCACCCCGGACTCCGGATGCGACGGCGTGCAGTTCCGGGCCGCCGTCAACGGAGTGACCACCAGTGGCAGCGGATATCCACGTTCCGAGTTGCGCGAAATGACAGACAGCGGTTCAACCGAGGCAAGCTGGTCGACAACCTCCGGCACCAACGCGATGACGATCGACGAGGCCGTCACCCATCTGCCCAGCGAAAAACCACAGGTGGTCGTCGGGCAGATCCATGATGCCGACGACGATGTCGCTGTCTGGCGACTGGAAGGCACCAAGCTGTATGTCACCAACGGTGACAACAGCCACTATCAACTCGTCACCGACGACTACCAGCTGGGGACTCGCTTCACCGCCGAGTTCGTGACGAGCGGCGGCAAGATCAAGGCCTATTACAACGGCACGCTCGTCGCCACGTTGTCGGTCAAATCCTCCGGCGACTATTTCAAGGCGGGCATCTACACGCAGGCGAACTGTGGCAACTCCGCGCCCTGCACTGCCGACAACTACGGTGAAGCGGTGATCTACGGACTGACGATCAGCCACCAGGAGTAGTCGTCGGACATACCGCGGACCGGCCGGTCCACCGCGCCGGTGATGGTCACAACGGCGCTGCTCGGCGGGCACTTCTTCGGTGAAACCATCGACGCTTGGTTTGGCTGTCAATCGTCAACGGTGAGAAAGTCACCAGGAACAGTGACATCCCGGCAAGCCGATCCACACAATCAACGGGTCCGGCCGCATCGTCCCTTCGGGCCGGGGCAAGAGTGGAGGACCCGATATAACGGACATGGACCACCGGCATCGCAGGCGCCGCGAGCTTGGCGTTGATTGCCGTCGCCGCACCGGCCGCGACCGCCGACGTGCCACCGGAACACGCGATCGTCGTGTGCCAGTCCGCCAGTTTCTACCAGAACTACGACTCGGGTGTGGGGCCGGTCGATCTTGTGCGGACTCTGACCTACGGCAACAAGATCGGCCACACCCCCGGCAAGCATCCCGTGTACAACGGCTGGGCGGCCAGCTTCGACTTCGGCCCCAACGACTGGGGCTACCTCCGTATCGAATGCATCGGTGGATACAACTCATGGTGAGGAGCAGGCTCGTGAAACTCGTCGCATCGGCCGTGGCCGTCGCCGTGGTCGGACTTCTGGCCTGCGCAGGCCGCGAACGGCGTCGTCGGCCAGCGCATGGAGGTCTGCGCGGACAGTTTGGCCGTGCGCACCGCGCCGCTCGGGCCGTGGATGGGCACTCTCTACAAACCGCAGACGTTCCTGGTCGAACAGCTCGACGGCGACTGGGTGCGCGGCTTCGCCTATGGCGACATCAACCGCGACGGCTGGGTCCAGAACGGCTGGTTCTGCTGATTCGCCACCAGCCGGCAATTGGGCACCAATTTACGTCAAGAGCCGCATTGATTTGTGCGCTAATAAATCTAGGGAGCGCGCGCCCCGAAGACTTGACATTTGACTATTCTGTTATTACTTCAATTCTCCAATCGACGTAATCTCGGGGCAAATTGTTGATGATATTGGGCGAGGAAAGCAGGAGTCACGATGAGGATCTCTCTCGGTGGGATCGCGGTCCTACTCGCGGCGGGTCTGACAGTGCCCGGCGCCGCGGCGCCCCCGGTGAGCCATGTAGCGACGTGGGGGCCGAGCATGACCATCGACGGCCCCGATTTCGCTGACGAGACGATCCGAATGGTCGTGCACACCACGATCGGTGGGTCGTCGGTGCGGATCAAGTTGTCCAACCTGCGCAGCACGACGCCGTTGTCGGTGGGCGAGGTGGACGTGGCCACTCAGGCCCAACAGGCAACGGCGGTGCCGGGGTCGCGCCACCTGGTCACGTTCTCCCATGCCAGGTCGGTCACCATCCCGGCAGGGGCCGAGGTCTTCAGCGATCCCATCGACACGACCGTCGCGCCGCAGACCAGCCTGCTGATCAGCGTCTACCTGCCCCAGGCCACGAGTTCCTCCACCTGGCATTACGACGCCTTCGACACGACCTACCTCTCCAAGCCCGGCGACCACGCCGCCGATGCCGGCGACGGCAACTACGTGACCGCGACGACCGCGTGGTACTACCTGTCCGGAGTGGACGTCGTGGCACCCGCAGCCCGCGGCACGGTGGTGGCGTTCGGTGACTCGATCACCGATGGGTACAACACGCCGAACGGTGCCTATGCGACCTGGCCGGATGATCTGTCCCGACGGCTGGCCGGACCCAGTCCGATGTCGGTGGTCAACGCGGGCATCGGCGGCAACCGGGTACTCACCGATGTGCCGCCGCCCAACATCTACCAGGGCGTCAGCGCGCTCGAACGCTTCGGCCACGACGCACTCAGCCAACCAGGTGTCCGCGACGTGATCCTGCTGGAGGGCATCAACGACATCGGCAACGACGCGGGCCCGAACGGCACCGTGCTGACCGCCCAGGACCTCATCGACGGCTATCTCAACCTGATCGGCCAGGCACACGCGGCCGGGGTGCGCATCGTCGGTGCCACCATCCTGCCCGACTTCGGCGCCTCCTATTACAGTCCGGCACACGAGACGATCCGCGAAACCGTCAACACCTGGATCCGGACCAGCGGGGCGTTCGACGGCGTCATCGACTTCGACAAGGCGGTCCAAGACCCCTCCAATCCGGTCGCACTGAATCCGGCCTTCGACTCGGGCGATCATCTTCACCCGAACGCGGCAGGCATGCAGGCAATGGCGAACTCGATCGATCTGAGCCTGCTGAAGTAGCAGCCCGGGCGTGTTCCCGCTCCCCTGTCCCGTGGAGCGGGAACACGCACGCGTCGTTACTTGAGGGTGAATCCGTCGACCAGGAGATAGGTCCCGCTGAGTTTGGTGACCGTCAGCGTGTGCTGTCCCGCTGCCAGGCCGGACACCGAATAGAGCTTGTCCTGAGCCTGCCGCTGCGGGCTGTAGGCGTCGACCGTCGGCTGCGCGGCACCGTCCAGCGTGATGCCGACGTCGCCTTCGTCGGAGTCGGTCTCGGTGACGAACGTGATTGCCGTGCCGGTGAAGGTGATCGTGGCCGACGCACCATCCTGCTGGGTGTAGTGCACGCCGTTGTCGAGATCGCCGAGCCCGCGCGAGCCGCTGAACGACCAGCTGCCCTGGTAGCCGATGCGCAGATCGTCGTCATCGACGACCCGGCCCGGCAGGGCGCCCGGCCCTGCGTTGTCGATGATGGCCTGTGCCGGTGCGGGCCACCGCCCGTCAGTCACCACCGTCGCCTGGGTGAAGGTGATGTTCGTGCCGTTGTTGTTGTACTGGGCGGTATCGCTGTAGTTGTCGTAGATCGAGTCGTCGTGGATGCTCGGCGTCCACAGGTTCAGCCACAGCCCGTTGCTGAACTGCACCACGTTGTCGTGGGTGCTCCACAGCGAGCTTCCTTCGTCGTGGTAGATCGCGTTGCACCCGTTGGCGCACTCCCCCACCACGTTGCCGGTGAACGTCGATGCCGACGCCTGTCCTCCGAGCGTGTAGATCGGGCCACCATCGTTGAGCACACCCATGACGCTGTGCACGTGGTTGTCCGTGATCTGGTTGCCGCCGCTGTAGGTAGTGCCGTGGCGGCAGGTCGACAGGCCCTGTTTGGCTTGCAGCGTGCAGTCCGACGCCCAACCCCAGCCCCAGCCCATGGAGATGCCGGAGTACGGCGTGTAGCCGACATCGTTGTGCGACAGGGTGGTGCCCCGGCTGTCCCCGACCCAGATACCGACCGCGTCGGAGTACTCCTGTCCCGGCCACTGCACGATACTGTCGGACACGGTGTTTCCGCTGGTCATCAAGGCAGGCACGGTCTGGTAGTAGTCGTCGACCTCGCCGACCGCCACGCCGATGCCCGAGGTGTCGGTGATCGTGCTGGCGCTGACCGTCGAGTCCTGGGTCTGGTCGGCCAGGTCGATCCCGCTGGTACCGGTGTGCTCGACGGTGTCATCGGCGAAGGAGATCCGGGCACCGCGGTGTACCTGGACAGCGGCCGGGATACGGCTCGGCGCCTGCGTCGTCGGGTCCCAGGTGACGCCGGCCTGGTTGTCGACGTAGCCCTCGGTGCTCGGCGCGTTCCAGGTGGTGTAGGCGAAGGTGACGCCCGTGAAGCTGATGTCGTGGACCGGTGCGATGGCGTCCGGAATCACCGTGAAGCCGTCGACCAGCAGGTAGGTGCCGCTGGTCTTGACGACCTTCAGGGTGTGCTGGCCTTTGGGCAGTCCGGTCAACGACACGATCGCCTGCTGGGCCAGCCGTTGCGCCGAATTCGCCGATACGGTCTCCACCTTCTTGCCGTCGAGGTAGACGTCGGCGTTGCCTTCGTCGGAGTCGGTCTCGGACAGCAGTTGGATGCCGGTGCCGGTGAAGGTGTAGCTGACGGAGTCACCGTCGGTCGAGGTGTAGTGGACGTCGTCGCCGAGATCGCCGAGGCCCCGTCCACCGGAGGTGTTCCACGAACCGGTGTAGGTCGCCCGCCAGTCGTTGTCGTTCAGGGGTGCGATGTGTCCAGGGGTGCCGGACAGGTCGAGCAGTTCCGCTGCGATCGGGAGTTCGACGTCGGCCGTGGCCAGGTTCTCGCCCGGGCGCGGCACGTAGTACAGCTCGCCGGCCGCGCTGTCCAGGTAGAACTGACCCGGTGTGCCGAGCAACTGGTAGGAGTTGTCGATCCAGGTGATGTTGTCGAGCGTGGGCAGTCCGGCCCCGTTGAACGGGAAGCTGGGGTTCGGCACCGAGTTGTGGTTGTTGTTCCAGCAGGCCGGATCGACGGTGAGGTCCGAGCCGCCGGTCGCGGTCGGGGTGATCGAGGCCAGCGGACAACGCATCTGCTTCCAGGCGTTGTCGTCCACGATCTCGACGCCGGGCGCATTCGTCCACGAGGTGTACTGCGGGTCGCTGGTGGTGAACCCGGTGCTGGTCACCGAGAAACCCTGCGGGTTGAGCGCGCTACTGGCCCGGGTGGCGCGAACGCCGTTGACGAACAGCTCCCTGCTCGCCACCCCCGTGGGCACCTTGGCCCGGTAGATGTTCTTGGTCGCGTCGACCTTGGTGAAGCCGGTGAGGCGTTGCGCTCCGCTGAGAATCGGTGTCTGGCCAGGTACGGCGGTATAGGTGACTGGATGGCCTGCCGTGCCGGAGTCCTGCGCGCCGAGTTGCAGTGGGCCGGTTAATCGGTAGGTGCCGCCGAACAGTTCGACCCGCAGGGCGCCGGGGGCGTGCGGGAGTAGACGTCGGACCTTATCGCGAGCAGTCGTCAGCTGGCACGGTTCGTACGCACTACATGATGAGCCAGCGCCGTTCGGCGCGGCGTACACGATGCTGGCGGCATTCACAGACTGGTCGGCCGATCCGGCCATGATAACCGGTGTCCCGAAGGCGACGGCGGCAACGAGCAGGTGTGTTACGGCAACGACGGTGATGCGCACAGGACCTCCAGCGAGACAGCATTGACTGCCAGACGTCCGATGAATATAGCTGCCGAGGGACCGTTAGCAAGGCTCCGGCCGGATGATGACTCTCCGTACAGGCGGATGGTAAGCCGAGACCGCGCCTCGCGGACCGGCACGCGTCGTTCACAGCCGCGTTACGTCGGCGGAGGTTTGGCAACAGCCGCTTATTCCGGATGACGCCAACCGGTAATACTCGGCGACTGGAATGGTCCACACGAGCAGCGGAAGCCGCGTCGCACGGAGGGCCGCATGCGTTCTCTTCCTTCCCAGAGTAATCCCGCGCCTGTCGCAGACCAACTCGGCGGCAGGCACTTCCCGGTACTGGTCGTCGGCGGTGGGCAGGCAGGTCTGTCCATGAGCTACTGCCTGCGCGAGCACGGCGTCGAGCACGTCGTCGTGGAGGCCAATCAGGTCGCGCACGAATGGCGGGAACGGCGGTGGGACACCTTTTGCCTGGTCACCCCCAACTGGCAGTGCAAGCTTCCCGGTTTTCCTTACCAGGGCAACGATCCGCACGGCTTCATGGTGCGGTCCGAGATCGTGCGGTACCTGGAGGACTACGTCATCCACTGTGGACTTCCATTGGTCTCGGGGATCGCGGTCACCCGGTTGCGGCGCCACGTCGACGGCGTGTTCGCGGTGTCCAGCACGGCAGGCGAGTTCACTGCCGATCAGGTGGTCGTGGCAACCGGGCCGTACCACAGGCCGTCCCTGCCGCGCCTGGCCGAACGCGTACCGGCCGACATCGAGCAGCTGCATTCGAGCCGGTACCGCAATCCAGGCCAACTGCCGCCGGGCGCCGTCCTGGTCGTCGGCACCGGCCAGTCGGGCTGCCAGATCGCGGAGGACCTGCACCTGGCCGGTCGGCAGGTGCATCTCGCGGTGGGCAGCGCGCCACGGGTCGCGCGGTTCTACCGCGGCCGCGACTGCGTTGCGTGGCTGGACGAGATGGGCCACTACGCCAAGGGCATCGACGCCTTCGACGACGCCGATGTCGTCCGGATGCGGGTCAACCACTACGTCACCGGCCGGGACGGCGGGCGCGACATCGATCTGCGTGCGTTTGCCCGCGACGGCATGCGGCTCTATGGGCGGCTGACCGGAGTCGACGGCGGCACCGCGAGCTTCGCCGACGACCTCAAGGTCAACCTGGACCGAGCGGATGCGGTCGCCGAGGGCATCAAGGACGCGATCGACGCACACATCGCCGCACACCGCATCGAGGCACCCGCCGAACCCAGGTACGTGCCGGTGTGGGAGCCAACAGTGCAGCCTGCCGCGCTGGATCTGGCTGAAGCCGGGATCGGCTCGGTGATCTGGTCCACCGGGTTCACCCGCGACCACCGGTGGATCGAGATCCCGGCGTTCGACGGACGCGGGTACCCGATGCACTGGCGCGGCGTCACCAACTGCCCCGGCCTGTACTTCCTCGGCCTGCCCTGGCAGTACAGCTGGGGTTCGGGCAGGTTCGAAGCGGTCGGCCGGGACGCGGAGTTCCTGGCCGCGCACATCGACGCGGCGCGGCGAATGGCTGACGTGTGCGGCACTCTCACCGGCGCGCCGTCGGATCTCGCCGCCGCCGTTCCGGTCGGCTGAAGGAGAGCGGCATGGTCTTCGACGCGCACCGCCACATCGGCGTGCTACCGGCGTATCCGTTCTACGGTGGACCGCCGGTCAACCCGGACGTCACCGCACGAGCCACGGTCAAGCAGTTGATCGCCGACCTGGACGCGGAGGGTACCGAGCGCGCCCTGGTCATCCCCAACTACGGCGTGCCCGATCCGGACATCGCGTTCTCCTTCAACGAACTGGCGGTGGAGGCCGCGCAGTCCGACGACCGGATCCGGGCCGGTTTGTGGGTGTCGCCGAGAGCCGAGGACGCCGACCGGACGGGAGCCGCGCTGAAGCTGGCGGGCGAGGACGGCGTGCGTGCGCTGAAGCTGAGCTTCCTGCTCGGTGGCCGGGCAGGCGATCCGGCGTGCCGGCCGCAGCTGGACACGATCTTCGCCACCGCCCGGCGTTACGACCTGGTGGTGCACGTACACACCTCGCCCGGCGCGGCATCCGACATCGACGAGGTCGGCAAGCTGGTCGAATCCTATGCGGACCAGGTGTCCATCCACTTGGTACATTTCGGCGGCGGCATGAGCGGGCACATCAAGCTGATCGGCTCCCGCTTCTTCGACTGGATCGCGCGGGGCAAGCGGGTCTACACCGACCTGTCCTGGGCGATCGGCTTCGCCCCGTACTGGCTGGCGCGTGAGATCGACCGGCGCGGCATCGGCCACGACCGGGTGCTGTTCGCGAGCGACCAGCCCTGGGGCGACTTTGTCGGCGAACACGCCAGGATGAGCGCCGCCGTCGGTTCGGGCGAACTCGCCCGGCACGTCTTCCACGACACGTTTTCCACGCTGTATCAATGAAACGAGGAGAAACCATGCCCACCGAACTGTCCGACGTCGAGCAGAAGTCGCTCAACGAGATCCAGCACCCCTCGCTGCCCGAAGGCAGCAACATCTACGGCGCGACCAAGGTGTTCCCCGACTACCAGGCGGAAAACGGGGAAACCTATTTCACGCTGGTGCACGGCATCGCACACGAATCGTCGGTGAGCTTCGTTGCCGTGTTGCAGGCAACCCGCGCGCTGCGCAAGGGTTTCGAGACCGCGATCTACTTCTACGGCCCCGGTTCGCTGAACTGTCTGGCCACCCGAGGTTTCCCGACCACGGGCAACTCGGCTTTCCCCGGTGAGCACAACATCAACAACCAGTTGAAGACGTTCATCGCCGAGGGCGGCAAGGTGTTCTGCTGCCGGTTCGGCCTGTCCCTGCACGGTGCGCGCGAGGAGGACCTGATCGAGGGCGTGATCCCGACGCATCCGCTGGACGTGCAGGACGCATTGATCCACTACGCGCGCAAGGGCGCCATCATCAACTCGACCTACCAGCTCTAGGAGGTGCGCGGTGCGCGTAGACGTCGACCTGAGGATCAGCACCCGCGCGGAACTCGCGTTGCACGGTGTCCGGATGGACGCGGAGGTCCGGCGGCCGGACGGTGCCGGGCCGAGCGACGACGGCCATGTCCTCGTGGACGGCGCCAACGCCGCGCTGCCCACCAACCCGGACAGCCCGTACGCGCTGCGCGATGGCCGGGTGTGGCTGGGCGACGTGGACACCGGGTTGAGCCTGGAAGTGGTGCGCAGGCCCAGGTTCTACGACCTGCACACCACCGACGGCGTGCCCTACGAACACATCGCCCGCCTGCACGGCGCGGACGTGCTGGCCAGCACGGTGGTGCAGACCTGCATCCGGTACGCCGAATCCGACCGCTGCCGCTTCTGCACCATCGAGGAGTCGCTGCGTGCCGGGGCCACGGTCGCGGCGAAGACCCCGGCGCAGCTGGCCGAGGTAGCCGAGGCCGCGGTGCGCCTGGACGGGGTGCGGCAGATGGTGTTGACCACCGGCACCACCACCGGATCGGACCGGGGCGCGCGGGCCCTGGCCCGATCGGTGCGCGCGGTGCTGGCAGCGGTACCGGGCCTGCCCATCCAGGTGCAGTGCGAACCGCCGGGCGAACTCCGCTGGCTCCGCGAGCTACGCGACGCCGGGGCGAGCGCGATCGGCATTCACGTGGAGGCGTTGGACGATGCGGTCCGGCGTCGCTGGATGCCCGGCAAGTCCAGTGTGCCGATGGCCGAGTACGAGGCCGCCTGGGACGAGGCGGTGCGGGTGTTCGGCCGCAACCGGGTGTCCACCTACCTGCTGGTCGGGCTCGGTGAGGACCCGGACGAGCTGATCGCCGGTGCGGGGCGCCTGATCGAGCGCGGCGTTTATCCGTTCGTGGTGCCGTTCCGGCCGATGCGCGGCACGCTCGCCGCCCGCGACGGCGTCCGCGCCCCGGATACCGCGCTGCTGCGCCACGTCACCGCAGGCGTGGCGGACCTGCTGCGGGCCGCTGGTATGCGCGGTGCTGATCAACAGGCCGGCTGCGCCGCCTGTGGCGCGTGCAGCGTGCTGCGTTCGGCGGGAGGCTGACATGCTGCTCGACGGCGGCCCGATGACCCCGGCCCTGGACAGCGTCGGCGACATTCTCGCCTTGCTGGGCGACCGCAACACGCTCGCCCGGCGGTCCGCGTTCCACGTCTCCCCTGCCGAATCCACCGCTGACCTGGCTGCCTACCACCGGCTGCGGCACCAGGTGTTCGTCGAGGAACAGGGCTTGTTCGACGATGACCGCGATGACCGCGACGACGATCCGCGCACCATCGTCCTGCTGGCCCGCGACCCGGCAGGTGAGATCGTCGGCGGGGTGCGGCTCGGGCCGGTGCACGACGGCCCGGACCTCGGCTGGTGGCAGGGCGGCAGGCTGGTGGTCGCGCCGGGCGCGCGCGGGGCGCACGGCATCGGCCCCGCGCTGGTGCGGGCTGCCTGTGCACGGGCCGAGCAGGCGGGCGCGCTGCGGTTCGAAGCGACCGTGCAGACGCGCAACGCCGCACTGTTCCGGCGGCTCGGCTGGCGCGACGTGCGCGACGCCACCGTCGCGGGCACGCCGCATGCGCTGATGCGCTGGCCGATCGGGCGCATCGCCGCGCAGGCCGACGCGTGTAAGGCCGCGCTCGGACCATTGTTGGCCGGATTCGGCGGACCGGCCGCGCTCGGCGGTCCCGGTTTCGTCGGCGACGACGGCGCACCGGTGCCCGGCACCGACCTGATCGCCGCCTGCGACGCGATCGTGCCCGCGATGGTGGAGCGCGATCCGGACTGGGCGGGCTGGTGCGCGGTGCTGGTCAACGTCAACGACCTCGCCGCCATGGGCGCCGCTCCCGTCGGTCTGCTCGACGCCGTCGGCGCCCGCGACGCCCTCCACGCGGCCACTATCCTCAATGGACTTAAGCGAGCCGCGGACGCCTACGGTGTGCCGGTGCTCGGCGGGCACACCCAGTTCGGGGTGCCACCAGCGCTGTCGGTGACCGCGCTCGGCCGCGCGGCGCAACCGGTTCCCGGCGGTGGTGGCCGGCCCGGTCACCAGGTGCGGCTGACCGTCGACCTCGGCGGCGGCTGGCGCCCCGGTTACCGCGGCCGCCAGTGGGATTCGACAAGTCACCGCACGCCAGGCGAACTGCGCGCCATGCTCGACGCGGTCGGCATCGCGCGACCGGCCGCCGCCAAGGACGTGTCCATGGCCGGGATCGTGGGTACGCTCGGCATGCTGGCCGAGGCGAGCGACTGCGGTGCGGTGCTGGACGTGGCGCGGATTCCCCGTCCGGCGAACGCGTCCATGGGCGACTGGCTGACCTGTTTCCCCGGCTTCGGCATGCTCACCGCGGACCCGCCCGGCGCGCTCCCGCTGCCCGCCGGTCCCGCGACCGGCGCACCGTGCGGCGACCTGGTGGCCGGGCGCGGCGTAGGGCTGCGCTGGCCGGACGGCGAGATCACCGACGCGATCACGGCTACCGTGACCGGACTGGGGGAAGCATGAGCACGCTGCGGATGGCCGCCGCCTCGGCCCAGTTCGGCCGGGACCTCGACGCCGATTTCGGCATCGTCGAGCAGTTGATCAAACAGGCGCGGGCCCAGGACGTCGCCCTGCTCGCCCTGCCGGAAGCCTGCCTCGGCGGATACCTGCTCAGTTTGGACGGTGCCGACCCCGGTGCGGACCCGGGTCCGCCCGCGCTGGCCATGGACGGGCCCGAGATCGCCCGGCTGGCACGGCTCGCCGGGGACATGGTGGTGATCGCCGGGTACTGCGAGTCCGACGGCGCGGACCGGTACAACAGCGCGGTCTGCGTCAGTGGCGACGGAGTGCTCGGCAACCACCGCAAGGTGCACCAGCCGCTGTCCGAGGACGCCTCGTACGCCTGCGGCGACGGTTTCCGCGCCTTCGACACGCCGGTGGGCCGGCTGGGCATGATGATCTGCTACGACAAGGCTTTCCCCGAGTCCGCACGGGCGCTCGCGCTGGCGGGCGCCGAGATCTGCGTGTGCGTGTCGGCGTGGCCGGGCGCGCGCACCAACCCGGCCGCTGACCTGGCCCAGGACCGGTGGAAGCGCCGGTTCGACCTGTTCGATCGGGCGCGGGCGCTGGAGAACCAGGTGGTGTGGCTCTCCGCCAACCAGTCCGGCCGGTTCGGCTCGCTACGCTTCGTCGGCAGCGCCAAGGTCGTCGATCCGGGCGGTGAGGTCGTCGCGGACACCGGAATGGACGCGGGCCTCGCCGTCGCCGAGATCGACGTGTCCGAGGCGCTGGCGACCGCGCGCCGGGCCATGGGACACCTGCGGGACCGGCGGCCGGACGCCTACCCGCCCCTGTCCGACCCCCTGGGAGCAGCGAGCAGATGACCGCCGTGCGGATCGCGGCTGTGGCCGCACACTTCGGCCGCGATCTGGAGTTCGACCTCGCCCGCATCGGCAAACTGATCGACGATGCCCGCAAGGAGCAGACCGACCTGCTGGTGCTGCCGGACGCCGCGCTCGGCGGCTACCTGTCCGACCTGCGCCATCCCGACCCTGAGGCGTTGCCGCCCGCGCTCGCGCCGGACGACCCGTTGCTGCGCAAGGTGGCCGGGTTGGCCGGTTCGATGGTGGTGTGCCTGGGCTACCGCGAGGACGGCGGCAGCGAGCGGTACAACTCGGCGGTCTGCCTGACCGGGGACGGGGTGCTCGGCAGGCACCGGAAGGTGCACCTGCCTGCGGGTGAGGCCGTGGCCTACACGCCTGGTGACCGGTTCGAGCCGTTCGACACCCCGCTCGGCAGGGTCGGCATGCTCATCGACTACGACAAGACGTTTCCGGAGGCCGCCCGCGCTTTGAGCCTCGGCGGCGCCCAGATCCTCGCGTGCCTGTCCGCGTGGCCGACCAGCATCACCAACCGCGCACCTCGGATGGCCCAGGACCGGCAGGCCAGGCTGTTCGACCTCTACGATCAGGCACGTGCCGCCGAGAACCAGGTCGTGCTGGCGTCATCCAACCAGACCGGCGCCATGGGCGGGATGCGCTTCCTCGGCCAGGCCAAGGTGGTCGGTCCCGGTGGCGACATCCTCGCCCGGACCTGGTCCAAGGCAGGGCTCGCGGTGGCCGAGGTCGACGTGGCAGCCGAGATCGAACGGGCCCGGCAAACCCTGCACCACCTCGACGAGCGCCGCCCCTCGGCGTACCGGGAGCGCCCCTGATGCGGATCGCGCTGCTCAGCTACTCGACCAAACCGCGCGGTGGCGTCGTGCACACCCTGCACCTGGCCGAAGCGCTGGCCGAGGCTGGGCAGGACGTGACCGTGTGGACACTCGGGCGTGGCGGCGACGCGGGGTTCTTCCGGGAGGTGAACCCGTTGGTGCACCAGCGGATCGTGCCGTTCCCGGAGGGCCAGCACGGGGAGAGCGTCGGTGCCCGGATACTGCGGTCCATCGCGGTCCTGCGCGAAGCGTTCGACCCGGCCCCGTATGACATCGTGCACGCCCAGGACTGCATCAGTGCGAACGCGGTGGGCCGCTGCGTGCGCACCGTGCACCACATCGACAACTTCACCACCCCCGAACTGGCGGCCTGCCACGAGCGCGCCATCGTCGAGCCATACGCGCACGTGTGCGTATCGTCCGCGGTGGCCGATGAGCTGGCCGAGGGGTGGAGCCTGAAGGCCGAGATCATCCCGAACGGCGTCACCTACGAACGCTTCGCCCACACCGACGCCGAGCATCGGGCGCGCTGGCAGCGGAAACTCGGCCGGTACGTGCTGACGGTGGGCGGTATCGAACCGCGAAAGGGTTCACTCGACCTGGTTGAAGCGTACGCGTTGCTGCGCGCGGCCGAACCGGACGTGCAACTGGTGATCGCGGGCGGTGAGACGTTGTTCGACTACCGCGACTACCGCGCCCGCTGGGACGCCCGGGTTGCGGAGTTGGGCGTCGAGCCGATCGTGCTGGGCCCGGTCGCCGACGACGAACTGCCCGCCCTGGTCGCGGCCGCCGACGCGTTCGCCTTCCCGTCGGTCAAAGAAGGATTCGGTTTGGCCGCGATGGAGGCGTTGGCCGCAGGCGTACCGCTGGTGGTCCGCGATCTCCGGGTGCTCAGAGAGGTCTTCACCGGGACGGCCAGGTTCGCCGACACCCCGGCCTCGCTGGCCGGGGAACTCGCCGCCGCTCTCGCCGATGACGAACCCGCGTATCGCGCGGCCGGGCAGAAGCTGGCCGCCCGGCACACCTGGGCCTCGGCCGCGCGACGGCACCTTGATTTCTATGCGTCGCACGTGTGAGTTGTCGACCGGGGCGGTCACCCTGGCTGCGGTCGGCAGCCTGGTGCACGCGGTTGGCTCCGATCCGTGAGTTCACGAACCGCTTGTCGTGTTCACCGGGCCTGGCCGGCCTGCGAGCAACAGGTCCCGCCAGTGGCCCCGCTCGTAGGGAGCGGGTTTCGTGTTGTCGATGAAATCGGTGAGTAGCTCGATGAACCGATCCGGGTCGGCCTGGTGTGGAAAGTGGCCCACATCCTCGAACACTTCCAGCTTGCTGCCGGGCATGCACGCGTGCGCGAGGTGTCCGTGCCGCACCGGCAGGACCCGGTCATGTTCTCCCCAGATCAGCAAGGTCGGCATGCCTTCGGTGAGGTAGCAGCGGTCCAGCATGGTGACGACCTGGCCGCGCCGGTCGACCACCGAGCGCAGCGTGCGCAGGAAGGCGCGTTGCGCGGTGCTGTCGACGAGTGAGTGGTAGCGCTCCAGCACGTAGTGCAGGTCACTGTCCAGTCCGAACCCGCCTGCGAGCCGCAGCAGCGGTTCGATCAACCGCATCGCCTGCTGAGCGGGTGGCGACGCGACGAGTGGCAGCGCCAGTTCGACGCCGGGTAGTGCGGCCCAGCGCAGGATCGGATGCACGGCGCGGGCGACGCCACCGGTACTGACCAGCACCAACCGGTCACAGCGCTCCGGAAACTGGTAGGCGAACTGCATGGCAACGCCGCCGCCGAGCGAGTGGCCGACCACGGTCGCGTGCTCGATGTCCAGCAACGTGAGCAGATCCCGCATACCGCAGGCGTAGGCCGCGGCCGCGTAGTCGGCGCGCGGCTTGTCGGAGTCGCCGTGACCGAGCAGGTCGGGCGCGATGACCGTGTAGTGCTTGGCCAGTTCGGCAAACACGTGCAGCCAGGTGCGTGCGGAATCACCGATGCCGTGGATCAGCAACACAGCGGGTCCGGCACCGGCCATCCGGTAGGCGCGCCGGTAGCCGTGCACGACGCGATAGCTCGGTTCGATCGCCTCGAATGCGGCGACCGCGTCGGCGTGCGCGTCGCTCGCCATCAGTCATCACCTCCGCGTGCGCGGACTCACGCCTGCGCCGATTCAAGCCAAGCGCGGCTTGTTGTCCTGCGCGTTTCCGGCGCGTTGCGCTCGGGATTCCCGACGACAATCACCCGACCGCCCATCGAAAAGCTCTTGATGCGACAGTCCAAGCGCCGAAGCTACATTCGAGCAGCTCAAAGCGAGCGCCGAGACAAATCGTTGAGCGATGTGAATCCAGGCACGCCGCTCCGCAACAGCGGGCATGGCGGGCATAGTCAAGGAATGTCCAGGTCAGCCGCGCACGTCACGGTGGGGTTTTGGGTCAACTCGGGCCTCGGACACACTCGCTGACCACACGTGGCGAAATCGCCACAGTGACCTCTTGTCCGTCCGGCTGGTAGATCATCTCCAGCCGGACGCTTTCGGATAGACGCCCCCAACGCAACCGGCTTCGCATCGCTCAGCACGGCGCCACATCAATCACCCAATGAGTCGATATCGCGTACAGGCTGGCCGCCGCGCCTGCACCGCGTACGCGAAACCCTCCCACTCCGGCAGCGCAGTGTTGACCTTGTCCGAAACCATCAACTCGACCTCCTCGCCGCTATCTGTGGGATCACTCCGCCGGCCAGTACGGCTTCGACCTGACGTGCCGACAACCGATGTGTGCAACGGAATTCCCGGTCCCTGCCGACATCGCGGACGGTCACCTCCGCGCCCTTGGACAGCTGATCACGGAGATCGTCGACAGCCAGTTCGTCGCCCTGTTCGATCCGGTCGTAGTCGCCCTCGTCGGTGAACTCCAGCGCGACGATGCCGAAATTGGCCAGGTTCTGCCAGTGGATCCGGGCGAACGACTTCGCGATGACCAACCGCAGGCCGAGGAACCTCGGCGTGATCGCGGCATGTTCCCGGGACGACCCCTGCCCGTAGTTCTCCCCCGCGACGACGATGTGCGGGCCTGCTGTTCCCGCTGCCCGGTTCGGATAGTCCTCGTCGACCCGGGTGAAGGTGAACTCCGCGAGTTTGGGAATGTTGGAGCGGTAGGGCAATGCTCGTGCACCCGCCGGGGATATCTCGTCGGTGGAGATGTCGTCGCCGAGTTTGAGCAGCACCGGGCCCGAGACGCTGTCCGGCAGCGGATCGAACTCCGGAAGTGAGGCGATGTTGTCGCCCTTGACCAACGGTTCGGCGCGCGCCGCGTCCTCGGGCAGCGGGCCGACGAGCATCTCGGTGTTCACCGACGAATGCTCGGGGATCGCTGCGACGTCCTGATAGGGCAACAGTTCACGTGGATCGGTGATCTTCCCGCTCAGCGCCGAAGCGGCCGCGGTCTCCGGCGAACACAGCCAGACCGAGTCCTCCCTCGTGCCCGACCGGCCCGGGAAGTTCCGAGGGAACGTCCGCAGTGAGTTGTGCCCCGTCGCCGGCGCCTGGCCCATCCCGATACAGCCAAGGCAGCCGGCCTGGTGCACGCGGGCGCCCGCCGCGATCAGATCGAAGGTGACGCCCGCCTTGGTCAGGTCGGCGAAGATCTGCCGGGAACTCGGGTTGACGTCGAAGCTCACCGCATCGCTGGTCTGGCGCCCGCGCACCATGGCCGCGGCCACCGCGTAGTCACGGAACCCCGGGTTGGCCGATGACCCGATCACCGCCTGGCCGAGCGGCTCACCGGCCACCTCCCGCACCGGCACGACGTTGCCGGGTGAGGACGGCCGGGCGATCAAGGGCTCCACGCTGTCGAGGGCGATCTGGTCGGTCATGTCGTAGGCGGCGTCCGGGTCGGCGCGTAGTTCGCGGAACTGGTCCTCGCGGCCCTCCGCACGAAGGAATGCACGCACTGCGTCGTCAGCGGGAAACACTGTCGTCGTCGCGCCCAGTTCGGCGCCCATGTTCGCGATCACGTGCCGGTCCATGGCAGTCAACGACGCGAGGCCGGGGCCGTGGTACTCGATGATCCGGTGTAGCCCGCCCTGCACGCCGTGGCGGCGCAGCATCTCCAGGATCACGTCCTTGGCCGACACACCAGGACGGAGCGAACCGGTCAACTCGACGCCCCAGATCTCGGGCATCCGCAGACGCAGCGGCTCGCCCGCGATCGCCAACGCGACCTCCAGACCGCCGACGCCGATGGCCAGCATGCCCAGCGAACCCGCGGCGCAGGTGTGCGAGTCCGAGCCGACGAGCGTCGCGCCCGGCACGCCGAACCGCTGCATGTGCGTCGGATGAGACACCCCGTTGCCCGGCTTGGAGAACCACAGTCCGTACCGTCGACACGCGCTGCGCAGGAAGTCGTGGTCCTCTGCGTTGCGCTCGTCGGCCTGGAGCAGGTTGTGGTCCACGTACTGCACGCTGACCCGTGCCCGTGTGCGGGCCACCCCCAGTGCCTCCAGTTCCTGCATGACCAGGGTTCCGGTCGCGTCCTGCGTCAACGTCTGATCGATCGTCAACGCGATGTCCGCACCCGGTGTCATCGATCCGTCTGCGAGATGATCGGCGATCAGCTGTCGCGCGACGTTGGATCCCATTTCCAGCCACCTCCTGGTTCGGCTAGCTCGGTGCCGCAGCGCGGACACACGTCCTGCCCATCGCGATGACTGGTCAGCCGACTCTGCCTCGGCGGTACCCGGCCGCCGTTCGTGGCGGCACCCGCCGGTCCCCGGCGCCGGATGACCAGCACAACGATCCGGCCATTCCGACATGCATCAGCAGCGTCGCCTGCCCGCTGAGCGCCACGACCAGCCACTTTCCGTGACGACGGGGCGCACCGACTCGGCGGCCGGATGCCATCCACGTGCGGCAGCTCCTGCATGTTCCGGGCCTCCTCCCGGGTGACCAGCGCGGAACCGGGGCTTGGAGAGCGGAACGAGCGCTGGTACGGCAAGCCCCGACCACCTATCGGTTACCGCGTCACGGCGACGATAAACGTCGGCCTGGTCCCGACAGAACCTGAGATATGCGATCGATTCGGTGACAACGTGTAGTCGGTCGACGGGCGACACCGCCCGACCAGTCACCGCATTCACCTGGCGGCCTGGCTAGCACTTGAGTTTGGAGCCCAGCACGACACCATCGCGCTCGCCCGTGGCGGGTGAGATCGACATGTTGATCGCACCGGCTCTTGAGAACGCCGTCCGACAGTCACTGTGAGTAGGCCGAGGCCACCAGCGGCGGTGGCGCCGGAGCCAACGAATGGCACTTCCCGATAGCCCTCGTGCCAGGCCGGTACCGCCGTATCGCTGAGCAGGGTCGCGGTATGGGCGGCTACCGCCGGACCGAGCGTGGCCACGCCCGCGGTAGCCAGCGCGCCGACGTGGGGCGCCCGGCCCGGTGCCGCTCATCGCACAGTGCCGAGCACGAACGCGGCGACCGCGCCTCGCTGGTGTCGCTCTTGGCGGCCGCGCCCAAGCCCAGCAGGTTCACCCTGGCTGATCTGCCGGTACACCGGCCAACCCTAGAACCACCGCCGAACGCCCATCACGAGTCCTTTCCGGATCCGGCCACGCAGTTCACCACCTGCGCATACCCGCGCGCGACCGCCCGCGTTTGGCTCGGCGTTCCCAGTCATCAGGCCCAGTAGCCGGGACCGCACTACGCCAGCAGCTCGCACACCGCTCGTTCCGCCGAGGTCCTGATCTCCGCGTCGGCCAGGTCGATCGGATCGAAGCCGGACAGCAGGTCCGTGATCGTGTCGCCGTCGTTGTAGCGGTCCACCAACCTAGGATCCACATAGGACTTACGAGCGACGGCCGGGGTGTTGCCGAGGTGTTCGGCCACCGCGCGGAACATGCCCGCCTCCGCGCGCCGCCTGCCGCGTCGCGAGGTCGCGACCGGCTGGGCGGCCAGTTCGGCGGCGGCCAGCACGGTCGCGTTCCAGGTACGCAGGTCCTTCACCGAGTACTGGTCACCAACGAGTTCCTTGAACCGCCCGTTGACGTCCTCGGCTCGTAGTTCCTGCCAGGCGGCTCCGTCGCGGTACACGAGCAGCCGGTCGCTGCCGGAGTGGGCGCGCCGCAGACTCGCGATGGCCTTGGCCAGTTGTTCGTCAGGGATGGTGCAGACCTGGTCGGCCCCGCCCTTCGCCGGAAAGTCGAACGTGACCCGACCACGCCGCACCGCGACCTGCTCACGCAACAGGGTCGCGGCGCCGTGGGTGCCGTGCTGTTCGACGTATTCCTCGCCGCCGACCCGGAACACTCCGTGGTCGAGCATGCGCAACGCGACCGCGAGCGCCCGGTTTCGGGGATATCCGCCGCTGCCCAGATCCGACTCCACCACCTTCCGGAAATCCGGTAGTGCCGGCGCCAGTTCCAGGACGCGATCAAACTTCTGCTGGTCCCGGCGACGGCGCCACTGCTGGTGGTAGAGGTACTGTCGGCGACCGGCATCGTCGACGCCGGTCGCCTGGATGTGTCCGTTCGGCCACGGGCAGATCCACACGTCACGCCACGCAGGCGGAATAGCCAGTGCTCTGATCCGCTCCCGGTCATCGTCCGCGACCGGATTCCCATGCTGGTCGAGAAGGCGGAAACCGGCGCCCCAGCGACAGCGGGTCAGCCCGGGGGCCGCGGGATCGCTACGACGCAGTCGAAGCGAGTGCCGATTCGCCCGCCGTCCGGACTCCCTTTCAGCCATGGCGAGGGCATACCCCGCTCAGGGTGGACACATTCCGTTGCCATGGCTTCCGCCTACCTCGCCGGCGGGAGGTCGGCCAGCGGCGGGTGGCTGCGAGCCCACCGAGAGCGGCGGCACATCGAACTGTTGTGGGTCAGTCGCTGAGTATCCACCCACTCTTGGGCGGCTGGACATCGGCGGAGAAGCCGTGCCTGCGCAATCTGCTGGTACAGAAGTCCCGGGCCAGGCCGATCGCGAACCACAGGCACAGCAGCAAACCGATGACCAGAGCTCCGGCGATCGCCCAGCCGGAAACGGGGGTGAACAGCCACAGCAGCACGGAGGCCACCGCCGCGAACGGCGCGATCTGCACCAGAACGCGCACAACGTGCCGGGGCACCCAGTGCGGTCCCGCCAGATCGTGCCGGACCCAGTCCCGGTACCGGTCGGGCAACGTGCCGCCGTAGACGTACCACAGCCAGCGCACCGGATCAGGCCGTCGCATGTGGACAGAACTCACGGCGAGCTTGATTCGCCGTGAGTTTCGTCCGACTCGGCCCGTGCCTCCGCGCCGGTTGTGCCCACATCGAGCGCGTCCTCCCCAGCCACCCGGCCGACGAAGGTGTCGTTGGCCGACGGGCCAGTCGTCGAGTGCGCGTCGGCCGCGTCCGGATCCGCCCTGCCACCGGTCGGCCGCATGTCGGCCTGCGCAGGGTCCGGCTCGACATCGGGTTCGTTGCCTTCGCGTTGTGCGTGCGTCCTGCCGGTGAACAGGTCCGCGATCCGCTGCCACATGCCCATGCCGCACCTCCGTACCGCAGGATTACCCCGGTCGGCTCACCGGATACCGCTCAAGACTCGACCAGTCGGCGTCGGCGAGCAGATTGGATGTGGGCTCGCCCACCCTGCGCAATGCTGACGTCGTGGACTCATAGTGGGTGTATGGCGGCGGCAGACACGGGTGGCCGGACGGCCGTGACCGTGCCCCCGCACCCAGTAGCTCTGGTCCGCACCCTGACGCCATCGCCGGGCACGTCGAGCAGCGACCTGCTCGGTGATCAGATGAAGGCGCTTCTACCTCAGAGTTCGTCGGCCGGTATCGGCACGACCCGCCACTGCTCGGCGACATCCGCGTCGTCCGCTTCGAGCGGCTCCTCGGTTCCTTCCAGGCTGTCGTCTTCATCAATATCGCTCCCGCTGTCAAGGACATACCCGCGAGCGGTCTCGCCAACCGGGATAGCCGGCCCCATCCGATGCGGATCACCGGAGTAGTCGCGTGCCGCAAACATCGGAACGTATTACTCGGGCGGCAGCGCGGCCTTGACCGCGCGGAGATCTCGGACGAAGTCGTGATATGCCTGCTCCCGATCGTTGGAGCGCAGCACCGACGAGGGGTGGACGGTGACGAGCACCTGCCAGTCTCCCGGCATCGACTCCGGCCCGCCGAGCACCTCACCACGATGCTGGGTCAGCCGGAAATCCTGGCCGAACAACGCATGCGCCGCAGAGGCACCGAGACCGACCACCAATTCGGGCCGCACGGCCCGCATTTCCGCCTGCAGCCACGGCAGGCAGGCCAGCAACTGGCCCCGACTGGGAGCCTGGTGTATCCGCCGCTTGCCGCGTGGCGCGAGATGGAAGCGAAAATGCTTCACCGCGTTGGTCCGGTACACGGCCACCTCGTCGAGCTCGGCATCGGCCAGTGCGCGGTCGAGCAGATGGCCCGCTGGCCCGACGAACGGCTCCCCGGCGCGATCCTCCTGATCGCCGGGTTGTTCACCGACCAGCATCACGCGGGCTTTCCCTGCGCCGGAACCGAAAACCGTCTGCGTCGCCTCGTGAAACAGGTCACAACCTTCGCAGTGTGCCGCGGCGGAGCGCAGCGCCGTCAGGCTGCTCCGCTCCGGCAGGAACGCTTCCGCACCGGCGTGTCCACTCATGTTCGAGGAGATTGCCCATCAGCGGAGTTGGCATACCACCGATCGTGTATTGCCACGGGCCATCGGGGTATATGCGTGCCATGCACGATCCGAACGAGCCCGTGACACTCGACGAGCCGGGCGAGGAGCAAGCGCACGGTCCGCGTGGCGGCAACTCCGGCCGCAGCATCCCGCCCGGCGTCGATCTGGACGCCGGTTACGCCAGCGACGACTGGAAACTCGATCCAGAACCGGAACCGGAACCGGACTGAGCCAGTCTGCAGTCCGGCGGTTCGACCAGGTCCACCTCGGCCAGCCCTGGCCGACCGCGCGTGCCAGCTCAGTCGCCGGGTGCGTCCTTGGCCGCATCGTAGAGCAACTGCAACGCGTCCGACGCCGCCACCGCCGACAGGACCAGTTCGACGGTCCTGGTCAGGCGTGGCGCGAGCGCCAGTCCGCCGACCAGGCCGGTGGCGATCCACACGGCGAGGCAGAACGGGCAGCTGATCAACTCGCCGACCGCGTGCCGGACTCCGTGTCCGCGCACTGACTCGTTCAGCTCGCCGTCGCCCGCCGGCTCCTCGTACCGGGTGAACGCCGCGCGCAACGGGCTCAGCACAGCATCCTTGGCGATCAGCCTGCTCAGTTTGTGGGTGGCGATCGACAGCAGGGCGGCATCGCCGAGGCCAACCTTGCCGGGCAGTCGCCTGCCGCGCAGCGCGCCGGCGCCCACCAGCGTGCCGGCGAACCCGGCGTAGGCGCCCAGCGCCGCCAGGTATCCGCCAAGCGGCCGGTCGGCACCGCCCGAGTACTCCCGCTCGACCTCGTGGGCGGCGACCTTGAGCCGCTTCGTCCTGCCTGCCATGTCCCTCCTTCGCTCCGATCTCAACTCGCTTCGGGCAACTCGCCGTCCACTCGAACTGATCGTTCTCAGGGACGAATTCTCGATCTACGGCAGCCTCGCAGCCACACTCGCGTCCTGAGGCCATCCTGCGTCAGTGCGTCTCAGCCAGCCAGCCGATCACGGACATCGGCGGCCGACACCGCGTGCCGGCTCATTTCCGCCCAGGGATCGGTCTTGTTCGCCAACCGGCGCCGCATGTTGCGCAGCGTGTACTTGTCCGGGGTGACTCGGCCCACCTCGTCGAGGCCGATCGGCGTGGCCACCGGCGCGCCCGGCCGCGAGCGCAGCGAGTACGACGCGATGGCGGTCTGACCGTAGGCGTTGCGGTTGGCGTCGAGGAAGATCCGGTCACCACGCCGGTCCTTGCGCTGCTCGGTCGTCAGCTTGTCCGGCGTGGTCTCGGCAAGCCGCTCCGCCAGCGCCCGCGCGAGCGGGCGTACCAACTCGTAGCCGGATCGGCCGTCCAGTGGCGCGACGATGTGGAAGCCGCGTCCACCAGTGGTTTGCACGAACGGGACGAGCCCCACCTGTTCGTAGAGTTCCGCCGTGCGTCGCGCGGTGTCCCGCAGATCGGCCGGGTCGACGCCGTCCGGTGGGTCGAGGTCCATCACCAGCCTGACCGGATTCTCCGGCTCATCCACCGTGGACAGCCACGGGTGGAACTCCAGGACGGCCTGGTTGGCCAGATAGAGCAACGACGCCTCGTCGTTGCAGAGGGCGTGCCGGACCGGATCGCCGCCGTCGCTGCGTGCGATGGTCGCGGTGCGCAGCCAGTCCGGGAAATACTCGCTCGCCCGCTGCTGGAAGAAGCCGGGCCTGCCGATGCCGTCCGGGAAGCGGTGCAGGGTCAACGGATGACCGGCCAGCTGCGGCAGCATCAACTCCACGACGTGCTGGTAGTAGTCCAGTACCTCGCCCTTGGTAATCCCCGAATCTGGATACAGCTCCTTGCTCAGCTTCGAGGTCTCGATCGTCCGGCCGTCGGCGTGCAGCGCCTCGCTGGTCATCGTCCCGGCTCCTCCCGTATCACCTCGGTAGCCGCCTTGTCCGTACGCAGGCCGACGAAACGCGGGTGCCGCAGCCTGCCGTCGGTCGTCCACTCGCTGAACCCGATCTGCGCCAACAACTCCGGCCTCACCCAGTGCACGCCGGGCTCGCCGACCGGGTCGGCGAACGGCGAGTGTGGTTGCCCGAACTCATCCAGTCGCGCGCGCAGCTCACGCAGTGTCTGGTGGTCGTACCCGGTACCGACCTTGCCCGCATAGCGCAACCGCCGGCCCTGGTAGTAGCCAAGCAGCAGGGCACCGAAACCGGTGCGGCTGCCCTTCGGATCGGTGAACCCGCCGATCACCAGCTCCTGTTCGTGTACGCACTTGAACTTCAACCAGTCCGGCGATCGCCCAGCACGGTAGGGCGCATCGGCACGCTTGGCGATCAGCCCCTCCCAGCCACGTTCGCAGGCATGCTGGAAGTAGTCGGTGCCGGACTCATTGCGGTGGTTGGACAGTCGCAGCGCGCCGCCGAAATCGAACGCCTGGCGCAACAGCCGTTTCCGGTCGCGCAGCGGCAACTCCGTGACGTCGACGTCGTCCAGCACCAGCAGGTCGAACAGGTAGAGGTACACCGGGACGCCAACGCGGGCGATGTCGGCGGCGGTACGCAGCTGGATGCGGCCCTGCAACTTGGCGAAACTGGTCTGGCTGCCCTCGAACGCGACGATCTCGCCGTCGGCGACGAAGCGCTCCGGCCCGCGCCGGTCCAGTTCGTCCACCAGCTCCGGGTAGGTGGCGTCCATCGGCTTGTGGTTGCGCGACCACAGGGTGGTCCTGCCCTGATCGCGAGCGACGACCGCGCGTACGCCGTCCAGTTTGCGCTCGAACAGCCAGTCCGGGTCGTCGAACCGCTCGTCGGTGAGGGTGGCCAGCATGGGAGCCCGCCAACCCGCTTCCGGCGCGGGCCGTAGCGCGGCCGGGCCCACCAGGTCGGTGACCTTTTTCACGACTCGGCCAGCTCGTCGTTGGTGCGGCCACTGAGTACCGACTCCGGTTGGGTGCGTGCTGGCTTGCGGCGCCGGTCGGCACCGTCGTCGTCGACCTTCACCAGCAGCCAGTTTCGCTCGTCGCCGCGCAGCTTGGTCTGGGTGAGAGCGAAGCTCCCGGTGAGCTTGTGTCCATCCAGCGATACCCGGACGTGTCCGTTGTCCAGCGCCTTGGCCATCGGCACCGGCCTGCCGTCGTCTTCGGTCTCGTTGCGGTAGCTGCCGATGTCCCAGACGATCACCGTTCCGGCACCGTAACCACCTTCAGGGATGACGCCCTCGAACTCGGCGTAGTCCAGCGGATGGTCCTCGGTCCGGGTCGCCAGCCGCTTGTCTCCCGGGTCGAGCGACGGCCCCTTGGGCACCGCCCAGGACGCCAGCACGCCATCGGCCTCAAGGCGGAAGTCGAAGTGCAGGCTCGACGCGTCGTGCCGCTGCACGACGAACAGCGGCCCGTGGCGACGGGGCCCCCGCCCTCCTGTCGGCTCGCCGGACGTGCCGGAGTCCCGTTTGGACCGGTAGTCCGCGAGTTGCTTCTTACTGGCCATTTCGGCCGCATACCCGCGAACAACGGCGGTAAACGTCGGGTATGAGCCCGGCAGGTCCGGGTAGGCGTACCGGGTAACCCGTACAGGAGGGAGCAACGATGCCCACCTACGAGAAGTCTGTTGACGTGACCGTTCCGGTTCGTACCGCCTACGACCAGTGGACCCAGTTCGAGCTGTTCCCGAACTTCATGACCGGCGTGGAGCGGGTCACCCAGTCCGATGACACCCACACCCACTGGGTGACCTCGATCGCCGGAGTGCGGCGTGAGTTCGACGCCCAGATCACCGAGCAGCGCCCCGACGAACGAGTGGCGTGGCGCAGCACGAACGGGCCGGACCAGGCAGGCGTAGTCACCTTCCACCGTATCGACGACGCCACCACGCGCGTGCATCTACAACTGGAATTCTCGCCCGAGGACCTCAGCGAGAAGGCAGGCGCGGCGAGTGGTGTTGTCGGCCACCGCCTGCAAGGCGACCTCGCCAAGTTCAAGGAGTTCGTCGAGACGCTGCCGGCCCAGACCGGCGGCTGGCGGGGCAATGTCGAACCCAGCCCTCAACGTGAGGCCTGATCACGTGGCCGGCGGCCAGCGAGCGGTGATCCTCGATGTCGACGGAGCACTGGTGGACACGCTGCACCACGCGATCGACACGGGCGGCGGCTGGAAGACACCTGCCGAAGCCCTCGACGATCAATCCAAGGCACCGGTGTTGCGTCCACCGATTGAATCCACCTAATCCCCCAGCATCCCAAAGGGTTACGGACTCCGCGCATTGACGGGCCCTGGGGGATGTGACGGCCGAGTGCAGGTGTCGCGGCGTGACGCTCGCCGTGACACCTGCGGCCTACCTACCGGAGCGCTATTCGACCTGGCTTTGGTGGCGCGACGGGCGACTGCTCCCGCGAGCAGTCCGCAAGGGTGTCACCCAACAGGTCTGCGCGCCGACTGGCAACGCGCCGTCCACTTCGGCGACTGACCTCAGCCCGTGGGACGCTGTCCCCACGCGGAGAATTCCAGCGTGGCGACGTCTCGGGCCTCGGGGCGGTCCAGTGAGTCGACGAACTCGGTGATCTGCTGTGACGACACCAGACCGCTGTCCGCCAGCGCTTGGCCCTGCAGCCCCATCCGCATGCGCATCAGCTCGTTCTCCTGATCGGACTGGCCTGGTCCGAGAGCCGTGACATGGAGGCCGACCGAGGTCAGCCCGGCCTTCGCCAGGTTTGCCGGCAACCCGCGTGCCCATCGCACGTCGGCTCCGGCCTGGGCGAAGCCGTTCAGGTAGGACGCGATGACCGCACGTGCGGCCGGGGTCGGCGCGTCCTCGCCCGGCAGGAAATAGAAGTCCTCGGCGACCAGCCAGCCGCCGGGTGCCACCCAGCGCGCCGCGCGGGCGAGGAGATGGTCCGGGTCCGGCACGAGCGAACAGACGGCCCGCGCGAGGACGAGATCGAACGATCCGGGGGCGAAGTCCTCGGTCGAGACGTCCATCTGCCGCACGGTCAGGTTGTCGGCCTGGCCCGCGTCCAGGTGCCGGGTGTCGATGTCGACCGCGAGCACCGAGCCGCGGTGCGCCTTCTCCGCCAGCCAGTAGGCCATCGCGCCTGCTCCCGCGCCGACGTCGAGGCAACGCCAGTCGGATCGGATCGGCAGGTTCTCGATGATCCCGGTGGTCATCGGGTGGTAGTTCTGCTCCCACCGCTTCGCCAGCAGGTCGGTTTCGGTCATCGGATTTCGCCCTTCTTTGCTACTGACACGTCGACGGGCAGTTCGACCACGCGACGCATCGCCCAGTTGTCGATGTAACGGATGTCCGCGCGTGGCGTCGCGAGGGCCAACTCGGGGAATCGCCTGAACAGCGCCGGGATGGCGATCCGGCTTTCCAACCGTGCCAACGCCGCGCCGAGGCAGTGGTGCAGGCCGTGGCCGAAGCCGAGGTGCCGTGCCGAACTGCGGGTGATGTCCAACCGGTCGGGGTCGCGGAACTGTTCGGGGTCGCGGTTGGCGGCGAGCAGTCCCGCGATCACCGGGGCGCCCGCGGGCAGGGTCGTGCCGGCGAACTCCACCTCCTCCGTTGTCACGCGGAACAGCGCGGTGCTCAACGGCCCCTCGAACCGCAGCAGTTCCTCGATCGCCGAATCGATCAGCTCGGGCCTGCGCAGGAGCTGTTCGCGTTGGTCGGGATGATCGATCAGGGCGAGGACGGCGTTGCCGAGAAAGGCGCGAACGGTGTCGCTGCCGGCCAGGATGACGATCGCGACCATGGCGACCAGTTCCTCGCCGCTCAGGCGGTCCTCCGCATCGTGCGCCTGGACGAATGCCGTGGTCAGGTCGTCACCGGGTCGTTGCCGCTTCTCCTCGACCAGTTCCGCGGCGTACTCGGCGATCCTGGCGAAACCGGTGGGCACCTTGTCCATCAGCGCTGGATCGGACGGGAACGCCATGGCGAGCGCGTCGACCAGTTCCCGGTGGCGCTCGATGCGCAGCCCGAGGATCTCGCCCATCACCCGGGTGCCGACCGCGCCCGCGTAGTCGTCCATCAGTTCGACGGTGCCGCGAGCCGCGCAGTCCTCCAGCGCGGAGTCGACCGCGCGCTCCACCACCTCCTGCCAGCCGGCGATGCGGCGAGAGGTGAGGCCGGTCATCGCGAGCCTGCGCAGCCTCGTGTGTGCGGGTGGATCCACGACCGTGAGTGCTTTCTCCAGCACGCTGCCCGCGCCGGTGGTCAGACCGGCTTCCTTGAACTCCGGGTTGCCCCAGGTGCCGCTTTCCGAACTGAAGCGCGGGTCGGCGAGCAGCTCACGGACGTCCGCGTAGCGGGTGACGATCCAGGTGCGAACGCCGCCGACCGGGAACGCGAACTCGTGCACCGGCGAGTGCTCGCGGAGCCGGGCCAGGGTCGGGTACGGGTTCTGGTAGTAACTGGGACTGAACAACGGGATCTCCAGCAATGGCGTGGCCATCACGTGATTCCTCCTTCCAGGATCCGGCACTCGACGAACTCCGGGGGCGCGGTCTCCAGAACTGCGATGTCCTCCTGGCCCTCGGTAATTCGCGGGTCGGCCATATAGGCCCGATAGGCGGCCTCGTCCACCCATCGGGGGTAGTTGAGGAAAGTCCGGCCGTCGGCGCTGAGGTAGGCGGTCGCGCCGACGAACCCGGCCATCCGGGACTTCCATTCGCCCGACCGGCAGAAAAGGTCGCGCAGCAGCCGGGCGTCGTCGGGACCACCGAGATGACGGGTCGCCAGCACGGCGAATCCAGGGTGTTCTCCGGCCGAACCGCCCGCGATCTCGGCGACCTGAGTGCCGCTGACCGTGGTGCTACCGGCCGGATCGGTTCGATGCCCCGCGCGGTAGTGATCGGCGTCGGCCCACCATTGGCCGTTCACCACGGTGCTGCCATCGAGGCTCAGGTGGATTCGCACCGAAACCGGGCCATCGGTGTGGGCCAGCCGCTCGTCGTTGCGCGCGGTCAGGACGTCGATCGTGCCCAGGCCGTCCACGCTGGTGATGTCGAAGGTCGCGTAACCGCTCGATGTCACAGCGCACCTCTCAACGGAAATCGTCGGTATGTTCGGCGGCCCAGTCCTGGAACGTGCGAGCCTGCTTTCCCGTGACGTCCCGGACCGCCGTGCTGACCAGCTCCGGCTCCCGCTCCAGACTCGCGAAGTAGTCCAGCGCTCCCTCGGCGTAGCCGGGCGGCCAGTTGGCCTCGTGCAGACGTTCCAGCGCGGCATCGTGCGGCACGTCCTGCCAGTGCAGCGGGCGGCCGATGGCGTCTCCTATCGTGTGCACGTGTTCGGCGAGGGTCAGCGCCTCGGGCCCGGTGACCGCGTACTTCTTTCCAGCGTGTTCGCCGGAAAGAAGCGCCCGCACCGCAACGGCGGCCACATCGGCCTCGTGCACCGACGACCGGGCCGCGGCACCGTGGGGGAAACGCACCACGTCGCCAGCCCGGATCTGGCTCTCCCACGAGGAACGGGCGTTGCAGTCGAATCCGGTGACGCGCAGGAACGTCCATTCCAGATCCGTGGGCTCGATGAGCGTCTCCACGAAGGCGTGGCAGTTGTCGTCCGGCCATTCACGTCCGATGTGGACTCCGATGGACGAGATGAACACCACGCGACGGGCGCTGTCGGCGATCTTCCGTACGATCTTCGGCGCCGTGTCGACGTTGAGTGTGAAGAAGGGCCACATCAGCAGGACGCCGTCGACTCCGTCCAGGCAGCGGTCCAGGCTGTCCGGATCGCCGAGGTCGCCGCGGTGGACGTCCACGCAGGCGGGCAGTTCGGCCGCGCCGGGATCGTCCGGCAACACCAGCGCCCGAACTTCGGCGCCCTGCTCGATCAGCTCCGCGATGGCATGCGGCCCGACGTTGCCGGTGGCTCCGGTCACCAGGATCTTCATGGTTCTCCTTGTCGTGTCTCGGTGTTTGGCGAGGGCGGGCACCAGGCCGAGCAGGCTGATCGCGGTGATCACCGCCATCGCCGGGCGATAGCCGGACAGCGCGGGCGCCGCCGAGGTGACACCTGCCGATCGGTCGGCCGCCAGCAGGGCCGCGACCAGCGCCAGCACCAGCGCACCGCCGATCTGAACGGAGGTCTGGTAGCTGCCGGTGGTCATCTGCCGGTCCTCGGCCGGCACGTCGGAAATGGCCTGCATGTGCAGCGCGGAAAAGGCGATCACGTAGCCGAGCCCCACCAACAGCAAGGTGGGCAACGTGTCGAGGAGGTAGTTCGACGAACCGCCCGCGATCAGCGAGATCACGAAGCCCGCGGCGGGCGGCACGGCACCCGCCGCGATCAGCCGGGATGCACCGAAGCGGGCCACGAGCGCGCCGGAGAACGGCGCGGCCACGGCGGGCAGGACACTCGCGGGCAGCAGGGCCAGTCCGGTTTGCAGCGGCGGCCAGTGCAGCCCCTGCTGGAGGCGGAACGTGCTGACGAACAGGAAACCCCAGTACGAGCCGTTGAGCGCGGCCGCGCCGAGACTCGACCGGACCAGTGCCCGGTTGCGGAGCAGCTTCAGCCGGATCAACGGTTGTTTCGCCGTCCGCTCGACCCCGACGAACACGGCGAGCGACCCGGTCGCCAACGCGAAGGCGGCCAGGGTGCGCGGATCGGTCCAGCCGTGCCCCGGTCCGGTCACGATCGCGTAGACCAGCGCGCACAGTCCGACCACGAAGGTGGCGGCACCGGCGACGTCGTACCGCCGGTTGGCGGTGGTCTTGTTGGCGCCGCGCGGGATCAGGAACACGGCGAACCCGAACAGCACGAGCGCGACCGGCGCCGGGAACAGGAACGTCCACCGCCATTCGGCGAACTGGGTGAGCGCACCGGAGAGCACCAGCCCGACGGCGAAACCGCTCGCCCCGAACAGCGTGTAGATCGACATCGCCCGGCGACGGGCCGGTCCGTCGGGGAACCTGGTGCTGATGATGGACAACCCGGTCGGCGCGGTGAGTGCGACACAGAACCCCTTGGCGACCCGGGACGCGATGAGCAGTAGCGCGCTGTCCGCCAGCCCGCCGACGAGCGACATCGCCGCGTAGCCCAGCAGTGCGACCAGGTACACCCGCCGGCTGCCGAGCAGCGCGACGACCCGCCCGCCGAAGAGCATCAGGCCACCGAACCCGATGGCGAAACCGCTCATCACCCACTGCACCGAGGACACCGACGGCAGCAGGTCGCGCCCGATCGATGGCAGCGCCACGATCACGACGGACACTTCGAGGGCGTCGAGCAGCATGTTTCCGGACAGCACGAACACAAGGCCCCATAGGCCGGCGCTCCAGCGGGTGTCGCCGGCGGGTGCGTTCCTGGATCGGGTGGCCATGGTCAGCCGAGCAGGCTGCCGCCGGAGGCGTCGAGGAAGGCGCCGGTCACCCACCGAGCGTCCTCGGATGCCAGGAACGCCACGACATCCGCGACATCAGCGGGTTCGCCGACCCGGCCGAACACGGACAGCTGCGCCATCTGCTCGCGTGCCTCGGGGATGTCGAAGATCGGGCTACCGTTGTTGGTGATGCCGGGCGCCACGCTGTTGACGGTGATCCCGCGCGCGCCGAGGTACTTGGCGTAGTGCAACCCGATCTGTTCGACGGCGCCCTTGGTCATCGAGTAGGCGACCTCATCCGGGTTGGCGAAGCGGGTCAGGCCGGAGGAGATGTTGATGACGCGCCCGCCGTCCGGCATGATCGACAGGGCTCGCTGCAGGATGAACAGTGGCGCCTTGGCGTTCACGGCGACGAGCCGGTCGAACAGTTCCGGCGTGACCTCCTCCGGTTTGACGCCACCCATGATGCCCGCGTTGTTCACCAGGATGTCCAGCTCGACCTTGCCGGTCCGCTCGCGGAGCCCGGCGGTGAGGCCGTCGAACAGCGTGTCGACGTCGCCGGGCACGCCCAGTTCGGCGCGCACGGCAAAGGCCCGGCCGCCTTCCGCGGTGATGTTCTTGACTGTCTGCTCCGCCGCCTCGGTGTTGCTCGCGTAGTGGACGGCGACGAGTGCGCCCTCCCGGCCGAGGCGCTCGGCGGTCGCCCGGCCGATGCCGCGGCTCGAACCCGTGACGAGAGCGGTCTTGTCGGTGAGTTTCTGCATTTCTCCTCCTTCGATGGTGGCTTGTTCCTCACGCTGCCTTGGGCGGGCCGAACCAGCGGTCGAGCGCGGTGTGCAGGTCCGAGTGGGTCCCGTCGATCCACGCCACATGTCCGTCCGGCCGGACGAGTGCCGCGCCTGCGTCGCCGTCGGGAGTAGCGGGCACGACGTCCACCCGGTCCGACCACTTCGCAGCCGTGGCCCGGAATTCGTCGGTCCCCGGATCGAGCAGCACGCCACGACCGCTGCGCAACGCCTTGGCGCGATGCGGCATCCGGGCGCCGAGCAACGGGTGCTCGCCGGGACCGACGTCGTAGCGGACGTCGAGTCCGCTGACCAGTTCGCCGAGGTGGCGGCGCACCGTGTCGATACGCAGCAGTTCGGTGAACATGTTCCTGGTCGCGTCGGTCCGCTGGTCGCCGAGCAGGAGCAGGGCCTGGGCCTCGACGTTGGCCAGCACCCGTGCGTCGGTCGGATGCCGCTCGTCGTGGTAGCTGTCCAACAGGTCGGCGCCTGCCCGGCCACGTACCTGCGCGGCCAGTTTCCAGCCGAGGTTGACCGCGTCCTGCAGGCCGATGTTCAGTGCCTGGCCGCCCACCGGCATCATCCGGTGTGCTGCGTCGCCGGCCAGCAACACCCGGCCCCGCCGGTACTCGGTCGCCTGGCGGGTGGTGTTGTCGAAGGCGTCGGTCCAGACGGCCTGCCCACCGCCGATGTCCTCGCCGGTGATGTCGGCCCAGGTCGTGCTGATCTCCTCGAACGTCGGCGGGCCGGCCCGATCCCGTGCCTGCGCGCCGAACCGGTGCATCATGACCCGCGTGACGCCACCTCGGGTGGCCGCGATGGCGAGCCCGCGCTCAAGCCGCTCGAACCGCCGGTCGGGGATGTCCACTCCGGACACGTCCGCGCGCAACAGCTCCTTGGTCGCGTCCTGACCGGCGAAATCGAATCCGGCCAGTTGCCGGACGGTGCTGTGCTCACCGTCGCAGCCGACCAGGTAGCGCGCACGCACTCGCAGCGATCCGGTGGCGCTGACCGTCACGGTCTCGACGTCGTCGCGGCGCACGTCCAGTTCGGTCAGCCGGTGACCGCGCAGCAGGACGGCGCCCAGTTCGCCCGCCCAGGACCACAACGCCGCCTCGGTGCGGTACTGCGGGATCTTCCAGTGTCCCGAGTGGACGCTGTCGAGCCCGTCGACGGGCAGTGGGATGCCGCCGAAGTGGCCGCCCTTCTCGCGTTCCGGACGGTCCAGCACGTCCAGCAGTCCGCGCTGGTCGAGGATCTCCATGGTTCGCGCGTTGAGCTGCGAGGCACGGGATTCGCTCATCGGCTCGGCGAGTTCGTCCAGCACGATCACGTCGATCCCGGCGAGCCGCAGTTCACCGGCCAGCATCAGGCCGACCGGCCCCGCGCCGACCACGACGACCTCGGTTTCCCTGTGTTCGGTCGCCATGGTTCAACGCACCTGCTCGGCGTATTGCTTGGCGTGCCCGAGGGTGGCCGTGCTGTTCCCGCCGAGCGCCTCACGCACGAACGTGCGGGCGGTGGCGACGTCGGCATCCTTGCCGAGCACCCGCTCGATGTTCCCCTTGTTGATCACCACGGTGTGCCGGGATGTCACGGCGACCCCGCCGTCGTCCTCCGCGAGCGACCACTCGCCGGTGTGCAGGTCCATCAGCGCGGGGACGGTGGTCTGCTTGTAGACGATCTTGTGGTGCGGGAAGGCCACCCGCACCGACTCGGTGGTGTGCACCGAACCGTCCTTGGTCCTGGTGTCCATCGCCAGCACCTGTAGGCCCTGCGTGTCCTCCCGCAGTGAGACGTCGACGACGTGCGGCAGGCGCTCGGACCACAGTTGTGCCTCGTTGATGAAGTCGAAGGCGTCCTTCGCCGAGCCTGCGATCCGCACGGTGTCGTCGAACGTCATCACCAGGTCGGCCGACTCGGTCGCCAGTTCGGCGCTGGCCTTCAACGCGCCCAGTTCCGTGCGGCTGTTGCGATCGACGGCCTGCTCGATCCAGTCCAGACCGGCGGGGTCGTCGTCGACGGCACGGTAGTCGTGCAGCAGCCGTACTCGTGACTCCACTTCGGACACCGGCTCGATCACCCAGGTCCCGCTCATCGCGGCGACCGGAGGCGCCGATTTCTCCTGCCGGAACTCGATCCGCAACTTCTCCGGGTCCAGAACGCGGCGCGACGTCCACGTCTTCGCATCGCCGTTCGCGGTGGCCCAGATCTGGATGCGCTCCCGCGTACCGTCTTTTTCGAGATACTCGACGTGCACGGTCGGCGGGAACAGCCGCGGCCAGTTCGCCACGTCGGCGAGGTAGCGGTACAGGGTGTCGGCCGGTGCGCGGACGGTGATCTCGTGCTCCACTTCTCGGATCGGCGGCGCCGACATTGCGTCCTCCTCGTGGTTGCGTCCTGTCAGAAGTTGCCGAGACCGCCGCACACGTTGATCGCCTGCGACGTCACGGATGCGGCGGCGTCCGAGGCCAGGTAGTCGACCATCCCGGCCACCTCTTCCGGGGTGGAGTAGCGACCGAGCGGGATCTTGGCCTGGAAACGCTCCAGCACCTCCTCCTCGGACGTGCCCCACGCCTGGGCGTAGCCGTGGCGCACCCGTTGTGCCATCGGTGTTTCCACGTAGCCGGGGCAAACCGCGTTGACCGTGACACCGGTCTTGGCCAGTTCGTTGCCGAGCGCCTTGGTCAGGCCGACGACGCCGTGCTTGGACGCCGAGTAGGGCGCACCCAGCACGACTCCCTGCTTGCCTGCGGTGGAGGCGATGTTGATCACCCGGCCCCAGTCCTTGTCCCGCATGCCACCGACGCTCAGCACGTCGCGGGTCATCAGGAACACGCTGTTGAGGTTGGTGTCCATCACGTCGAACCAGAGGTCGTCCGGGATGTCGGCGGTGACGCCGCCGCCACTGCGGCCCGCGTTGTTCACCAGGATGTCGACCGGGCCGTGCTCCTCGACGGCTGCCTGCGTGAACTCGCGCACCTGGCCGGGAACGGTCACGTCGCAGGCGGTGCCCGCGACCTCGTTGCCGTCCTCGCGCAGTTTCTTCACGGTCAGCTCGACGCTGTCCGCGTCCCGGGCGCAGATGAACACCTTGTTGCCCTTGGCCGCGAGACTCTTCGTCACCGCGTACCCGATTCCGCTGGTGGCGCCGGTGACGACGGCGGCCCGTTCAGGTTGCCGCGACATTGCTGTCCTCCTTGACTTGTCGTTGTTGGATCAGGCGTTCGACGATCGAGGTGTCATGTTCGGCTGCGGCGAACCGCGGATCGCTGATCACCTCGCGCAGAAATCCGATGGTGGTGCGCACCCCGGGACCACTGACCCGGAACTCGGCGAGCGCGCGATCCATCCTGCGCAGTGCTTCCGGCCTCGTCGGGGCCCAGACCAGGAGCTTGGCCAGCAGCGAGTCATAGGACGTCGGTATCCGGTAACCGGGGAACGCGTGCGTGTCGATCCGGACGAACGGTCCGGCCGGTGGCCAGAACTCCTCGAGCACGCCGGGTGCCGGCGCGAAGTCGCGGTCTGGGTCCTCGGCGTTGATGCGGCACTCGATGGCCGCGCCGCGCCGCACGATGTCCTCCTGGCGCAGGGTCATCGGCTGGCCTGCCGCGATCCGCAACTGCTCCTGCACCAGGTCGACCGACGTCACCATTTCGGTGACCGGGTGCTCGACCTGGATCCGGCAGTTCACCTCCATGAAGTAGAACTCGTGGTCCGGGCCCAGCAGGAATTCGAAGGTGCCCGCGCCGAGATAGCCTGCGGCGACCGCTCCCCGGACCGCCGCGGCGCCCATCCGGTCGGTCAGTTCCGGCGGCAGCAGCGGGGCCGGGCTCTCCTCCAGCAGCTTCTGTTGCCTGCGCTGCACCGAGCAGTCCCGTTCGCCGAGATGAATGGCGCGGCCCATGCCGTCGGCGAGCACCTGGACCTCGACATGCCGCGCGCTGGTCAGATAGCGCTCGACGAACACCCGTGGATCGCCGAACAACAACTGGGCCTGCGATCGCGTCCGTGTGTAGGCGTCGGCGAAGTCGGCCGACTCACCTACGATGCACATGCCTCGGCCGCCGCCTCCCGCCGCCGCCTTGATGATCACGGGATAACCGATCTCGTCGGCGAGGTTCCGCGCCTCGTGGACCGACTGAAGCGGCTCGACGCTGCCGGGCAGCATGGGCAGCCCGACCTCGGCCATCAGTTGGCGTGCCGCCGTCTTGTCGCCCAGCCGCGCGATCACCTCGGGTGCGGGGCCGATGTAGCCGATGCCGTTGTCCCGGCAGACCTCGGCGAAATCCGGGTCTTCGGACAGGAATCCGTAGCCGGGGTGGACCGCGTCGACTCCGGTGCGCAGCGCCGCCTCGGCGATCGCCGGAATGTTGAGGTAGCTCCGCTTGGCAGGCGCGGGGCCGATGTGCACCGCCTCGTCGGCATAGGACACCACGGCCGAGTCGCGGTCCTCGGTCGAGTAGACGGCCACCGTCGCGATGCCCAGTTCACGGCAGGCGCGGGCCACCCGCATCGCGATCTCGCCGCGGTTGGCGATCAACACCTTGCGCAACGCGGTTTCGCCTCTCATTCGGCATCGGCCCCTTCGAGGGCGAACAGCTGATCGCCGTACTCGACCTGCTCGCCGTCGTCCTTGAGTACCTTCACGATCCGGCCCGCTGCCTCGGCTTCGACCGGGACCATCAGCTTCATCACCTCGACGATCCCGACCTGTTGACCCACCGACACAACGTCGTTCTCGGCGACGAACGGCGTGGCACCTGGCTCGGGAGCGCGGTAGAACACGCCGACCGTCGGAGCGGTCAGATAGGCGGTCGTGCCGGAGTCGGGTGGCGGGTCGGAGGTGCCCGGTGCCGGGCTTTCGATTGGCCGGGCCCCGTTCCCGTCGGTCTGCCACTCCAGGTCGAGCGCCACATCGCCATCGCGCACGCGCAGTGCGCTCGGCTGGGACGGGATGTTCGCGAGCAGCCGCTGCGCGTGGTGGCGCACCTGTTCGAGTGCCTCACCGTCGTGCGCCGTCATCGCCGCACCTCCTCCGGTGTGCCGAATGCCCGGAAACGCGCCCGCCGCCGGTCGACCAGCGCATCACTGTCCATATCCGACAGTTCGCGCAGTGCCCCGTGGAGCGCGGCACGCAGCCGGTCCGCCATCGCCAGGTGATCGGCCTGGGCGCCGCCGTCGGGCTCACCGATGACACCGTCGACGACGCCGAGGCTCAGCAGCTGCTTGGCGTCCACACGCAGTGCCGCCGCGGCGCGCGGTGCCTGTTTGGCGTCGTGCCACAGGATCGAGGCGCAGCCTTCCGGGCTGATCACGGAATAGGTTCCGTTCGAGCAGATGAGCAGTTCGTCGGCGACCGCGAGCGCGAGTGCCCCGCCGCTGCCGCCCTCGCCGGTCACCACCGACACGATCGGCACCGGCAGGCCGGCCATCAGCCTGATGTTCTCCGCGATCGCGATCGCCTGGCCCTGTTCCTCCGCCTCGATGCCGGGATAGGCGCCAGGTGTGTCGATCAGGGTGACCACGGGCAGGCCGAGCTTTGCCGCGGTGCGCATCAGCCGAGCGGCCTTGCGATACCCGCCGGGGGTGGCCATGCCGTAGTTGCGTGCGGACAGATCGGCGATCGTCGCCCCCTTCTGGTGCCCGATCACCATCACCGGCAGCCCGGCCAGCCGGGCGACGCCGCCCACGATCGCCGGGCAGTCGCCACCGCCGAGACGGTCGCCGTGCAGTTCCTCGAAGTCGTCGAAGGCGATGCGGAGCAGATCCAGGGTGGTGGGACGACCGAAGTCGCGGGCGAGTCGCACGCTGTGCCAGGGATCGGTCTCGGGCAGGCGCCGTTGATCGCGTTCGACCGGATCCGGATCGTCCACATCGGAGTCCAGGCGACCGGGATGTGCCGCGCCGACCAGTCCGGCCAGCGTGGCGCGTAGCTCGGCGCGCGGCTTGACCATGTCGATCAGGCCGCGGTCGAGCAGGAACTCCGCGGTCTGGAAGCCGGGCGGGAGCACCTGCTTGATGGTCTGCTCGATCACCCGGCGACCGGCGAAACCAAGGCGCGCACCGGGTTCGCCGACAATGACGTCGCAGAGGGTGGAGTAGGAGGCGGCAACGCCGCCGTAGGTCGGATCGGTGATCAGCGAGATGGTCAGGATGCCCGCCTCGTCGAGCTGGCCGAGGGCCTGACTGGTCTTGGCCATCTGCATCAGCGAGACGGCGCCCTCCTGCATCCTGGCGCCACCGGACGCGGACACGATCAACAATGGTGTCCGCCGATCCAGCGCCAGTTCGGCCGCGACGGTGATCAACTCGCCGACGGCGCTACCGAGGCTGCCGCCGAGAAATCGGAAATCCATCACCGCGGCGATCAGTGGGTTGCCCTCGATCCGCCCGGACACCAGCACCACCGCTTCGTCGATACCGGTCTGGCTACGAGCCGCGGCCAGCCGGTTCGGATATGGTTTGGTGTCGACGAACCCGAGCACATCCGTGCTGTGCGCGGAGATGTCGATCTCCTCGGCGCTGCCCTCGTCGAAGAGCTGCTCGATCCGTTGCCGCGCGGTGATGCGATGGTGCTCGCCGCACTCAGGGCAGACCTGGAGACCACGGGCCAAACGCTTGTGGTACAGCATCTCCCCGCAGCCGGGGCACAACGCCCAGCTGACCTGATCGGTCGCGGGGCGGCTCAGCGTATCGGTCATGATGCGAATTCCCTGTCTTCCGCGTTCTTCTACTCGCGACCGGGGCGTCAACGGCTGCTGTTGGCCAGTTCGAGTAGCTGGCGGGGTGTCTTCGCCGCCGTCGTGGCGTCGTCGTCCATGGCGATGCCGTACTCCCGCGACAGCCGTCCCGCGGTCTCCAGCACCGCGAGGGAGTCGTAGCCCAGTTCGGCGAACTCCACATCGAGCACGTCGCCGTCCAGGTCGACCGCCTCGTCCGCGCCCGCTCCCTCGCGCAGGGTGCGTTTGAGCACGGCAAGGGTGATTTCGTCGGTCACTGTGTCCTCCTGAAGTCGCCGGCGGTGATGACCATCGCCGAGTTGAAACCGCCATGTCCCCTGGCGAGCACCAGCGCCGCGCGGGCCGCGGACGGCCGTGCGCTGCCGGTGACCAGATCGAGCTGGTACTCCAGCCGGGGAGCGACGTTCGTGGTCGGTGGCAGCACTCCGTCGCGCAACGACAGCAGCGCGGCCACGAGATCCAGGGCGCCCGCACCGGAGTACAGCCGGCCGGTCATCGTCTTCGGCGCGGTCACCGGCACGCCGTGCGGGCCGAACACCGTGCTGATCGCCTCGGCCTCCACCGCGTCGAGTTCCGGGACGGCGGCCGCGTCGGCGAACACCACCCCGATCTGCTCAGCGGACAGCTCGGCATCCGCAAGGGCCAGTTCGATGGCCTTGGCCAGTGTGGGAGGACGCCCACTATCCGGATGCGGGTCGAAAGTGGACGCGTATCCGGCGATCTCGCCGTATCGGGTGCCCGGCTCTCGGGTCGCGTCGCTCGGTTCGAGGGTCAGCAGCGCGCCGCCCTCGCCCGACACGTGACCGCGGGCCCTCCGGTCGAACGGCAGAAATGCCTCATCGGGCTCCTCGCTGGCGCTGAGCCTGCCGCAGGCAAGCTGGGCGGCCCAGCCCCACGGACAGATCGACCCATCGACACCACCGGTGACGATCAGCTTGCTGCCCTTGCGGATCTGCCTGCGCGCCTGGGCCACCGCGTCCAGGCCACCCGCCTGGTCACTCACCAGGACTCCGCTCGGTCCACGCATCCCGTTCCGGATCGAGATCTGACCGGAGTTGACCGCGTAGAACCAGGCGAAGGACTGGTAGGCGCTGACGTACTGGCTGCCCTTGCTCCACAACGCCCGCAGCTCGTTCTGGCCGAACTCGAAACCGCCGGAGGAACTGGCGGTAATCACGCCCATGTCGAAGTCGTCGAGATCCTCCAGGCACACACCGGCGTCGGCCAGCGCCCAGTCGGCGGCCACCAGCGCGAACCGGGTCATCCGATCCGTCTGCGGAAGCAGCCTGTTCGGCAGGTGATCCCGGGCTTCGAAGCCGACGACCTCGCCGGCCAGCCGGGACGGGTAACGGTCCGGATCGAACCGGGTGATGCGGCCGATCCCGCTGCGTCCGCGCACCGTCGCGGACCAGTAGTCCTCGATACCGAGTCCGTTGGGCGCCGTCACACCGAGCCCGGTCACGACAGCTCCTGTGCTCATGACCCGCCCCGCTCCGGACCGGCCAGCACCATCGCGCTCTGGAAACCGCCGAATCCGCTGCCCACGGTCAGCACCGTGTCGGTGCGCCACTCGCGGGCGGTGCCCGGTACGTAGTCCAGGTCGCACTCCGGGTCGGGCGTGCGCAGGTTCGCCGTGGGCGGCACCACGTCGTGGGCCATGGCCAGCGCCGACGCGGCGATCTCGATGGAGCCGATCGCCCCGAGGGAGTGGCCGATCATCGACTTGATCGAGCTGACCGGTATCGCCCGCGCCCGCTCCCCCAGGCTGCGCTTGAACGCGGCCGTCTCGTGCCGGTCGTTCTGCTTGGTGCCCGAGCCGTGCGCGTTGACGTAGTCGATCTCCTCGGGCCCGATCCGTGCTTCGGCCATGGCGACGCGGATGGCCTCGGCCATCTCCGCGCCGTCCGGGCGCAGGCCGGTCATGTGGAAGGCGTTGCACCGAGAGGCGAATCCGGCGATCTCCGCGTAGCGGTGGGCGTTGCGGCGGCGGGCGGCCTCGGCGTCCTCCAGGACGAAGAACGCGGCGCCCTCACCGAGGACGAAACCGTTGCGGGTGCCGTCGAACGGCCGGGACGCGTGCTCGGGATCGTCGTTGCGCGGCGTCGTCGCCTTGATCGCATCGAAGCACGCCATGGTGATCGGCGAGATCGGCGCATCCGTCGCACCGGCGATCACCACGTCGACCGAGCCCTCGCGGATCAACTCGCAGCCATGGCCCACCGAGTCGAGACCGGACGTGCACCCGGTTGACACCACGGTCGTCGGACCCTCCGCACCGGTCTCCCAGGCGAGTTCGGCAGCGAAGCTGCTGGGCACGAAGTAGTCGTAGAGATGGGGCACCGCATAGCGATCGTCCACCAGTTCGAGCCTGCCGTCATCGCTGACCACGCGATACTCCTCCTCCAGGCCCATCGTGGCGCCGACCGCGCTGCCCACGACGACTCCGATGCGGCCAGGGTCGAAAGTGGACAGTTCGATGCCGCTGTCGGCCACTGCTTCCCGTCCGGTGATCACCGCGAGTTGCGCCGCCCGGTCCATTCGCCGGATCTGCTGGGGCCGCAGGCCCTCATCGGCCGGGTCGAAGTCCACCTCGGCCGCGACTCTGGAACGAAAAGGTGACGGATCGAAGAAGCTGATCGACCTCGTCGCGGTACGGCCCTCGCTCAGCAGCGACCAGAAGTTCTTCACCCCGACGCCGCCCGGCGCGGTCACCCCGATTCCGGTGATCACTGCCCGCCGACTCACGTTTCCTGCCAGTGGTAGAAACGGCGCGCCATGGCATCCGACGGTGACCGCCAGGTTGCCGGATCATAGGCATCGACGAACGACTTCAGCGTCTCGCTGACGTCCACGAACAGCGGATGCTCCTTCGCGCGTTCGATCCGCTCCTTGCCGACATCCGAGTCGAAGTCCTGCAGGTGGAAGTACAAGCCGTGGAACGAGAACAGTTGCCTGCGTCGAGTGCCCATCCGTTGCGGCATCTCGGTTTCGTCGAAATCGGCGAAGGTCCTTGCGACGTCGCCTGCGTGTTCTGGGTCCATGCGCGCCACGATCAGCGTGCTGTCCATCTCGGTCCCTCCTTCGTGATCAGTGCGGCAACGGTGCGCCGAACCAGCGGCGCAGCGCGGCCGTCACGGTTCCGCAGCCCGGCGCGGCCCATGCCACGTACCCGTCCGGGCGCACCAGCACCGCGTCGGTGTCCGCGAGCCCGCTCTCGGCGCTCACCGCGTGCGGGGTCGCCGTGACGACGTCGACACGGTCCTCCCAGTCGGTCGCGATGCCGCGCAGTTCCACGTCGTTGACGAAGTCGAACAGCACCCCACGTCCGGAATGGAGCAGGTCGGTGCTGGTGGTCTTGTCGACCGGGGTCACCAGTTCCTGTTTGGGCATCCGCCTGCCGACCAGTGGGTGTTCGCCGGGGCCGACGTCATAGCGGATCTCCAGCCCGCTCACCATGCCCGCGAGGTGCCTGCTGACGTCCCGGTAGCCGATCAGTTCGGTCAGCACGTCCCGCAGCGGTTGCACCTCGTCACCGCTGAGGAACAGCAGACCCTGCGCCTGGGTGTTCATCAGCAAGCGGGCTCCCACCGGATGCCGCTCGCCGTGGTAGGTGTCCAGCAGGTCCGGCGGCGCCCAGTCGTGCACGGTGGCGGCCAGTTTCCAGCCGAGATTCACCGCATCCTGGATGCTCGCGTTCATGCCCTGGCCGCCTGCGGGCAGATGGATGTGCGCGGCATCCCCGGCGAGCAGAACCCGATTGCGGCGGTACTCGGCCGCCTGGCGGGAGGCATCGCCGAACGACGTGCACCAGGTGGCCGTGCCGTGGCTGATGTCCTGACCGGTCAACCGTTGCCAGCCCGCCGCTATCTCGGCGAAGCCGGGTGCCTCGGTTCGCCGTTGCGCAGGCCGGTCCTTCTCGCACACCACGATTCGGACCACGCCGTCGCCGAGCGGCCCGGCCATGACCATGCCGCCGGGCCTGGTCTCGCCGGTCATCCGCGTTCGGATGTCCACTCCGCTGACGTCGGCGATGAACATCTCCATGGTCGCGGCGCGTCCGGGAAAGTCGAACCCGGCCGCCTTGCGGACCGTGCTGCGACCGCCGTCGCAGCCGACCACGTAACTCCCCCGCAGTTGCCGCTCGCCATCGGGCGTTCGCACGGTGACATCGACACCGTCGCCGTCGTCCGCGAGATCCACCAGTTCGTGACCGCGACGGATGTCCGTGCCCAGATCCGCGCACCAGTCAGCGAGCATTCGCTCGGTCTGGCTCTGCGGAATCCCCTTACCGCCGAAATGCGCTCCTTCCAGCACGGCGAAGTCGATCGGCAGGCCACCGAAATGACCTTCGTTGCTGATCTCGACGTCACCGAGCCTTGGCAACAGTCCACGCTGGTCGAAGACTTCCATGGTGCGCGCGGTGAAGCCGAGTCCGCGCGACTGCCCGGTAGGTTCGGAAAGACGTTCCAGGACAACGACATCGACGTCCGCGAGTCGTAGCTCGCCGGCCAGCGTGAGACCGGCCGGGCCCGCACCAACGATGATCACGGGGGAATCCATGTAACCCTCTTATCCTTCCAGGACGGTTGTTGTGCACGCCTGTGAGTTGGTTAATCAAATTGGCTTTCGCCGTGTATGCCCAACGGTCTGCCCGGTATGCCCAACGGGTCAAGTCGGCGTTCTGCGAAACGCCGGGAAACTCTCTGTCAGAGGAATGCAAACTCGTCTGGCCGGGGCGGCGGTGAACGTCAGAGCCGCGCGAGAGAGGTTTTCGCTGTTATCACCGACACACCGAGATGTGGTAGAGGTGGGTATATGCACCCGCTCATGGTGGTACCGGCCGAGTATTCAGCCGCGCACTCAGCCCTGGCCGATGCGGAACCCCACACCGCGCACCGTGGTGATCCACGACTTGGCGCCGAGTTTGTGGCGCAGGCTGTTGACATGAGTGTCGATCGTGCGGCTGGCGTCTGTAACGCAGTCCGGCCAGACGCATGCCATGATGTCTTCGCGGGGCACCACTCGGTGTGATTCCGACACCAGGAGGCGGAGTAGCTCAAATTCTTTTCGGGTGATGTTGACGAATTGTTCACCGAGGTGAACCTGGCGAGTACCGGAATCGATTCTGAGCCGGCCGTGCGACAGCGTCGGTGGGCGCGCCACGATCCGCACTCTGCGCATCACCGCTTCTATTCTGGCGATCAGTTCGCGAACCCCGTATGGTCTGACCAAATAGTCGTCGGATCCTGCCTGTAAACCGAGTACACGGTCCAGTTCCGCGTCGCGGTCGGTCACGATGATGATCGGGACGTCGCAACAGGATCGAATGCTGCGGCACACTTCCAGACCGTCCAGGTCCGGCAGGTCCAGATCCAGCAGCACCAGATCCGCGCCCGGATACTCGGCAAGAGCCCTCGTGCCGGTGTCGACGTGGCAACTTCGGTAGCCGTACCGTCGCATGTCGCGGGTCAGTCGTTCAGCGACAGTCATGTCCTCTGCGACCACCAGAACTTCCACGAATGCGCTCCCTCCCCTGGTCGGCAAAGGCGCCGGGCGCTCAGTCGCGAGTTCGGCGAGTTCGGCCGACAACGTCCTTTATGGACTCAAGAAAGCGTGCACACCCAACGCGTTCCGTGTCGGACTTCCGGGACCCACCCACCGTCCCCCAACAGTCCCACCACAGCCCATGCGCTCGGTCCTGTCAACCGGCCGTGCGCGCGGCATCGCCCGTCGCCACGCCGTTAGCACTGGTCGCGGAGCTGTACCCATACAGGAATATCCGCACGCCGGCACTGACGATGTCAGCGATTTCGCGGTCGGTCAGCACAATCGCGCCCTGCTGGGACGGATTCGCGACCGAAGTGGAGGTCAGCAACGCGAAGTGGGTGGCGGCGCGGTCCGGATCGTCCACGTGTAGCAGTCCACCCGCGACCAACTGTCGCATCTTGTCGGCAAGCGCGCGCCGAACGCGCCGCGGACCAGCCTCCTGCCACCCGTCCAGCGCCGCCTGCGGGATGTGACCCGCCTCCGCGTTGATCTGCCGCACCAGGGCGAAGTGGTCGGCGTAGTCGGGGATCGGCGCGGCGAAAGCGTTGCCGAACTCGATAAGATCCTCTTCGAGATCGGTGATCTTCCGCAGGTATCGCTCGATCAGTCCGATCTGGAAGTCGGCGACCTCGACCGCGTTCTCCCTGATGAGAACCTGGAAGAGCTCGGCTTTGTCCTGGAAGTGGTTGTAGATGGTGCGAGTGGACACCCCGGCCTCGCCCGCGATCGAGTCGACACTCGCCCGCGTGTAGCCGTCACGTGCGAAAACCGTGAGGGCACCGCGCAGAATCGCGCGTCGCTTGTCGGCCAGGCCCATGTCGACACCTCCCAACACCTACATGCGTCGTTGTACTTGTTGCCACGGTCGTTGTAAACTAGCGTACGTGCCGATGTCCAAGGACGGAAGCCAGCGGCGGCCACGAGATCGATCGTGCCTGGCCGCCGCCCAATTCGAGGGGCGGGAGAAGCATCGTGATCAGGATTGCCATCGTCGTCGGCAGTACTCGCCCACGGCGCAGGGCGGAACTCGTCGCCCGCTGGGTCGCGGACGTGGCCGGCGAGTACATCACCGACCACAGCCAGGACAAGACCGTCGAGTTCGAGATCGTCGACATCGCCGACCAACGTCTCCCATTGCTCGACGAACCGATGCCCGCCGCGATCGGTGACTACAGCAACAGCCACACCAAACGTTGGGCGTCAGTGGTCGGCTCGTTCGACGGGTTCATCTTCGTGACACCCGAGTACAACCACTCCGTGCCCGCCGCGTTGAAGAACGCGCTGGACTACCTGTTCGCCGAGTGGAACGACAAAGCCGCGGGTTTCGTCAGCTACGGCCTGCACGGCGGCACCCGGGCCGTCGAGCACCTGCGCCTGGTGATGGCGGAGCTGAAGATCGCCGATGTGCGGACCCAGGTCGCGCTGTCGCTGTTCAACGACTTCACGATCGAGGACATGAGCCAGCCCGGCGAACTGACCCCTGGCGATCACCAGCTGGAAACCCTGCGTCGGCTGGTGGATGAGGTGATCACCTGGGCGGCGGCGCTGAAGCCGCTGCGCGTCGGAACGTCGAGCAGCGACAGGGAAACCGTACGCGCATGAGCCGGCAGGCCAAGGCGGAGCACGGCGCGCCGCCTGCGGAGAGCAGGATCGACTGGCGGGTGTGGCGACTGGCCGGTGTCATCGTCTTCGGCGCCTTCGCCAGCGGCCTCGACTCGTCACTGGCCAACATCGGCCTCGACACGATTCGCGACGAGTTGCGCAGCAGCCTGGGACTCATCCAGTGGGTCACCAACGGATACCTCCTCGCCCTGGCGATGTCGTTGCCGGTTTGCGCCTGGCTGGGCAGGAAAGTCGGCGTCGGCCGGCTGTGGCTGGCCGCGCTGGTGGCGTTCACCATCGCATCCGGACTGTGCGCGGCCGCGCCGGACGCGGGCCTGCTGATCGGTTTGCGGGTCGTGCAGGGCCTGGCAGCGGGACTGCTCATTCCGGCCGGCCAGACCATTCTCGGCCAGGCCGTCGGGCCGGACCGACTCGGCCAGGTCATCGCGACGCTGGGCATCGTGGTCACCCTGGCCCCCGCTCTCGGCCCGGTTATCGGCGGGCTGATCCTGCACTCGCTGTCGTGGCGATGGCTGTTCCTCGTCAATCTTCCGATCGGAGCGATCGGGCTCGCGCTGGGCCTGCGACTGATCCCCCGGGGCGAGCGTGGTGCGGCGCCGCCGCTCGACTGGCGCGGCCTCGTCCTCGTCGGTGCCGGCCTGCCGCTCGTGGTGCTCGCGCTGACCGAATGGGGCGCGACCGGTTCCGTGCTGAGTGCGGTCGTGCTGATCCCGCTGGCAGTGGGCATCGTGGCCCTTGTCGCATTCGGACTGCACTCCCGTCGCCGCACCGACTCGTTGCTGGATCTGGGGTTGTATCGCAATCCGGTCTACACGGCGGCCATCGGCACGGCCGGGTTCACCGGCGCCGTGATGTTCGGCGGAGCGTTGCTGTACCCGCTGTACTTCCAGATCCTGCACCACGACGATGTTGTCGGCACCGGGCTGCGGATGCTGGCCCTCGGCGGCGGCACGGCACTGGCTCTGCCGTTCGCGGGCTGGCTCACCGACCGTTTCGGTGGTGGGATCGTGTCGGTGTGGGGCAACGTCTTCGGCGTCGCGGCGACGGTGCCATTCGTCTTCCTCGGTGCCGATGCCAACTCCGTCCTGGTTCAGACGTTGTTGGTCCTGCTCGGCATGTCACTCGCCCTGGCCGCCGTGCCACCCGGTATCGCCGCCTACAAGACGGTCCGGCGGGAGCAATTGCCGGACGCGACCACCCAGGTGAACATCATGCAGCGGGTCGGCGGCGCGCTCGGCGGCGCCCTGTTCGCCGTCGTCCTGGCCGGCGGCCTCTCGCACGGCACCGAGGCAGCCTTCCACACCACCTTCTGGTGGCTGGCCGGCTGCTCGATCGCCGCACTCGCCTGCGCCCTGTGGCTGCGCGGCGCGTTGCGATCAACGCGGAACAGGACCACATAGGCTCCTCAACCCTTCAAAGTCGCACCGGCCTGCGCTGGCCCACAAACCGGCGCCGAGCTGTGCTGGGACAAGGTCGGCGACTGGCCCGGCCTGCGACCGGACACGCGGGAGCCTCAGCCCAGGCAACGCTGGCCGCGCAGGTCGAGGTCGGCGATCAACTCCGTGATGTCGTGGCGGCCCTGCTTGGGCTCGTCACGCGGGCTGTTTCGGGACTGACTGCGGCCCGGGTGAGGGGGGAGAATGTAGCGGTGAACTCCTCGCCGTACGACCCCTGCACGAGCTCGGCCACTATCGCTGCCCCGCCCGCGCAAGCTGTCGGCTCACCGGGTGTGTCGGCGCCTGCCCCGGACCGCCGCTACCTTCTCGACAATGCGCGGGCCGAGGCGGGCGAGCGCTTCGTCGCGCTGGCCGAGTTGTTCGACGGCGTGACGCGCGGGCACTTCGACCGTCTGGGCGTGGGGCCGGGCTGGCGCTGCTGGGAGGTGGGGGCCGGGGGCCGCGGCATCCCCGAGGCGCTCGCCGCGGCCGTCGGACCGACCGGGTACGTGCTGGCGACCGACATCAACCCGGCGTGGCTGGACCCGCACGGGACCTACGAGGTACGCAGGCACGACGTCGTCGCGGATCCGCCGCCGGAGCCGG
>DASXOJ010000191.1:0-40477 GCA_036494465.1 Pseudonocardiaceae bacterium
CCACTTGTGCGTCCCTTCGTCAAGTCATCGGATGAATTGCAGCACAGGTGCGGTTTGATCTCAAGCCGTCCTGGGTGTCCGGTTTCAGACACCCGAGGACTACTCGCCGCTGACCCGGAACACCGGACCTCGCGGCGTGAACGGCAGCTTGGCCCCGACCGGCACCAGAAAGGCGTGTTCGCGACGGATCCTCAGCAGGTCGCAGGCGCCATCGGTGATGATCAGGATGGGGCCGTCGGCCGGGAAGTCGTCGGCACGTTGCAGCAGGTCGATGGCGGGTTGCAGGATCGTGCCACCGCGTCCGCGCACCTTCACCCGGCCCGCGATCTCGGTCACCGAGAGGTACCCGGCGTCGTAGGCGAACGCGTCGCAGAACACCACCCGCGCGGCGGGCACGTCCTTGGCGGTGGCGTAGGAGGCGATCGCACCGAGTGCCTTGGCCAGCAGCGGGCTCGGCATCGAGCCCGACGTGTCCAGCACGACGCCGAAAGTGGGCAGCTTCTCCCGCTGCTCGGGCCGGACCCGACCGGGGCGCGGGATGTCCGGCGACGACGCCTGGCGCCGGGAGGCGCGGGCGTAGCTGCGTTGTGGTTCGGGTGCGCGGACGTGCTCGTCGAACCAGCGGGCAAGCCGGGCGTCCCAGGGCAGCGGCGGGTGGTCGAGGGCGCGGATCTCCTGTTCGAGGCCGAGCGGGAGGTAGCCGCGCGCCACGTCGTCGCCGTGATATTCCAGGCCCTGGGTGAGGGCTCGGCGGTAGAACTCGTCCAGGTCGATCTGCCGGGCTCGGTCGCTGTACTGCCACGGGAGGCATGCGGGCTCCGCGCGTCGCGAACCGCGCCGGTGCGCCGCGTCCGGCACGGACAGCCAGTCGCCGAGCACGTCACCCGCGTCGGGACCGCCGAGGGTGCGCAGCTTGCGCGCGCGGCGCAGGTCGGTGGCGAGCGTGTCGTAGACCGACTCGGCGGACAGGCCGGTGAGCTGCTGGTCGTATAGGGTGCCGTCCGGGATCTGGCCGACGCCCATGTCGACCAGCCAGCCGTTGATCACGTAGTCGCAGGCCACGTTCCACAGGTATTCGTCGCGCCCGTCCGCGCGCAGGTCGTGGCGCAGTGCGGCGTGCAGCATCTCGTGCGCGAGCACGAACCGCCATTCCAGGTCGGTGATGCCCGCGTACGGGTTGACGTAGATCTCGCCGTGTTCGCGGCTGACCGCGGCGACGCTGATCCGCCAGGCCCGCGCGATCTCCGGGTCGGCGACGATGGCGAACCCGGAGGAGAGCGCGCCGAGCAACGGATAGCTGGACACGAACCAGGACATGGCGCGGTCCCAGCTCTGCCTGCGCGCGGTTCCGCCCGGTTGGCCGGAGGATTCGGCCGCGTCGCGCATCGCGGCGCTGGCGGCGTCGGAGAGTCCTTTGGCGAACGCAGACGACCAGTCGATCAGCGTGTGGTGTGGTTGCGGGACGACGCGGACCAGGCACGGTCGGTCGCCGCCCGCGCCAAGGCCGGTGAACTCGGCCGGGATGCCCAGATCGCGCCACAGCCGACCGAGGACCAGCTCGTCGGTGCCGGGCAACTCGGGGCTGTGGAAGGGTTCGCGGCCAATCCGGACGACCTCGGTGAAGCGTTGCACCGCGACGCAGCAGGCCGCCGAATAGGCTGGGTCGATGTCGCCGCCCGGCAGGATCGCGTTGGCCTCGGTCAGTCGCGATTCGGCCAGGTGGTCGAGGCCCAGGTGCAGCATGAGGTGCGCGAAGGCCCAGGCCCATTCCTCCGGCTCGCCGTCCCGCAACCGGTTCGCAGTGATCCACCCTTGACTGTCCACTGTGGCCCATCGCTGCGCGCCGGTCAGACTTTCCCGGTAGAGGTGGGTTTTGCCAGCGAGGTAGCCGAGCACGATGCTCTGCCGCGCGGTGTGCCAGCCGTGGTCGCGGGCGATGTCGCGGCGCTCGGCACGTGTGGCGTCGGCCTTGCTCACGTGCCAGCCCTGCTCGCCACCAGCCTGGGCAGGTCGCGCGCTGCCTCGACCAGGAACCAGGACGGCAGCGCCTGGTTGCCTGCTTCGTCCTCGGCGATCACCAACTGCGCGATCTCCAGCGAGATCTCGGCGAGCTCGATCAGCAGCGACTTGGCGCGGAACGCGAACTGCCGGACCTGCTCGGGGGCGTGCCGCCGTTCGGCCGGGAGGTCCTTGACCAGGCGCGCGCGGAAGGTCTCGGCGAGGAAGTAGAGCAGGTCGCGGTCGCCAGGCGCGGCGGGCCAGCGAGCGTCGCCCTTGACGATCGTCTCCAGGTCGAACGCATGCCGCGCGACCTTGCGGTAGGCGCGGAACGCGGACGCATGCTGCGGCGTCAGCGTGGCCTGGGCGAGGATCGCGAGCGAGTCGTCGTCGACCGGGTCGCCGTAGGAGTGCAGCACGTCGGAGAGCATGTGCCAGGAGCGCGGCGTGGAGAACGGCTCCTCGGTCTTGGGCGGCGCCGACCAGAGGTGATCCGGCCGCTGGGTCAGATAGTCCAGCACCCAGGGATGGATGCCGTTGCCCGCCGCCCACGACAGCCAGTCGGTCGCCGAGGCGCGCAGGTGCACGTGTACCAACCGATTGACCAGCGCGGAGGCCATCGGCCGGGCCAGCGCCTGGTCGGTGGCGCGGTTGCCGGCGCCGATCACGACCGATCCGGCGGGCAACTCGTAGGAGCCGATCCGGCGATCGAGGATGAGCGAGTAGAACGCCTTCTGCACATCGGGCGCTGCCGCGTTCAACTCGTCCAGGAACAACACGTACGGCTCGTCGCGCGCGATGTCCTCGGGCGGCGCGAAGCGGCTGCGCCCGTCGACGATCTGCGGCACGCCGATCAGATCCTCCGGCGCGAGCTGGGTGCCCAGCAGCGAAACGCAGTCCAGACCGAGCGACGCCGCGAACTGACGCACCAGCGAGGACTTGCCGATGCCGGGCGCGCCCCACAGGAACACCGGGCGCACCAGTGCCACGTTGAGCAGCACCTCGGGCAGTTGCGCAGGGGTGAGGGTCAGTTGAGCTTGCAAGACAACGACTTTCTACGGAGGAATTCGGACTGGACGCCGATTATGATGCCGCATGCCCGAATTCACCGCATGCGAATTACCAGTTTCCCGACCGGGCATCGCTGTTGGGGCCGATACTGCCGTCGCCGGTGAACTGCGCGGCCACTCCCCCGTCGAGCAGTCCGGCGTCCTTGGCGAAGCGCGGCATGATCTCGCGCAGCGCGCGTTTACCTTGCGCCGCAACGGCATAGCCGACGCTCTCGGCGTCCGGGCCGACCTCGCGACCCAACTGCCTGGTACGTACCCGGCAGGTCCGCGAGCGCCGGTCGCGCACGTAGACCACACCGCCGAGAACGAAAACGATGACGGCCAGCGTGATGCTCGCCGCCCCGTGCGATGTGGCGATCTGGGCGGCGATCAGCGGAACGGCCAGCCAGCTCAGGACGCGGGAGGCCACCCAGCTGCCGGTGGGCACCAGCAGCCGGCCCGCGACCACGTCCTTGCGCACCTCGGCGGCGGCGCGGCGCACCTGCGGCCGGCTGGCGATGCCGCGCGGTCCGTTGGGCTGGTAGAGCGCGGCGTAGGTCGCGGACAGCAGCCGATCGGTGCTGGCGAACTTGCCGTCCGTACGTTTCACAGTGCCCTGCTTGCCGATGCGGACGGCACCGTGCACGTGCAGCATCGCGAGTGCGGTGACGACCGCGCGCCGGGTGCCGCCGGTCAGGCAGCCGAGCACGGTCGGGCTGATCTCGATGTCGGTGCGCTTGCCGCGGCGCGGGAAGAACCGGATCAGCGCGGCGAGCCCGACCGCCAGCGCGGCACCCCCGCCGAATATGAACTGCGTCCACCCCATGTGATCAGTATGCGCGCGGTCAGGCGGTGATGACCTCGGCGATCGGACGATCTGTCGCGCTGGTCAACAGGACATCGGCCGCGCCGAACTTGACTGGGTCGGTGTGCCGGTTGGGCACCGCGACGCAACGCAGGCCCGCGGCCTTGGCGGCGGCGACGCCGTGCGGGCTGTCCTCGAACGCGACCGCCTGCTCCGGTGGCACGCCCAGTTGCGTCAGCGCGAGCAGATACACGCCCGGATCGGGTTTGACCTGCTCGACCTCGTCGCCGCACACGACGCTCGCGAACCTGGCCAGTTGACCGACCTGGCCGAGCAGCCTGGTGACCCAGGCGCGGGGCGAACTGCTGGCCACGGACAGGCGCAGGCCGAGTTCGTCGGCCTGGTCGAGCCAGGCGTGGATGCCGGGTTCGAGATCGAGCGCGGCGTTGAGCTCGTCCCGGTGGGCGACCCGGCGCGCGTGGCTCGCGGCCCGGTCGTAGCCGGGGCCGACGGCCGACGCCAGCCGAGCGTAGCGCTGCTCGCTGACGTCGCCGCCGTGTTCGGCGAAGAAGCCGTCGGCCGCGAGTTCCAGTTGGTACTGGCGCCATTCGTACTGCCAGCTCGCCAACATGGTGCTCTCGGTGTCCATCAGGAGTCCGTCGAAGTCGAAGATCAGCGCGGTGATCGGCACCGCGCCAGTATCTCAGGCCGCGACCGGTTCCTCGTCGTTCTCGTTGCCCAGGAAGACTTCCTTGATTTCCTTGGGGCCGAACGGCCAGGTCTTCTCCACCCGCGCCCAGATCAGGAACGCGATGATGCCCGCCGCCAACCAGAACAGCGACAGTTCGATCGGCCGGGCCAACGGCGGCAGGCTGGTCGCGGTGTTGTTCGCGGAGACGTACACGTAGATCCAGCCGGCCAGCGCGAGGATGCTCGGCACCGGGTAGAGCCACTGCTTGTACGGCCGTTTGAGGCCGGGTTGGCGGCGGCGCAACACGAACAGGGCGAAGATCTGCGCGAGCGCCTGCACGATCACGATGACCGCGATGAACATGTTGATCACGGTGGCCAGTGAGAACAGCGACGCGATCGCGGTGAGCACGCCCATCACGATCAGGCCGACGGTCGGGAAGTTCAGGCGTGGGTGCAGTTTGCCGAACCAGGGCAGGAACAGCTTGTCCCTGGCGGCTTCGAAGGGCACCCGGGAACCGCCGAGCAGACCGGTGAACACCGAGGCGAAGGCGGTGACGATGATGAACACGGTGAGGATCTTCGCGGCCACGGTGCCCCAGGTCAGTTGCAGCACATAGGAAGCGGCCGAGAAGGACTTCGCGGTGTCCTGCCAGGGCGCCGCACCAAGCACACCGACCTGTAGCAACAGGTAGAGCACCATGATGCCGATGATCGCGTAGATGATCGAGCGGGGCAGGGTCTTGCCGGGGTTCTTCAGTTCCGCGCCGAGATAGGCGGAGGTGTTGTAGCCGAGGTAGTCGTAGATCGCGATCACCAGACCGGCGCCGAGTCCGGCGAAGAACGGACTGCCGAAGTGGAACGCCCCGGGCGGGTAGGTGAACGCGAGGCTGGGGTGGAAGTGCGTGTAGCAGGCGATCACCACGGCCAGGATGGCGATCAGCATGACCACGAAGAACCCGGTCGTCACTCGGCCGATGTCGCCGATCTTGCGCCAGAGCAGGATCACGATCAGCGCGACGAGCGCGATGCCGACGATCTTGCCGAGCGCGTTGGGGCCGCCGTCCGGGCCGACCACGCCGGGCCAGAGGTAGCCGAGGTACTGGATCAGGCCGATGATGCCCGACGACATCACCAGCGGGATCGACAGCACCGCGGTCCAGGCGAACAGGAACGGCATGAACCGGCCGGTCCGGTACTGGAACGCTTCGCGCAGGTAGATGTAGGTGCCGCCGGCGCCGGGCATGGCCGCGCCGAGTTCGGCCCAGACCAGTCCGTCGACCATGGCGAGTGCCGCGCCGACGATCCAGCCGAGGATCGCCTGCGGACCGCCCATGGTGGTCAGGATCAGCGGGATGGTGACGAACGGCCCGATGCCGCACATCTGGGTCATGTTGATCGCGGTCGCCTGGAACAGCTTGATCGACCGTTGGAATCCACCGTCCGACGTTGACGGGGTAACCGATGTCACGGCGCGCCTCCCTCTACTAGTTCGGAAAGTTTCCTAACATACTCAGCGTCCCCCAGGAAGGGCCCGAAGTAAACTTGCGGCAACTCGTAACGAAGGCAGGTTCCGTGACGGCAAGCCGTTCTCCCCAGGTCGGTACTCCCGCTGGCATGCGCGAACTCAACCAACGGGCCGTTCTCGATCGGTTGCGCGACTTCGGTGCCGCCACCCGGCCCCAGATCGCCAAGGACACCGGCCTGTCCAAACCCACCGTCGGCCAGGCCCTGCTCGACCTGGACCAGGTCAAGCTCGTTCACACGGTCGGTCGCAGCTTTGCCGGCCAGGGCCGCTCCGCTGTGGTCTACGAGGCCAATCCGGCGGCCGGCCACGTGCTCGGCATCGACATCGGCGGTGAGCGGATCCGGGTCGCCGTCGCCGACCTTGCCGGCAGTGTGGTCGCCAAGCTCGACGAGCGCCACCGGGGGCGGTCGGCATCGGCGCTGGTCCGCAGCGTGCGGACGTTCGCCGATCGCGCGCTGGAGCAGGCCGGGCTGCGGATGGACGAGGTGGTCACCACCGTCGTCGGCACCTCCGGTGTGCCCGATCAGCGGTCCAAGACGCTGCACCGCGCGCCGAACCTGCCCGGCTGGGAACGCAAGGGCCTGCTCGGCGAACTGGAAACGGTGCTCGGCGGCGACGTGGTCGTGGAGAACGACGCGAACCTGAGCGCGGTCGGCGAACACCGCGCTGGCGCGGCGCGGGGCGTGGATGTGTTCGTGAGCATCATGGTCGGCACCGGTATCGGGATGGGCACCATCGTCAACGGGGCACTGTTCCGCGGCGCGCACGGTGCCGCCGGTGAGGTCGCGTACCTCCCCTACGGCTGGCCGACGCGCGGTCTGCCCAAGGCGGGTTCCCCGCCGCGCCAGGGCATGCTGGAGTCGGCGGCGGCAGCCCGGTCGGTGGTGGAGATCGCGGTCGCCAACGGACTGACCGACGTCCGCACGGCCAAGGACGTGTTCCGGCTCGCGCACGACGGTGATTCGCGGGCGCTGAAGGCAGTCGAGGAAGAGGCGGCGCGGCTGGCGTTCGTGATCGCCGCGGTGGCGGCGGTGATCGATCCCGCGCTGGTGGTGATCGGCGGCGGCATCGGCAGCACCAACACGGATCTGTTGCAGCCGCCGTTGGAAAAAGCGCTCAACCGCACCATTCCCACGGCTCCGCCGATCGTCACCGGAGAGCTGGGCGAGGCCGCCGTGCTGACCGGCGCGATCGCGACCGCCCTGGACACCGCGCGCGACCTGGTGTTCGAGCGCCGGGGGCAAGTGGGCTAACTCTGCGGGTTACACGCTGACAGACGTTGACACTGACGTGCCCAAGCGGTGAAATACCACCGCACTGTGAGGCACATTACGTCAGTTGTCCACATGAACCACCGGAGGCCCGGTCATGCTTGGTCGCGTCGTCAGACCCGCGCTCGCCGCAACAGCGGTGGCCACCCTAGCCGCGTTGGCGGTACCCGCCGTCGCCACCCAAGCGGACCGGCCGACGAGCATCGACGCGCAGGTGCGCGCGGTGATGTCCAAGATGACGCTGGCCCAGAAAATCGGCCAGATGTTCGTCGTCGACGTCTACGGCACCGACGCGAACACGGTCACCGCGTCCGAGGCGACCGCGAACAACGCGTTGTTCGGCGCGGGCGTGGACAACGCGACGCAGATGATCGACAAGTACCAGCCCGGCGGCGTCATCTACTTCGCCTGGACGGACAGCGAGAACGCGCCGCAGCAGACCGCGGCCCTGTCCAACGGCTTACAGACCTCCGCGATAGCCTCCGACGGCATCCCGTTGCAGATCAGCACCGACCAGGAAGGCGGCGTGGTCACCAGGATCGGAGCGCCTGCGTCGGTCTCGCCCGGCAACATGGCGATCGGCGCCTCGTTCAACCCGCTCGACGCCTACCGCTCCGCGAACGTGATCGGCCAGGAGCTCAAGGCGCAGGGCATCAACATGGACGACGCGCCGGTCGTCGACGTGAACACCAACCCGCAGAACAGCGCGGACGGGCCGCGTTCCTTCGGTGATCGCACCAGCACGGTCGAGGGGTTCGCCGCCGCTGCGGTCACCGGATACCAGCAGGCTGGGGTGGCCGCGCAGGCCAAGCACTTCCCCGGCCTCGGTGACACCACCACCAACACCGACAGCGGCGTCTCGGTCACCAACGAGACCAAGCAGCAGATCATGAACGTCGACGTGCCCGCGTTCCGCGCGGCGATCGCGGCGGGCACCCAGTCGATCATGGCGGCGCACATCGTCGCGCCGTCGATCGACCCGTCCGGTCTGCCCGCGAGCCTGTCCAACCCGATCGTCACCGGCGTGCTGCGCAACACGCTGCACTACAACGGTGTCGTCATCACCGACTCGCTCAGCGCGGGCGCCCTGGCGCCGTACACGCACCAGCAGATCATCACCGACGCGATCAACGCGGGCGACGACGAACTGCTGATCTGCCCGGAACCGTCGGGCGGGAGCCTGAACGGCGCGGTGAACCTGCCGGAGTCCGAACAGATCGTCACGAACGCGGTCAACAGTGGACAGATCAGTGTGGCCAGGATCGACCAGTCGGTCTCCCGCATCCTGCACCTGAAGTTCGCGCTGAACCTGTTCAAGAACCCGTACACCACCTCCGGCGCGGTCACCTCGACCGTCGGCACCCCGGCGCACCTGGCGACCATGGCGAACGTCGCCAAGGACTCGATCACCCTGGTGCGCAACAACAACCACACTTTGCCGCTCGCCGCGAACTCCGGCAAGCGCGTGCTGGTGACCGGCTGGGGCGTCGGCACCACGCAGAACCTGAGCAACGACCTGGCCGCCAAGGGCCTGACCACTCAGCTGCTGTGGACCGGTTCGCCGAACGCGGCCACCATCGCGGCGGCGGTGACAGCGGCGAAGAACAACGACGTGACGGTCGTGTCCAGCTACAACGCCTGGGGCGACAGCACTCAGCAGAACCTGATCAACGCGCTACTGGCCACTGGTAAGCCGGTGATCGTGGCGGCCGTCGGCGGACCGTACGACCTGGCCTACTACCCCACCGCGCCGACCTTCGTGGCCGCCTACGACTACCAGCCGCCGTCGCTGGTGGCGCTGGCCAACGCGATCACCGGCACCGCGCCGACCGGCCACCTCCCGGTAACAATCCCGAACGCGGCGGGTACCGCGACCCTGGTTCCCTACGGCACCGGTCTGCACGGCTACGGCAAGTGATCAAGATCCGCTCTCGACCAGGATCGCCTGGTCGAGAGCGGATTTTCGACACTGTGTCGATGACCGTTGTGCACTAGGGTGTCCCGGTGCCGGACCAGCCGAAGCGACTTCTGCCCAGGGCGCAACGCCGGGCGCAGATCATGGCCGCCGCCAAACGGTCCTTTGCCCGCAACGGATTCGCGGCAACGTCCATGGTGGACATCGCGGACGAGTCCGGGGTGACCAAAATGATCATCTACCGGCACTTCGAGACCAAGGCCGATCTGTACCGGAGCGTCCTGGCCGAAGTGACCGCGCAACTGAACACGGTCGTCGAGGCGGCTGGACCGTGGCCGGGCACGATCAGGGCGATCGTGGAGTTCGCGCACGGCGACCCAGACGGGTACGCGTTGCTGTTCCAGCACGCCGCGCGGGAACCGGAGTTCCAGGACTACACCGACGCGGCAGCGGCGGCCACGCTCGCGACCGCGCAGGAGGAGCTCGCCGCGTACGTGCCCGATCCGGCGCGCCGGGACTGGGCGGCACGGTTGTTGCCGAAACTGGTCACCGAGGTGGTGCTGACCTGGTTGGCGGCCGGGCGGCCCGGTGACGTCGCGAGCACCACCGAGGCGGTGCGCGGGATGACCGGCGCGGTGGCGCGGGCCATCGCCGGTCACGAGATCCGCTGAACCTCATACATCGCACACAGTGCGCCCGCCGCGTCGCGGAGCTGATCGCGCAGCTCGGGCGGTTCGAGCACCTCGACGTCCTTGCCGAGTTTGAGCACCTCGATCATGGCGTGCCGGATCGACTCGATCGGCACCACCGCGCGCCGCCAGCCGTCTTCCCCCGGTTCCTCCGCGTTGGCGACCGCTGCCCGGGCAGCCACCGCCATCCACGCGAACGGCACCATGTCATAACCGGCAGGCGAGAGCCGGACCACCATGTTCGCCTGGTAGACGCCGCGTTCGTAGTGCTTGACCCAGTCCCGCCAGAAGTCGACCAGGTCGAACTCGGCTGGGCGGTGGAAGACCTCGGGCAGGATCTCCAGTTCGACGATCCGCCCGACCCGGTAGGTCCGCACCTTGCTGCCACCCGTCGCGACCAGGTACCAGACGCCCGCTTTGCACACCACGCCGAGCGGCTCGAGCACGGTCAGCGATTCCTTGGGTTTGCTGCCCGCGCCGAGGTAGCGCACCTCGACCCGCTGCTGGTTCCACACCGCGGCGGCAACCTTTGCCAGGTGCGGCACCGCGTCGAGTTCGCGGAACCAGGACGGCGCGTCGAGGTGGAAGCGCTGCCGGATCCGCGCGGCGCGTTCGCGCAACTCGGGCGCGAGCGAGGCTTCCAGCTTCAGCTGGGCGGCGGCCAGTTCCGCGCCGAGACCCAGTTCGGCGGCCGCGTCCGGCACCCCGGCCAGGAACAGCGTGTCCGCTTCCTCGCTGGTCAGACCGGTCAGCCGGGTGCGATAACCGTCGAGAAGGCGGTAGCCGCCGTCCGGGCCGCGATCCGCGTAGACCGGGATGCCGGCCGCGGACAGCGACTCGACATCCCGGTAGACCGTGCGGACCGACACCTCCAGCACACCGGCCAGTTCGGTGGCTGTCATCCGCCCACGGTTCTGCAACAGCAGGAGGGTGGAGACCAGTCGGGAGGCGCGCACGCGACCAGTGTGCGGCCTTGGTCCGACAAACCCGGGCTCAGTTGGTGAGCTTGGGCAGCACCTCGCGGCCGAAGACCTTGATGAACTCCTCCTGGTTGCGACCCACGTTGTGGATGTAGATGCGGTCGAACCCGGCGTCGATGAACTTCTGGATCTCGGCCCGGTGCAGGTCGGGGTCGGAGGAGATGACCATCCGGCCCTCGAAGTCCTCGCGGCGGACCAGCTTGGCCATCTCCTGGAAGTCGAACGGCGAGCGGATGTCCTGCTTGGGGAACTTCATGCCGCCGTTGGGCCACTCGGTCATCGCGTTCTCCCAGGCCTCCTCGTCGGTCGGCGCCCAGGACAGGTGCATCTGCAGCAGCTTCGGCATGGTGTCCGGGTCCTTGCCCGCCGCCTTCGCGCCCTCGCCGAACTTCGCCAGGATGCCCTCGATCTTGCTCAGACTGGCTGCCGGCGTGATGATGCCGTCCGCGAACTGGCCGGTGCGCTTGGAGGTCACCGGACCGGCTGCCGCGATGTAGATCGGCGGCGGCGCGTCGGGCATCGTCCACAGGCGCATCTTGTGCAGCTTGAAGAACTTGCCGTCGTGCTTGACGTCCTTGCCGGTGAACAGCTTCTTGATCAACTCGACGGCCTCGAACAGCCGGTTCACCCGCTCCGGCGCCTCCGGCCAGTACTCGGCCAGCACGTGCTCGTTGAGCGCCTCACCCGAGCCGAGACCGAGCCAGTGCCGCCCCGGGTACATCGCCTCCAGGGTCGCGGACGCCTGCGCGATCAACATGGGGTGCATCCGGAACGACGGACACGCGACCCCGGGACCGAGGTCGCCCTCGGTACGCTCGGCGAGGGCGGACAGCACGTTCCACACGAACGGCGCCTGGCCCTGCGCGGGCACCCAGGGTTGCACGTGATCGGCGGCCATCAGGCCGCGAAAGCCCTGCTCCTCGGCCAGTTCGGCGTGTGTGATCATTTCACGCGGGTGGAACTGCTCCAACGCCGCGGTCAAGCCAACCTGCGCCATTGCCCCTCATCCCGATTCAACCGTCTTGTGAACACTTCGTTTGTGAACTCGGTTTCGAGCTCAACCTTACTGTCGACGGCCCGTGACAACACTTCGGCCGACCCCGCGTGCGCGGGATCGGCCGAAGATCAACGAACCGCTGAATCGCTAGAACGCGGTGGTGCCGTTCGGTGTTCCCAAGCCGGTCGGACCGTCGTAGCCGGCGCCCGCCGTGCACAGATAACTACCGCCACAGCTGCCGTTGGAGCCGGAGGTGACGTCGTTGAGCCCACCGGTGTGGCTGTACGGGTACGAGCCGTAGTTCACCGAGGTCGCGTTGCCTGCCTGCGCGTACACGCTGGCGATGATCGGCGAGGACGCGCTGGTGCCACCGACCTGCACCCACCCGTCTGCGCCCTGGACCAGGCCCAGTTCGATCAGCAGATCGCACAACGAGCTGCTGCCGCAGGTGTTGTACGTGTCATAGACGGCGACACCGGTGTTCGGGTCGGCGACCGCGGACACATCCGCGACCGCGCGCTTGCCGCAGCCGGTGTCCTGCTGCCAGCCCGGCTTGGGCTCGTAGGCCGAGCAGCCGGAACCAGCGCTGGACCAGGCGGTCTCGGACCAGCCACGGCTGTTGCTGGCCTTGCTCAGCGACGTGCCGCCGACCGCGGTCACGTACTGCGAAGCGGCGGGCCACTCCACCCCGTAACCGGAGTCACCCGAGGAGGCGGTGATCGCGACACCCGGGTGGTTGAACGCACTGTCCTCGGCGGTTTCGCCGCTGTTGTCCGCCCCGCCATAGCTGTTCGAGATGGACGCCACGCCCGACGTCGCCGCCGCCGCGTTCTCCGCGGCCATCAGGTCGGTGTCGTTGGCCGAGTTGGCCTCGACGAGCAGGATGTGGCAGTCCGGGCAGATCGCCGACACCATGTCGACGTCCAGGCTCTCCTCCTCGGCCCAGCCGGCATCGGCGGTCGGCAGCGGCGAGGTCGCACCGCTCTGGTTGACCTTCTTGAAGCAGCCGTTGGCGGTCGTGCACGTGGGCAGGTTGTACTGCTTGCGGTACACGCCCAGATCGGCCTCGGCGTTCGGGTTGTCCATCGCGTCCACGATGGCGACCGTCTTGGCGCCGGAGGAGGCGCTGTTGAGGTTGTAGGCGGAGCGCAGATCCGGTGCGCCGAACCCGCTCGGGCTGGTCGTCAGCATCGGGCCGACCTTGCCGTTGCTGCCGCGAACCCCGCGCACCAGACCGAGACAGTGCGCCTGCCCGGCGGATTTGACGGTGGCACAACCGAATCCGGTGACCAGTCCGGCGAGCGGCACACCGGCGTGCCCGGCCGTCTTGACCGAACTTGCCGCGGTAGCAGAGCTTGGGCTGGCAGAGGCGGGCACGGCCACAAGGGACAGCACGGTCACCGCGGTCGCGGCGACGGCGAGCGCGACGCCAACCCGGCCGGCTAAGCGCCTGCGGGTGTCACCTCGCGGGGAAAAGCCTGTCATGGAATAGGACCTCATTTCCACATCGGCAGCACGGCAGCAACCAGGGGCAGCCCTGGGCGCCCGCCTGATGTTGCGGGCCGATGCGGAAAGGGGCAATGGTTCTACAGGCTTGTTTCGTTGACAGTAAACATTTGCCGCCCTTGCGGTAACGCCGCTGGTAGGAGCGGCGATAGTCCACGCTGGACTGCGGCACGCGGTATCGAGAAAGCCAGCAGGGAACGAGCGTAATCCAGATTGGTAATGCCCGTCGAGCGATCGTTATCAATATGCGATATGAGCGCTCATTTGTTAGTCCGGCTCAGTCCACGACGAGGTGGTAGACCCAGTGGCCTTCCTCGGTCTGATTGAGCCGGTACCTGGTCTCGATCTTCGGGCCGCCGTGCAGGAACACGTGCGTGACGATCGCGCCGACCTCGGTTTTGGCGGCAGGCAACGGTTCCCGCCTACCGTCCAGCGGGCCACCGACGTATTCCGCTGTGTGCCGCATGCTCCACCACCCTCTTCCTCATGATCTCGAGCCTCCGCCTCGATTCGTCGTCGGATCGATCGCCTGGATCCATTATTCCGCAGGGCACCGACAGATGCCCCGCGCCGAACATCCGCGGCGATGGCCGTCCACCCGCGCCCGGTCCCCGCAGACCGGACGCACGGCGCAATCAGCACGCGGCTGTTCAGTATCCAACACGTGGGGCGTGCTGTGCCAGTCGACGCCAGTCGACCAATCGGAACCCTGAGATGATCACCGGCGCGCGGGCCGTGACCGTGATACCGGCCTGCCACCACATCGAGCTCTGGAGTTCACTCGTTCGGCGTAAACTTGGCCAAACCTCGCCCTGTCTGGTGCCTCCCGGATATGCGCGCAGTGGGTTGATCTCTACACTCAGCAGGTCCAGTCAGCCTCGAAGGGGACCGTGGTGCAGGACCGCCCGTGCTGGGCATCAGCCATCGTCGGTGACATACCGGCTATTTTGACGTTCGCACCTGACGTCACCTCCCGAACTGTGCCCGGGCCGGGCAGGAACGGTCGAGCAGGTGACCGTGACTGACGAGAACCGCACCGCACCTGGGCTTGCCGCGTTCGCGCAGCAGTGGGCGGTCGAGGTCATCCACACCAGCCACATCGGCCTGCAACACCGCGATGTCGTCGAGTTGCTGCTGGCGTTCAGCAATCAACTCGCCGAACTGCTGACCGCCACCGAGTTCGACCCGAAACCGGCCGGTTCGATCGGCGTCGGCATGGTGGCGGAGAACTTCACCGGCACGGACGCACTGAACAACTCGTTGCGGGTGATCGGCACCGGGCTCACCGACGCTCTGGGCATCGAGCTCGACCGGGCCGTGCACGACCGCCTCGCCGCGCTGCTCGGCGCCATCTCCAGCGGCTACGTGGAAGCCTTCCGGGACTGGCTGTTCGACCGCCAGGAGATGATCAAGCGGGCGGTGTTCCGCGCCCGCGACGAGGAGGCGCGCAGGCGCAAGGCCAGCGAGGCCCGCTTCCGCGCGGTGTTCAACTCCTCCGCGGTCGGCATCGCCATCATCGACTTCTCCGGCCGGCTCCAGCTGGTCAACCCGGCACTGGGCGAGATCCTCGGTTTCCACGTCGACGATCTGTTGCAGCAGAACATCTCCGAGCTGCTCTCCGACCGGGACACCGACCGGGTCGTCGCCGCGTTCGAGGCGATCACCAAGGGCGAGCAGAACCGGTTCGTCGGCAACGTGAACTTCACCGGCCAGGACGAGCAGCCGCGCTGGACGCTGCTGTCGCTGTCGCTGGTGCGCGAGGAATCCGGTGCGCCGGACTACGCGGTGGCCATCGTCGAAGACATCTCGGATCTGGTGCTGTTGCGGGAGAACCAGCTCCTGCACTCGCTGACCGACAAGCTGACCGGCCTGCCCAACCACACCCAGTTCATGTCCGTGCTGGACTCGACCCTGGCCAACGCGCGACCCGGCGAGCGCGCCGCGATCTGCTACATCGACCTGGACGGCTTCAAGATCGTCAACGACGGCATCGGCCGGGCCACCGGCGACGAGGTACTCAAGCGGGTCGGCAGCACACTCAAGGCGGTCTTCGCCGAGCAGGACGCGGTCGTCGCGCGTCTGGGCGGTGACGGTTTCGGCGTGCTGGTCACCGGCACCAAGCGCAGTCTCGAAGTCAGCCAGCGGATCACCGAGGCGCTGGAGGAGCTGGCCGAACCCGTCTACTACGACCAGTCGGCGGGCATCGCGGTCTCGGCCAGCGTCGGCATCGTGGAAGGCGAGATCGGCAGCGTCGATGCCGAGGACCTGCTGCGCGCCGCCGAACTGACCGTGCACAGGGCCAAGGCGGCGGGCAAGGCGCAGTGGGTGCTGTTCGACCGCGAGGCGCACGACGCGGACTGGGCCAGTTTCCAGTTGGGCGCGGCGATCCCGGGCGCGCTGGAGAACGGTGAGTTCGTGGTCTCCTACCAGCCGGTGGTGCGCATGCCCGGCCGGTCGCTGGCCGGGTTGCGCGCGGTGATGCACTGGCAGCACCCGCGCCTGGGCCGGTTGGAGCTCTCCGAGTTCCTGGCCATGGCGGAGGAGACCGGCTTCATCGTCGCGATCGGACGGTGGATGCTGGAGGAGGTCTGCAAGCAGGTCGCCACCTGGCAGGAGCGCTTCGGCGCGGCGACGCCAACCGTCGCGATCAGCATGACCAGCCGGTTCGCCCGCGAGGAAGACCTCGTCAAGATCGTCAAGGACGTGCTGGCCAAGACCGGCGTCGCACCGGCGAAGCTGCGCATCGGCATCCCGTCCAGCGTCGCCGTCGACGAGCACGGCGAACCGATGGAGAACCTGGAAGCGCTCGGCGCCATCGACGTCCACACGCTGGTCGAGGGGTTCGGCACCAGCAACGCCGGTCTGGTCGACCTGCGCACGCTGGCGATCAGCGGGGTCGCGATCGCGCCCAGCGTGATCCGCGCCTACGGCGAGAACGACGAGCCGAACTCGCCGTTCGAGCAGATCCTGGGCCAGATCGTCCGGTTGAGCCGCCAACGCGAGCTTCGGGTCATCGCGGACGGCGTGGACACCGTCGAGTTGGCAGATCGACTTGCCGGACTCGGCATCCAGTTGGCTGCCGGTACCGCCTTCGGCTGCCCGGTCCCGCCCGACGAGGTCGAGCAGTCGTTCCCTACCGCGTGACGCGGCGACCGGCGAGCGCGGCGATACCCGCGACACCGATGCCGAGCACCGCGAGCAGGCCGAATCCCCAGCGCGTGCCCGCGTCGATCCCGGAGGCGTTGAGCACATAGGTCATCAGCGCGACGCCGAGCGCGGTGCCGATCCCCCGCGCCATGTTCACCAGTCCGCCGCCCAGCCCGGACTTGGCGGCGGGGATCGCGCCCATGACCATCGCGTTGTTGGGCGGCGTGAACAGGCCGAGCCCGAGGCCGAGCAGGCCGAGCAGCGCGATGAACGCGACCCCGCCGAACGCCACGAAAACCAGCGGCACCAGCGCGAGCACGCATACCAGCGCGCCGGACACGCAGCGCCGCGCGTTGCTCCAGGACCGGGGCAGCAGCCGGGTGCCGATGGTCGCGGCCAACCCGAACCCGGCGGGCAGCGCGGTGCACACCAGCCCGGCGCGCAGCGCGGACGCTCCGTCTGCGGTCAGCACCACCGGCACCAGCACCAGCGGCCCGAACAGCACGAGATAGCCGCCCAGCGCGGCAGCGAGACCCCCGGAAACCGCACGGGAGCGCAACAGGCTCAGGTCGATGACGCCGTCGCCGATCCGGTTGGCATGCAACACGAACGCGATCGCGGTGCCAACGCCCACCACCGCCAACCCGGCGACCGACCAGACCGGCAGGGCGAGGCCGGACACCGAGGACACCGCGAGCAGCAGCGCGGTACAGGCCAGGATCAACAGCGCGAGCCCGAGGAAATCGAAGCCCCGCACCGGGGTGCGCTGGCGCGTCCTTGGCAGCAGATAACGGCCAGCGACCAGGCCGAGCACGCCGACCGGCACATTCACCCCGAACACCCACTGCCAACCGAGCACGTCGACCAGCACGCCGCCCAGCGTCGGCCCGAGCGCCAGGCCCAGCGCCTGCGCGGCGGCCTGCACGCCCAGCGCGGTGCGCATCCGGTGCGGGGGCACGCTGGTCGTCACCAATGCGACGCTGTTGGCCTGCAACAACGCCGCGCCGACGCCCTGCAACACGCGGAAGCCGATCAGCGCGGTCAGCGTCGGCGCCAGCCCGCAGGCGGCCGAGCCGAGCGTGAACAGGGCGAAGCCGTAGAGGTAGAGCTGCTTGCGACCGAGCGCATCGGCGAGGCGACCTGCGGGCGCGAGCAGCGCGACGACGGTCAGCAGGTAGCTCAGCGACACCCACTGCACGCCGGCCAGCGAGGCGTGGAAAGTCGCGCGCAGCGCGGGAAAGGTGAGCGTCACGATGCTCGCGTCGAGCTGACCCATGAACGCGCCGAAGCACACCGTGCCAACCGCGAGCCACCCCGCACCGGACCAGTTCCTGATCCTCGGTGGCCGAGGTGCCTCGGTGGCCAACCAGCTCACTGGCGCCGACACGGTGTCCTCCCCTGTGGTTGCTTGCCATCCGATAATATATCGGTACCAGACATAATCGGTAGCCGAGGCTTCGACCTGCGGTTCTACAGTTCGGGATGGTTCACGGGGCGCACTACTCTGATCACATGACGCAGGCCCCGTCCACGCCCGGCGCGACCGATCAACCCAGCGGTATCGGTGCCGAGGCCCTCACAGATGTCGTCACCCGGTTGCGGCGAGCGCTGCGAACCAGCATCCGCACCGACTACCCGTGGGAGTCACTGCCCATGGCGCGGGTGGAACTGCTGATGTGCCTCGCAGACAACGAACCAGCCAAGATCGGCCAGCTCGCGACCATGCTGCGGTTGGCGCCCAACACCATCAGCGGGCTGGTTCAGCAACTACTGGAATCCGGCCTCGCGTCCCGCGAAACCGACACGCTCGACCGCCGCGTCGCCCGGGTCGCGCTCACCGAAGCGGGCCGCCAGCAGCTCGCGGGCTGGAAAGCGGCGCACGAGCGGCGGATCGAGAACGCCCTCGACCACCTCCGCCCCGAGGACCGCGGCGCCATCCTGGCCGCCCTGCCCGGCCTCAACGAACTTGCCACCCACCTCTCCGAAGGCACCGAATCCCCCGCGGGCTAACCCGAACAGCGTCATCGAGAGTGGCCGTGACGGCGAACGTCACGGCCACTTCTCGTTGAACCACCAATTGTCCGGACAAAAGACCAAGCCGGGCGCGTCCGCTGTCCGAACTACCGATCGACCCAGGTCTAGACTTCGAGACGAGCGGAAGGGCGTGGCGGATGAACAAGGGTGACACCGCACCGGATTTCGAGCTGGCGGACGACAAGGGCGAGCAGCGCAAGCTCAGCGAGTTCCTGGCGACCGGGCCGGTGGTGTTGTTCTTCTACCCGGCCGCGATGACCAGCGGGTGCACCGCCGAGTCGTGCCACTTCCGGGATCTGGCCAAGGAGTTCACCGAGGCGGGCGCGCAGCGGCTGGGCATCAGCCCGGATTCGGTCGCCAAGCAGAGCGAATTCGCTCAGGTCAACTCGTTCGACTATCCGCTGCTGTCCGACCCGGATGGCGCGGTCGCCACGGAGTTCGGCGTGCGGCGGCGGTTCGGGCCGTTGCTGACCAAGCGGCAGACCTTCGTCATCGACACCGACCGGACCGTGCTCGAAGTGATCAAGAGCGAGATCCGGATGTCGGTGCACGCGGACAAGGCACTGGAAGCGTTGCGCGCCCGCGCGAACTGACGGTAAGCCGCGTGTAATCGCTGCCGCCTAACGTCAGTGGCATGCGACTATGGCGGCGGGGCGAACCGGCGGAACTGGAGCAGGTCCTGGCCAGGAGCCGCCGCGCGACGCAGGCGATCAATGCCGGGGAGACCATCCGCTTCGGCGGCATCAGCATGTCCAGCACCGGACTCGAGTGGAACGGCCATTTTCTGCCCTTCGCGGACATCGTGCGCATCCACCACGACCGCGACAAGCTCTACTGCCAGCTGCACGCAGGCGCGTACAGCTGCTCGATGTTCACGATCGAGGATCGCGCCGTCGCGGTCAGCGTGGCGATCGGTCTTCATCGGGTGGCTACCGGTCGCCGGTGAGTCAGTGTCGGGCCAGGTTTGCCCTGCGGTGTCGCGCAGCGCGGCGAGCAGGGCCGTGGTCGCAGGCGGGTCGGGCGGCTCGCCGTAGGCGAGGGCGAACACGTGCCTGCTCGCGCCGGGAATCCGCGTTGTTCGCACCGAGTCGTTGCGCGCGGCGTTGATCGCCAGTCCAGGCAGGGTTGCCACCGCGACGCCTGCCGCGACGAGGCTCTGCACCGCGACGTAGTCGTCGGTGGTGAACGCGATCGTCGGCGTGAAACCGGCTGCCGCGCAACAGGCGAGCAGATGTGCGCGGCAGCGGGCGCAGCCGCCGATCCACGGCGTGTCCGCGAAATCGGCGAGATTCGTGCCGGTCCGGTCGAGCGGGGTCACCAGGTCTGGAAACCTATGTGCCCGAGTCGATCCCGGTCGAGGACACCCAGCTCGGATTCGCGGTTTCACTGCGGCTCGCGCACGGCGCCGACGAGCTGTGCCTGGTCACCACCATCACCAGCTTCGCGACCGCGGTCGATGTCACGATCGCGGAGTTGAAACTGGAGGCGTTCCTGCCGCTGGACGAGCTGACGGCGACAGTGCTCAATTCTTTGGCCATCAGTGCCGAGCGATCCGCTTACCCGCTGCCCTGATGTGCAACGGGATCGCCAGCAAGAAGCCGACCACCGCGACCACGATCGCGCCAAGGACACCCGGCCAGAACCCGGTGACCTCGAACGGCAGGCCGAACTGGCCGGAGATCCAGGCCGCGAACCAGAACAACAGCCCGTTGACGACCAGGCCGATCAGGCCGAACGTCAACACGTAGAGGAAGCAGCCGACGACCTTGATCACCGGCTTGAGCAGCGCGTTGACCACGCCGAACACGACGGCGACGCCGACCAGCGTGAGCGCCTGAACCCAGCCCGCGTTGGGCAGCAGGTTGATCCCGGGCAGGAAGGTGGCGATCCACAGGGCCACCGCGGTCGCCAGCACTCGATAGATGAACTCCACGCGCCCAACCCTCCCATACCGGCATGATCAGCTGTCGAGGGCCAGCGCTTCGCACAGTTCGGTCCAGAGCAGCGCGCCGAGTTCGGCGTCGGCTGCCGGGGTGCCGCCGCGCGCGAGCGGTTGTCCGCCGGTGATCACGCCTTCGCCGGGCAGGATCGGCCGGTGCCCGGCGCGTGGATGGGTGACCAGGGTGGTGTGCTGGCCGTGTTCGATGCGCCGCCGCACGATGTGTTCGGCGAACGTGGCCGAGGGCCAGAGCTGATCGTCCTCGCCCGCCGCGAGCAGCACCTGGCCCTTGATCCGCTCGACCGGGATCGCCGCGTCCGGCACCAGTTCGGCATGGGTGCGCAGGCTCTGCGCGTACATGCCGCGATACGCGATCGGCTCCGCGTCGGTTTCGGGTGACCAGTTGTCGTCGTAGGGGATGAAGGGCACCGGTTCACCGACGACGGTCCAGCTCGATCGCTGCGGCCTGCGCCTGTTGTCGCCAACTGCCGACCATGCCACGTGGGTCGGCGACAGCCCGACCACGACGTCGATCCGGGGTTCGCTGGCGGCGAGCAGCAGTGCGGCCTCCGCACCCTTGGACAGGCCGAGCACACCGAGCGTCGGGCTGATCTCGGCCAACTGGTCGAGCATCGGCAAGAACGACTCCAGCGGCACCTCGGTGATCCCGGACGGGCCGAACCAGCGCGGCGCGAGCACGGCGATGCCGTGCGCGGCGAGCATGCGAACCCGTTCGGTCGCGACCCGGCCGCTGGATCCGGACAGCACCAACATGGCCGCTCGCGGTCGGCTCGGGACCAGCCACACTCCTTCGGGCGATTCCGTCACCACCCCATCATCGCGGGATCGGGGGTGTCGGGGAAGGGAACTAAGGTTTGCCGCGTGACCGAGTACCTGCGTATCCCGACCGAGGCCGGGGCCTTCGACGCGATCGCCGCCGGGCCAGAGGACGGCCGGAACGTGCTGTTCCTGCACGGTTTCCCGGAAGCGGGCGTGGCCTGGACCGATCAGGTGGACGCGCTCGGCGCGGCCGGGTTCCGCGCGGTCGCGCCTGATCAGCGCGGTTACTCGCCGGACGTGCGCCCCGAGGACGTGCGCGACTACCAGATCGCCGATCTGACCGGCGACGTGCTGGCGATCGCCGATTCGCTGGGCTGGCGCACGTTCGACCTGGTCGGTCACGACTGGGGCGCGACGATCGCGTGGCTGGTCGCGGCGCAGCACCCGGACCGGGTGCGCACGCTGACCGCGGTGTCCATGCCGCATCCGAGCCCGTACGGCGAGGCGCTGCGCGAGGACGAGGACCAGGTCATGCGCGCCCAGCACCTCCAGCTCTATCGGTCTTCGACGGGCACGGCGGAGAAGCGGCTGCTCGCGGACGACGCCGCCGGGTTGCGGCTGGCATTCGACCGGCGCATTCCGCCCTCGCGGCTGGACGACTACCTGACCAGGCTCCGCGAACCGGGCGCGTTGACGGCAGCGCTGAACTGGTACCGGGCGACACCGTTGGGGCGGCTGGAGGCGGGCAAGATCACCGTGCCGACGATGTACGTGTGGAGCACCGAGGACATCACGGTCGGCTCGACGGCGGCGCTGGCAACCGAGGCGTGGGTGAGCGCGCGGTACCGGTTCGAGATGCTGGAGGACATCTCGCACTGGATCCCCGAGGAGGAGCCGGAAGTGCTGACCGCGCTGCTGTTGGATCACCTGCGTCATGGCTGAGCGGAGGGTCGCCGGTCTACTGCTCGCGGCGGGCGGTGGTCGGCGGTACGGGATGCCGAAGGCACTGGTCGAACTGGACGGTCGGCTGTTCGTCGAATCCTCGGCGGCGGTGCTGCGCGATGGTGGCTGCGCACCGGTGATCGTGGTGCTCGGCGCGCGCGCCGACGAGGTGCGCGCCAAGGCGGACCTGAGCGGGTACCCGGTCGTCGACAATCCACAGTGGACGACCGGCATGGGTTCGTCGTTGCGGGTCGGGGTGACCGCGCTGCCGGAGGATGTCGACGCGGTCGCGGTGCTCCCGGTCGACGTGCCCGGGGTGACTCCTGCCGCGGTGCGCCGGGTGCTCGATCATGCGGATCCGGACGTCTTGGTACGGGCCACCTATGCCGGACTGCCAGGGCATCCGGTGTTGATCGGGCGCGCACATTGGTCCGGTGTGTACGAAGCGGCCGTCGCGGATGTCGGCGCTCGCGACTACTTGCGCAGTCACGCGGTCACCGGCATCGACTGCTCGGACATCGCCACCGGGGTGGACGTCGATCGGCCCGAGGATCTGCCAAGGGCTTGACGCGCCCGGCAGCTGTGACCCGGAGGGGGCGGGCTCCCGTTTTGGGGGCCGGTTGTGGCACAGTGGTATAGACCACCCGGTGGCAGGAAAGGGCGATGCGCAGATGACCAGCACCACCTATGACAGCAGTGTGCAGGCCCACCTGCAGCGCGTCGCCGAGTTCAACGCCGAGGCCGTCGCCCACGCCGCGGACCTGGTGCTGGACGTGATCCGCAACGACGGCATGCTGCTCACCGCCGGCGCGGGCCACTCACTCGCCGCCGTCGCCGAAACGTTCTACCGCGCAGGCGGCCTCGCCTGCGTCCGGCCGCTCTACCACCCCGAACTGTTGCCGCTGCACGGCGCGCAGTCCAGCACCAAGGCGGAGCGACGCCCCGGTCTGGCCGCCGAGGTGCTCGGCGCCAAACTGGGCGAACAGGACCTGCTCGTGGTCTTCTCCACCTCCGGCGTGAACTACTACCCGGTCGAGCTGTGCCAGCTGGCCAAGGCCGCCGGTCGTCCAGTGATCGCGGTGACATCGGGCCCGTCCAGCTCGATCGCGCCGCGCCGCTCGGGCAGCACCATCGCCGAGGAGTCCACGGTCGTGCTGGACACGCTGGTCCGCTCGGGTGACTCGACCTACCCGGACGATGCGCCGATCACCGCGCCGATCTCCACCATCGCCAACGCGTACCTGTGGAACGAGCTGCTGGTCGCGTTGATCGACAAGGCCAAGGCCGCCGGGGTCGACGTGCCGCTGTGGCGCAGCTCCAACGTGCCCGGTGGCGACGACGCGAACGAGAGCCTGCTCGCGCATTACACCCCGCGCATCCCCGAACTGGCCTGACCTGGGGCCCCGGTAATCTGGCCCCGTCGGTCATGAGGCATTGACGGGGAGGGTGAGCATGCGGCTGAGCGGGTCGCCGCGCCGCGCCGCCGCCCTGGATGTCGGTTTCTACCTGGTCTCCGCCGTGTTCGCGGGGGCGACCGCCGTCTTCTCCGAGTTCTACGGTTACCGGATCTGGGGCGCGCTCGCGGTCGTCGCCTACCTGGTCGGCCTGATCCAGGCGCTGCTGTTGCTCAATGGCCGGGTCCGGCTCGGCCGGGTGTTCGGGTCACGGTTCCTGCCGGTGTGGCTGACCGCCGGGATCGGCATGGTCGCGCCGCTGGTGGTGCTGTTGATCCGCCGGTTGCAGGACGTGCCGTGGAGCGAGCAGCCCGAGGTCTGGGTGATCGAGAACTCCGCGACCCGCCTGCTGCACACCGGTAGCCCGTACCTGGACCTGGCCACGCTCGGCCGCCCGCCGATCGTGGACGACTACACGCCCTACGGCGTCGCGATGAGCGTGTTCGGCATTCCGCACGCACTGTTCGGCTTGTCCGCGCTGACCGATGGCCGGGTCGCGTTCGGCGTGGTGTCGGCGCTGATCGTCCTCGTCGCGCTGCGCGTGCTCGGTCGGCCCAAGATCCCGGTGCGCGCGGCCCAGCTGATCCTCGCCTGCCCGCTGACCACGTTGACCTTCGCTGTCGCAGGCGACGACCTGGTGATCGTCGCGCTGATGCTGCTCGCGCTCGCGCTGCTCTACCGCCGCAGGCCGGTGTTCTGCGGTGGGGTGATCGCGGTCGCGGTCAGCATCAAGCTCACCGCGAGTCCGGCGTTGATCGTGCTGGCGGTCGCCGCGTTCGGCATGTTCGGGCTGCGCTCGCTGCTGCGGTTCTGCGCGGCGGTGCTCGGGGTCGGGTTCGTGGTGACCGTGCCGGTGCTGTTGGTGGATCCGCGCAACTTCATCGAGCAGGTCATCAAGTTCCCGCTCGGCATCGGCATCGCGCACTCCCCCGCCGAATCGCCGTTGCCCGGCGTGCTGATCGGGCAACTCGGACCGGCCGGACACGACGTCGCGATCGCGCTGATGTTGGCGACGGCGCTGGCGATCGGGATCTGGTTGGTGATCCGGCCGCCGAAGCTCGCCTCGGACGCTGCCATGCGCAGTGCGATCGGCCTCGGCCTGGCGATCATGCTCTCGCCCGCCACCCGCTACGGCTACCTCATCTACCCGCTCGCCCTGTTCGGTGCGGCGATCACGTTGCGCGCCAAGGAAAATCAGGACGAACAGGTAGCAATCGACGAATTTTTGCCGGAACCGGCCGAAGTGTTGAGCCTCAGCCGCCGAGCAGCGTCTTGAGATCGGCGAAACGCCGCAGCTGCGCTTCGCGTTCCAGCCTGCGCTGCACATCCAAAGTCGGCTCCGTCGCGGCATGCGCCAGCAGCGCCAAGGTTTCCCGTACCGCGCCGATGGCGGGCTTGCTGATCGCCGCGACCAGATCGTCGACCGCCTGATCAAGACCCTCGTTCGGCACGACCGAATTGACCAGACCGATCCGCAGCGCCTCATCGGCGGCGACTCGGCGACCGGTGACGCAGATGTCCACGGCGCGCGCGTAACCGACGGCACGCACCAATGGCAGCGTGCCGGTCAGGTCGGGAACCAAACCGAGGGACGGCTCGGCCATGGTGAACCGGGCATCCTCGGTGGCGATGCGGAGATCACATGCGAGCGCGAGTTGGAAACCGGCGCCGATCGCATGCCCCTGGACGGCCGCGATCGTCACCCGGCTCGGGTCCATCAGCCAGACGAAACCCTGCTGGAACCGATCGATGATCGCCTCGCCCTCGGCAGCGGGCAGGCTGGAGATCTCTCGGAACCCGGGTTCGCCCTCGATCCCGTCCGGACTGAACATGCCAGTGTCCAACCCGGCCGAAAAGGCTCGACCGGATCCCCGGACGACCACAACGCGGACGTCCGGGTCCAGCCGCTCCCCGATCTGCTGTAGGGCCGCCCACATGCTCGGCTTCTGCGCGTTGAGCACGTCGGGCCGATCAAGCGTGATGGTCGCGCGCTGCCCGTCGACGGAAAGTCGCAGGCCACCCCGCTTCAGCAGGCCAGCATCGATGTCCGGCATCAGTCCACGAGCTCCTCAAGAGTGCCAACGCATCGAGAAGCCCGTAGCCGTCCGGCAGACCCGATCGCGCGGTGGTGATGTTACCGCGCGGTAGCTTACTTCTTCTTGGTACGAGTCGCACCACCGCGTCCGCGCAGTGTCACTCCGGACTCGGAAAGCACGCGGTGCACGAATCCGTAGGAACGACCCGTGGACTCGGCAAGAGCCCGGATACTGGCGCCCTTCTCGTACTTCTTCTTCAAGTCCGCGGCGAGCTTGTCCCGCGTGGTGCCGGTGATCCGGGCACCCTTCTTCAGGTCAGCCACCTTGCCCCGCCTTCCATGGACTGCAGGTGAGCCGTTGCGGCCCCTATCGCCGCAATGATCGAACACGAACGACCAGAACGCCAGACGAGCGGAAAAAATCTTCGCTCAGTGATCGGCGTGTCACGTCCAGTCGATCATCGATCGGCGATATGGCGACGTCGGCAACCTCTGCGTAATCGCAGGTAATCAGGCCAGTTGGACCAGTTCGAGGTAGTCGGCGGACCAGTGATCCTCGGTGCCGTCCGGCAGAAGGATCACCCGCTCGGGCTCAAGGGCTTGGACGGCGCCCGGGTCGTGTGTTACGAGCACGACCGCGCCCTGGAACCGGCGCAACGCGTCCAGCACCTGCTCACGGCTGGCCGGGTCGAGGTTGTTGGTCGGCTCATCGAGCAGCAACACGTTGGCCGCACTGGAAACGAGACCGGCCAGTGCCAGCCTGGTCTTCTCGCCACCGGAGAGCGTGCCCGCCGGTTGGTCCAGCTGCTCGCCGGTGAACAGGAAGGTGCCGAGCAGATTGCGCAGCTGCTGTTCGCCGGTGTCCGGCGCGGCGGAACGGATGTTCGCCCACACGCTGGCCTGGTGATCAAGCGTTTCGTGTTCCTGCGCGTAGTAACCGATCCGCAGCCCGTGACCGGGGATCACTTCGCCGGTGTCCGGTTTTTCCATGCCGCCCAGCAGTCGCAGGAGGGTAGTTTTACCCGCACCGTTGAGCCCGAGGATGACCACCTTCGAACCTCGGTCGATGGCCAGATCGACGCCGGTGAAGATCTCCAGCGATCCGTAGCTCTTGGACAGCCCCTCAGCGGTGAGCGGGGTTTTGCCGCACGGCGCGGGATCGGGGAACCGGATCTTGGCGACCTTGTCCGCCTGCCGGCTGTCCTCCAAGCCGGACAAAAGCTTCTCGGCGCGCTTGGCCATGTTCTGCGCGGCGACCGCCTTCGTCGCCTTGGCGCGCATCTTGTCGGCCTGCGCCATCAACGCGCCTGCCTTCTTCTCCGCGTTCGCGCGTTCGCGGCGGCGGCGCTTCTCGTCGGTGGCGCGCGTCTCCAGGTAGCGCTGCCAACCCATGTTGTAGATGTCCAGCTCGCTGCGCGTGGCATCGAGGAACCAGACCTTGTTCACCACCGCGGCGAGCAGTTCGACGTCGTGGCTGATCACGACCAGGCCGCCGTCGTGCCCCTTGAGGAAGCCGCGCAGCCAGTTGACGGAGTCGGCGTCCAGGTGGTTGGTGGGCTCGTCGAGCAACAAGGTAGTGGTGGACTTGCCGGTCGCGCCCGATTCGGAGGCGGCGAACAGGATGCGGCCGAGTTCGACCCGGCGCCGCTGTCCACCGGAGAGGGTGCGCAGCGGCTGAGCGAGGATCCGGTCCTCAAGACCGAGGTTCGCGCAGATCCGCGCCGCGTCGCTCTCCGCCGCGTAGCCACCGGCACCGGAGAAGCGGTCTTCGAGCCTGCCGTAGCGGCGCACGGCCGCGTCGCGCTGCTTCTCGTCGACCAGCTCGGCCATGGCGGTCTGCGCCTTTTCCATCTCGCGCAGCAGTTCGTCGAGCCCGCGCGCGGAGAGAACACGGTCCTTGGCGGTGACCGAAAGATCACCTTCGCGCGGATCCTGTGGCAGGTAACCGAGTTCGTCCGCGCTGCGGACATCGCCCGCGAACGGCTCGCCCTCGCCAGCGAGCACGCGCAAGGTAGTGGTCTTGCCAGCGCCGTTGCGCCCGACCAGACCGATCCGGTCGCCCGGCTGGATGCGGAGGTTGGCGTCGGCGAGCAGGATGCGGGACCCAGCGCGCAGTTCAAGATTGGCAGCGGTGATCACGGGAAACTCCGTCTGATGAGTGGCTGATGGGCGCGAGACGCGCAGGACAAACTGGCTCGCCTGTCGGAACCGGCGAGCTGATCAGCTACTCATTCGGTGCGAACCACCACAACACGATGGTACGTGACCCTCGCGAACGAATTTGGAGGCGGGCTCGAGGACGCTCCGTACAGGGTTCGACGCCTCGAACATTCCGATCACGCAGAGTGAATATCACGGACACGTAAAGATTCCGGTCCGCAATCACCCGAACACTCTTGTGTTATGCCGACGCTTGGCGCACCCTGCTCATCACCAGATTCCCCCCTCACCAGACACCGAGCGCGATCCGCCCTGGTTAACGGATTAACTGAGCGAAGAGCGAACCTCATCGCCCGATAACCGAAAACGGATAACCGTCCCGAACGGTGCAAATAAATTTCGCGTTTGATTCGCTGCGTGTTGGGGAAATCACTCTGAGCACCAGTCGCATGAGCACGTTCGCGCTGAACGTCGTATCGATTGGAGCCAAATGGGGGTGTAACGAACGTCTACACCCAAGTAGGGTAACTGAAACGTGATGACGTGACGACGGGGAGTCACCATGACGATCGCTCCGAGTCGACCAGACTTTGTGCCTGCCCGCATTCCCGTGGGTCGCGCAGAGCTGGCGAAGTTGCTCGCCGGTGGTCCGTTTCCGGACGCCCTGCGAGCCGCGATCAAAGGCAGTGGGCTGAGTCTGGACCGCATCCAACACCGCCTCCAACTGCGCGGCGTAACCATCAGCGTGGCTACGCTGAGTTACTGGCAGTCTGGCCGGCGGCGGCCGGAGAGACCAGAATCACTGGACGCCCTCCGTCACCTGGAAGCGGTCCTGCGGGTTCCGCCGAACGCGCTCACCGCGCTACTCGGCCCGCCCCGGCCGCGTGGCAGGCGCAGGCGCGACTCCCGATTACTGGCCATGGACGCCTTATGGGGCAGCATGGCGCTCGCCAACCTGCTGACCAGCGTGGACACCGCGTCCGACGGTCACCTGGCCCGGATCAGCCAACACGACCGCTGCGTCGTGGACGCGACGCGGCAGATCCGGTCGGTGCGCGTCTCGCAGGTGTTGCGCGCGGAGCAGGACGGCGTGGACCGCTGGGTACTGCTCTATGACTGGCAGACCGAGACCACCGACGTTCCGCAGATCACCAACCTGCGCAACTGCCGGCTGGGCCGGATGGTGGCCGACCGGAACGAGCACTTGCTCGCCGCCGAGCTGCTGTTCGACCAGGAACTCTCCACCGGCGAAACCCTGATCATGGAGTACGAGGTCATCAACCCGGCCTCGGAACACACTCCACTGGTCGACTGCTACTGCCGCCGGTTGCGCCTGCCGGTCCGGGACTACGTGTTAGAGGTCAAGTTCGACCCCGAAGCACTGCCGGAACGGTGTCAGCAGTTCAGTTCTCCCGCTGGTGACGTCCGCCTGGCGCGGCGCCGCAACCTGTCGATCAGCCCGACCGGCGAAGCACACACCGTCGGTCTCGGTGTCGGACCTGGTCTGGTCGGCATCGAGTGGGACTGGCCGCTGGAAACCACACCGGAACTGCCCAACAACTAAAGGGCGAACGCGTCGGTCCAGATCGCGCTTCGTCGACCGGACAACGCATCGAGCAGGGCGACGGCCTGACTGTCGGTCAGCGATGCGACGAAGTCGACGACGGCGCGACCTCGGGCCAGCGCGCGCACCGCATCCGGCCCTGGCCTCCCCTCGCTGCTGAGCCCCTCGTCACCGAGGAGCTCGGGCCGATTTGCGGCCAGGTCCTGGTATTCGCTCTGCGCGAGTTCGACCAGGTCGTGCAGCCTGCGCGGCAACCGGTCGGACTCACGCCGGTCGACCAGCCAGCTCTCCAACTGCTCCACCAGCGTGGTCAGCAGCCGAGCCTGACCGCGTTGGTGGAGCGCGAGATCGGGGCGGCGCAGAACGAATCGGCGGTGCACGAACTTGAGCACCTGCACCTCGTGCCACTGTTGCGTGGCCAGCACCACGTGGCCGGATCGCGTCGTCGGTGCCGCGCTGACGCCGACACCGTCCGCGAGCCGGGCGGTCCACCGGGTGGAGAACCGCGCGATCGACTGTTCCGCTTCGACCGAACCGTCGAAGGGCACCGCGAGCAGCCCGTCCACCAACTCGGATCGGACCAGGTCGACGGCGTCGACGAAGGCGTCCGCGTCGAAGATCCACCCGTCGCGGTCGGCGAGTCGCCTGCGCATCGCCTCCAACGACCGACCCGGCAACCGGGACTGCTCGGCGAGTTCTGTGTCGGGAACGTCGCGGAGTTCGGCGGCGCGGTCGCGCCAGGTGCCGAGTTCGGCGGCGACGGTCGCATGTTGCAGCACGCCGACCCGGTGGAAGTCCTCCAGGTCGTGGATGGCGTAGGCGATGTCGTCCGCGGTGTCCATCACGGACGCTTCGACGGTTTGCTGCCACGGTTCGATCCGCCCGGCGAAGACGGCGCGCGCCTGTTCCAGGTCGACGAGTTCGGTGACATAGGCGGAGAACTTGGCGGATCCGGTCCCCCGCTCCTCCGACGGTTCGGTCGCGCCCCTCGGCGGAACGGGCATCTTCCTGGGATGCGGCACCGGATAGCCCAGCCGGGTCCACGGGTATTTGAGCAGCGCCGCGCGGACGGCGGCGGTGAGGTCGAGCCCGATGCCGCGCAGGCCCCTGGTGTCGGTGGTGGTGACGATCCGGAAGGACTGCGCGTTGCCCTCGAACCCGTCCGGCAGGCCGAAGCGGTGGCGCGCGATCCGGTCGAGTACCTCTTCGCCCAAGTGGCCGAACGGCGGGTGGCCGAGGTCGTGCGCGAGCGCGGCGGCCTCGACCACGTTGTGGTCGCAGCCACCGAGTTTGTCCAGCAGTTGCGCGGAATTCCCCTCTTGAAACGACTCAGTGTCGGTGAGCCGTTCGGCGATGGCGCGAGCCACCTGCGCGACCTTGAGACTGTGCGTGAGTCGGTTGTGCAGCAACAAACCGGAGCCGTTCGGGCTCACCACCTGGGTGACGCCGGCGAGTCGCGCGAAGAACGGCGAACTGGCGACTCGGTCCCTGTCGATCCGGAACGGGTGCGCGGCGAGGTCACCGGACACTGCCGCGATCTGGTGGTCAGTCGATCGCTGCCAACGGCGGTCAATGCGAGTCGGCGGCTCGGTTTCGTGCATATGTGGACGGTAGCGCCTGCGGAGAATGACCCGGTGAAACCGTACCGGCATACGGTTGGACCGTGTGTACGAGTCGCGGAAAACCAACTGCACGATACAGCTAAGACAAACCCCGTCTTAACGCTCTGACCTGCGATTTTTCCGGAAAAAACGATTTGTCGAATTGGTCACACGCGAATCTCAGCCAGTGCCTATATGGTGACGTCATTAGCCGTCAAATCGTCCGCCGCCAGGTACCACCTCACCGCTAACCTACAATGTGTAGGAGTAGCGTCCACTGGGACGACGGTGTCGGCCAGATCTCTGGACACGTTCCCCCCTCGCCACCCCTGGGTACCCCCCGCCCAGATCGTCTCCCTCTGCCGCCAACAGAGCTCCTACGCCGTAAGGACATACATGCCGCCGATCGCAGCCCCGCCAGCACCCGCTCCCGCGACACCGAAACCGATCACCCAGGGACGCCGAGGTGGTACCGAGCAGATGCTGGTGATCGCGTTCGTGATCCTCCCGCTCGCCGCGCTGATCACCGCGATTCCGTTCGCGTGGGGCTGGGGGCTCGACTGGGTGGACGTGGGCATGGCGATCGGCATGTACGCGCTGACCGGACTCGGCGTCACCGTGGGATTTCATCGGCACTTCACGCACAGTTCGTTCAAGGCCGTGCGACCGCTGCGGGTGGCGCTCGCCATCGCGGGCAACCTGTCCTTCCAAGGCACCACAACGGGTTGGGTCGCCGACCATCGCAGGCACCACGCGTTCTCCGACCGCGACGGCGACCCGCATTCGCCGTGGCGCTTCGGTACCTCGGCCGCGGCTCTGGCCAAGGGCTTCTACCACGCGCACCTCGGCTGGCTGTTCGACCGCGACATGACCAACCGCGAGCGCTTCGCTCCCGACCTGGTCGCCGACCCCGCGATCCAGCGCGTCGACAGCCAGTTCCTCGCGTTGTCACTGGCCAGCATCGGGCTGCCCGCGCTCGTCGGCGGCGTGGCGACGCTGTCCTGGTGGGGCGCGGTGACCGGGCTGTTCTGGGGCGGGCTGGTCCGCATCGGCGTGCTGCACCACGTGACCTGGTCGGTCAACTCGATCTGCCACATGTTCGGCGAGCGTCCGTTCAACTCGCGTGACAAGGCAGCGAACTTCTGGCCGCTGGCGGTGCTCTCCTTCGGCGAGTCCTGGCACAACCTGCACCACGCCGACCCGACCTGCGCCCGGCACGGCGTCCAACGCGGACAGATCGACGTCTCCGCGCGGATCATCTGGGTGTTCGAGAAGCTCGGTTGGGCGACCAGCGTGCGCTGGCCGACCCCAGGCAGGCTCGCCCGGCTCTCCGCCTGACACGCATCTCTTTCTCGGTGTAACGGGTATCGGGCCGATACCCGTTACACCGAGAAAGACGCCTATATCTCGCCGAGTACACCCTGCGCCAATGCGGTGGTGACAGCGGCCGTTCTGTCCGAAACGCCGAGCTTGATGAACGCGCGCAACAGATGCGTCTTCACCGTCGCCTCGCCGATGTACAACCGGCGACCGATCTCCGCGTTGGTCAGACCGCGACCGACCAACCGCAGCACCTCGATCTCCCGCGCGGACAGCGGCACCCGCACCGACGGCTGACGCACGCTGCGCACCAACCGCGCCGCGACCGGCGGCGCCAGCACGGTTTCACCGCGCGCGGCCGCGCGGATCGCCCGGCTCAGCTCGACCGGCGACGCGTCCTTGAGCAGGTAACCGGCGGCGCCCGCCTCAACCGCGCGCAGGATGTCCTTGTCGGTGTCATAGGTGGTCAGCACCACGACCCGGATCGCGCAGGCCGCGTAGTTCGATCGCGTTCACACCAGAATGGTCGAATTTCCCGGCCCGTCCCCGCGACCACGCTCCGACGGACTCCCGATGTCCGTCAACCGGTGGACAACGAGTGCATATCCCCCCACATACCGCTTGGTACGGTGGAGTGAGTGAGAGACCATTCCGGTGAATCTTCGCGGCTGTCTGTGAACACCTGGTGAACCCGTGTTTTGATCCGCGGCGTCGCCAGGCACGATTGGATGGTGCCTGCGTTGCTTGATGCTGCATTGGGCCAAGAAGTGCACACCGCCTTCGCGCCGATGTTCAATCTGCGCACCGGCGGTGTCGTCGCCGTAGAGGCTCTGGCCCGACCGCCGGAAGGTGGCGCGCGTGAACTGCTGCGCGCGGCGGCAGATACCGGACAACTGACCCCAACCGACTACGGCCTGGTCGAACTCGCGATCCAGCGCGCCGCCGAGCACCAGCTCATGCTGCCGCTGCACGTGAACCTGCTCGCGATCTCGGCGGCTCGCGCGCACGTCGCGCTCGGACCGGTCATGGACATGCTGCGCGCGACCCGGCGCCGCGCGACCGATGTCGTGATCGAGCTGAACCCACCGTTCGCCTCGGTGCGGCGCAAGGCGCTGCGGCAGGGCATCCAGGTGCTGCGCGAAGCAGGGTTCCGGCTCGCCCTCGACGGGGTGGGCGACGGCGACCTGCCGCTGACGCTGTTGAGCTCGGCCGCGTTCGACATCGTCAAGCTGGACAAGTCGATCATTTCCAGCGTGGACACCAATCCCCGGGCGAGAGCGACGATCGAGGCGCTCGGCCAGCTGTGCGCACGGGAGAACATCCAGTTGCACGCTGACGGGGTGCGCAACCTCGACCAGTTGTCCACTTTGTACTCGCTCGGGGTGAGCACCGCGCAGGGTGACGCGCTGCACCCGGCCAAACGCAGGCCGCCGGTGCGCGCCACCATCGAGCCCGCGCGCGCGACTGTGCTAGCTGGAACTACGGGCGTAGCCACCGAACCGATCGCGCCGACCGAACGACGCGGTGGACCGAGCGTGACCGAGCTGATGCACCCCGCGACCACGCTGCCGGCCAGCGCGACCGCGGAGGAAGTGCGCGAGGCGTTGGCGGCGGCACCGATGGTCAACAGCGTGGTGCTGCTCGACGACGCCGAACGTCCGCAGTGGACGATCGACCGCAACCGGTTCCTGCTGGCTGTCACCGGTCCCTACGGCCACGCGTTGCACGCCAACCGCAGCGCGAAACGGCTCGGCGACAAGCCGAGGGTGATCCCGATCGGCGCCTCCGTCTTCGACGTGCTCGACGTGCTCGCCGGCGCGGATCTGGTGCGCACCAACGACGACGTCGTGGTCGAGGACGCCGCGCACCGCTGCATCGGCGTGGTCCGGGTGACGGATCTGGTACGCGCGGTCGCGGACAGCAAAGTCGAGCAGGCCGCCGCGCTGAACCCGCTGACCCGGTTGCCTGGCACCGAGTCGATCAACCGCGAAGTCACCCGGCGGATCACTGCGGGCGAGGTGTTCGCGGTGGGCTGGCTGGACGTCGACTCGTTCAAGACGGTCAACGACGAGTTCGGCTTCGCCGTCGGCGACGACCTGATCCGGCAGATCGGCACGTGCCTCGCGGATGCGACCAAACAGGCGCCGTCGGTACGGGTCGGGCACGTCGGCGGAGACGACTTCCTGTTCATCGCCGGGCTCGACGACGTCATGCAGCTGGGTACCCGGCTGATGGACGGCAAGTGGACCGCGGAGAGCGAGGCGGTCAGCGTGTCGCTGGCCATGCTGGTCTGCGTGTCCGGTTCGGTCAGCGGCTACCACGAGGTGTCGCAGCTGCTCGCGCCCCTCAAGCACCGCGCCAAGTCGATCGACGGGTCGAGCTGGGTGGTCGGCAGGCCGGGTACCGCGCACGTGGACGTGCTGCGGCACGGCAACAACTCCGTGCCGCGCCAGGGAAGGCACGTCAGCGCGGCTGGATGAACCCGGACTCGTAGGCGAAGATCACCGCCTGGGTGCGGTCGCGCGCGCCCAGTTTGCCCAGCACGTTGCCCACGTGTGTCTTGACCGTTTGCAGGCTGACCACGAGTTCCCCGGCGATCTCCGCGTTGGACAGTCCGGTCGCCATCAGGCGCAGCACGTCCGCCTCGCGGTCGGTCAGCTTGGTGCCCGCCCTGCCGACCGGTGCCTGCTGGGCGCGGTTGCGTTCGGCCAGCGACCTGATCTTGGCCGGGAACAGCAGCGAATCGCCCGCCACGACCGTGCGGATCGCCTGCACGATCTCGGCGGGGCGGGACCGCTTGAGCAAGAACCCGTTGGCGCCGGCGCGCAGCGCGTCGTAGACGTAGTCGTCGTTCTCGAACGTGGTCACCACGATGATCTTCGGCGGCTGCGGCCTGCTGTCCAGGATGTGCCGGGTCGCCTGGATGCCGTCGACCGAGGGCATCCGCACGTCCATCAGGACGACATCCGGTTGCAGCGCGCGCACCTGCGCGACCGCCTCGACGCCGTCGCCTGCCTCGCCGAGCACGTTCAGGTCGCCCTCGGCGTTGATGATCGCGCGCAGACCCGCCCGGATCAGGTCCTCGTCGTCGACGAGCAGCACCCCGATGCTCATGCGCGCGGTGGGATGTGCTCTGTCGAATTCAAGAACAGGGGCAGGATCACGTTGACCCGCCAGGAGGTCCCGTCCGCCCCGGCGGTCAACTGTCCCTGCAGGACAGTCACGCGCTCGCGCATGCCAGGCAGGCCGCGTCCGCCCCGGTGTGCCGCAGGGCTCGGGTTGCCGAGCGGGTTGATCATCGTCAGCTCCACGAATTCCGGTTGCACGTCGACGCACAGGGTGACCGGAACCTTACCGGCATGTCGCAGCACGTTGGTGAGCCCTTCCTGCACGATCCGGTACGCCTCCCTGGACACCACCTGCGGCACGGTCGCCAGATCACCGATGACCCGCAGGTCCACCGCGATGCCGCTGGACGCGATCAGCTGGTCCAGCGCGCCGAGCGTGCGCTGCGGCGTGCGATCCGCCGCCTCGCCCGCGTCCTCGCGGAGCAGGCCGAGCACGTGGTCCAGGTCGGTCATCGCGCTGCGCGCGGACTCCTCGATCGCGGCCAACGCGCGGCGCACGAAATCCGGGTCGGTGTCCAGCACCCGACCGGCCGCGCCCGCCTGGATCGACACCACGCTCAGCGCGTGCCCGACCGAATCGTGCAGTTCGCGCGCCAGCCGGTTGCGCTGCGCCAACGCGCGCGCCTGGTCCTCCACCGCCGCCAGTCGATCAGCTGCCGACGGGCCGAGGAACAGCGGCGCCAGCCTGGCCAGCACCGCTCCCACCGCGGCGACCCCGTAGACCAGGCAGATCAGCGACAGCACGCCGCCGAGTGGAACCGCCCAGCGCCACCAACCGTGGATCGAGGGCAGGTGCACGCCGCCGACGTTCTGCGCGCCGGTGAACGGCGCGGTGAAGCTGACGACGGCGGCGGGCGGCACGAACAAGGTCGCGATGCTGACCGCACCACCGGCCAGGACGTGCAGCACGAACCACGCGGTCCAGCGCCAGCGCGCCGCCCAGGACCGGACCGACCCGATGCCGTGCACGCTCAACGGACCGCCGAGCAGTTCCCGGACCGCGGCCGCCTCCACCGTGCGCACGGCGGGGATCAGCGAGGTCAACAGCATCAGGACCGCGATGCACAGCAGGATGAGCAGTACAAAAGTCGCGTCGCCGAACAAGCTCTGCACCTGGATCAGGGCCAGCGGCAGCACCACGCTGCCCGCCAGGATGAACGGCACCAGCAGCGCGCCACCCAGGATCAGATAGGCCCACCGGCGGTAGGTGATGCCGCCGGTGACCGGGCGCAGCGCGATGGACACCACCCGATCCTGACAGAACGCCCCCTGGGGACGGCTCCCCCACGCGAACCAGATCCCGAATCACTCCTGCGAGGGAGCCGGTCGGTTCGCACGCGGGATGGATCACCCGCCCGGCTCCGGCAGATTTCCTCCCGTCACGTTCATCCGGCGAGGGAGGGCACCATGGTCGCCGCGTCCGCATATGTGTTCGGGCCGTTGGCCCTGTTCTGCTACGCCTGGCTGCTGCGGCTGGTCGCGCCCGCCCTGCTCGGGGTGCGGATCGGTGTCGTACGGGCCGTGCTGGGGACCGTGGTCGGCACCGCGTCGGCGGGGATCTTCGGCCGGATCACGCCGCCCGGTGTGCTCATCCCGTCGCTCGGCCTCGCGTTCCTGAGCCTCACCTTCGGGTTGATCGTGCTCAGCTCCATGGCCTTCCTGGTCGTGTGCGAACTGCTGCTGCCCAGCGGCGCCGTGGGTGGTCCGCTCGCGGTGCTGCGCGCCAGCCGCCGCCGGGTCGCGCGGATCCGCCGCTACCTCGGTCTCACCGTGATCTTCCTGCGGCACCGGCTGGGTGGCGTGGTGTTGCTCCAACGCGGCGGACCCGAGGCGGCGGCGCGGTTCGGGCACTCCCTGCGGCTCGCGCTGGAAGAAGCGGGCGTGGTGTTCGTCAAGCTCGGCCAGGTGCTCTCCACCCGGCCCGATCTGCTGCCCTGCCCGGTGGTCGCCGAACTGAGCTCCTTGCAGACCCAGGTGCCGGCAGCTCCGTGGCCGGCCATTTCCGCCCTGCTCACCGACGAACTCGGCGCGCCCATCGCGGACGTGTTCGCCGAGTTCGACCAGGAACCGCTGGCGGCCGCGTCCATCGCCCAGGTGCACCGGGCGCGGTTGCACGACGGCACCGAAGTCGTGGTGAAGGTGCAGCGACCCGACATCGACCCGATCGTCACCCGCGACCTGGACATCATCTGCCGCTGGGCGAGCCGCTGGCAGCGCAGGGACGGCATGCTGCGCGATATCGGCGTGCTTGACCTGGCCGAAGGCTTCGCGACCGCGCTGCGCGAAGAACTCGACTTCCGGGTGGAGGCCCGCAACCTCGCCGCCGTCGCCGCCGAACTGACCGAGTCGGAGCGGATCATCGTGCCCACCGTGCACCCCGAGCTGAGCGGCCCGAAAGTGCTGGTGCTGCAACGCCTGGACGGTGTCCCGCTCGGCGCGGCAGGCTCGGAACTCGACGCGCGCAAGCTCGACCGGTTGGCCCTCGCTCGAACGTTGCTGGACGCGGTGCTCAAGCAGATCACCGTGGACGGCGTCTTCCACGCCGACCCGCACCCCGGCAACATCCTGCTGCTGCGCGACGACCGGCTCGGCCTGCTCGACTTCGGCTCGGTCGGCAGGCTCGATCCCACCTCGCGGCAACGCATCGGCCGACTGCTGTTCGCAGTGGACAGTGGCGATCCGGAACAGCTCTGCGCCGCGCTGCTCGCGGTCGTAGAGACGCCACAGGACCTGGACCGGGTCCGGTTGCAGCGCGCCGTCACCGCCTTCGTCATCCGGCATCTCGCCCCCGGCGCAACACCCGACCTGGCCATGTTCGCCGATCTGTTCCGGTTGCTGGCGAGCAACAAGCTCAGTGCTCCGCCCGCGCTCGGCGCCGTGTTCCGGGCGGTGACCACGGTGGAGGGCACGCTGCGCCAGTTGGCGCCCGGGTTCAACCTGGTCGCCGAATCGCGCCGGTTCATCAGCGGCCGGTTCGTCGGCAACCTGCTGCCCGCGTCGATCGTCGGCACAGCGGGAAAGCAGCTTCGCGGCCTCGCCCCGATGCTGCTGGACCTGCCCGACCGGATCGAACGCATCACCGCCGCGCTGGAAGCGCCGAAGCGGGTCATGGAACGCCGCTCGACCGGCTTCGTGAACCAGGTGCTGCTGAGTGTTCTTGGCGGCACCACCGGAATCATGGCCACGTTGCTGCTCGGCGTGCACGGCGGACCGATGATCACCGCGTCCACCGGCCTGTACCAGATCGTCGCCTACAACTTGCTGGTCGTCTCGGCGGGCGCCGGGTTGCGGGTGCTGCTCGGCGTCGTACGCAAGCCAGCATGAGAAAACGGCGGCCGCACTGGGGGTGCGGCCGCCGTCTACTTCAGACACTCAGAAACTTGTTGCCAGCAACGGAACGAGGGTGTTGGCCTTGGGAGTACCAAGACCGGACGCCGCGTCCCAGCCCTTCTTGGCGGAGAAACCGTTCACGGTCACCGCGGTGCCGTGGTAGGTGTTGTCGCCCACCGTGATGTCGTGGAAGAACGCACTGCCGATGATGCCCTGGCCGAACGCGTACAGCTCGTTGTTGATCGCACCGACCCGGTGGTGACCCAACTGGTCGGACAGCGCGATCAGACCGGCCCACTGCGGCGAACCCGCGCTGGTGCCGCCGAAGCGGAACACCAGGTTGGCGCCCTGACCGGAGCTGCTCCACACTGCGAGCACGCCGCCGATGATCGCGGCGTTGTAGGACACGTCCGGTACCCCGCGCGAGGCCAGGTGCAGCGAACGCTGGTAGCTCGGCGTGCTGTACAGCACGCTGTAACCACCACCGCCGGCGGCGTTGAAGTCCGGCTCGTTCCACACCTGCTCGCTGTGGTACGCGCCGGTCGTCCCGTCCGCGTCGAGGATCGTGCCACCGACACCGGTCACGTTCGGGTCGGAAGCGGGCGTGCTCGCCGCCTTCGCGAACGAGGTGCCGTCACACGTCGGCTGCGCCGCACCCTGGTCGCCCGCGGACGCGAACACCGTGATGTGCTTGGCCACCGCCTGCGCGAACACCTGGTGCGCCGCCTGCTCGGTGGCGGGCAGCATGCACTGCTCGGCCTCGCCGAAGCTCTGCGACATCACGTCGGCGAGGTTGTGCGACACCACGTAGCGCTGCGCGTCGAGCAGATCCGCGTCGTTGTCGCTCTTGCCGAGCACCAGGTCGATGGTGGCGGCCGGAGCGATCGCGTGCGCGTACTCCACGTCCAGCGTGATCTCGCCCGCCCAGTTGACCTGATCCGCGTTGGTCGGGTCGAACGGCGTCAGGCCACCCGGCGCGATGATGTTGAACTTCGGCGCGGGCAGGTCGAACAGCGTGTCGAAGGTGGCGAGGTCACTGGTGATGGTCGGGCTCTGGAAGGCATCGACGATCGCGATCGTCTCGCCCTTGCCGTCCAGGTGGAACTGGCTGGCCAGCTTGTCCACGCCATACGCCGCCCGGATCTGCGCGGGGCCGTAGCACTGCGCGGGCGTCGTGGTCTGGCAGGAGAAAGTGGTCGCCTGCGGGTCGGCCGTCGTCACGTGGCCAGCCACCTGGTACTGGGGGTGTGCCCCGATGGCGGGGGTCATCACCCCGGTGGCCGCAGCCGCGGTCGTCGCGATACCGGTCAGCGCGGTGGCTGCCGCCACGGAAAGACCGGATAACGCCGCGACCAAGCGACGGCGCGGAAGTGCATACACGGGCCCTCCTGAAATGGTGCCCGATCCCCGACACCTCGGGCGAAGTGAATTCCCGAGGGAGCGTTTCATTTCAACTACAGCCAGTCAAGATACGGTCGCATGTCCCCCAATCGCATTAATCCATCAGGGTGATATCGCCGACGGATCGTCACGATCAGGGTTCGTCGCGCTCTGCGAGTTCGGTGTCCTCGTCCGCGTCCAATTCGGCCTCCGCGTCAGCCTCGGCCGCGGCCAG
>DASXOJ010000192.1:0-20194 GCA_036494465.1 Pseudonocardiaceae bacterium
TACATGGTCGCCGGGCGAAGAGTAGCACCGCCCGGCTAGGGTGGTTCGCGTGTTGCTGAGCGATCGAGACCTGTCCAAGGAAATCGAGGCTGGGCGGCTGGTGCTCGATCCCTACGATCCGGCCCTGCTGCAGCCTTCGAGTATCGACGTGCGCCTGGACCGGTATTTCCGGGTTTTCGACAACAGCAAGTACACCCACATCGACCCGTCGGTGCGGCAGGACGAGTTGACGTCGCTGGTGGAGAAGGACAACGACGATGAGCCGTTCGTGTTGCATCCTGGCGAGTTCGTGCTGGGGTCGACGTTCGAGATGTTGTCGTTGCCGGATGATCTTGCCGGCCGGTTGGAGGGCAAGTCGTCTTTGGGGCGTCTTGGCTTGTTGACGCACTCGACGGCGGGTTTCATCGATCCGGGGTTCACCGGGCACATCACGCTGGAACTGTCGAACGTGGCGAATCTGCCGATCACGTTGTGGCCGGGGATGAAGATCGGCCAGCTGTGCCTGTTCCGGTTGAGTAGCGCGGCGGAGCATCCTTACGGTTCGGCCGAGGCGGGGTCGCGGTATCAGGGGCAGCGGGGGCCGACGCCGTCGCGCGCGTACCTGAACTTCCAGCGGTTCGACACCAGCCGGCCCGAGGACGACTGAGGCACCCGGGTCGAAATCTCAGTGTGACCCTGGGTGTTTTTCGGGGGTTTCCCCCACTGTGCCTGCCCCGGCCAGCCCGTAGCGTCATCGCCGACGAGCTGGAAATTGGATGAAACGGGGCGAATGGCAATGGCGATCAGCGGGCGGCTGGTTCTGGCGGGGACCCTGCTGGCGGTCGGGGTGCTGGCCACTGGCTGCCGCTACGGCTTCAATGCCGAGAGCAATCAGGCTACCGACGACACCGCGCTCAACCAGTCCATCTCCGAGGTGCATGTGGACAGCGGAGCGGGCGACGTGAGCGTGCAGGTGGGTTCGACGGCGTCGGTGCACCGGATCGTGCACTACGCCGACAGTAAGCCGGGCTCGAGTCAGACGGTGGCAGGCGGGGTGTTGACGCTGAATGACTGTGGGGAGAACTGCACCGCCGACTACGTGGTCACGTTGCCCGCCAACGCGAAGGTCGACGGGGGCACGAGTTCGGGGAACATCACCGTCTCGGGGGCGAGTTCAGTGGATGTGCAAGCGAGTTCGGGGGATGTCTCGGTCGAGGCGGCGACCGGCTCGGTCAGCGTGACCAGTTCCTCCGGCGACATCAAGATCGCGAGCGCGGGTGCGGACGTGCAGGCGAAGTCCAGTTCGGGGGACATCGCGGTGAACGGGGTGACGGGCACGGTGAGCTTGCAGACCAGTTCCGGCAAGCTCCAGGCGACGGGGACGAAGGGCGCGAGCACGACCGCGCACGGCAACTCCGGTGACATCGTGGTCAGTCCTGCGGTGGCGCAGAACCTCGATCTGCAGAGCACCAGCGGCGACATCACGGTGACGGCGCCCGGCCGCAGCTACAAGGTGAACGTGCCCGCGGGCTCGGGCGATCACCGGATCGGTATCCCGACCGACCCGAACGGGCAGTTCACCATCACGGCGTCGGCGAACAGCGGCGACGTGAAGATCTCGGCCGCGAGCTAGCCACACACGCACGATCACCAGGTCAGGCCGCCCTGCGCGGCCTGACCTGAGTCATGTGACGGCAAGCACATGGGGTTCCGGGGAACAGGGCGCCCGGCTCGCCCGTTGTAACGGCAGGAAGGTTGAGCGCGGTAGGCTCAAGTCCGAGTCACCTGCGGTCTCACCAGACCTGAACAGAACAGCAACACTCACAGGAGGAAATTCCATGGCGCGAGCGGTCGGCATCGACCTGGGGACGACCAACTCCGTCGTCGCCGTCCTTGAGGGCGGTGAACCGACGGTTATCGCCAACTCGGAGGGTTCGCGGACGACCCCGTCCATCGTGGCCTTCGCCAAGAATGGCGATGTGCTCACCGGGCAGCCAGCAAAGAACCAGGCCGTGACCAACGTGGACCGCACCATCCGGTCCGTGAAGCGGCATATGGGCACCAGCTGGACCGAGGACATCGACGGGAAGAAGTACACCCCGCAGGAGATCAGCGCGCGGGTGCTGATGAAGCTCAAGCGCGACGCCGAGTCGTACCTGGGTGAGGACGTCACCGACGCGGTGATCACCGTCCCCGCCTACTTCGAGGACGCGCAGCGGCAGGCCACCAAGGAGGCCGGGCAGATCGCCGGCCTGAACGTGCTGCGGATCGTGAACGAGCCGACCGCGGCCGCGTTGGCCTACGGCCTGGACAAGGGCGAGAAGGAACAGACCATCCTGGTCTTCGACCTCGGTGGTGGCACGTTCGACGTGTCGCTGCTGGAGATCGGCGACGGCGTGGTCGAGGTTCGCGCGACCAGTGGTGACAACCACCTCGGTGGTGACGACTGGGACCAGCGCATCGTCGACTGGCTGGTGGAGAAGTTCAAGGCGAGCAGCGGCATCGACCTGACCAAGGACAAGATGGCGATGCAGCGGATCCGCGAGGCCGCTGAGAAGGCCAAGATCGAGTTGTCCTCCGCTTCCAGCGCGAACATCAACCTGCCTTACGTCACGGTGGACGCGGAGAAGAACCCGCTGTTCCTGGACGAGACCCTTTCCCGTGCCGAGTTCCAGCGGATCACTTCCGACCTGCTGGACCGCTGCCGGGCCCCGTTCAACAACGTGATCCGCGACGGCAACACCAAGATCGCCGACATCAACCACGTCGTGCTGGTCGGTGGTTCGACCCGGATGCCGGCCGTCACCGACCTGGTCAAGGAGCTGACCGGCGGGCGCGAGCCGAACAAGGGCGTGAACCCGGACGAGGTGGTCGCGGTCGGCGCGGCGCTGCAGGCCGGTGTGCTCAAGGGTGAGGTCAAGGATGTCCTGCTGCTGGACGTCACCCCGCTGTCTCTCGGTATCGAGACCAAGGGCGGCGTGATGACCAAGCTGATCGAGCGCAACACCACGATCCCGACCAAGCGTTCGGAGATCTTCACCACGGCGGATGACAACCAGCCGTCGGTGCAGATCCAGGTCTACCAGGGCGAGCGCGAGTTCGCGGCGTACAACAAGAAGCTCGGCATGTTCGAGCTGACCGGCATCCCGCCGGCACCGCGCGGCGTGCCGCAGGTCGAGGTCACCTTCGACATCGACGCCAACGGCATCGTGCACGTGAACGCCAAGGACATGGCGACCGGCAAGGAACAGGGCATGACCATCACCGGTGGTTCGGCGCTGCCCAAGGACGACATCGAGCGGATGGTGAAGGACGCCGAGGCGCACGCCGAGGAGGACAAGCGCCGCCGCGAGGAGGCCGAGGTCCGCAACCAGGCCGAGTCGCTGGTCTACCAGACCGAGAAGTTCGTCAAGGACAACGACGAGAAGCTGCCCGCCGAGACCAAGGACAAGGTCAACGCCGCGCTGAAGGACGTCACCGAGGCGCTCAAGGGCGAGGACATCAACGCGATCAAGTCCGCGGTGGAGAAGCTCGCGACCGAGTCGCAGGCGATGGGCTCGGCCATGTACGCGAACGCGGGCGCGGAATCCGCGGCGGCAGGCGCTGGTGCGACCGGCGGTGCTCCCGCTGGTGAATCCGGCGGTGCGGACGACGTTGTCGACGCCGAAATCGTCGACGAGGACAAGTGACGCAAGGTCCGTCCGGGTCCACGCAACGAGGAGACGTCATGAGTGAGCACGGCGGCGAGGAACAGCCGCACGTGGTGGTCAGGGACCGGCGGCGGATCGATCCGCAGACCGGTGAGGCACGTCCGCCCGAGGTCGACAACGACGCTGACGAGGAGTCGTCGGCGGCCGGGCGGCACGCCGCCGAGGGCGCTGAGGACAGCGCCCCGGAGGTGGACTTCGCCGAGGGCGATGACGACGTGCGCAAGCAGCTGGAGGAACGCACCGCGGACCTCCAGCGGCTGACCGCCGAGTACGCGAACTACCGCAAGCGCGTCGAGCGCGACCGGGAGGTGGCCGCGAGCAACGCCAAGGCGATGCTGGTCGGCCAGCTGCTCTCGGTGCTCGACGACATCGAGCGGGCGGACGCGCACGGCGATCTTGGCGGCACGTTCAAGTCGGTGGCGGACAAGCTGGCTGCGACTTTGCAGCGGTCCGGTCTGACCGCGTTCGGCGAGGTGAACGAGCCGTTCGACCCGTCAGTGCACGAGGCCGTCCAGCACGACACGTCGCCCGATGTCGCCGGTCCGACGGTGTCCGTGGTGATGCGCCGCGGTTACCGCTTCGGCGATCGGGTGGTGCGGGCCGCGCTGGTCGGGGTCACCGACTACGAGGGTCCGTCGGCACCGGATTCCGTTGCTGAAGCGCAGGATTGACCAGCACTGAGCCGAAAGGAGGGGACGTCCGGTGAGCTCTAGGGACTGGATCGAGAAGGACTTCTACCGCGAATTGGGCGTCTCCTCCGATGCCCAGGCCGACGAGATCAAGAAGGCGTACCGCAAGCTGGCCAGGGAACTGCACCCGGACGCGAACCCGGGTGACACCAAGGCCGAGGCGCGGTTCAAGGCGGTCTCCGAGGCGTACGGGGTGCTGGGCGACGCGGCGAAGCGCAAGCAGTACGACGAGCAGCGCAGCCTGTTCGGTTCTGGCGCGTTCCGGCCGGGCGGCGGCGGTGGTGGTGGGTTCGGCGGTTTCACGCCGGGCAGCACCGGCGCGGGCGGGTTCGACCTCGGCGACCTGTTCGGTCAGTCGACCCAGCAGGGTGCGGCCGGTGGCGGTGGCGGTCTCGGTGATCTCTTCGGTGGCCTGTTCGGCAACCGGCGGGGCGGCGCGGGCGCGGGCAACGCCACCAGGGGACGGCGCGGCTCGGATGTCGAGACGGACATCCGGATCGACTTCGCCGAGGCCGCGCGCGGGGTGACCGTGCCGCTGCAACTGTCCAGTCCGTCCACTTGCGACACTTGTCACGGGTCCGGCGCCAAGCCGGGCACCTCGCCGCGCACCTGTCCGAACTGCAACGGGGCCGGCCTGGTCACCCGCAGTCAGGGCGCGTTCGCGTTCAGCGAGCCGTGCGCGGACTGCCGGGGCACCGGCAGGCTGATCGACGACCCCTGCCCGGAATGCCACGGCAGCGGCACGTCGACCAAGATCAGGACGATGACGGTGCGGATCCCGTCCGGCGTCAACGACGCGCAGAAGATCCGGCTCGCGGGCAAGGGCGAACCGGGCACCAACGGTGGACCCAACGGCGACCTGTTCGTCCGGGTGCACGTCAACCCGCACCCGTTCTTCGGCCGTACCGGTGACGACCTGACCATCACCGTGCCGGTGACCTTCCCGGAGTTGGTCATGGGCACCACGCTGACCGTGCCGACCCTGGACGGGAAGGTGTCGCTGAAGGTGGCGCCGGGTACCCCGAGCGGGCGGACGTTGCGGGCGCGCAAGAAGGGCATCGCCAAGCGCGACGGCAAAACCGGCGATCTGCTGGTCACCCTCCAGGTCGCGGTGCCTGCCAAGCTGGACGACAAGGCAAAGGCGGCCCTGGCCTCCTACGCGGACGCGACCTCGGAGCAGGACCCGAGGTCTGACCTGAATGCCTTGCTCGGTGCCGGGGAGACGACGTCATGATCAACCCGAACGCGCGATCACCGTTCCCGGTCGGCGCCGATGAGGACACCCCGGTGTTCGTCATCTCGGTCGCCGCGCAACTGTCGGGTCTGCACGCGCAGACCCTGCGCAGCTACGACCGGCTCGGCCTGGTGACCCCGGGCCGGGCCACCGGCGGTGGCCGGCGCTACTCCGCCAGGGACATCGCGGTGCTGCGCGAGGTGCAGCGCCTGTCCCAGGAGGACGGCGTCAACCTGGCGGGCATCAAGCGGATCATCGACCTGGAGAACGAGGTCGACGCGCTGCGCGGCCGGGTCAAAGAGCTCATGGAGGAAGTGGCCGCCGCGCACGTCGCCGCCGAAACGGCCGCGGCCACGGTGCACGCCTCCTACCGCCGGGACCTGGTCCCGGTCCGCCGGCCGGAGACGGCGCTGGTGGTGTGGCGCCCGGAGCGCCGCCGCAACAGGTGATTCAGTCGATGGTGAACGGGTCGTAGGAGATCCGGTCCAGCGGCGTGCCCGCGACCAGCATCCGCGACACCGTGGAGCGGATCATCGCCGGTGACCCCGCGACCAGCACATCCCGGTCGGCCCAGGCGCCGTACTTGGTGACGATGTCGGCCAGCGTGCCGTGCTCCGCATTGCGCGTACTCGGGTTGTTCTCCAGCACTGGTACCACGGTCAGCCACGGGTTGATGCTCGCCATGTGGCGCAGATCGTCGAGGGCGAAGAGGTCCTCGTCGGTGCGCCCGCCGTAGAACAGGTGCACCCTCGGGTTCTCCCCGTACTGAGCCAGGTCCCCGATCAGCGAGGTCATCGTGGCGATCCCGGTGCCGCCGGCGATCATCAGCACGTCGGCCCCGGATTCCCGGTCAACGGTCATCCGGCCCAGTGGCGGGCCGAGCCGCCACACGTCGCCGAGGTTGGTGTGGTTGACCAGCGCCCGCGACACCCAGCCGCCCTCGACCGCGCGGACGTGGAAGTCGATGGTGCCGTCCTCGCGCGGCGCGTTTGCCGGGGTCAGGTAGCGCCAGAGCTTGTCGCGCTGCGGTGCGGTCACGCTCATGTACTGGCCGGCCTGGAAGGGCACCGGGTAGTCGGGTTGTACCCGCACGGTGGCCAGGTCCCAGCTGATCCTGTCGACGTCGAGCACCTCGGCGGACCACCAGGCCGGGCCCTCGTCGGCGGCCGCCGCTTCGAGCATGGTGCGGGCCATGATCGTGTACGCCTCGGCCCAGGCTCGCTCGACGGTGGGCGTCCAGTTGCTGCCGGAATAGCGTTTGATCGCGGAGAGTAGCGCCGTTCCGACCGACTCGTACTGGGCGGCGACGACGCCGAACTTGCGGTGGTCGCGGCCGAGCTGGCGCAGGAAGGGCATGAGCTCGTCAGGCCGGTCGATCATCTGCACCAGGTGCACGATCGCGCGCATGATGCGGCTGCGCTGCACCTGCATGTTGATCGGGAACAGTTCGCGGGTACCCGGGGCGAGGCTGAACAACATGCCGTAGAAGAACTGCGAGACGTCGTCCTGCTGCGCCTCGATCAGTGCCCAGCTCTCCCGCACGATCCGCACGACCGCGGAAGCGCCCGCAGGTGGGGTGCTTTGCCCTCGCTGAGGTGGGATCGGGTTGATTACGGCGTTCGCAGTCATGGTCGGGGCGAAGTCTCTACCTTCATCCGGGGCGCGGGCAAGACGCCGTCTGTTGGTCTGTCCTGTCCCCCGACGGAAGGACAGTAGCTCGACATAGCCGAAATGGCAGCCTTGACCGCTCGTTCGAGTGGTTCCCGGTCACGTTCGGCTCAACAGCCTTGCCCCCAATGGACGAACCTTCGGCCCGGTAGTCGCAATGATCTCGCTGACCGTGTAAGCAGAACGCCGTGACTTTTCCGTTACCTGCCCCAACCGGGACAGCCGGAGATGATCTGCTGACGCTCGAACTCGCCGAGTCCGATGAGCAGGCACCGCCGTCCGGGTACACCGCGCCAGCCGACGAGACCACGCAGCGTGTTCGCCGGCCAATGCGGACACATTCCGACATCGCACAGCGAAACACCCAGCCCGCGTCGAGTGTGATTTCCAACACAGATCACGTTGGTGGTCCAGACGACCCGCTGGCCGCGCGCGGCGATCGCGAACTGCCCGGCTCGGGCGGCGAACACCTGCTCCAAGCCGCCTACGGCACCGCGGCGCGCGCCGAGAAGTTCTACGACGACCAGGTGCTCGACCACCTCAACGAGCAGATGATCGAGTTCGTCGGCCGGATGGACATGGCCTTCATCGCCACCTCCGACGCGACCGGCGAATGCGACTGCTCGCTGCGCGCGGGACCGGCCGGATTCCTCCAGGTCATCGACGAACGCACCATCGCCTACCCCGAGTACCGGGGCAACGGCGTGCTGGCCAGCCTCGGCAACATCAGCGAGAACCCGAGCATCGGGGTGCTGGTGATGGATTTCGTGCACGACCTGATCGGCCTGCACGTCAACGGGCATGCCGCGATCGTCGAGGACGAGCGGATGCGCATCGACCACCCCGGGATCGCGGTCGACGACGAACGCGGCCGCACCCCGCAACGCTGGGTGAAGATCAGCGTCGTCGAGGCCTACATCCACTGCCGCAAGCACATCCCGCGCCTGATTCCGGCGGAGGACCGCACCCGCGCGTGGGGCACCGACGAGCCGATCGCCAAGGGCGGCGACTACTTCCGCGCCAAGGGCACCGACCGTCCCTGGCACCTGCCAAAGGACCCGACCGGCCCCATCCCGATCTCGGGCGCGAGGCATTAACGGCAACTGTGCGCAACCTTGTGGACAACCGTCCTGGGGTTTGTGCACAACTCGCGCCACCTGTGGACAACTTGGCCGGTGATCGCCAGGTCCGCAGGCCGAAGCGATGCACTTGCCAACACCCCACTTGTCCACACTCGCCGACGACCATCCACAGGGTTCAGCTGACGGGCGCCTCAGGACGTATGGAGAGCTCCCGGTACGGCAGATCGTGCAGCGCCTTGGCCACGTCGGGATCGACCTCGCCGCAGGCGTCGGTCGGCAGCGCCGGTTCGAGCGCGGTGCCGTGCCGGTCGACCAGCGCGTAGTAGGGCCCGAGCATCATCGGGCCGTGCACGGCGGCGCAGACCTGGTCGGTGCTCGACGGTTCGGACGGCGTGCGCAGCACCGCGAGCAGCGCGTCCGCCTGGCGCGTGGTGAGCTCGGCCCGCTCGCTGACCTGGACCTGCCAGCTGCCCTGGCCCGGCAGGTACCGCTGCTCGATCGGGCAGGCCAGTACCCAGCTCGGCTGGAATCCGTCCGGAATCGCCCCGCCCGCGCCGCCGAATGGCCCGATCGCGGTGGCGTACGGCTGGTTCGACGGCGCCGGACCAGGCGCGGGGCAGCTCGTCGCGACATACTTCGGCGGACCGGGCGGCGGCGCGGCGGTCGCCGCCCTACCGCAGCCGGGCAGCACGAGTAGCGCGGCCAAACCGGCCAACGAGGCGCGCATGTCTTCAGGACGGTGCCGCCGACCAGGGCGTTGCAGGCGGATCGAAGATTTCCAGGGTTGAGCGGAACAGACTCAACTTTGGTGACGTTGTCTGGATAGACGAGCTTGGAGTTCAACGAGGGTTTCGACACTGAGGGTGAGGGATGGACGCTTTCAATCCGACGACAAAGACACAGCAGGTGATCTCGTCGGCGGTGCAGGCCGCAACGGTTGCCGGCAACCCGGATGTCGGGCCGGTGCATCTGTTCGGTGCGCTGCTGGCCCAGGCGGACGGTCTGACCGTGCCGCTGCTGACGGCGGTCGGGGCCGACCCGGCCGCGATCCGCGCCGACCTGGAGCGGCTCTCCCACGCCCTGCCGTCGGCGACTGGGGCGACCGTGTCCGCGCCGCAGTTCTCGCCGCCCGCGGTCCGCTCGCTGACCCACGCGCAGCGGCTGGCCACCGAGATGGGCGACGAGTACGTCTCCACCGAGCACCTGCTGGCCGGTCTGGCCGCCGAGGGCGGACCGGTCGCCGACCTGCTGCGCAGGCACGGCGCGAGCGAGGAGGCGCTACGCGACGCGTTCACCAAGGTGCGCGGCTCCGCGCGGGTGACCACGCCGGACCCGGAGAGCACCTACCAGGCGCTGGAGAAGTACGGCGTCGACCTGACCGACCGCGCCCGCAAGGGCGAACTGGACCCGGTGATCGGCCGCGACGCGGAGATCCGCCGCGTGGTCCAGGTGCTGTCCCGGCGTACCAAGAACAACCCGGTGCTGATCGGCGAACCGGGCGTCGGCAAGACCGCGATCGTGGAGGGCCTTGCCCAGCGCGTCATCGCGGGTGACGTGCCGGAATCGTTGCGCGGCAAGAAGGTCGTCTCGCTGGACCTGGGTTCGATGGTCGCGGGCGCCAAGTACCGCGGCGAGTTCGAGGAGCGGCTGAAGGCCGTCCTCAAGGAGATCACCTCCTCCGACGGTCAGGTGATCACCTTCATCGACGAGTTGCACACCATCGTCGGCGCCGGCGCGACCGGCGAGGGCGCGATGGACGCGGGCAACATGATCAAGCCGATGCTGGCCCGCGGCGAACTGCGGATGGTCGGCGCGACCACGCTGGACGAGTACCGCGAGCACATCGAGAAGGATGCCGCGCTGGAGCGCCGGTTCCAGCAGGTCATGGTGGGTGAGCCGAGTGTCGAGGACACCATCGGCATCCTGCGTGGCCTCAAGGACCGCTACGAGGTGCACCACGGTGTCCGGATCACCGACGCCGCGCTGGTCGCTGCCGCGACCCTGTCCGACCGCTACATCACCGCGCGTTTCCTGCCGGACAAGGCGATCGACCTGGTCGACGAGGCCGCGTCCCGGCTGCGCATGGAGATCGACTCCCGGCCGGTCGAGATCGACGAGGTCGAACGCGCGGTGCGGCGCCTCGAGATCGAGGAGATGGCGCTGGCCAAGGAAACCGACCCGGCTTCCGCGACCAGGCTGAGCGCGCTGCGGGCCGAACTCGCGGAGAAGAAGGAAGGACTCTCGGCGCTGACAGTGCGCTGGCAGAACGAGAAGTCCGCGATCGAGGGCGTGCGCGAGGTCAAGGAGCAACTGGAGGCGCTGCGCGGCGAAGCCGAGCGGGCCGAGCGCGACGGCAACCTCGGCCGCACCGCCGAGCTCCGCTATGGCCGGATTCCCGCGCTGGAGAAGGAACTCGCGGCCAAGACCGAATCCTCCGGTCTCGCCGGCGGTGGCGAGGTCATGCTCAAGGAAGAGGTCGGACCGGACGACGTCGCCGACGTCGTGTCCGCGTGGACCGGCATTCCGGCGGGCAGGCTGCTGGAGGGCGAGACGGCCAAGCTGCTGCGCATGGAGGACGAACTGGGCGCCCTCGTGGTCGGCCAGGCCGAGGCCGTGCGCGTGGTGTCCGACGCGGTGCGCCGCACCAGGGCCGGGGTCGCCGACCCGGACCGTCCGACGGGTTCGTTTCTGTTCCTTGGCCCGACCGGGGTCGGCAAGACAGAGTTGGCCAAGGCGCTCGCCACGTTCCTGTTCGAGGACGAGCGGGCGATGATCCGGATCGACATGAGCGAGTACGGGGAGAAGCACTCGGTCGCCCGGCTGGTCGGCGCCCCGCCCGGGTACGTCGGCTACGACCAGGGCGGTCAGCTGACCGAGTCGGTGCGCCGCAGGCCGTACTCGGTGGTGCTGCTCGACGAGGTCGAGAAGGCGCACCCGGACGTGTTCGACGTGTTGTTGCAGGTGCTCGACGACGGCAGGCTGACCGACGGTCAGGGCCGCACTGTCGATTTCCGCAACACGATCCTGATCCTCACGTCCAACATCGGTTCGCAGATCATCGCGGACCCGAAGTTCGACGACCGGCAGCGCAAGGACGCCGTGCTGGAGCAGGTGCAGCGGCACTTCAAGCCGGAGTTCCTGAACCGGCTCGACGACATCGTGGTCTTCCACGCGCTGACCACCGCCGAGCTGACGTCGATCGTGGACATCCAGGTCGGCAGGCTGGCCAAGCGGCTCACCCAGCGCAGGCTGACCCTGGAGGTCACGGCGGCGGCGCGGGACTGGCTGGCGATCAACGGTTTCGACCCGGTGTACGGGGCACGGCCGCTGCGGAGGCTGGTGTCCTCGGCGATCGGGGACCAGCTCGCGAAGAGCCTGCTGGCCGGCGAGATCCAGGACGGCGACACGGTGAAGGTCGACGTGCTGGACGACAACACGGCCCTGATCGTGCTCAAGGGCTGACGTATTCACTGGTCAGTGGCATTGATCAACTCTGCGTCACCACGCGGGACCATCAGCATCGCCTGATCGGACCTGTCGTGGTGGCGCAGTGCCGCATATCGTTACGCGCAATCTATTCAGACGGTAAACATAAACATCTTTCGCATTAATTGGGGTGATCTTCGCTACCTCCATTCGGCCGGTGTGCCCCGGGCAAATGGTCCGTACCACATCACGAGTTGGTTCCCGTCGCGGAACTGACCCGAAATTGATCTTCGCCCTGAACCCATTCACCGCTACCCTCATGGCGTGAGCAGCATCTCGCCGTGGATCTTCTTCGCCATCGCGGCCGTCGCGCTGGCCGGAGGGTTCACGCTGCTCGCCGGTGACCGGGCGAAACGCACCGCGCGCAACCGTGAACGCCGCAGGTGGGCCGCGCTGCGCGGCTGGCAGTTCACCGAAACCGATCATGTGCTGACGACCAACTGGCACGGCGGCACCATCGCCTACTACGGCACCGGCACCGCCCGCGATGTCGTCACCGGATCCACCTTCACCGCGGACGGCAGGCGCAAAGTCCACGTCGCCGACCACGAAACCGGCGGAAAGATCAATTCCGTGTTGGTCGGCGTGCAATGCCGCAGGCCCATCGGCGTGCTGATCGAACTGTGGCTGCCCAGCGTCCCGTTCCAGCGCGAACAAATGCCCGACCTGCTCGGCCCGGTCGGTCCGCGCTACGCGTTCGTCTCCGACCTCGCCGCCGCCCGCGCGCTGATCACCCCCGACATGGTCGACGCGGCCGAGGAGATCGGCGGCGACGTGACTGTGCTCTGGCTGGAAGAGGACTGGGTCCTCGCCGCCGCCCCGCCGCACTCCAGCCCCGCCCGCCTGGAACGCCTCCTGCGCGACCTCGGCGAACTCGCAGACGTCGTCGACCCGCTCGACGTCGGCCCCGGCGCGCACTCCCACCCGGGCAAAACCTCCGGCAACTGACGCCCCAGCGATTACGCACCGCCAACGCTCTAGCGTTGGTCCATGCCCACCGCGCTCGTCACCGGCGCGACCGCAGGCATCGGTGCCGCGTTCGCCCGCAAGCTCGCCGCCGACGGCTACGACCTCGTGCTCGTCGCCAGGACCACCGACCGGCTCGACGCGCTCGGCGCCCAACTGCACGAACAACGCGGCATCGACGTCGAAACCCTCCCCGCCGACCTCGCCGACGATCGTGGGCGGGCACTCGTCGAAGCGCGGCTCACCGACCAGGACCGGCCCATCGACCTGCTTGTCAACAACGCGGGCTTCGCGGTGTCCGGCGAATTCTGGAACGCGGGCGTCGCCGACCTGCAAGCCCAGCTCGACGTCAACGTGACCAGCGTGCTCCTGCTGACCAGGGCGGTCCTGCCCGGCATGATCGACCGGGACCAGGGCGCGGTCATCAACGTGTCCAGCGTCGCAGGCTTCCTGCCCGGTCGCGGCTCCACCTACACCGCCAGCAAATCGTGGGTCACCTCGTTCACCGAAGGCATCGCCGCATCGCTGGAGGGCACCGGCGTGCGCGCCCTCGCGCTGTGCCCCGGCTACACCAGGACCGAATTCCACGAACGCGCCAACATCACCGTTCCGCTCGCGCCACCCGCGTTCTGGCTCGATGCCGACCGTGTCGTCGCCGACTGCCTCGCCGACCTGCACCGCGGCCGCGTCATCTCGGTCCCCGGCGCGCACTACAAAGCCGTCGTCGGCCTCGCCAAACTCGTGCCGCGCAGCGTGTTGCGCAAACTCACCGGCGGCCAGCGCCGAACCTGAGTCCAACGTGTTTTTGGCGACGAACCGGCCTGCCGGGCTGACCAGCGCCGCCTGACGTGCCAAGCTATCGGCCCGTGCCAACCAATACGCCGAGCGGCGTCCGCCTCGATCAAACCGCGAAATCCGAACTCGCCCGCCTGGTGAGCGAACTCGCGGTCGTGCACGGCAAAGTCACCCTCTCCTCGGGCAAGGAAGCCGACTACTACGTCGACCTTCGCCGCGCGACCCTGCACCACGCCGCCGCTCCGCTGATCGGCACCCTGCTGCGCCAGCTCACCACCGACTGGCACTACGTCGCCGCGGGCGGCCTCACCCTCGGCGCCGACCCCGTCGCCTGCGCGATGATGCACGCCGCATCGGCGGCAGGCGAGGTGCTCGACGCGTTCGTAGTGCGCAAGGCGCAGAAGGACCACGGCATGCAGCGCCGCATCGAAGGCATCGAAGTGAGCGGCCAGCCCGTGCTCGCCGTCGAAGACACCTCGACCACCGGCGGCAGCGTGCTGACCGCCGTCGAAGCCCTCCGCGAAGCGGGCGCGACCGTGGTCGGCGTGGCCACCGTCGTGGACCGCGGCACCGGCGCCCGCGAAGCCATCGAAGCGGCCGGCCTCCCCTACCGCTACCTGCTCGACCTCGACGACCTCGGCCTCTGAACCGGGCATGAACAGCACCGGTCGCGGGTGAATTTCAGCTGCGCGGGCGGGGCGCGACTGGTTGGCCAACCACATTGGGTGGGAATTAGTTCCCAGGTCACGGGTGAGGATCATCGCCATAACTGGTGGTCGCTCAATCGGAGCCGGGGTTCTAGCCTGATGTGGGGAGGTAGCCATGGTCTTCCGATTGCTCGACGACATCACGGTGGCAGTGCACTACCTGGTGATGGGCTACATCGTTTTCGGTGGCTTCCTGGCGTGGCGGTGGCGGTGGACCATCGTGACGCACGGACTGTTCATCTGCTGGGCCGTGATCACGCTGGTGTTCCCATGGGCGAACTGCCCGCTGACCCTCGCGGAGAACTACTTCCGCCAGCAGGGCGGGTTGCCGCAGCTCAACGGCGGGTTCATCGACACCTACATCACCGGAATCCTCTACCCGACCAACGACGTGCACCTGGTGCAGATCATCGCCGGGCTGCTGGTGCTGGGGTCGTGGATCGGGTTCGCCCTGTTGCGCAACCGCGACGGCCAGTCCAAGCACCTCACCAAGATGGCCGGCTGAGGTACCGGATTACGGTTACCGGGTGACGCACACGCAGGAACCGGGTCCGACGGAGTGGGTGTTCGGCGAGCCGGTGGGGGTGGGTCCGTGGCCGGGTGAGCGGCCGGACGACCCGCGCTACGACACGGAGTTGCTGGCCGACGGTGATCGCCGCAACGTGGTGGACGCGTTCCGCTACTGGCGGCGCGAGGCGATCGTCGAGGAACTGGATACCCGGCGGCACGATTTTCACGTCGCCATCGAGAACTTCCAGCACGACGCGAACATCGGCACGGTGGTGCGCACCGCAAACGCGTTCGGCGCGCGGGCCGTGCACATCGTCGGGCGCAAGCAGTGGAACCGGCGCGGGGCGATGGTGACCGATCGTTATCAGCATGTGTTCCACCAACCCGATTTCGCGACGCTCGCGGACTACGCCACCGAGCACGAGCTGACCGTGGTGGCGGTGGACAACACACCGGGGTCGGTGCGGATCGAGACGACGGCGCTACCGAGGCGGTGCCTGCTGCTGTTCGGACAGGAGGGTCCCGGGCTTTCGCCTGCCGCGAAGGAGGGCGCCGGGCTGGTGGTGTCGATCGCGCAGTTCGGGTCGACGCGGTCGATCAACGCGGGTGTCGCGGCGGGCATCGTCATGCACGCATGGGTGAGGCAGCACGCGGATCTGAACACGGCTTGGTGATCGAGCCGCTTTCAGCGGTACCTCGGAAACGATTCAGCAGCCACTATGGACTGGTGACCGAGCAGGACACCCGGCGCAGCAGCCCGGCGCTGTGGGCGGCGCGGGCGGCAGTGGCCGAGCGGGCCATGTACGCCCGCCACCTGCGTCGGCTCTGGGCGCTGCCGGGCACGCTGCTCGGTGTGGTCGGCTGGCCCTCCTCGACCGACCAACGCTGTTTCGGGCACTGGGACTACTGGTGGCAGGCGCACCTGTTGGACTGCCTCGTCGACGCCGTGCAACGAGAGCCGAAGGCGTCCCGGGTGGAGAGTGTGCAGCGGGTGGCGAACGGGATCCACCGGCGCAACCTGGGCAACTGGCTCAACCCGTTCTACGACGATGTCGCCTGGCTGGGTTTGGCGCTGGCGCGGGCACATCGCGCGGGGATCGTGTCGAACGCGCCCGCGCTGGTTGAGATCGCGGCACGGTTGCGGTCGGGGTGGACGGACCATTCCGGGGGCGGGATCTGGTGGCGGATCGGGGTCGACTTCAAGAACGTGCCCGCCAACGGTCCGGCGGCGATCCTGCTCGCTCGACTGTCTGATATGGACGTACCGGGGGCCGGTGAGCGTACCGACCGGCAGCGCGCTCGGTCCACTGTGGACTGGATCGAGGACAATCTGCTCGACGCGGAAACAGGTCTGGTCTGGGACGGTCTGCACGTCGACCCGGACGGGGAAATTCGCGACGTCGAGAAAACCATCTACAGCTACTGCCAGGGGGTGTTCCTGGGCGCCTGCGTCGAGCTGGCCCAACGCGACGGACCGGGCAGCGACTGGGCGGCGCGCGCGGCGCGCACCATCGACGCGGTCGCGCGGCGGGTCACCGTGCCGGACGGGCCGAGCGGCACGCTGGTGATCCGGGGGCAGGGCGGCGGCGACGGCGGACTGTTCGGCGGGATCCTGGCCCGCTACCTCGCGCTGGCCGCGTCGGCGTTGCCGGACATCGATCCGGAACTGGCCGAACCGGCGGCGCTCGCCGGCGATCTGGTGTTCGCGTCGGCGGAGGCGGCGTGGCGCAACCGGGCCATCGCGCCCGGCGGTCCGCTGTTCGGCCCGGACTGGACCAAACCCGCTGTGCTGCCCCGGTATCGACCCAAGGCCGAGGGGCACCTGCCGGAACGCGATCTTTCCGTCCAGGTGGGCGCCTGGATGCTGCTGGAAGCGGCCGCGCGACTGGAGGGAAACCGGGCACCGAGGCCACATCGGCCGTGATCGGACGGGCTAGGGTAACGCCGAGTCCGCGCGGTCCGGCAACGTCGTCGACCGCGACCTTCCGACCGCAAAGTGACCCTGAACCATGCGCTTATCGCTGCCCGTTGCCGCTGTGCTCGCAGCCGTGTTTCCGTTGACTGTCATCGGTTGCACGAGCGGATCGAGCGCGGCGCCGGACAACGGCGCCCACTCGACGACAGCCGCGCCACTGCCCGCCGCGAATTTGCCGACCGGTACGCAGCTGAAAGGTTTGCTCGCGCCGAAGTCGTTCTTCGCGGCCGGGTACGCGCCGGTGGCCGCGAGCACCGCCGATTCGCACGAGGCGTTCGGCACGCAGACCACGCCCGCGTCGCCGAAGCCGGACTGCACGCTGCTGGGTGGCACCGGCTGGTTCACCGTCACCGGCATGAACCCGGGGAAAGCCTCGATCTCCTTCGCGCAGGCCGCGTATCTGGACGCCACCACCAACACCGAGCAGGACCAGCAGGTCTTCGCCTACTCGGACAACGGCGCCTCGGCGCAACTGGACGCGGTCGGCAAGCTGGCCAAGCTCTGCCCGAGCTACCCCGACCCGGCGACGCACTCGAAGGTGAAGGTCGCCGAGCACGCCACGAGTGGCCTCGGCGACGGCGGCTACGCGATCACGCTGACCGATCCGGACTGGAAGAACGGCAGCACGCTGGAAGCGGTCCGGGTCGGCACCGAGGACGTGTTCGTCTACTCGACCAGCGGCCAGGACAACGGCGCGACGGACGCGACCAGGTTGGCCGGTTATCTGGTGCGGCAACTCAACGGGCTGCCGAGGAGTTAACGGCAGCCGCAGGACTGGCGGTGCATGAGGATCGGCGGGATCCGCACGGTTTCCGGTTCCTTCTTCGAGTTGGCGATCCGCTCCAGCAGCATCCGCACCGCGGTCCTGCCGATCTCGGCGACGGGTTGCGCGGTGGTGGTGATCGCCGGGTCGACCAGCGCGGTCCAGTCTGCGTCGTCGTGCGCGACGATCGCCAGGTCCTTGCCGATCGTCAGGCCGCGTTCCCTGGCCACCCGCAACACCTCGACGAGCGCGGTGTTGTCGCCCGCGACGACGGCGGTGGGCGCGTCCGGGCCGTCGAGCAGCTCGACGAGCGCGGCGCCTGCTTCGCCAGGGGCGACCGAGCGGACCAGCGCCTGGTCCCAGACCAGCTTGGCGCGGCCGAGGCCGAGCCGATAGCCGAGCACGCGTTCGGCGGAGGTGCTCACCGACTGTGGGCCGCTGATCATCGCGATCCTGCGGTGGCCGAGTTCGCCGAGGTGCCGCACCAGGTCGGAGGTCGCCTGCACGTTCTCCGGGCCGACCTGGTCGACACCGGTGTGTTCGGGTACCCGGTCGACGAGCACGACGGGCACGCCCAGCTTGCGCAGTTCGGGCAGCACGATCGCGGGGGCGTGGGCGGACGGGGTGAGCAGCACGCCGTCCACCCGGCGGGAGCGCAGCACCCGGATCGCGGCAGCCTCCGCGTCGCCGTCGTCGTGCGTGTCGGCCAGGATCAAGGCGTAGCCTGCCGCGGTGGCGGCAGCTTCGATGGCGCCGGTCAGTTCGGCGAAGTGCGGGTTGTTGCCGAGCGGCAGGGCCAGGCCGAGTGAGCGGGTGCCGCCGGTGACCAGCGAACGTGCGATGGCGTCGCCGGTGTAGCCGGTTTCCGCGACCGCGGCGAGCACCCGGGACTTGGTGCTCGGCGCCACCGCGCGGGTGCCATTGACCACGTGCGAGACCGTGGTGATGGAGACGCCAGCCAGATCGGCGACATCACGCATCGTTATCATGTCACTCCAATGGTGGCGGCAAGCGTTTGCGCAAACGCTTGCCGAGACTATCGACCAGGCCCGGATTCCGCCAACCAAGAAGGGTTCACCCGGTCGATGGCCCGCCAACAAGATCTCTGCCCCTCGTCGTCGAGACTAGGCTGTTGATCACCTGAAAGGTGCTCGGCACGCGGGGCAGGCACTGAAGGTAATGCACCGCACCGACATAATCGCGGTTCGGCAGCGGCATCGAGGTTGAGGAGCGGGCGACGGGCGGCAAGGCAGGAATCGGGCCGACCGTGCTTGCGGTCGGCCTGTGCACGGTTGACCTGGTACAACGCGTACGCGAGTTGCCAGAACCGGGGCAGAAGATGCAATCCGAATCGGTCGAGCTGGTCGCGGGCGGACCGGCCACCAACGCGGCGGTCACCGTCGCCGCGCTCGGCGGCACGGCAAGGCTGCTGACCGCGCTCGGCGCGCACCCGCTGGCCGACATCGTCCGCGACGACCTGCGCGAGCACCAGGTGCGCGTGTTCGACGCGCTGTCCACCTTCCCCGGCCCGCCACCGGTGTCCTCGGTCGCGGTGCGCGCGGGCGACGGCGAACGGGTCGTGGTCGCGCACAACGCGGCAGGCATGCCCGACCTGCTCACCCAGCCCTCCTGGCCGACCCTGCTGGCCGGGGCGGGTGCCCTGCTCGTCGACGGGCACTATCCCGCGCTGGCGGTGGCCGCGGCCAGGGCCGCGCGCGGCAGGGACATCCCGGTGATCCTGGATGCGGGCAGCGACAAACCCGTGCTCTCCCAACTGCTTCCGTTGGTCGACGTGTGCGCGTGCTCGGCGGATTTCCGGCTCGGCCGGTCCGGCCAGCGCGCGACCGAGCGAGCCGTGCACGAACTCGGTGTGCCGGTGGTGATCAGGACCAACGGGTCCGGCCCGGTGCGCTGGTCGGTGCGCACCCAGGAGGGGCGCACGGTCAGCGGCTCGATCAGCCCACCGCAGGTACCGGCCAGGGACACCCTGGCCGCGGGCGATGTGTGGCACGGCGCGCTGGCGCTGCGCATCGCCGAACTCGCCCAGGTGCCGGTCGAGGAGGACCTGCCGGAACTGGTGGACGCGGCCAACCGGATCGCGGCACTGCGGGTCTCCAAGCCTGGTGCGCGCGCCTGGCTCGCGGAGTTGCGGTGATGATGGGCCAGAAAGACTGGCCGAGCGCGGACTTGGTCGGCGTGGCGACACGGTTGGCAGCGGGGCCGCAGCGGCGGATCCTCGGGATCACCGGGGCACCCGGCGCGGGCAAGTCGACGTTGGCGGCGAAATTGGTGAGCGCGCTGGACGGGCGCGCGGTCGTGGTCGGCATGGACGGCTTCCACTTCGCAGGCACCGAACTGGTCCGGCTCGGGCGGGCCGAGCGCAAGGGCGCCCCGGACACCTTCGACGCGGCCGGGTACGTCGCGCTGCTGCGCAGGCTGCGCGCGGCCGGACCGGACACCGTGTACGCGCCGGAGTTCCGCAGGGAGATCGAGGAGCCGATCGGCAGCGCGGTGCCGGTGCCCGCCGAGGTGCCGCTGGTCATCACCGAGGGCAACTACCTGCTGCTGGACACCCCGCCGTGGCACGAGGTGCGGTCGTTGCTGGACGAGGTCTGGTTCCTGCGGCCGAA